>CAVXWQ010000019.1:0-83986 GCA_963765445.1 uncultured Actinomycetota bacterium
GAAGTAGGCGTGGTCGGCGGCCACCCGGATGTCGGCGGCCAGCGCCAGGCACAGGCCACCACCGATCGCCGCACCGTTGACCGCGGCGATGATCGGCTGGTGCAGCCGGCGCATGGCGAGGATCACATCGTCGAGCAGTTCCATCGACCGCAGGCCGTAGGACGGGCGGGTCAGTCCCGCGACGTGCGGCACCGAGCCGGCCGACTTGTGGTCGGCCCCCGATGAGAAGCCGCGCCCCGCTCCGGTGAGGACCACCACCCGCACGGAGTTGTCGTAGCTCAGCTCGGTCAGGACCTCCTTGAGCGGGATCATGACGTCGAACGCCATGGAGTTCATCCGCTCCGGGCGGTTCAGGGTGACCAGGGCGACATGCGGTTGCGGGTTGTCGACGAGGACGAAGCCAGAGTCACGATTCACCATTGCACGCTATCGCGTGCTGGCCGGCGGACGGCTCGGCTAGACTTCCTCGGCTTGACCCTGCGCCGAGACGGCGGCGTCGACGTCGAACTCCTTGACCTGACGGATCAGGTCCTCCAGCGCGGCGGGCGGCAGTGCGCCCGCCTGGTTGAAGATCAGCTTGCCCTTCTTGAACGCCATCAGCGTCGGGATGGAGCGGATCTCGGCGGCCGCGGCGAGCTGCTGCTCCGCCTCGGTGTCGACCTTGCCGAAGACGACGTCGGGGTGCTTCTCCGACGAGGCGGTGAAGGTCGGGGCGAAGGCGCGGCACGGTCCGCACCACGACGCCCAGAAGTCGACCAGAACGATGTCGTTGCCGGCGAGGGTGTCGTTGAAATCCTGTGCCGTGAGGTCTCGAGTAGCCACGAAAGTCCTAACGTCGGGGTTATCCGGTCTGTTCCCTGTCGGAATCAGTACAAACGGGACAGGGCGGTGGCCGCGTCGAAACCACCGAACTCGCCGAGCCGGCCGTCGCGCAGGTGGTTGACCCAATTCGGGTCGGCGAGCAGAGCGCGGCCGACGGCGATGATGTCGAACTCACCGGCGTCGAACTGGTCCAGCAGCCGGTCGACGGGTGCGGCGGAGATGGGGCCGCCGGGCTCGCCCGGTTTGAACTCCGTCTCCAATCCCACCGAGCCCACGGCGATGACCGGCTTGCCGGTCACCTTCTTGGTCCAGCCGGCCAGGCTCAGCTGCGGATCCTCATCCGGGAAGCCGGGCAGGTAGTGGCGTCGGGTCGACGGGTGCAGCACGTCCACCCCGGCGTCGACCAAGCGGTCCGAGGACCCGTTCGAGCTCACCGGAGTCGCCTGCGACCGACGCGTCGTAGCGGTTCATCTTCCATTGCGAGAAGCGGTAGATGATCGGGAACTCCGGGCCGACGGCCGCGCGCACGGCGGCGACGACCTCGGCCGGGAACCGGGTGCGGGCCTCCAGCGAGCCGCCGTAACCATCGGTGCGGTGGTTCGTTTCGGCCCAGAGGAATTGGTCGAGCAGGTAGCCGTGGGCGCCGTGGAGCTCGACGGCGTCGAATCCCGACTCGCGGGCGTTGACGGCGGCTCGGGCGTAGGCATCGGCGACCGAGGCCAGTTCGTCGGTGCTCAGCGCCCGGCCAACCGGGTTGCCCGCCACGTCCACGCCCGACGGGCTGACCGGCAGCTGGTCGGCGGTGTCACCGTCGTGCTGACCGCGCGCGGCGCCCTGGTGCCACAGCTGGGCGGCGATCGCGCCCCCGCCGGCATGCACCGAGTCGGTGACCGCTCTCCAGCCGCGAAGCACCTCGGTGCCGTCGAGTTCGGGGACGGCGTCGGGCCAGCCGGCGGCCGGATGCGGGATGCGAACACCTTCGGTGATGATCAGCGCCGTCCCACCGGCCGACCGGCGCCCGTAGTAGGCGGCCACATCGGGTCCCGGTATGCCCCCAGGTGAGGCGGCCCGGGTCATCGGCGCCATCGCGAAGCGGTTGTGCAGACGCAGCGACCCGATGGTCAGCGGCGTGAACAGGTCCTGTAGTCGAGCGTCATCCACCATGAGGACACTAAACGTAGGCCGGCACCGCGTTCATTCCCGCCGGCGTGCAGCGCCCTGCCAGGCCACCACGCCGGGCGGGACGGCACACCCGAACGTCTACCATCGCGAACAGCAAACGGTTCAGGAATTGAAGTCGCGGAAGGACTCCAGGAGCCTGTCGCGGAAGCCGGGGTCGAGATCGTCCTCGGCGATCTTGCCCAGGGTTCTCACCGTCCCGCGGAATTGCTGGAGGTAGTTCTCGCAGCCGTCGCACTCGGCGAGGTGCAGATCGAAGCGTGCCCGGGTGTCCAGATCGAGCGAGCCGTCGAGGTAGGCGGTCACCAGCTCGACGAGCTCGTCGCAGTCCAGCGGCCTCATGATCGATCCGCCAGATAGTCTTCGAGCGCTTTGCGCACCACCGCCCGGCCCCGGTGCAGCAGCACGCGCTGGTTGGCCACGCTGATGTCCAGCAGCTCACACACCTCACTCGAGTCGAATCCCAGCATGTCGCGCATGGTCACCACCTGCCGTTGCCGCTGCGGCAGCTTGTCCAGTTCCGCGCGGGCCACATCGACGAGCTCGCGGCCCAGTACCGATCCCTCCGGGGTGTCGGGAAACGGCGACGGCTCCTCACCGCTCTTCCAGTGGCCGGCCCAGCGTTGCCCGGCAGGCCGGAACCGGGCCGGGTCGACGGTGCCGCCGGTGAACGCCGCGATCTCGGCGTCGTCACCGCGGCGCTCCCGGATGCCGCGCGCCTTGGCGATGTTGATCATCACCGCGAAAAGCCAAGTGCGCAAGGAGGATCGGCCCTCGAATTTGTCGATGCCCTTCAGCAGTGCGATCCACGTCTCCTGCACCACTTCCTCGGCGATCTCGCGGCTGGGCACGTAACCTCGCGCCACCCGCAGCAGCGCCGGGGTGTGCTGGTCGACCAGTCGGGCGAACGCCGCTTCGTCGCGTGCGCGCAGCGCCGCGATCAGAGCCGTCTCGTCCGCGACAGCCGCCATCGATTGCAGATGCTAACCGGCGCATCACAGATGCGCCTGCCCACGGCGGAAGAACTCCGCGATGTCGGCGGTCAGCGTATCGACGTCGGCGGACAGGTCGAGCGGATACAGCGCGCCGAAGGACGCGTTCCAGAACGGGCCGGTGCGTGCGTTCGCGGCGAAATCCCAGGGGCCCACGTAGGCATACGGCAGCGGGTGGCCGTCGTCACCGGCCGAGACGCCGTAGTTGACCTCGTTGTCGGTGACCGCGACGTCGAAGTGTTCGGGCCACAGCACCGGATGCCCCTCGGGGAGAACGGCTTTGATGGCGGTTCCGCCGGCGTAGAGACTCCGGCTGACGGCCTCTGCCGCGTCGGCGTCGAGATCGAGCACGGTGTCGATGGCCAGCGGCGCCACCGGGTGATACATGTCCTCGGGCGGCGGGCCGAAATCCAGACCGGCAGCCTGCCACGATCCCACTCACCGGCCCCGCCAGCGCGACGCCGCCGTCCGTCCATTCCAGCCGGGTGCCGTGTACTGCGATGGGAACGGCCGTCCCGGTGAAGCCGTCCGGGCGGACGGCAAGACGGATCGTGCCTGCGGCGCGGTACTGCGGCCCGGCGATGAAACTCTCGGCGATGCCGTGCAGTTGACGCCTGGTCGCGACGATCGACTCCGTCATACCGAACTCCCCTTCTCGTTGTCACCGATGGCGTGCATGGCCGACGTTGCAGCCCGATCGGCGTTGCACAGCAGGCGATCCCGCCGCCGGGGCCACCAGAACAGCTCGATGGCCAGCAGCCCGAGGTACACGCAGGACGACACGACGTCGCGCACCGAACCGGTCAGCGCGTCCCAGACCGCCGACGCGAGCGCAACCACCAGGACCAACCCCACCAGCCATCCGAACCGGTGCGTCTTCTCCGCGGCCGCATGGAGTCCGTCGCGGTACTCGATCACCGCCGCCGCGAGCGCGGGCTGGTCCACTCGCCTGCCGCCGCGGGTCGCGCGAACGACCTGTTCGCGTTGCGCACCGGTCAACTGGGCCGCGGCAGGCCAATACCGGACCATCCGGCGGCCCATCCAGATTCCGTAGGCCGAGCCGACGATGACGAACACGGCAGCGCCTGACAGCGCGATCCCGGAGTCAAGCCAGGCCAGTGCCCCGAGGAAGGCGCCGATCCCGACGCCGACCGTCAGCGCCCGGCCGAGCGCGCCTGCGCGCCAGACGAAGGGCGGGACGGTGAGCATGCACTCACGCTAATCGGCCGGGTGCGGTCGGTCCTAGACGGTGAAGCCGAGGGCGCGCAGCTGCTCGCGGCCGTCGTCGGTGATCTTGTCCGGTCCCCACGGCGGCTTCCAGACCCAGTTGATCCTGGCCTCGTTGACCAGGCCGGCGCCGACCAGTGCGGTCATCGTCTGGTCCTCGATCACGTCGGTGAGCGGGCAGGCCGCCGAGGTCAGCGTCATGTCGATCGAGCGCCACCGTGCCGGTGTCGCTCTTCTCCACGTTCATCCCGTAGACCAGACCGAGGTCGACGACGTTGATCCCGAGTTCGGGGTCGACGACGTCGCGCATCGCCTCCTCGAGGTCGGCCGATCAACTCGTCGCTGACCGGTCATCGGGTCGCTTGCTTGTCCTCCGGTCATCGTCGTTGCTGCCTCCAAGTCGTCATCGCTCGCACGCCGAGTCCGCGCCTCCGCGACGGCGTCCTTGAAAGCCAGCCAGCCCAGCAGCGCGCACTTGACCCGCGCCGGGTACTTCGCCACCCCGGCGAACGCGACCCCGTCGCCGAGCACGTCCTCGTCGCCCTCGACGGTGCCGCGCGAGGACACCATCTCGGTGAACGCCGCCACGGTCTTGAGCGCGTCGCCCACCGTCTGGCCGATCACCTGGTCGGTGAGCACCGACGTGGCGGCCTGACTGATCGAGCAGCCCTGGCCGTCGTAGGAGATGTCCTCGACCTGCTCGCCGTCCGCGTGACAGGGCCACCCGCAGCGTCACCTCGTCACCGCAGGTCGGGTTCACGTGGTGGACTTCGGCGCCGAACGGCTCCCGCAGCCCGCGGTGGTGCGGGTGCTTGTAGTGGTCCAGGATCACTTCCTGGTACATCTGCTCCAGACGCACGCGCTTCAGCCTCCGAAGAACTCGATCGCCCGACGCACACCGGCGACCAGCCGGTCCACCTCGTCGAGGGTGTTGTACACCGCGAACGATGCTCGCACGGTGGCGGCCACGCCGAACCGGCGGTGCAGCGGCCACGCGCAGTGGTGCCCGACGCGCACCGCGACCCCGTCGTCGTCGAGCACCTGGCCGACGTCGTGGGCGTGCACGCCGTCGACCACGAACGCCACCGGCGACCGGCGTTCCGCGGCGTTCGCCGGGCCGATGATCCGCACACCGGGGATCGGCGCCAGACCCTCCAGCGCGGCGGCGACCAGCCGTGCTCGTGGGCGGCCACCGCGTCCATGCCGATGTCGTCGAGATAGCGCGCGGCGGCGGCCAACCCGACCACCTGCGAGATCATCTGGGTGCCGGCCTCGAACCGCTGCGGCGCGGGCGCGTAGGTGGCGCCCTCCATCGTGACGGTCTCGATCATCGAGCCGCCGGTGAGGAACGGCGGCAGCGTCGTCGAGCAGCTCGGCGCGGCCGTACAGCGCGCCGATCCCGGTGGGGCCCAGCATCTTGTGGCCGGAGAAGGCCGCGAAATCGACGCCGAGGGCGCGGAAGTCGACGGGCTGGTGCGGCACGGACTGGCAGGCGTCGAGCACCGTCAGCGCACCGACCGCCTTGGCGCGCTCGACCATCTCGGCCACCGGCGGTGCCGTCCCGGTCACATTCGAATGATGGGTGAAGGCAACGACTTTGACCCGCTCGTCGAGCTGCAGCGAGTCCAGGTCGACGTCGAGCCGTCGTCGGTGACGCCGTACCACCAGCGTGGCGCCGGTGCGCCGCGCCAGCTCCTGCCACGGAATCAGGTTGGCGTGGTGTTCCAGCTCGGTGGTGACGATGACGTCGCCGGGCCCGACGGCGCCGCTCGTACCGGCTGTCGCCGAGCACATAGGACGACCAGGTTGAGCGCCTCGGTGGCGTTCTTGGTGAACACCAGCTCCTCGGGGGCGGCGCCGACGAACGCGGCGATGTCGGCGCGGCCCTGCTCGAAGGCGTCGGTGGCCTCCTCCATCAGCTGGTGCGCGCCGCGGTGCACGGCGCCGTAGTGGTGGGTCAGGAAGTCCCGCTCGGCGTCGAGCACCTGCAACGGCTTCTGTGAGGTCGCCCCGGAGTCCAGGTACGCCAGCTGGTGCCCGCCGCGCATCACCCGACTCAGGATCGGGAAGTCGGCGCGGATCGCCGTGACGTCGAGGTCCACCGAGGCGGTCACGTCATGCCCCTGCCGCGGAGGCCTGGTGGGTGAACCGCTCGTAGCCGTTCTCCTCGAGCTCGTCGGCCAGCTCGGGGCCGCCGGACTCGACGATGCGCCCGTCGACGAAGACGTGGACGAACTGCGGCTGGATGTAGCGCAGGATGCGGGTGTAGTGGGTGATCAGCAGGACGCCGGCGTGCTCGGCCTCGGCGTAGCGGTTGACGCCCTCGCTGACGACGCGCAGCGCGTCGACGTCCAGACCGGAGTCGGTCTCGTCGAGGATCGCGATCTTCGGCTTGAGCAGGCCCAGCTGCAGGATCTCGTGGCGCTTCTTCTCACCGCCGGAGAAGCCCTCGTTGACGCTGCGCTCGGCGAACTGCGGGTCGATGTCGAGGTCGGCCATCGCGGCCTTGACCTCCTTGACCCACAGCCGCAGCTTCGGCGCCTCGCCGCGCACGGCGGTGGCCGCGGTGCGCAGGAAGTTCGACATCGACACACCCGGCACCTCGACCGGGTACTGCATGGCGAGGAACAGCCCGGCGCGCGCGCGTTCGTCGACGCTCATCGTCAGCACGTCCTCGCCGTCGAGGGTGATCGACCCCGACGTCACGTGGTACTTGGGGTGCCCGGCGATCGCGTAGGACAGCGTGGACTTGCCGGATCCGTTGGGGCCCATGACCGCATGGGTCTCCCCCGACTTCACGGTCAGGTTGACGCCCTTGAGGATCTCCTTCTCGGTCCCGTCCTCGTTGGCGACGCTGACGTGCAGATCCTTGATTTCCAGAGTGCTCACTGTGATTCTCGATTCGGTGATGGCCAGTTCGTGTTCGATGGCGGCGGTCAGGCGTTCGCGGATGTCGGGCAGGGCGATCTTGGCGATGATCTCGCCGAAGAATCCGCGGACCACCAGCCGGCGGGCCTGCTCCTCGGGAATGCCGCGGGCCTGCAGGTAGAACAGTTGCTCGTCGTCGAAGCGGCCGGTGGCGCTGGCGTGCCCGGCGCCGACGATCTCGCCGGTCTCGATCTCCAGGTTGGGCACCGAGTCGGCGCGGGCGCCGTCGGTGAGCACCAGGTTGCGGTTCACCTCGAAGGTGTCGGTGCCGGTGGCCTCGGCGCGGATCAGCACGTCGCCCACCCACACGGTGTGCGCGTCGGGCTTCTTGGCGTCCGGATCACCTTGCAGCGCACCCTTGTACAGCACGTTGGACTTGCAGTTGGGCTGCGCGTGGTCGACCAGCAGGCGCGACTCGAGGTGCTGGCCTTCGTCGGCGAAGTACAGGCCCAGCAGTTCGGCGTCGCCGCCGGGGGCGTCGTAGCGGACGGTGGCCGACATGCGCACCACCTCGCCGCCGAGGGTCACCGCGACGTGGCGCAGCACGGCGTCCTTGCCCAGCCGGGCGTGGTGGGCGCTGACGTGCACCGTGTCGTCGGCCCAGTCGGCGATCCACACGACGGTCAGCCGGGCGGCGTCGGCGACGACGAATTCGACGTTGTCGGCGAAGGTTCCGCTGCCGCGGTGGTCGATGACCACGACGGCTTCGGCGAGTTCCTCGGCGCGGATCTGCAGGTGGCCGTAGGCGGTCGCGCCCTCACCCGGTCCGGTGACGGCGATCTCGATCGGCGCGTCGATCTGGGTGTCGCGCGCCACGGTGACGCACGGTCGCGTCGTTGAACGACGAGAACGCCTGCGCCGCAACGCGGTCGGCGGGCACACCGCCCTGGCCGAGCCGCTGGTCGCCGCGGCGGACGGTTTCCACCGTGACCCCGGGTTGCTCCGAGACGCTGATGCTGCGCGCTTCCGGTGGCCGGCGCGGAGCCGTCGTGCAGGCCGCGCAGCCGCTTGAGCGGGGTGAACCGCCACAGTTCGTCGCGGCCGCCGGGCACTTCGAAGGCGTCGACGTCGAAGGAGCTGAACTGCTCGCCCTTGTTGGCGGCGATGACGCCCTCGACCGCCGCTGTGAGATTCTGCGCCACTCAGCCGACCGCGCCTTCCATCTGCAGCTCGATCAGCCGGTTGAGCTCCAGGGCGTACTCCATCGGCAGTTCCCTGGCGATCGGCTCGACGAAGCCGCGCACCACCATCGCCATCGCCTCGTCCTCGGTCATGCCGCGGCTCATCAGGTAGAACAGCTGATCGGCGCTGACCTTCGACACGGTGGCCTCATGGCCCATCGTGACGTCGTCCTCGCGGATGTCGACGTAGGGGTAGGTGTCGCTGCGGCTGATCGTGTCGACAAGCAGCGCATCGCATTTCACGCTCGAGCGCGACCCGTGCGCGCCCTTGTTGACCTGGACCAGGCCGCGGTAGGAGGTGCGGCCGCCGCCGCGGGCCACCGACTTGGACACGATGTTGCTCGACGTGTTCGGCGCCAGGTGCAGCATCTTGGCGCCGGTGTCCTGGTGCTGGCCCTCGCCGGCGAACGCCACCGAGAGCACCTCGCCCTTGGCGTGCTCGCCGGTCATCCAGACCGCCGGGTACTTCATGGTGACCTTGGAGCCGATGTTGCCGTCGATCCACTCCATGGTGGCGCCCGCCTCGGCGCGGGCCCGCTTGGTGACCAGGTTGTAGACGTTGTTCGACCAGTTCTGGATGGTCGTGTAGCGGCACCGCGCGCCCTGCGGTTTGACGATGATCTCGACCACCGCCGAGTGCAGCGAGTCGCTCTTGTAGATCGGCGCGGTGCAGCCCTCGACGTAGTGCACGTAGGCGCCCTCGTCGACGATGATCAGGGTGCGCTCGAACTGGCCCATGTTCTCGGTGTTGATCCGGAAGTAGGCCTGCAGCGGGATGTCGACGTGCACGCCCTGCGGGACGTAGATGAACGAGCCGCCCGACCACACCGCGGTGTTCAGCGCGGAGAACTTGTTGTCCCCGGCCGGGATCACCGTGCCGAAGTACTGCTTGAAGATCTCCGGGTGCTCCTCGCAGCGCGGTGTCGGTGTCGAGGAAGATGACGCCCTGCGCCTCGAGGTCCTCGCGGATCGAGTGGTAGACCACCTCTGATTCGTACTGCGCGGCGACGCCGGACACCAGGCGCTGCTTCTCCGCCTCCGGGATGCCCAGCCGGTCGTAGGTGTTCTTGATGTCGTCGGGCAGGTCGTCCCAGGTCGCGGCCTGCTTCTCGGTGGAGCGCACGAAGTACTTGATGTTGTCGAAGTCGATGCCCTCGAGGTTGGAGCCCCAGTTCGGCATCGGCTTCTTGTCGAAGGTGCGAAGGGCCTTCAGCCGGATGTCGAGCATCCACTGCGGCTCGCTCTTCTTCGCCGAGATGTCGCGCACCACCGCCTCGGACAGGCCGCGCCGGGCGCTGGCGCCCGCGACGTCGGAGTCCGACCAGCCGTAGCCGTAGGTGCCCAGCGAGGCGATGGCCTCGTCCTGGCGTGAGCGGCTCGGCCGGCTTGGCGTCCGGTGTGAGTGTCATGGCGACGCTCCTTAGTCGGTCGTGGTGGCTTCGGCGCGGGCTGTGCGCCGAAGGTGTTGCTCTAGGGCTGTACCGGGTTCATCGGTACGTGGGTGGTGCAGGCACAGTCGCCGTTGGCGATCGTCGCCAACCGCTGCACGTGGGTGCCCAGAATCTCCGACATGGCCTGCTGCTCTGCCTCGCAGAGCTCCGGAAACTCTTCTGCCACATGGGAAACCGGGCAGTGGTGCTGACAGATCTGGATACCCTGGATCGGGCCGCGGACCTTCGTCGTGGTGGTCGCGTAACCGGCCTTCGTCAGCGCCTCGGCGACCCGTTCCGCCGTCGACTCGACGTCGTCGGGGCCGTCGGTGACACCGGCCAGGATGGTGTCGATGCGGCGCCGGGCGAACTCCTGCACCGCCTCCTCGCCGCCGATCTCGCGCAACTGGCGGATCGCGGCCGAGGCCAGGTCGTCGTAGGTGTGCTCGAGCTTGGCCCGGCCGGCGGGCGTCAGCCGGTAGCGCTTGGCGGGCCTGCCGCGGCCGACCTGCTGCCATGCCGCCGCGGCGTTGGCCTGGGCGTCACCGGCCTCGATGAGGGCGTCGAGGTGGCGGCGCACCCCGGCGGCGGAGATGCCCAGCCGGTGTCCGATCTCGGCGGCGGTGATCGACCCCGACTCCAGCAGCAGCCGCACGATGGCGCGGCGCGTCTGGCCGTCATGCGCGACCGGGCCCGCGGCGGGCACCGGATAGACGTCGGACGGGATTTTCACAACACCAGTGTGACGCAATTCCTCGGGCGGTGTCCAGCAAGGGCACCCTCAGCAGCGCCGGCGCCGGCATGCCCGGCGGTTAGAGTGCTGTGGTGGCAGCCCGCCAACACTCGTTGAGTTCGTCGATCGCCCGTCTGCACGGCGACGAACGCACCGTGGCCGCGCCCCTCAACGACGCCGAAGTGCGCGCGATGCGGCGCACCCGGCTGTTCGGGGCCACCGGCACGGTGCTGATGGGCATCGGTGCGCTGGGCGCCGGAGCGCGGCCGGTGGTGCAGGACCCGACGTTCGGGGTGCGGCTGCTGAACCTGCCGTCACGGATCCAGACCGTCTCGCTGACGATGACCACCACCGGTGCGGTGATGATGGCGCTGGCCTGGCTGATGCTGGGCCGCTTCACGCTCGGCCCGCGCCGGATGTCGCGCAGCCAACTCGACCACACCCTGCTGCTGTGGATGGTGCCGCTGCTCATCGCGCCGCCGATGTACAGCAAGGACGTCTACTCCTACCTCGCGCAGAGCCAGATCTCGCGGATCGGGCTCAACCCGTACAAGGTCGGTCCCGCACCCGGTCTGGGCCTCGACCACGTGTTCACGCTGTCGGTGCCCAGCCTGTGGCGCGAGACGCCGGCGCCGTACGGGCCGCTGTTCTTGTGGATCGGTCGCGGCATCTCGGCGCTGACCGGCGAGAACATCGTCGCCGCCGTGCTCAGCCATCGCGTCGTGGTGCTGATCGGCGTCGGGCTGATCGTCTGGGCCGTGCCACGGCTGGCCCGGCGCTGCGGCGTGGCCGAGGTCAGCGCGCTGTGGCTGGGCGCCGCCAACCCGCTGCTGCTGATGCACCTGGTGGCCGGCATCCACAACGAGGCGCTGATGCTGGGCCTGATGCTCACCGGCACCGAGTTCGCGCTGCGCGGCATCGACTCGGCGGGCACGTCGCGCACACTGGCCGCGACGGCGCGAGGAGTGGGTCTCGGTGGGCCTGCTGGTTGCGGGTGTGGTGTTGATCACCATGTCGTCGCAGGTGAAGCTGCCGGGCCTGCTGGCGCTGGGGTTCGTGGCCATGGCGCTGGCCCATCGCTGGGGCGGCACAGTCAAGCCGTTCCTGCTGGCCAGTGTCCTGATGATGAGCATCTCGCTGCTGGTGATGGCGCTGATCGGCTGGGCCAGCGGGCTGGGCTTCGGCTGGATCTTCACGCTGGGCACCGCCAACGTGGTGCGCAGCTGGATGTCGCCGCCCACGCTGCTGGCGCTGGGCACCGGGCAGGTCGGCATCCTGCTGGGCCTCGGCGATCACACCACCGCCGTGCTGTCGCTGACCCGCGCCATGGGCGTGCTGATCATCACCATCACCGTGACCTGGCTGCTGCTGGCCGTGCTGCGGGGGCGCCTGCATCCGGTGGGCGGCCTCGGCGTCGCGCTGGGCGCCACGGTCCTGCTGTTCCCGGTCGTCCAACCGTGGTACCTGCTGTGGGCGATCATCCCGCTGGCCGCCTGGGCCACCCGGCCCGGATTCCGCATCGCCACGATCGCGGTGACCCTCATCGTCGGCATCTTCGGACCGACCGCCAACGGCGACCGCTTCGCGCTGTTCCAGATCGTCGACGCCACCGTGGCCAGCACCGTGATCGTGCTGCTGCTGATCGCGCTGACCCTGCACCGGCTGCCCTGGCGCACCGTGCCCGGCACCGCCGAGACCTTCAGCGGTCAGGAACCCGAGCCGGCACCGACCGAGCCGCCCGCGCCACGCCCGGCGCCGGACGCCTACGCTGAGTCCCCGTGAGTCCCGGCTCCGATACCCCCGTGCGGCTGCGCGGGGTCACCAAGCGCTACGGGTCGACGACGGCGGTGTCGGACCTGGACCTCGACGTGCACACCGCCGAGGTGCTCGCGCTGCTCGGCCCCAACGGCGCCGGCAAGACCACCACCGTCGAGATGTGCGAGGGATTCGTGCGGCCCGACTCCGGCACCATCGAGGTGCTGGGACTGGACCCGGTGGCCGACAACGCCCGCGTCCGCGAACGGATCGGCGTCATGCTGCAGGGCGGCGGCGGCTATCCGGCGGCCCGCGCCGGCGAGATGCTCAAGCTCGTCGCCTCCTACGCCGCCGACCCGCTCGACCCGGCCTGGCTGCTGGACACCCTCGGGCTCACCGAAGCCGCCCGCACCACCTATCGCCGGCTCTCCGGCGGACAGCAGCAGCGACTGGCCCTGGCCTGCGCGCTGGTCGGCAGGCCGGAGCTGGTGTTCCTCGACGAGCCCACCGCGGGCATGGACGCCCACGCGCGGCTGGTGGTGTGGGAGCTCATCGACGCCCTGCGCCGCGACGGTGTGACGGTGGTGCTGACCACCCACCAGCTCAAGGAGGCCGAGGAGCTGGCCGACCGGATCGTCATCATCGACCACGGTTCGTCGGTCGCCGCGGGCACACCCGCCGAGCTGATGAACAACGGCGCCGAAGGGCAGCTGCGTTTCACCGCGCCGCGGCGCCTGGACCTGTCGCTGCTGGTCTCCGCGCTGCCCGAGAACTACTCCGCCAGGGAGGTCTCGCCGGGTGAGTACCTGGTCGAGGGACAGATCGACCCGCAGGTGCTGGCGACGGTGACCGGCTGGTGCGCCCGGCTCAACGTGCTCGCCACCGACGTCCGCGTCGAGCAGCGCAGCCTCGAGGACGTGTTCCTGGACCTGACCGGCAGGGAGCTGCGGCCATGACCGAGCTCTTCCCCGCGGGCACCTTCCGCCCCGACCCGCGCCCGAACACCGTGCCGCGGATGCTGGCCGCCCAGTACGGCCTGGAGCTGAAGCTGTTGCTGCGCAACGGCGAACAGCTGCTGCTGACGATGTTCATCCCGATCACGCTGCTGATCGGGCTCACGCTGCTGCCGCTGGGCTCGTTCGGCGAGCATCGGGTCGGCGTGTTCGTTCCCGCCATCATGGCGCTGGCGGTGATCTCGACCGCGTTCACCGGGCAGGCCATCGCGGTCGCGTTCGACCGTCGCTACGGCGCGCTCAAACGCCTCGGCGCCACCGCGCTGCCGGTGTGGGGCATCATCGCCGGCAAGGCGCTCGCCGTGGTGACGGTGGTGTTCCTGCAGGCGCTGCTGCTCGGCGGCATCGGGCTGGCCCTGGGCTGGCGGCCGCACCCGGCCGGCCTGCTGCTCGGCGCGGTGATCATCGCGCTGGGCACCGCGGGGTTCGTCGCGATGGGGTTGCTGCTCGGCGGAACACTGCGCGCCGAGATCGTGCTCGCGGTCGCCAACCTGCTGTGGTTCGTCTTCGCCGGACTCGGCGCGCTGACCCTGGAGACCCAGGCCGTCCCGCGCGCCGTCGCGTTGGTGGCCCGGCTCACCCCGTCCGGGGCGCTGACCGAGGCGCTGTCGCAGGCGATGACGCTGTCGGTCGACTGGTTCGGCATCGCGGTGCTCGCGGTGTGGGGCGGGGTGTCGGCGCTGGCCGCGCTGCGCTGGTTCCGCTTCACCTGACACCAGCCCTACTACAGGGCGTAGTTAGCCTTCCTCTACGATCGGGCCGTGCCCGTCGGACGGTTTTTCCTGCGGCTGGTGGACCTGCTTCCACTGCCCAGCCTGCGCGTGCAGCGCATCATCGCCGCCGCGGTCATCCTCACGCAGGCCGGGATCGCGGTCACCGGCTCGATCGTCCGGGTGACCTCGTCCGGGCTGGGCTGCCCCACCTGGCCGCAGTGCTTCCCGGGCAGCTTCACCCCCGTCCCGCACGCCGAGGTCCCGCGGCATCCATCAGGCCGTCGAGTTCGGCAACCGGATGATCACCTTCCTCGTCGTCATCACGGCGATCCTCGCGGTGCTGGCCGTCACGCGGGCACGGCGCCGCCGCGAGGTCCTCGTCTACGCCTGGCTGATGCCGGCCTCGACCGTCCTGCAGGCGGTGATCGGCGGCATCACGGTGCTCACCGGCCTGCTGTGGTGGACGGTCGCCGTGCACCTGCTCGCCTCGATGGTGATGGTGTGGCTGGCCACCCTGCTCTACGTCAAGATCGGCGAGCCCGACGACGGCATCCCCACCGCGCTGGTGCCGAAACCGTTGCGGGTCTTGACGTTACTGACCGCGCTGGCGCTGTCGGCGACGTTGGTCACCGGCACCACGGTGACCGGGGCCGGCCCGCACGCCGGCGACAAGAGCCCGCAGCGGATCGTGCCGCGCCTCGAGGTGGAGATCATCACGCTGGTGCACGCGCACTCCACGTTCCTGTTCATCTATCTGTCGCTGCTGATCGGTCTGGGTGCCGGCCTGCTGGCCGTCTACGCTCCGCGGGCGATCATGCGGCGGCTGTCGGTGCTGATCGTGCTGGTGATCGCGCAGGGTCTGCTCGGCGCCGTGCAGTTCTTCACCGGCGTGCCCGCCGTGCTGGTGGCCTTTCACGTCGCCGGTGCGGCGGCCTGCACCGCGGCGACCGCCGCGCTATGGGCGTCGATGCGACAGCGGACCGAGCCCAAGACGCTCGAGAGCTGACTCCACGCACAGCGCGAACGTCCGCTGCTGCAACTGCCGGGCCTGCTCGTCGAGCTGGCGCCAGCCCAGCGACGGTTCGATCAGCTCCAGTTCGAGAAGCAGCGGGTCGTCCGCGCCGCCGATGAGATCGACTCGGGCATACAGCAGGTCGGCGGCGGTGAGGCCGAGGTGCCGTGCGGCCGCCTCGAGCGCCGCGTGGCCGACGTCCCACATCTCGAAGTCCGGGTCGGCGGGTGTCAGCTTCTCCTCGGCGAAGGTTCCCGAGTCGTCGAGACCGGGCAGCTCGCCCTCGGGCGGCAGCATCGGCCCCTTGGTGAAGGCGTGCGACTGCTCACCGCCGAGGAAGACCAGCGCGGTCTCGCCGGCTTCCACCCGCGCGTCGTAGGGCTGCACCAGCGCGGTGCGGCCGCTGTCCTGCAGCGCGGCGGCGTGGTCGCGGGCGGCGGAGCGGTCGGTGAAGCGGCGGGTGTCGATCGATCCGGCACCGATCGCCGGCTTGACGACGACTTCGCCCTGAGCCCTTGGGCAGGCGCACCTTCTCCCCCGGCGCGAAGAAGTACGACGGCAGCGTCGGCACACCGGCGGCGGACAGATCGTCCAGGTAGCGCTTGTCGCTGTTCCAGGCCACCACCTGCGGCGCGTTGAGCAGGTTGCGCACCCGCGTCGGTCCAGGCCAGGAACTCCTCGCGGCGCTCGGCGTAGTCCCAGGTGGCCCGCAGGATCACCAGATCGGCGTCTTCGGTCTGCGGGTCGTCCCACGACATCCACCGCGCGTGCAGGCCGCGCAGGCGCAGCGCCTCGATGAGTCCGGCGTCGTCGCCGTCGCCGTCCACCAGCTGCGGGCAGCCGGCCAGCACGATCTTGGGATGGAACACATCGGGGCGGGCCAGCTTCATGCCATCTTCACACCGGGGATGATAGTGACATGCACGCAATCGAAGTCGCCCAAACCGGCGGTCCCGAGGTCCTGAGCTACGTCGAGAAACCGAAACCCGAACCCGGCCCCGGCGAGGTGCTCATCGAGGCCGACGCGATCGGCGTCAACTACATCGACACCTACTTCCGGTCCGGCCTGTATCCGCGCGAGGTTCCCTTCGTGCTCGGCACCGAGGTGTGCGGCACGGTCGCCGCCGTGGGCGACGACGTCGCGGCCATCAAGCCCGGCGACCGGGTGGTCACCGCCAACGCGACCGGCGCCTACGCTGAATTCTGCACGGCCCCAGCTGATTTCGTCGCCTACGTGCCCGACGCCGTGCAATCCGACGCGGTGGCCTCGGCACTGCTGAAGGGCATGACGGCGCACTATCTGATCAAGTCGGTCTACGCCGTGCAGCCCTCGCGACTTCCTGCTCGTGCACGCCGGCGCAGGCGGCGTCGGGCTGATCCTCACCCAGTGGGCCACCAGCCTGGGCGCGCGGGTGATCACCACGGCCTCCACCCCGGAGAAGGCGGAGTTGTCGCGGCAGGCCGGCGCCGTCGAGGTGCTCGACTACCCCGAGGACCCGGCCGAGTTCGGCGCCACGATCCGCGATCTGACCAGTGGCCACGGCGTCGCCGCGGTGTACGACGGGGTGGGCAAGACGACGTTCGACGCCAGCCTGGCCAGCCTGGCCGTGCGTGGCACGCTGGCGCTGTTCGGCGCGTCCAGTGGTCCGGTGCCGCCGGTGGACCCGCAGCGGCTCAACGCCGCCGGATCGGTCTACCTGACCCGGCCCAACCTCGCGCACTTCACCCGGACCGCCGACGAATTCGCTTGGCGTGCCGGTGAACTGCTCGACGCGATCGCCGACGGTTCGATCACGATCACCGTCGGCGGGCACTACCCGCTGGCCGAGGCCGAGCGGGCGCACCGCGATCTGCAGGGACGCAAGACGACCGGATCGATCGTCCTGTTGCCGTAAGGGTCAGCCGAAGATCGTCGGCAGCCCGATCGCCGAGTCGACGGCCAGCGCGAGGAACACCACGGCCAGGTAGTTGTTCGACTGCAGGAACAGCTTCAGCGGCTTGATCGGCTCACCGCGGCGCACGCCGGCGTTGAGCCGGTGGGCCATGGCCAGGAACCAGGCGCCGGCCAGCACCGCCACCGACGCGTACAGCCAGCCGGCGGCCGGTGATCAGCGCCAGCGTGGCCAGCACCGTCAGCCAGGTGTAGATCACGATCTGCTTGGTCACCTGCTGCTCGGTGGCGACCACGGGAAGCATCGGCACACCCGCGGCGCGGTAGTCGTCCTTGTACTTCATCGCCAGCGCCCAGGTGTGCGGCGGCGTCCAGAAGAAGATGATCGCGAACATCACCAGCGCCTGCCAGCCGATGGTGCCGGTCACCGCCGACCAGCCGATCATCACCGGCATGCAGCCGGCCGCCCCGCCCCACACCACGTTCTGCGAGGTGCGGCGCTTGAGCACCAGCGTGTAGACCAGCACGTAGAACGCGATGGTGGCGGCGGCCAGATGCGCCGAGAGCATGTTGGTGGTCCACCACAGCCAGAAGAACGAGGCGACCGACAGGGCCAGCCCGAACACCAGCGCGTGGCTGCGCGGCACCGTGGCCCTGGCCAGCGGCCGGCGCTCGGTGCGCTTCATCAGCTTGTCGATGTCGGCGTCCGCCACGCAGTTCAGCGAGTTCGCGCCTGCCGCGGCGAGCATGCCGCCGAACAGGGTGTTGAGGATCAGCAGCGGGTCGACGGTGCCCCGGCTGGCCAGCAGCATCGCCGGAATCGTGGTGACCAGCAGCAGCTCGATCACGCGCGGTTTGGTCAGGGCCAGGTAGCCCAGCAGCGTGTCGCGGAACCGGACCGGCGCACCCTCGACGAGGCGCACTTCGCGAACTCTCACGCAGCTGACTCCTGACAAACGGCGGCGAAACCGGCGATCTACTACAGGCGATGGTAGACCGCGCGGCCCCCGGACCGTTACCGAAGGGTCGATTCACGGCGATTCCACCTCCGTGACGCGGTCGGAGGCGTAAATCTTCACCTGCGGGTAATGCAGGTGAAGCACCCTGCGACAACCGCCCATCCGGCACTAGGGTTAAGAGGACCCCAGCTTGCCAGCAGTTCTGACGATGCCAGGAGTGAGTTAGTGACCACACTCGAAGACATTTCCGCGCTGACCCAACCGCACCATCCGGACGACTGGACCGACGTCGACTCGCTGGCCGTCGACACGGTGCGAGTCCTGGCCGCCGATGCGGTGCAGAAGGTCGGCAACGGGCACCCCGGCACGGCGATGAGCCTCGCGCCGCTGGCCTACACGCTGTTCCAGCGGGTGATGCGGCACGACCCCAGCGACACCCACTGGCTGGGCCGCGACCGGTTCATCCTGTCCTGCGGGCACAGCAGCCTCACCCTGTACCTGCAGCTGTACCTCGGCGGTTTCGGGCTCGAGCTCTCCGACATCGAGTCGCTGCGCACCTGGGGCTCCAAGACCCCGGGCCACCCGGAGTTCCGGCACACCCTCGGTGTGGAGATCACCACCGGTCCGCTCGGGCAGGGCCTGGCCTCGGCGGTCGGGATGGCGATGGCCGCCCGCTACGAGCGCGGCCTGTTCGATCCGGACGCTCCCGCCGGCACCAGCCCGTTCGACCACTACATCTACGTGATCGCCTCCGACGGCGACATCGAGGAGGGCGTCACCAGCGAGGCCTCCTCGCTGGCCGGCACCCAGCAGCTCGGGAACCTGATCGTGTTCTACGACCGCAACCAGATCTCGATCGAGCACGACACCAACATCGCGCTGTCCGAGGACACCCTGGCGCGCTACCGCGCCTACGGCTGGCACGTCCAGGAGGTCGAGGGCGGTGAGAACGTCGTCGGCATCGAGGCCGCCATCGCCGAGGCCAAGAAGGTCACCGACAAGCCGTCGTTCATCGCGGTGCGCACCATCATCGGCTATCCCGCGCCGACGAAGATGAACACCGGCGGCGTGCACGGCTCGGCGCTGGGCGACGAGGAGGTGGCCGCCACCAAGAAGGTGCTGGGCTTCGACCCGGACAAGACCTTCGAGGTGCGCGACGAGGTGATCGAGCACACCCGCAAGCTGGTGGAGCGCGGCCGCGAGGCGCACGAGAAGTGGCAGGGCGACTTCGACGCCTGGGCTCAGCGCGAACCGGAGCGCAAGGCGCTGCTGGACCGGCTCACGGCAGAAGAGCTGCCCGACGGCTGGGACGCCGACATCACCTACTGGGAGCCCGGGTCCAAACCGCTGGCCACCCGGGCGGCCTTCGGCCAGGTGCTCAACGACGTCGCGCCCAAGCTGCCCGAGTTGTGGGGCGGCTCAGCCGATCTCGCCGGCAGCAACAACACCACCATCAACGGGGTCAAGTCGTTCGGTCCGCCGTCGATCTCGACCAAGGACTACACCGCCGACTGGTACGGCCGGGTGCTGCACTTCGGCATCCGCGAGCACGCGATGGGCTCGATCCTGTCCGGCATCGTGCTGCACGGACCGACCCGCGCGTTCGGCGGCACGTTCCTGCAGTTCTCCGACTACATGCGGCCGGCGGTGCGGCTGGCGTCGCTGATGGACATCGACACCATCTACATCTGGACGCACGACTCGATCGGGCTCGGCGAGGACGGCCCCACCCACCAGCCGATCGAACACCTCGCCGCGCTGCGGGCCATCCCGAAGCTGTCGGTGGTGCGCCCCGGTGACCCGAACGAGACCGCGTACGCGTGGCGCTCGATCATCGCCCGCGGCAACGGAAGCGGCCCGGTCGGCTTCATCCTGACCCGCCAGGGCATCCCCGTTCTGGAGGGCACCAGCCGAGAGGGTGTCGAGCGCGGCGGGTACGTGCTGGGCGGCGGCAATCCGGCCGACGACGCCGACGTGATCATCATCGCCACCGGCTCGGAGCTGCAGCTGGCCGTCGAAGCCCAGAAGATCCTGGCGGACAAGGACATCCGCGCCTACGTGGTGTCCATGCCGTGTGTGGAGTGGTTCGACGCGCAGCCGCAGGAGTACCGCGACAGCGTGCTGCCGCCGGACGTCTCGGCCCGCGTCGCGGTCGAGGCCGGGGTCGCACAGAGTTGGTACAAGTACGTCGGCGACACCGGCGAGATCATCTCCATCGAGCACTACGGCGAATCCGCCGACGACAAGACACTGTTCCGCGAGTTCGGCTTCACCCCCGAGGCCGTCGCCGCGGCCGCCGAACGCGCAATCGACAACTGATAAGGAATCCCGTCATGGCACAGAATCCCCACCTCGCGGCGCTGGCCGCCGCGGGAGTCTCCATCTGGCTCGACGACCTGTCCCGCGACCGGTTGAAGTCGGGCAACCTGCAGGAGCTGATCGACACCAAGAGCGTCGTCGGCGTCACCACCAACCCGTCGATCTTCCAGGCCGCCCTGTCCAAGGGCAGCGCCTATGACGCGCAGGTCGCCGAACTCGCCGACCGCGGCGCCGACGTCGACGCCACCATCCGCACGGTGACCACCGACGACGTCCGCGAGGCCTGCGACGTGCTGCGGCCCCAGTGGGACGCCTCCGACGGTGTCGACGGGCGGGTGTCGATCGAGGTCGACCCCCGGCTGGCCCACGACGCCGACAAGACCATCGCGCAGGCCATCGAGCTGTGGAAGATCGTCGACCGGCCCAACCTGCTGATCAAGATCCCGGCCACCGAGGCGGGCCTGCCCGCCATCACCGCCGTTCTGGCCGAAGGGATTTCGGTCAACGTCACGCTGATCTTCTCCGTCGAGCGCTACCGCCTGGTGATGGACGCCTACCTGGCCGGCCTGGAAGCCGCCGAGAAGGCCGGCCACGACCTGAACACGATCCACTCGGTCGCCTCCTTCTTCGTGTCCCGGGTGGACACCGAGATCGACAAGCGACTGGAGCAGATCGGCTCCGACGAGGCGCTGGCGCTGCGCGGCAAGGCCGGGGTGGCCAACGCCCGGCTGGCCTACGCGGCCTACGAGGAGGTGTTCGTCGGCGGCAAGCGGTTCCTGCCGCTGGCCGAGGCGGGCGCCTGGGTGCAGCGTCCGCTGTGGGCGTCGACCGGGGTGAAGAACCCGGACTACTCCGACACGTTGTACGTCACCGAACTGGTGGCGCCCAACACGGTCAACACCATGCCGGAGAAGACCCTCGACGCGGTCGCCGACCACGGCGTGGTCAAGGGCGACACCATCACCGGCACCGGCGCGGCCGCCCAGAAGGTGTTCGACGAACTCGAGGCCATCGGCATCGACCTGCGCGACGTGTTCCTGGTCCTCGAGAACGAGGGCGTCGAGAAGTTCGAGAAGTCCTGGCAGGAACTGCTCGAGGCGACTCAGGGTCAGCTCGACGCCGCCGCGAAATGACTCCACCGTTGCCCGGCACGGGCGCAGCACGAGCCCGTGCCCGGGGTGGTGGCGCCGGCCCCGGCGAGTTACCGAAATCCGCTGCGCGACAAGCGGGACAAGCGGATGCCCCGGATCGCCGGGCCGTGCGGGGTGGTGATCTTCGGCGTGACCGGAGACCTGGCCCGCAAGAAGCTGATGCCGGCCATCTACGACCTGGCCAACCGCGGGCTGCTGCCGCCGTCGTTCTCACTGGTCGGGTTCGCCCGACGGGACTGGGCGGACGAGGATTTCGGGAAGATCGTCTACGACGCGGTCAAGGAGCACGCCCGCACCCCGTTCCGCCAGGAGGTCTGGGACCGGCTCGCCGAGGGCATCCGCTTCGTGTGCGGCACGTTCGACGACGACGCCGCCTTCACCCGGCTGGCCGAGACGCTGGAGAAGCTGGACGTCGACCGCGGCACGGGCGGCAACCACGCCTTCTACCTGTCGATCCCGCCGAAGGCGTTCCCGCAGGTCTGCGAGCAGCTCAAGAAGTCCGGTCTGGCCCGCCAGCAGGCGGGCCGCTGGAGCCGGGTGGTGATCGAGAAGCCGTTCGGCCACGACCTGCAGAGCGCGATCGAGCTCAACAAGGTGGTCAACAGCGTCTTCCCGGAGGAGTCGGTGTTCCGCATCGACCACTACCTGGGCAAGGAGACGGTGCAGAACATCCTGGCACTGCGCTTCGCCAACGAGCTCTACGAGCCGATCTGGAACAGCCACTACGTCGACAGCGTGCAGATCACCATGGCCGAGGACATCGGCCTCGGTGGCCGGGCCGGGTACTACGACGGCATCGGCGCGGCCCGCGACGTCATCCAGAACCACCTGATCCAGCTGCTGGCGCTGACCGCCATGGAGGAGCCGGTGAGCTTCCACCCCAGCGAGGTCAGGGCCGAGAAGATCAAGGTGCTCTCGGCCACCTCGCTGGCCCAGCCGCTGGACCTGACCACCTCGCGCGGCCAGTACACCGCCGGGTGGCAGGGCGGTGAGAAGGTCGTCGGCCTGCTCGACGAGGAGGGGTTCTCCAAGACCTCCACCACCGAGACGTTCGCCGCGATCGAGCTCGAGGTCGACACCCGACGGTGGGCCGGGGTGCCGTTCTACCTGCGTACCGGAAAACGGTTGGGCCGCAGGGTCACCGAGATCGCGCTGGTGTTCAAGCGCGCTCCGCATCTGCCGTTCGACGCGACCATGACCGAGGAGCTCGGGACCAACGCCCTGGTGATCCGGGTGCAGCCCGACGAGGGCATCACGCTGCGGTTCGGCTCGAAGGTGCCGGGCAGTGCGATGGAGGTCCGCGACGTCAACATGGACTTCTCGTACGGCTCGGCGTTCGCCGAGGACTCCCCGGAGGCCTACGAGCGGCTGATCCTCGACGTCCTGCTGGGCGAGCCGTCGCTGTTCCCCGGCAACGCGGAGGTCGAATTGTCCTGGGAGATACTCGATCCCGTGCTGGACTACTGGGCCGAGCACGGAAAGCCCGATCCGTACGAGTCGGGCACCTGGGGCCCGGACTCGGCGTTCGAGATGCTGCAGCGCTCGGGCCGGGAATGGAGACGCCCATGATTCGCGCCGGCGACGATGCAGAGCGAGGCACGAGCGATGAGGAGGAGCGGCGCCATGATTGTCGATCTGCCGAAAACCACGACCAACGAACTCAACAAGAAGATCACCGCGCTGCGCGAGGAGGGCGGCGCGATCACCCTGGGCCGCGTCCTGACCCTGGTGATCGCCCCGGACAGCCTCGATCTCGTCGAGGACGCCATCGACGCCGCCGTGTCGGCCAGCCGCGAGCACCCCTGCCGCATCATCGTCGTGGTGCCCGACGACCGGCTGGCCAGCGACCCGCGTCTGGACGGCCAGTTGCGGGTCGGCGGTGACGCCGGCGCCGGCGAGGTGGTGGTGCTGAAGATCTCCGGACCGCTGTCGGCGCACGCCAGCAGCGTGGTGCTGCCGTTCCTGCTGCCGGACACCCCGGTGGTCGCCTGGTGGCCGGGCGTGCCGCCGGCGGTTCCCGCGCAGGACCCGTTGGGCCGCTTGGCACTTCGCCGGATCACCGATGCCACCGGTGCGGCGGATCCGCTGGCGTCGATCAAGGGACGGCTCGAGGGCTACACCAACGGCGACACCGACCTGGCCTGGAGCCGGATCACCTACTGGCGGGCGCTGCTCGCCTCGGCCCTGGATCAGCCGCCCTACGAGGAGGTCACCTCGGCGCTGGTGTCGGGTCTGAAGAACGAGCCGGCGCTCGACATCCTGGCCGGCTGGCTGGCCAGCCGGATCGACGGCACGGTGCAGCGGGCCGTCGGCGAGCTGAAGGTGGAGCTGGTCCGTCCCTCCGAGACGGTGACGCTGAGCCGTCCGCAGGACGGGGTCACCGCCACGCTCACCCGCACCGCCCGGCCCGACGCCCTGCTGCCGCTGCCGCGCCGCGAGACCCGCGAGTGCCTGGCCGAGGATCTGCGCCGGCTCGACGCCGACGAGATTTACCACGAGGCGCTGGCGGGTATCGACAAGGTGCAGTACGTGTGAGTTGGACTGAAAGGGGCGCCGTGAGCGTTGTGGTCGAGACCTACCCGGACACCCCCGCACTCGTCGCCGCTGCCGGCGACCGGCTGGTCGAGGCGATCACGAGTGCCATCGCAGCCCGCGGGAAGGCGCTGATCGTGCTGACCGGCGGCGGCACCGGGATCGGACTGCTCGAGCACGTCCGCGCCCACGACGCCGCGGTGGACTGGTCGAAGGTGCACCTGTTCTGGGGCGACGAGCGCTTCGTGCCCGCCGACGACGACGAACGCAACGAGAAGCAGGCCCGCGAGGCGCTGATCGACCACATCGACATCCCGGCCGGCAACGTGCACGCGATGGCGGCCAGCGACGGCGAGTTCGGCGAGGACCTCGACGCGGCCGCAGCCGACTATGCGAAGGTGCTGGCTCGAGACCGCCGAATCCGGCTCTGCCGCACCGGCTTTCGATGTTCATCTGCTCGGCATGGGCGGCGAGGGACACATCAACTCGCTGTTCCCGCACTCCCCCGCCACGCTGGAGACCGAGCGGCTGGTGGTGGGCGTGGAGGACTCGCCCAAGCCGCCGCCGCGGCGGATCACGCTGACCCTGCCCGCGGTGCAGCGCTCCCGCGAGGTGTGGCTGGTGGTCTCCGGGGAGGCCAAGGCCGACGCGGTGGCCGCCGCCATCGGCGGAGCGAAACCCGCCGACGTGCCCGCGGCCGGCGCAGTGGGACGCGAGGCCACGGTCTGGCTTCTGGACGCCACGGCGGCGAGCAAGTTGGCGGACTGACGCCCATGGTCGACAAGACACCGACACCCCGCAGCAGCCGCGAGCGGATCAAGACTCTGGCCCAGGCCGCGCTGAACGCCGACGTCACCGTCGACCAGCTCGACACCCTGCTGACCGGGATGAGCGACACCCTCACCGACCTCAACAAGACGATGTCGGGCATGGAGGGCACCCTCGAGTACTTCGAGCAGACCCTGCAGGTCTTCAACACAACGCTGAGCCGCATCGACGAACTGGCGCCGCGGCTCAACGCGGTGGTCGACCGGCTCGAGGGCATCGTCGAGCGCGTCGAACGCATCGTCGGGCTCGGCGAGGTGGTGATGTCGCCGCTGGCCGCCACCGAATCGGCGGTGCGCGGCGTGGTCAACGCGGTGCGACGCGCGGGCCGTTGATCGACCGTCTCACCGGCCTTGCCCACCGTGCCGGGCTGGAGATCTGGTCAGCCGGGCTGCTCGGCCGCGCCGGTGTCGTCAGACCGCTGACGCCGCGCCAGCTGGCCGGCAATGGCCTCGGCGGTCAGGACCTACGGGCTGCTGGGGGCGGCCAGCACCATCACCGCCCTGCGCGATCCCGACGGCGTGGCGCTCATCGACGAGCGCGGGCCGCTGACCTTCCGGGAACTCGACGCCCGGGCCAATGCCGTCGCGAACGGCTGGCGCCGCCGCGGGGTTCGGGCCGGCACGGGAGTGGCCATCCTGTGCCGCAACCATCGCGGCTTCTTCGACGCCGTGTACGCCGCAGGCAAGTGCGGGGCGCGAATCATCCTGCTCAACACCGGCTTCGGAGCCGAACAGCTCGCCGACGTGGCCTCGCGCGAGGGCGTCGACCTGCTCGTCCACGACGAGGAGTTCACCGCCCTGACCGACGGTATCCCGCTGCGGTTCGGCCGGATACTGGCGTGGAACGACGGCGGCGGTACCGACACGCTCGACGCCCTGATCGCCGGCGGTGACAGCTCCCCCCGCCCGCCCCCGGCGGCAGGCCGAAGATCATCATTCTCACCAGCGGCACCACCGGAACACCGAAGGGGGCCAAGCGCTCCGAGCCGTACTCGCTCATTCCGGTCGGCGGACTGCTGGGCAAGGTGCCGTTTCGCGCCCGCGAGGTGACCGAGTGCCCGGTGCCGCTGTTCCACTCCCTGGGTTTCAGCCAGGCCATGATCGGGATGGTGCTGGGCTCGACGCTGGTGATCCGGCGGGAGTTCGACCCGCGCAGCACGCTGGAGAGTCTGGCCGCGAACTCGGCGACTGCCTTGGTCGTGGTGCCGATCATGTTGCGGCGCATGCTCGATGCGGCACCGGAGCGGGTGTGAACTGCCCGACCTGCGGGTCATCTTCGTCGGCGGTTCTCAGCTCGGTGCCCCGCTGTGCCGCCGCGCCACCGAGGTGTTCGGGCCGGTGGTCTACAACATGTACGGCTCCACCGAGGTGGCCTTCGCCACGATCGCCACCCCGGCGGACCTGGCCGCCGAACCCGGCTGCGTCGGCGGTGTGGTCGCCGGGTCGGAGGTCCGGATCCTCGATACCGACAACCGCCCGGTGCGGCCCGGCACACCGGGGCGGATCTTCGTGGGCAACGGCCTGCAGTTCGAGGGCTACACCGGTGGCGGGACCAAGCAGATCGTGGACGGCATGCTCGCCAGCGGCGACGTCGGTCACTTCGACTCCGCGGGCCGGCTGTTCATCGACGGCCGCGACGACGAGATGATCGTCTCCGGCGGCGAGAACGTCTTTCCCGGCGAGGTCGAGGATGCGCTGGAAGAGCACCCCGACATCGCCGAAGCCGCGGTGATCGGGGTCGACGACCCGGAGTTCGGCCAGCGGCTGCGCAGCTTCGTCGTCACCCGGCCCGGCGCCGCGCTGACCGCCGAGGACGTCAAAGCCTATGTCGCACAACGGCTGGCGCGCTTCAAGGTGCCCCGCGACGTGGTGTTCGTCGACGAGCCTTCCGCGCAACCCCAGCGGCAAGGTCCTCAAGCGGCTGCTCGATCGCGGATAGTCGGCCGGGGTCAGGCCCCGATGTCGATCACCACGTCACCGTCGGTCGTCGACCGCGCTGTCTCCCCCGGCGCGACGATGATGGTCGTGAACGGGCTGACGATGGCCGCCGGCCCTGCGACCGTCACGCCGGGCAGCACCGCATCCAGGTCGTAGACCGCCGCATCGTGCCAGCCGTCACCGACCCACATCCGCCGGTGTCCGAGTGCTGTGATGTCGGTGGCCGACGGCAGGGGTGTCTGCGCCACCTTGTCGACCTCACCCACCGCGGTCAGCCGGATGCCACGAACGACGGGCTCTTGCGCGCGGGCCTCGATCAGGCGCGCCTCGGCGTTGATCCGGTGGAACTCCGCCACCGCACCGTCGACGTCGGTGGGATCGGACACCCCGATGGCGGTATCGAAGGTCTGGCCCGGATAGACAAGCAGCAGCGACCATTCCAGCCGGATCCGGTCCTCGGGCACACCGGCGATGTCCAGCTCGCGGCGCGCACTGTCCTCGAGCTCGCGAGCCAGCCGCGCGAGATGGTCGCGGTCGACTTCGGCCCACGGCGCGATGTATCCGCGGGAGTCGTCGACGACATGGTTGGCCGTCAGCAGGCCCAGCGCCGACAACCCGGCCGCCGCCCGCGGCACCACCACCGTATGCATGCCCAGCGCGCGGGCCTGGGTGGTGGCGTGCACACCGCCCATGCCGCCGAACGCCACCAGCGACAGCTTGCGCGGGTCGGCGCCGGCCAGGGAGAGCACCCGGCGCATCGCGTCGGTCATGTTGGCGTCGACCAGCCGCACAATCGGCGGCCGCGGTCTCCTCGACCCCCAGACCCGACCAGCCGGCCCAGCGATCCGATGGCCGCACGCGCGGCGTCGACGTCCAGAGTCATCCGGCCGTTGTTGAATCCCGTTGCCGCCAAACGGCCGAGCACCAGGTCGGCATCGGTGACGGTCGGCTCGGTGCCGCCGCGGCCGTAACAGACCGGGCCCGGCTGGCTCTGCGCCGACTGCGGGCCGACGTGCAGGACGCCGCCCTCCTCCCACGCGATCGAGCCGCCGCCGGCGCCGACCGACGGGATGTCGATCATCGGCAGGCCGATGCAGTAGCGGTGGAACCAGTTCCAGTCCATCTTGATCTCGGGCTTGCCGTTGCGGATCAGGCAGACGTCATAGCTCGTTCCACCCATGTCGACGCTCACGACGTCGCCGACATCCGCGCGTGCGGCCGCACCGGCCGCCGCACTGACTCCCCCGGTCGGGCCCGAACCGATGGTGGCCACCGCGCGCTCGGCGGCCGCCTCGGCGGTGGCGATACCGCCTGCCGACGTCGCCACCAGCAGGCGGTGGCGGTAACCGTTTTCGGCGAGGTTGGCGCTCAGCCGGCCGAGATAGTTGGCGATCGGCGGCCCGACGTAGGCGTTGACCAAGGTGGTCGACGTCCGCTCGAACTCCGGCGGCTTGGGCATGATCTCGTGCGACAGCGAGATCATCTCGACGTCGGGGAACTCGTCGAGCGACGATCTCGCCGGGCCCGCAGTTCGTGGACGGGGTTGAGGTAGGAGTGCAGAAAGCAGATGGCGATCGACGTCACCCCGAAGGCCCGCAGCCGGGCCGCCGCCTTGCGGACCTGCTCCTCGTCGAGCGGTGTGTCGATGTCGCCCTCGGCGGTGAGCCGTTCGTCGACTTCCAGTCGTACTCTGCGCCGCGCGATCGGTTTGGGGGCGGGCAGCGTCGGATCCCAGATGTCCTCCTTGTAGCAGCGCCGGAACTCGATCTCGTCGCGGAATCCCCGCGTGACGATCAATCCCGTTGGTGCACCGGTCATCTGGATCATCGCGTTGTCCGCGGTGGTCGTGCCGTGCACGATCGTCCTGGTCCGCGACAGCAGATCGCCGACGGACAGACCCTCGGCCTCGGCCAGCCTGGCGATACCGGCGAGCACACCCTCGCTCTGGTCGTGCGGCGTGGTCGGGACCTTGTCCATCGCCAGCGTGCCGTCGGGTCGGCGAAGGACACAGTCGGTGAAGGTGCCGCCGACGTCGACGCCGATCCGGTAGTCGCCTGCCGCGCTCATGATGTCCGCTGCTTGCGCTCGAGTTCGGTGGCCTCGCGATCGAGTGCCAGTGTCATGTCCTCCAGCGAGCCGGTGATGACGACGCCGTAGTCGCGCAACGCGCCGTCGACCGACACGTACTCGTCCCACACGTCGTCGAGGACGGCTTGCGGGTCGCGGTCCAGCGGGTCGCCCCATCCCCCGCCGCCGCCGAAGTCGTAGACCAGTCGCTCGCCGGTGTTCAGCAGCACGCCCGACACCGCGGGATCGACCACCTCGCTGCCGACGACGCAGTGGTCGGGGGCGCCGTTGTGTCCGCCGGCGATGCCGGGATGGGTGTGCCGCTGGTTGACCACGTACTGGTTGACCAGGGTGGGGGTGCGAACTTCTTTGACGAAGTGGCTGCCGCAGCCGCCGCGCCACTGGCCCGGCGCCGCCGGAATCGGTGCGGTAGTTCCGGCCGCGCAGGATGTGCGGGAACAGTTGCTCGTTGATCTCGGCGCTGGCCTTGATCAGGTTGCCGTTGGACGCCGACA
The DNA here is from genome assembly GCA_963765445.1 of uncultured Actinomycetota bacterium. GTDB lineage: Bacteria > Actinomycetota > Actinomycetes > Mycobacteriales > Mycobacteriaceae > Mycobacterium. Next base: position 29,185 of record CAVXWQ010000019.1, read on the forward strand.
GCGCGCCCCAGCCGTCGGTGCCCCGTGCGGCGCTGACCCAGCCGGCGCTGACTTCGCCGCCGTGGTCGAAGAACGGCTTTCCGGTGCGGGGATCGACGTCGCCCCACATCTGGCGCGGGCTGCCGAACTTGTAACTCTGCGGGCAGCACCGGTCCGGGATGATCTTGCTCATCGCGATCGCGATCGCGTCGCCCACCTCGACGCCGGGATGGTGTGTTCCGCTGGAAACCGGCTTTCCCTCAGCGGGATTCAGGCAGCATCCTTCGGGCACCCGCAGGTCGATGCAGTTGAAGAAGCCCTCGTTCTTCGGAATCGACGGGTCGACGAGGCTGGCGAGCTGTGCGATGACATTGCCGCGGGTGTTGCCGAACGTCGACCAGGCGTTGATGTTGGGGCGCGTGTCGGAGCCTTCAAAGTCGATGATCAGGCGGTCGACCGTTCGACGGTGATCGCGACGTGAACGTGGATGTCCTGGTTGCCTGCCGGGTCGGAGTCGCAGTACACGTCGGCTTCGTAGGTGCCGTCGGGCCACCGCGCGATCTCGGCGGAGAACCGGCGGGTGGCATCGTCGACGGACCATCGCACCGCCGCCTCGACGGTCTCGACGCCGTACTCGGCGATGAGGTCGGTCAGCCGGCGTGCGCCCAGCTGAGCCGCACCCACTTGGGAGCGCAGGTCTCCGATGAAGCCGGGCAGCCGGTTGTTCGCGCGCATCGTCAGCACCACGTCGCGCCGTTCGCGGCCCGCATCGACGATCTTCAGCAGCGGGTAGCGAACGCCCTCGCTCCAAATGTCCTTGGCGAACACGTTGTATCCCCCGGCCATCGCGCCGCCGGTGTCCCCGTGGTGGCACTGGATGGAGTCGAACAGCACCACGTTGCCGTCCGGACCGAACACGGGTGAGAACACGTTGACGTCGGGCAGATGGCCGCCGCCGTGGTAGGGGTCGTTGGCGACGATCACGTCGCCCGGATAGAGCTCACCGTCGAAGAACTCGGCGGCGAACCGCACCGGCAGCGTCGAGGACAGCATGAACTGCGGGATGCCCACCGACAGCGCGGCCAGGTGGCCGGTGGCGTCGAGGATGGTGGCGTTGCGCTCGTTGGACTGGTTGAGAATGGGCGTCGTCGCGGTGCGCGACACATAGGTGGCCATCTCGAAGCAGATGGTCTCCATCGCCGAGCGGATCACGCTCGCGGTCACCGGGTCGATCGCGGGACGGGCTTCGTTCGTCATGCGCTTCCTGTCCCATGCGTTTTCAGGCGTTGAAGCTGGCCGTAGGCGTCGATCGGGCTGTGCAGCGCCAGGCCGCCGTCGGAGAAAATGGTCTGTCCGGTGACCCACGACATTTCGAGCGCCGCGACGATGGTTTCGGCGACGTCGTCGGCCTCGCCGAGGCGCCCGAGCGGGGTCCGTTCGGTGAGTCCGTCGACCCAGCCGGGCAGTTGCTCGGGTTTGGCCAGCATCGGGGTTCTGGTGACGCCGGGCCCGACGGCGTTGACGCGGATACCGTGGATCCCCCACTCGGCGGCCGCAACGCGCACCAGCATGTCCACGCCGGCTTTCGACACGCAGTAGGCGCCCATGTCCCGGTCGGCGACGGTGCCGCTGATGCTCGACACCGCGACGATCGATCCGCCGTTTCCCGCGGCGATCATGGCGCGGGCCACGGCGCGCATGGTCAGCCAGGTACCGGTCAGGTTGGTGTCGATGACGCGCCGCCAGTCGGCCGGCTCCTGCTCGACCAGGAGCCCCGATGCGCCGACTCCCGCACACGCGACAAGCCGGGTCGGGGCACCGTGAGTGGCGGCGGTCTGTTCGAGCGCCACCGAAACCGACTCGGGATCACTGGTGTCGCAGGAGATATCACCGCCCTTGATGTCCCAGGTCACGGTGTCGAGCCCTGCTTTTCGGAGGCGCTCGGCCACGGCGCGTCCGATGCCCGATCCTCCGCCAGTCACGATTGCGCTCATGTCGGGGCTCCGATCAGTTCGACGCGCACGCCATCCGGCGCGGTGAGCACGGCCATCTGGACCTGTCGTCCGCCCGGTGCGGGCATGGCGATGCGACGTACCCCGTCGGTGAAACCGAGGCCCGCCAACCGCGTGAGCGTCGGATCGACGTCGCGCTGCAGTGACAGCAGGAAGAAACCGTGGGCCGGCTTGCCGGTCGGGGCCGGCGTCCCGGTCACATCGTCGAACACCACCAGTTCGACAATTCCGGTGTCCGGGCTCTCCGGGTCGCCGAGGAATATCGAACGCAGCGTGTCGGTCCCCGCGCCGAACAGCGTCGGCCAGTCACCGGAGAAGCTGTGGTCGAAAAGTTCGGTGAGGCCCAGGCCGTCTCGCCAGAACCGCAGTGACACTTCGACGTCGGAGGTGACGATCGCCGTGTGGTGTACCCCTATCACCTGGTTCCCACCTTCCCGTTCAGGACGAACGCGTCCATCGCCACCTGCTGGATTCGCTCGGCGAAGGTCAGTCCGCTGTAGGGGAACTGGGTGACGACCTTGCCGTTCGGATGGCGAAAGTAATTGTTGCAGTCCGCCATCCACACAGTCCCCGTCATCGCATCCTGAATCTCGACGTTGTACGCCTCGTGCACGTCACGTTTGATCTGGACCAAGTCGAGGGTTCGAGCCACCATCTCGTCGATGACGCGACGGACGAACTCGGTCTGAGCTTCCAGGATGTAGATGATGGAGGTGACTCCGTTGGTGTTCGGCCCGTACAGGGTGAAGAGATTCGGGTAGCCCGGCACCACGGTGCCCAGGTAGGCCTCGGCGCCCTCGCACCAGTCGTCGCGCAGCCTCCGACCGCCCGGCCCGTGCACGTCGAGGCTGGCCAGGTAATCGGCGGCCGTGAATCCGGTTCCATAGATCACGGTGTCCACGCGGTGCTCGGTGCCGTCGGCGGTCCGCAGCCCGGTCTCGGTGAACTCGACGATGGGCGATGTCTCGAGGGAGACGTTCGAACGGGCGAAGGTCGGGAACCACGCCCGCGACTGCAACGGCCGCTTGCACCCCACCGGGTAGTCCGGCAGCAGTCTGGCTCGCAGCTCCGGATCCTTCACCTTGGCCATCAGGTAGTTGTAGGACACCTCGGTGAGCTGCTTGGTCATCGTCGATTCAACGTCGAAGTTCGCCATCTCGTACTGCTCGAAGGCGGCATCACGGACCTTGCGCGCTTCTGCCGGATCACGCTCGAAGAGCGCCTGTTGCTCTGGGGTGAAGGGATCGTCGATACGCGGACCGACCCAGGTCGGGGTGCGCTGGAACACCGTGAGGTGCTCGGTCTCGGCGGCGATTGCCGGGACGTACTGGATGGCGCTGGCGCCGGTTCCGATCGACGCGACGCGCTCTCCTGCCGTGGATTTCGAGTGGTCCCAGTTCGAGGAGTGGAAGGCCCGACCGCGAAAGCGTTCGGCGCCGGGGATGTCGGGAATGTTGGGGACATCGAGCATGCCGACGGCGCTGACCACGATGTCGAACTCATGGGTTTGTCCGCCGCCGGTCGTGACTGTCCACCGCCGAGTGTCGTCGGACCATCGAACGGTGGTGACGTGGGCGCCGGCGATCAGGTGGTCGTCGAGTCCGTGTTCGCGAGCCACGTTCTCCAGATAGCTCAGAATCTCCGGTTGATTGGCGTAGGTCTTGCTCCAGTACGGGTTGAGCGCGAACGAGAACGAGTAGAAATGCGAGGGCACATCGCAGGCCGCACCGGGATAGGTGTTCTTCCGCCAGGTCCCGCCGAAGCCGTCGCCGCGGTCGAAGATCGTGAACGGGTAACCGCCCCGGGACAGTTGGATGCCCATTGCGATCCCGCCCGGTCCGGCTCCGATGATGCCGACCGTCGGCTTTCGGCCCGCAGTCATCGTCAGTCCTCTTCCAGGGCAGGCAGCTTGCCGGCGCTGACCACCGACTGCAGCTCGGTGTACTCGGCCAGTCCCTCCTCGGCGAACTCGCGGCCGATACCGGATTGCTTGAACCCGCCGAACGGACTGGAGATGTCGAGCATGTACATGTTGATGCCGTAGGTGCCGGTGCGGATCTGACCGGAGATCTCCAGGCCGTGCGCGACGTCCTTGGTCCACACCGAACCGGCCAGTCCGTAGTCGCTGTCGTTCGCGATCCTGATCGCGTCACGCTCGTCGGTGTACTTGATGACGGTCAGCACGGGCCCGAAGATCTCCTCGCGGGCGATCGTCATGTCGTTGGTGGCCTCGGCGAACAGGGTCGGCCGGACGTACCAGCCTCGGGCAATCGGCGAATCATCGCCGCCGAGAACCAATTTCGCACCCTCGGTGACGCCGGACCGGATGTAGTCCTGCACCCGGTGCTGCTGACGCTGGGACACCAGGGGCCCGATGTCGGTGCCCGGGTCGGCCGGGTCCCCCACCGCCAGCGACGACATCATCTCGGCCATCGCGTCGACGAACTCGTCGTGCCTGCGTTCGCTGACCAGGATCCGGGTCTGCGCCACGCAGGCCTGGCCGTTGTTCATCAGGCTCGCCATCTTCAGGCCGGCCACCGTCTTGTCGATCCGGGCGTCGTCGAGCACGATGGCCGCCGACTTGCCGCCCAGCTCCAAGCTGTAGCGCTTCAGTTGCTCACCGCACAGCGAAGCGATCCGCCGGCCGGTGGCGGAGTTACCGGTGAACGCGATCTTGTCGACACCCGGGTGGCGCACGAGTTCCTCGCCGACCTCCCGACCTCCGGGCACGACGGAGACCACTCCTTCGGGAAGGCCGATCTGCTCGATCATCTCGGCGACCCACAGCGAGTCCAGCGGGGTCTCCGGCGCCGGCTTGATCACCACGGTGCACCCCGCGATGAGCGCGGGAATCAGCTTGGGCATCAGCAGGTTCTGCGGCACATTCCACGGGATGATGATCCCGACGACCCCGATGGGCATCCGGCGCAGGTGCACTTCGCCGAGCAGGCCGGTGCGCCGCTGCGCCCACGGGAACGTCCGCGCGGCCTGGACGGCGAGGTGCATCATCGAGGCCGCCCCGGCGGCCTGACCCAGCCGGCTGAAGCTTGCCGGCGAGCCCATCTCGGCGGTGATCAGATCGGCCATCTCGTCGACGTGCGTGGAGTACACCGCGGCCAATTTCTCCACCGCCGCGATCCGCTCGGCATGGCTCATCCGCGGCCAGGGGCCTTCGTCGAACGCCGCTCGCGCGGCGCGGACCGCCGCATCGACGTCCTGCGCCGAGCCGGCTGCCGCATGGGCGATCACTTCTTCGGTGTGCGGCGAGACGACCTCGATGCGGTCGCCGCCGCTTGCCGCCTGCCACCGGCCGCCGACGAATATTCGGTCGTAGGACGGCACTTTCATAGACGACCTCTCGACGATCTGGCCACCCGACCAACCAGTTTGCCGTGGCCGGGCACTAATGACGCTAACATAAGCAATGAGACACTTTCGATGAATTTTGTAATGCCGGACGTGGGGTGTGGGGGGGGTGGATGGCTTCAGGCAGGCGAACCGCGGTCGTCACCGGCGGCAGCGGCGGTATCGGACGGGCTTGCGGCCGTCTTCTCGTGGAGCGGGGATACGACGTGATCCTGACGGCTCGCCGGGAGGCGCCGCTGCGTGCCGCCGCCGACGACATCGGAGCGCGATGGGTGGTGGCCGACGCCTCTGATCCTGCCGGATTCACGGCGGCACTGGCGGACCTGAGCCGGGTGGACCTGCTGGTTCACGCGGCAGGCGTACTCGGGGGCACCTATGCACGCAAACAAACCTTCGAGCAGTGGCGAACGATGATGGCCGCCAACCTCGATTCCTGCTTCGTGGTGACTCAGGCCGCTCTGCCCTTGATGCGGCCGGGCTCTCGCTTCGTCTTCATCTCGTCGTCCGCCGCACACGAGCCGATGCCGGGCCGCACCGCGTACTCGGCCTCGAAGGCCGGGGTGAACGCGTTTGCGCGGGCGCTTGCGCTCGAGGTCGACAGGGACGGAATCAACGTCAACATCGTCACCCCGGGACCTGTGGAAACCGAAATGCTGCAGGATGTTCCGTTCGAGATGTACGCCGTGACGGTCGGCGATGTGGCCGAAGCCGTCGTGTGGCTGGACACCGTCGCGGGATCTGTCGACCTGCCCGAGATCCGGCTCAACGCGATCACCCGCGGGCCGTCGGCTCGACCGCCCGTGGTACCTCTGGAAGTGCGGCGCCGTGCCGCGGACAGCTGACCGAGGACCGTCGCCCATGTCTGAAGCCCAGCCGATAAGCACGGACGATCCAGTCCCGTACGGCCACCAGCTCACCGCGCGCGCTTCTCAGGAGCCGGACGGCGCCGCGCTCACCGTCGTACACCGCGACGGCAGCGAGACGACACTGACGTGGGCCGGCCTTGAGCATGCGGCCAACCAGTGGGCACGCGCCCTGCAGGCCTCGGCGGTGCACCAGGGTGACATGGTCGCGCTGTCGATTCCCAACTCCATAGAGCTCGTCGTCGCCGCCCTGGCCACGTGGAAGGTGGGTGCCATACCCATCCCGATGCGCTGGGATCTGCCGGACTGGGAACACCAACGGCTGCTGGACGTCATCAAGCCGGCCCTGGAGATCAGCGAGAAGAATCTGGCGGCTCTGGCCGAGATCGCGCAGGGCGAGGACGACACAGCAATGCCGGAGGTCGTCTCGCCCGCACTCAACGGCATCTGCAGTTCCGGATCCACCGGCCTGCCCAAGATCATCCTCAACACCGCGCCGGCGACGTGGACTCAGGCACAGTGCGTGCCGTTCATGGCGCAATGGGCGCCGGTGAGCCAGCCCCAGACGATCCTGGTTCCCGCGCCGATGTACCACACCAACGGGTTCAACACGCTGACCTATCTGCTCGGCGGCGACCACTTGGTGGTGCTCGAGAAGTTCGACGCCGCATTGGTTCTCGACACCATCGAGCGACACCGGATCACCACCTTCACCGCGACGCCGACGATGCTGGCGCGCATCGCCGATGTTCCCGGCGTCGAGGACCGAGACCTGTCGAGCGTCGAGTGGATCCTGCAGGGAGCGGCGGTGATGCCACCCACCCTGTTGCGCCGGTGGTTCGAATTGCTCAGTCCCGAGCGGGTGGTGATGGCCTACGGCATGACCGAGAACCTCGGCCTCACGGCGCTTCGCGGAGACGAGTGGCTCGATCACCCCGGCAGTGTCGGACGGGGATTCCGCGACACCGAGATTCGTGTTGTCGACGACCACGGCAACACCGTGGGTCCCGGCGTGCTCGGCGAGATCTATCTGCGCGCGCCGATGAACGACCAGTACCGCTACATCGGTGGTGCGCCACCGCTACCGAGGACTCCGGACGGCTTCGCGTCGGCCGGCGACATCGGCTACCTGGATGCCGACGGCTACCTCTACATCGCCGACCGTCGCACCGACATGATCATCACCGGAGGCGCGAATGTGTTTCCCGCCGAGGTGGAGTCCGCCCTCATGGACCACCCCGAGATTGCCGATGTCGTGGTGATCGGGCTGGCCGATCCACAGTGGGGCAGAAGGGTGCACGCGGTGGTCCAGCCGGTCGACATCGCCCGCCCGCCGGCCGAACACGCCGTGATCCGCTATGCGAAAGGCCGGCTCGGCGGCGTACAAGGTGCCCAAGAGTGTGGAGTTCGTCGACGAGATTCCGCGCTCAGCGGCGACGAAGGTCAACCGCTCGGCGATGGTGCAGGCTCGCGGGGGCTGAGCCTAGTTCTGCATCACCGCCAGTTTCCCCATCGGCAGCAACTCGACCATCACGCCGTCCGGATCGGTCACGGTGGCGGCCAATCCGCCGCCAGGGGTGGGCATGGTGCGCGGAGTACCGCCGAGTCCCATCTTCTCGAGCGCGGCGAGTACGGCCGGGACGTCGACTTGGAACGACAGCAGGAAGACACCGCGGGCGGGCAGACCCGACTGCGGTGCGGTGTCGGCGATGCCGCTGAGCCCGAGGTCGAGGAGCTCCACGATTCCCGCGTCGGTGTGCTCGGCATCGCCGAGGAACACGGTGCGCACCGACCGGGTACGAACGCCGAGCAGCATCTCCAGGTCCGCCTCGAGCGTCTTGTCGGTGAGGACGGTCAGACCCAGGGCATCGCGATAGAACCGCAGGGACTCGTCCATGTCGCGCACGCACACGCCGGCATGATGGATGGTTGTCATCGAGGATCTCCGGATTCGCTCATAGGGATCAATTCTCACCAACGCGCTTCGTTGCGGGTGCCGTCGCTGGTCACTGTCACGGCTTGCCCGACGAGTTCGCGCGACTCGGCATCGGCGAGCAGCTCAGCGTCGTGCACGCGGGCCAGGGCGCGGCCGTCCTCGGTATCCAGCACCACCAGGCCCTGCTGCGGGGCGCCGTCTCGGCCATGGGCGACGGTGTACGCGCACACCGTCGCGGGTCCAGCGTATGACGTGAGCAGGGTGCGGCGTGGCTGCGCGGCATCGACTTCGGCTTGCAGGGCCTCGGCATCCGGCGGGGTTGCGCCCTGCCCTGGCTCAGATGACCACACGGCCGCAACGTGTTTGGCCATGTGCATCCCGACGCCAGTGATCAGTACTCGGCCCCGGCTGAGCCGGTCGAATGCGCTGGCGATGGCGTGCGTGACGTAACCGCTGGCCGGACCGCCCGCATACGGCAGACCGCCGGTGATGGTCAGGCCCCGCTCGTCGTCGACGGCGATCCCCAGTGCGTCGCAAGCCAGCCGGAGCGACGAGGGAAAGCAGGAGTACAGGTCGAACGCGTCGATTTCGTCGAGCCCGACACCGGCGGCCGCGAGAGCGTGCCGGCCCACAACGGACATCGCCGCCGACCGCGACATGTCGTCGCGTTCGGCGATGCTCGCCGGGTCCTCTGCGTAGGCCCAGCCACTCAGGTAGAGGCGCTGATCCTCGCTCACGCCAAGGGCATCGGCCTTCTCCTTGGTGGCCAGCAACAACGCCGCGGACATGTCGACATCCATCACCGCCACCTCGCGCTTGGTGTAGGGCCAACCGACGTAGCGATTCTCCGGTGTGACCGTTCCGACTGCGGCCGCGTCGAACGCCACCGGCCGCCAGGCATGCGGATTAGCCTCAGCGACAGAGCTCATGGCGGACATCATCGCCGCAGCCTCCGCCGCATCGTCGTCCAGCGATGCACCAAGTCTGGCGCGGCGGGCGGTGTCCCACAACGGGAATGTCTCCCACGCCTGCAGCACCTCGTGGTTGATCTCGGACGGATGCGGCGGCTCCCAGGGAAACGGCGAGGACTTGCGGTGACTCCACGGCAATCGGGCGCCGCTCTTCTTGGCCGCCCGCAGGGTCGCGAGCGCTTCGGCGCTGCAGATCAACGCCAGGTCCATCTCCCCTCGCTGCATCGCCTCCGCGGTCCGGTTCACCAGGTCCTGCGGTGTCGTACCACCGATTCCGGAGTAGAGCCGGTGCCGTGGATAGGCCCCCAGCGCTGTCGCCAGCCTGCTGGCCGGGTCATCGTAGGGCCAGCTCTGGCAGTACACCACCTGCAGGGAATCGATCTGCGGCAGAACATGTTCCAGGCCGGCGGCGGAGGCCGCCTCACGTGCCCGCCGCTCCCAGCTGACTAGGGGCTCCGGCGCGTCGGCGTCCCGCACGGTGTGCTGCGCCGCGCCGATGACGCAGAGTTGGCGCGGATCGTGGGCAGCACCCATCAGGACCCGGACCACCGCGGTGGGCGCTTCTCGGCGAAGGCGCGGGGGCCCTCCTTGGCGTCCTCGGTGGCGAAGACCTCCCGGGAGATGCGGGCTTCGTTCCGGTAGGCCTCGCGCATGTCGAGCTTCAGGCCCTCCAGGACGCTGCGCTTGGTGGCCTGGACGGCCAGCGGGGCGTTCTTGGTGATCCGGGCCGCGTACTCGAATGCGCTGTCCAGTAATGCTTCCTCAGCCACCACGGCGTTGAGCAGGCCCATCTGGAACGCGCGCTGCGCATCGATCAGATCGGCACACAGCAGGAACTCCATGGCCTGCGCGAAGGGGATCTGCCGAGGCAGCCGCACCGTGGTGCCACCACCTGCGAACAGACCCCGGGCGGGCTCCATCACCCCGAATGTTGCGTGCTCGGCGGCGATTCGGATGTCGACGCCGCCGAGCATCTCCATGCCGCCGGCCACACATGGCCCGTTGATCGCCGCGATGATCGGCTTGTAGATCTTGGTGCCGCGCAGCACGGCGTCGGTGCCGTCGGCCAGCGAGTAGCCCTTGACCGAGGTAGCCGTTCCCGCCTGCAACTCCTTGGCCAGCGCGGTGATCTCCGGTACATAGGTCTTGAGGTCGGCGCCGGACATGAACGACCGACCGACGCCGGTGAAGATCGCCACCCAGGCGTCGTCGTCGGCCTCGAACCTCTTCCATGCCTGCGCCAGCTGGTGGAAGTGCTCGAGGTCGCAGGCGTTCTTGGCCTCCGGGCGATCCAGGGTGATCAGGACGACGTGTTCGGCCCCCGGGCGTGCTCCGAGTTCGTAGTGGACTGGCACGACTTCTCTCCTATCGAACCTGTTGTCGTTCCTGGCTTGTCGGATAAGCGGCCATCCGGCCGTGCGCAACGAACTCCTCGCGCAGCCTGTCACGATCGGCGTCGGTCATGAGTACGTAATGCGCCGTTCTGGCGGGGCGCCACCACACCGGGTCGTCGCACAACCAGGCTTCGCCGCGCAACGGCTTCTTGTCGATCTTGCCCTGGCCGGTCACCGGAAGCTCGGGCAGGACCCGGACGAAACGGGGCGCCCACTTGGTCCCGAGATCGGACTGCGCCTCCAGAAAGGATGCGAACTCGTCCGGCTCGAATGTCCTGCCGGGCAGCAGTTCCACGGCCGCCAGTATCTGGTCGCCCGCCAGTGGGTCCGGCACCCCCACTACGGCCACCGCCGCGGCGTCGGCGAATCGCCCGACGATGCGCTCAACCGGACTGACGGCGAAATTCTCCGAGTCGACCCTGAGCCAGTCGCCTGCGCGTCCTGCGAACCAGAACACTCCATCGGCGTCGCGATAGGCGAGATCACCCGACCAGAACCAACCGCCGCGCATTCGGTCGGACTGCGCTTCCGGGTTGTTCCAGTAGCCCTCGAACCCGCTGTCGGAGTCACGGCGGACCAACTCGCCGATCGCTGCGGCGGCATTGCACATCTTGCCGTCGGAATCGAACTCGGCCGGCTCGCATTCCACGCCATTCTCGTTGACGACGGCGATATCGGATCCCGCGGGGGCGATTCCGAGTGAGCCCGGCTTGCCCGTAGGCATGAGCGCGATGCCGCCCTCGCTCGAGCCGTATCCGCTCAACACGGTGACTCCGAATCGTTCGCCGAACTCCGCGGTATCACGCGGGGAGGCCTCGGGGGCCAGCACGGCCCGAAGCCGATGGTCGCGATCGTGGCTGGTGGGTGGCATCGCAAGGATGTAACCGAGAGCCCGGCCGACGGTGGCCGTGAAAGTCACGCCGTTGGACCGAATGTCGTCCAGCCAGGCACCCGCCGAGAAACGATCGCGCAGGACCAACCGGCAACCATTGGCCAGGGCAGGGAAGAGCGCGGCGTTCAACGCGTTGCCGTGGGCGAGCGTCAACGGGCAGTACAGCACGGCCCTCGGGCCGAAAGCCATTGCGCCCGCAGCACGTGCGAGTCTGGCCTGACTGCATTTGACGGCCTTGGGCGCCGACGTGGATCCGGAGGTGAAGAGGAGGAAGAGGAGCGTGGACGGCGGCGGATGCGCTTCGGGTAGCGGCGCGCCCGCGAACGCGTTCCATGGAGCGTCCTCCGTTGCGACGTAATCATCGACGAGCTCGCCGAACGTAGCGTCGGAGATGACCAGCTGGCATGACGTGTGTTCGATGTCGCGCGCCAGCTCCGCGCCGCGGCGCGTCGAATTGAGTCCGACGATGCATGCCTCGGCCAGCGCCGCACCGAAGATCTGGAAGACGTACTCCGGCACGTTGGGTAACAGCACCCCCAGGTGTGGAGGTCTGTCGGGATCGAGCGTCTCGCGCATCCAGGCCGCCCGTGTTGCAGCCTCGGCGACCACCTCGCGCCAGGTCCACGACTCCTCACCGAAGATCAGGCCGATGCTGTCGTCCTCGGCGCGCGCCCGGACCATCGCGGCGACAGTCAGTGTCCGCTGCGCTTCAGGTGCCGTCACGCGGTCGACAAGGTCGCCGTGACCTTGTCCTCCAGCGCCACCGTGCCCCGCTGCTCACCTCGGGCCAGCGGAACGAGGAGGTCGTGCGAACCGAGCAGCTTGGCAATGGCTGACTGATTGCCAGCACCGCCGACGACAGGAACGGACCCGGCATCACGACTCTGCCCAGTTCCTCGAGCACGACCACGGCATCGACGAGCGACATGCCGAGCCCGCCCTGCTCCGTGGGGATCAGAAGCCCCGGCCAGCCCAGGCCGATCAACGGTCGGCCTCCATCTGCCTTAGACACCTCGAATTCCCGGCCCTCCAAGCCTCACTTCACCATAGGGAAATAAATATTTCATACCAGACAAGCTCCCACTCCCGCGACCCCTCCCCCATTCCTCAACCGCCCCCCAATTGCGCCTGTCACCCCACCCAAACCCCCCCCCCCCCCTACTCCACACCCCCCCACTCACCTACCCCCTCCCCCCTGCAGACCCTATCCCACCACCCCCCCCCCCCCCCTCCCACCCCCCCCCCCCCCCCCCCCCCCCCCCCCCCCCCCCCCCCCCCCCCCCTCCTCCTCCTTCCTCCCCCCCGCCCCCCCACCTCACCCCCCCGTGCGGTAACTGTTATCGTTGTTGTTACCGTAGCGATAGCAAAGTGCGGAAGATGACTCGGATCAGTGGACGGCGTCGTCGAGAAAGTGTCACATGAAGGTTGACGACATGGTGCTGGTCAGCGTGGACGACCACGTGGTCGAGCCGCCCGACCTGTTCGAGGGGCGCCTGCCGGCCCGGTACACGGACCTCGCGCCCGAGTTCATCACCCACGACGACGGCACCAACGCCTGGGTCTACGAGGGCGAGAGGTCGCCAACGTGGCGCTCAACGCGGTGGCCGGCCGCCCGACGGAGGAGTACGGCATCGAGCCCACGTCGTTCACCCAGCTCCGCCAGGGCACCTACGACATCGACGAGCGGGTCAAGGACATGGACGCCAACGGCGTGCTCGGCTCGCTGTGCTTCCCCTCGTTCCCGCAGTTCTGCGGCCAGCTGTTCGCCCGCACCGAGGACAAGGACGTCGCCCTGGCGATGGTCCGGGCCTACAACGACTGGCACATCGACGAGTGGTGCGGCACCCATCCGGGCCGGTTCATCCCCTGCTCCCTGCCGGCGATCTGGGATCCCGAGGTGCTGGCCGCCGAGGTGCGCCGCGTGGCCAAGGGCGGCCACGCAGTGACGTTCTCCGAGAACCCGTCGAAGCTGGGCTGGCCGAGCATCCACTCCGACCACTGGGATCCGTTCTGGAAGGCGTGCAGCGACGAGAAGGTCGTGGTGTGCATGCACATCGGCTCGTCGTCGCAGCTCGTCATCACCTCCGACGACGCGCCGATGGACTGCTGATCACCCTCAGCCGATGAACATCGTGCAGGCCGCGGCCGACCTGGTGTGGTCGCCGGTGCTGCGGAAGTTCCCCGACCTGAAGGTCGCCCTGTCCGAGGGCGGCATCGGCTGGATCCCGTACTTCCTCGAGCGGGTCGACTACAACTACGACCACCACCACGTGTGGACCGGCCAGGACTTCGGCGACCGGCTGCCCAGCGAGGTGTTCAACGAGCACGTCCTGACGTGCTTCATCGACGACAAGTTCGGCGTGGCCAGCCGGGACTACCTCAACATGGACAACGTGACGTGGGAGTGCGACTACCCGCACTCCGACTCGACGTGGCCGGAGTCGCCCGAGATGCTCGGCAAGTTCGGGGGGGCCTCAGCGACACCGAGATCGACAAGATCACGCACCTCAACGCCATGCGGCACTTCCGGTACGACCCGTTCACGGTGCTCGGCGGCCGGGAGAACTGCACCGTCGGGGCGCTGCGCAAGCAGGTCGAGGGCCACGACGTCGCGATCAAGGCACAGCGACGGGCCGGCGACGACGGTTCGCATGCCACCAAGGCATCGGATCTGTTGAAGATGGCGATGTCGCATACCGAGTAGTGGCAGCTTTATCCTTGGCTGCACGCGAATTGGAGGAGGAAGATGGCCGAGTCTGCGCGGCCGACGAAATCCACGTCGTCCGGCGCGCGCGTCGCGAAAGCCAAACGGCGCCCTCGCGGCTCCCTCGATGTCGAGGAGATCATCACCGGCGCTTTCGAATTGGCCGAGGAGGTCTCGATCGCCGGGCTGAGCATGCCGGTTCTCGCCAAGCACCTCGATGTGCCGGTAACCAGCATCTACTGGCACTTTCGCAAGAAGGAGCAGTTGCTCGACGCGATGACCGAGCGCGCGACCCGGCAGTACCACTTCACCAACCCGTTCGTCGACGGCGGGACGTGGCAGGACGGGCTGCGCAATCACTTCCCAAGATGCACCTCGTGTTCCGGGAGAACCCGGTGTTGTGCGAACTCATTCTGATGCGCACCGGCGAGCTGAGTCCGGAAGCGACGCACACATCCATCGACAACCTGGAAACGGTCGTCAAGACCATGGTGGACGCGGGGTTCAGCCCGGACGACGCATTGAGTGTTTATCTCGCCCTGTCGGGGCACAGCCGCGGTACCTCGATGATCGAGCACCTCAACGCCAGCCAGCGCCGCGATCGGGGAAGGCGCGCAACGGGTGTGACCGCCGACCACCCCTTGCTCCATGAGTTGGAGTACCGGGGCCACTTCATCGACGGCCTCGAGTTCGACTTAACCCTCGACGCCATCATCGCACACGCGGAGAAACTGCTTGCCCAGTCGAGCGCCAGGAAGCCGGCCCGCAAGAAGTAGATTTCCGGCTCAGCGCAGTACCCGCACCGGCACGTTGTGCCAGCCGACGACGTTCGTCATGGCCACCCGCTTCAATCCCTCGTGGTGCACCTCGTAGCGCGGCATGAAATCGAGCAGCTTGTCCAGTGCAATGGCGCTCTCCATGCGAGCCAGCGCCGCGCCCAGACAACTGTGCACGCCGTAACCGAGACCGAGGTTCTGCGCCTGTGAGCGATCACGGTTGATGTCGAACGTGTCGGCGTCGGTGAAAGCCCGCTCATCGCGGTTGGCTGAGCCCAGGCACAGCAAGACCGGATTTCCCGCCGGGATCGTGACGCCATGCAGCTCAACCTCTTTGAGGTTGTACCGCACCAGATACTGCGCGGGCGCCTCCCAGCGCAGCAGCTCCTCCACCGCTGCGGGAATCTTGCTGCGGTCGTCGAGCAGCATCTGCCACTGATCCGGATTCTCGGAGAAGGTGACCACCGCGTTGCCCACCAACTTTGTCACGGTCTCGGCCCCGGCACCGCCCAATATCGACGCGAATCCGGTGATCTCGATGTCGTCGAGTTTGGTTGTCACCCCGTCTCGTTCGAGCTCGACGGCGATCAGATCGCTGATCATGTCGTCCTGCGGATCTGCGCGCCGATCCTGGATGACGTTGTAGTACATCAGGCCGGTCTCCATGCCGGCAGCGATACCGGCTTCGGGCATCTCGACCTTGCCGTACTCCCGCTCGAGTTGCTTGTCGAGCAACAGCCGGACCTGCTGGCGCAGCTCCACCGGTACGCCCAGCATCTCGGTGATCACCTCAACGGGGAACAATGCGGAAAAGTCCTGCACCGCATCGAAATCATTGGGATCGGCCGCACCGAGGAATCGGTCGATCTGCTCAGTGACCGTCTGCCGTTGACGCTCGATGGCGCGCGGGGTGAAGACCTTGTTGACCAGGCTGCGCATCCGGCGGTGTTCGGGCGGGTCCATCATGATGATCAACGGCGGAACCGGATCGTCCGACTGCACCATCTGGAGATCGATTCCGCGCGACGACGAGAACGTCTCGACGTCTTTCATGGCGGCCGCGACATCGGCGTGTCGGGTCAGCGCGTAGAAGTCATACTTCTCGCTGTAGTAGACCGGGGCTTCGTCACGCATCCGCCGGTAGGTGTCGTAGGGCGCGTTGAAGAAGTCATCGGAGAACGGATCGAAGACGACCTTCGCCGTGGACATGGACATCGGTTCCTCCGTCACTAGATGATCGCGCCGACCTGCTTGGCCTTTTCGATGTCATCCCAGTCGATCTCGAGTTCCATCAGGATCTCTTCGGTGTGCTGGCCGTGCTCGGGCGCACGAGCAGGTTCCGGCGGCGTCTGCCCGAACTGCACCGGCGCCGCGACGGTCCGATACTGGTTACCGTCGTCGTCGACATTCGTGACGAGGTATCCGTTCGGCGCGTTTTGCCGATCGTTGAGCGTCTCCCGCGGCGTCGCGTACGCAGCCCACACCCCTGGCTCGTCGTCGAGCGCCTGCCGCCAGTGCTCGAGATCGTGTGCGGCAAAGGTCTCGTTGAGGATCGCAATCGCCTCCGCGGCGTTGGTCAGCAGATTGGCCGACGGCACGGATCGCTCGTCGACAGCGAGGTCGGGGCGGCCGATGCGGGCACAGAACCCGGCCCAGAACTTATCGGGCTGCAGGAACACCAACTGAAGCCAGCGCCCGTCGCGCGTCTTGTAGCGGTTCACCACCGGATTGAACGCGACGCCGGGCGGCGCTCCGGGGATGCCGTCGGCGTCGAAGAAGTCCGCGACCAGGATCGACGGTGCGATGGCCCACATCGCCTGCGCCAGCAGCGAGGAGTCGACGATGGTGGCCTCGCCGGTGCGCTCGCGGTGGAACAGCGCGGCGCACACGCCGCCGGCCAGTGTCGCCCCGGCCTGAAGGTCACCGAAGGCCGGCCCTTGGACCGCCGGGTACTCGGCGCCGAACGGGGTCAGGGTGTAGGCCACTCCGCCACGGGCGGAATAGGTGGCGCCGTCGAAGCCGCCCTGGTCGCAGTCTGGACCGCGCACGCCGAGGCCGGAGCCGCGGGCGATGATGATGTCGGGGTTGAAGCCGCGGATGTCCTCGACGGTGAGCCGGGCTGGCTCGAGTGCGCCCGGCAGCGAGTTGGTCAGCAGCACGTCGGCACTGGCGAGCAACTTGCCGAACAGTTCGCGGCCGACCTCGGACTTGAGGTCGACGGCCAGGCTGCGCTTGCCCCGGTTGCTGAGTTCCAGCATGAAGTCGGCGTCGACGCGGGCGGCCTCACGGGTGAACCCACCGACCACGAGGGCCCGACTCGGGTCGCCGAACTCCACGCTTTCAACTTTGACCACGTCGGCGCCCCAGTCCGCGAGCGCCGCTCCCGCTGACGGCACGTAGGTCCAGGACGCAGCTCCACCACCCGCACACCGCTGAGCACGCCTGACATCCAAAACCTTTCGCCGAGGTGCGTTGACACACGTTACCGTAAGACATACGGTTGTCTCGCACAACGCGGATGCCCACAGAATGCTTGGAGTTCGGCGCGCTCACCGTCGCTCAGCGCACGCTAGCGCGCCGAAGTCAGTCGAACCCCGGGAGCACCATGACCACCAGTTCGGCGGTCAACGCCCGCGCCGCGGCTCGGGCCGAATCACGCATGCTGATCGACGGCGAACTATGCGAGGCACAGTCCAGCGCGCGGTTCGACAACCTCAGCCCCGCCACCGGCAAGGCACTCGGCAGCACGGCCGCCGCAGGCTCCCACGACATGGGCGTCGCGATCGGCGCGGCCCGCCGCGCGTTCGACGAGACCGACTGGAAGTCCAACCGCGCGCTGCGCAAGCGCTGCCTGCTGCAGCTCCAGGAGGCTCTCGAGCGCGAGCGCGAAGAGCTTCGCGACGAGATCATCGCCGAGGTCGGCGCCCCCGCGATGACCACCACCATGGCGCAGGTCGACTGGCCGATGACCGACGCGCTCACCTACCCCGCCGAGCTGATCGATTCATTCGGATGGGAGCGCGAGCTCGGTGCCGGCACGGCCGGCGGCGAGGGCAACCAGCGGCGCGTGGTGAAGGAGGCGATGGGGGTGGTCGCCGCCATCGCGCCGTGGAACTACCCGTTCGAGATCGTGTCCAACAAGCTGGGCCAGGCGCTGGCAACCGGCAATACCGTTGTGCTCAAACCGGATCCGAACACGCCGTGGAGCTCAACACGGATCGGCAGGCTGATCGCCGAGCACACCGATATCCCCGCGGGCGTGGTCAACGTGGTCCCGACACCCGACAACGCCGTCGCCGAGTTGCTAGTCACCGACCCGCGGGTCGACATGGTGTCGTTCACCGGTTCGACCGATGTCGGCCGGTTGATCGCCCGCAAGGGTGCGGAGACCCTCAAGCGCGTGTTCCTCGAGTTGGGCGGCAAGTCCGCGTTGGTACTGCTCGACGACGCCGACCTGGACGCCGCGCTGCCGAACACCGCTCAGGTCTGTTTTCACGCCGGCCAGGGCTGCGCTGTCAACACCAGGCTGTTGGTCCCCGCGCACCTGTACGACACCGTCATCGAGAAGGTCGTCGAGTTGTTCGGTTACTTCGCCCCCGGTGATCCGGCCCGGCCCGACACCCTGCTGGGCCCGGTGATCAGCCCCACGCAACGCGACCGCATCCTCGGCTTCGTCGACCGTGCCCGGGATGCCGGGGCCGAAATCCTGACCGGCGGCACTGCGGCCACCGATCTCGATCCCGAGATCGCCGGCGGCAACTATGTGCTGCCGACACTCGTTGCAGGGGTGGACAATTCCGCGGAGATCGCACGACGCGAGGTGTTCGGCCCGGTGATGGTCATCCTTCCCTACCGCGACGAGGACCACGCGTTGGCGATCGCCAACGACAGCGACTACGGGCTGTCCGGCTCGGTGTTCTCCGCTTCTCCGCAACGGGCGATGGCCTTCGCGAACGGACTGCGGGCCGGATCGGTCAACGTCAACGGTGGCCTGTTCTACGGAGCGGACGCACCCTATGGCGGCTACAAGGCCAGCGGCATCGGCCGACAGAACGGCATCGAAGGTTTCGAGCAGTACCTGGAAACGAAGACCATCGGTTACCGCTGAGTCGGCCGATCGTTTCACCAACAAACAGGAGCGTGTGATGGGCAGAGTTGAGGGCAAGGTCGCCCTGATCAGCGGTGCGGCGCGCGGGCAGGGCCGGTCCCACGCCCGACTGCTGGCGGCCGAGGGCGCCGACATCATCGCCATCGATCTGTGCGAGGACATCGCAACCAACGACTACCCGTTGGCCCGGCCGGAGGACCTCGACGAGACCGCGCGCCTGGTGGAGAAGGAAGGCGTCCGGGCCTACACCGCGATCGCCGACGTCCGCGACCGCGCCGCCCTGGCGGCCGCCATCGACGCCGGGGTGGCTGAGTTCGGCAAGCTCGACATCGTGCTGGCCAACGCCGGAATCGCGCCGCTCACCAAAGGTGGCCCGCGCCAAGCCTTCGTCGACGCCGTCGACGTCGACCTGGTCGGCGTGCTCAACCTGGTGCATGCCAGCCTCAAGCACCTCACCGCAGGCGCGTCGATCGTCGCCACCGGGTCGCTGGCGGCGTCGCTGGCGTCGCAGAACACCAGCGGCATGGACGCCGGCCCCGGCGGTGCGGGCTACGGCTTCGCCAAACAGGTTGTGGCGCACTACGTCAACAACCTCGCGCTGCAGCTGGCACCGGAGTTCATCCGGGTCAATTGTGTCCATCCGACCAACGTCAATACCGACATGCTGCACAGCCCGCCGATGTACGCGGCGTTCCGGCCGGACCTGGAGAACCCGACACGGGAGGACGCCGAGCTGACCTTCCCGTTCATCAACGCGATGCCGATCCCCTACATCGAGCCCGAGGACGTCAGCGAGGCGGTGCTTTACCTTGCCTCCGACGCCGCCCGCTATGTCACCGGCCAGCAACTGCGCATCGATGCCGGCGGTGCGCTCAAGGCGATTCCGTGGACGGGCTGATGAAGTTCGGCATCACCCTGGCGCTGGCGCACTCCTCGCTGTGGCCCAAGCTGACCCGGCGTGCCGACGAGCTCGGCTACGAATCCGTCTGGCTCCCTGAGCACTTGGTCCTTCCGGTACAGATGGCCGGCAGCCCCCATCACGGCCACGATCATCCGCCCATTCCGCCGCAGACGCCGGTGTTCGACGCGATGGGCTACCTGTCGTTCCTGGCCGGCCAGACCCAGAACATCCGGTTCGGCACCCAGGTCTACAACATCGGGCTCGGCACCCGTTCGTCAGCGCCCGCGCCGCCGCGACCCTCGACATCGTCTCGGGCGGCAGGTTCGACTTCGGGATCGGCGCCAGCTGGCTGCGCGAGGAGTGGGACGCCACCGGTCTGGACTTCGACACCCGCGGAGCGCGCATCGACGAAGCGCTGGAAGTCTGCCGTGCGCTGTGGAACGAGCCGGTGATCTCCCATCATGGCCGGTTCTACGATTTCGGCGAGGTGATGTTCGAGCGGAAGCCCGTCCAGCCGGGGGGTCCGCCGATACACGTCGGCGGCGACGGCAAGGCCGCGCTACGCCGGGTCGCCCGCTACGGTGACGGCTGGCTGCCGATGAATCACTCGCTGGACATGCTGCCCGCGTCGCTGCGAGGCCTGCAGGAGCTGTGGGAAGCGAACGGACGCACCGGACGCCCGGAGATCTCGATCGGTCTGCCGGTGGAATCCGTCGACGACGTGAAGCGGATGGCCGACGCCGGCATTGACCGGTTGATCGTCAGCCCGTGGCAGCGGACCAGTGGCGCACTCGACGGGATCGCACGTTTCGCCGAGGAGATCGCCGGGAGTGCGCAGTGACGAGGTGCCACGATGAGCGAACGCG
This sequence comes from uncultured Actinomycetota bacterium, assembly GCA_963765445.1. Taxonomy (GTDB): domain Bacteria; phylum Actinomycetota; class Actinomycetes; order Mycobacteriales; family Mycobacteriaceae; genus Mycobacterium. Next base: position 49,953 of record CAVXWQ010000019.1, read on the forward strand.
GTGCCATTCTCCGAGCCATCGGAGAACCGCTGCAGATCGAAAGCATCATGCTCGCACCCCTGGCGCCCGACCAGGTTCGGGTGCGCATCGCCGCCAGCGGTGTGTGCCACTCCGATCTGTCCCAGGCAACCGGCGCACTGCCGGCAGGCACGCCGTGCGTGCTCGGCCACGAGGGCGCCGGCGTCATCGAGGCGGTGGGCGCCGAGGTGCACCACGTCAAGCCCGGGGACCATGTGGTGATCGCATGGGTGGCGGCCTGCGGGCAGTGCTGGTTCTGCCGGCGCGGTGAAGTTCACCTGTGCCGCAACGCGATCCGCGACAGCTACTCGATGCCGTATGCCACCGACTCCGCCGGCACGGCGCTGTTCACCTCGATGGGTGTGTCGAGCTTCGCGACCGCCACCAACTGCCTGGCCCGCGCCGTCGTTCCGATCGACGCCGACATCCCGCTGGAGATCGCGTCATTGATCGGCTGCGGGGTCGCCACCGGAGCGGGCGCCGCGCTGAACACCGCGCCCGTCGAGCACGGCAGCTCGGTGGCCGTCATCGGGCTCGGCGGCGTCGGGCTCGCGGCGCTGATGGCTGCGAAGGTCCGCGGCGCCGCGGAGATCATCGCGGTCGACCCGGTGGCGTCGCGCCGGGACGCGGCGATCTCGCTGGGCGCCACCCATGCCGTGGACCCGGGTGACGGCGATGTCGTCGGGCAGATCCGCGCGGTCACCGGCCGTCGCGGCGCCGATTACATCTTCGAAGCGGTCGGCAGGCAGGCCACCATCGAGACGGCGATCGAGGCCACCCGCCGCGGCGGCACCACATGCATCGTCGGCGCCGCACCGGTCGACGAACGGGTATCGCTGTCCGCCTACGACCTCTACATGCACGGCAAGACCCTGGTCGGGTGCCAGTACGGCTCGGTGGTCCCCGGACGGGACTTCCCGCTGCTGCTGAAGCTGTGGCGTACCGGCCGACTGCCGCTGGAGAAACTGATCACCTCCCGCATCGGGCTCGAGGACGTGAACAGCGCCTTCGACGACCTGGTCCACGGAATCGGTATCCGCTCCGTCATCGTCAACGAATGAGATCGAGGCACACGCACATGGACAGCACCGACAAGACTGGCAGCGGTACCCGTTCCACTCGTGCCGGGTGATTCCCAGCTGGACTTCCCGGCGGCCGAGGGTGTGCACCCCGACTACGAGTCCGACACCTGGTACCTCGCCGGCACTCTCACCGGCGAGCAGTCCGGGCGACAGTTCGCGTTCATCACGATCTTCAACCGGAATCGGCCGGGCGGCGAGGTGGTGGCCGACTTTCACACCTTCGCCGTGTTCGACATCGACCACGGCACCTACGGCACCTTCACCGATTACGACATGCCGCCGAAGAACATGGAACCCGGCGCCCGCCCCAAGCTGACGTGCGCCGAGGGCCACCTGGACCTCAGCTATGAGAGCAGCGCCGGGACGACCACCTGGACGGCATGCCGCGACGATGCCGGCGAACTCATCCCCTACACCTACGACTACGCCGCGTTCGGCCGCGACAACAGCGGCGCCGCAATGGAATTGCGGCTGCACCTGACGCCTACCCGCCCGCCGGTGCCGGTCGGCGCGGCGGTGCACAACGGCAGGATCGTCGCCTGCATCCAGGACGGCACCTACTCGTACTTCCAGACCGGCACCCACATGACCGGCACGCTGCGCTGGGGCGACATCGACGAACGCGTCGTGGGCGAGTCCGGGCACATCGACCGGCAGTGGTTCCCGAGCTACGCCGGTGGCGGGGGCACCGGAGGCGACCCCCGCGGCCAGGCGCACGAGTGGCACACCATCACCCTGGACAACGGCGTGGATCTCAGCGTGTGGCGGCAGTTCGACCGGCGGATCGGCAACGCGCTGGTTCCGTTCACCGGTATCACCGCGGCATACGCCGACGGCACCGCCCCCGAGTGCGTCGAGGACCTCGAGGTGGTCACGACCGGTTATGTGCGCTGGCCCGACGAGATTCGCAGCCTGATGCGCCCGCCGTCGAAGCCCAGGTACCTGCCGGAGCGGCACACGCTGCGGTCCGCCGCGCTCGAGTTGGAGTTGACCGGCGAGCCGTTGGTCCGTGCGCCCGCCCATGCGCTGCCGATCGAGTACATGGAAGGGCCGTATCGCTATCACGGCACCATGCGTGGTCAGCCGGTCACCGGGATGGCGCTCTACGAGGCCACCATCGCGATGTACCGCGACTGGGAGCTGATCGACGTGCTCGCCACACAGGTCACCGCCGCCGGCGCCGACTCCGCGGCGCTGGCGTCGGCGATCGACGAGGCGCGCTCGCACATCGCCCGCGGCGATAACGCGGTGACCGTGGAGTTCCTGGACCGCCGGGTCCGGCCACTGCTGGCGGGTAGCGATCTCCTGGAGATTCTCGACGACCTGACCGATGCGGTGCGCAACGACCTGAGTTAGCGATTGACTCAGCCGCTGGGCTGCAACAGGATTGGCAGCGTCACGGTTTCCCGCAGCAGTGTCGATGCGCCCATCTCGCGACCGGGGAGCACCCGGTAGTGCGGCCACCTGCGCAGCACCTCGGCGAAGACGATCTTCGCCTCCAGCCGCGCCAGCTGGGCGCCGAGACAGAAGTGTTCGCCGATACCGAACGCCAGATGCGGGTTGGGTGAGCGCATCGCGTCGAATTCGCCTGCGTCGGAGCCGAACACGGTCTCATCCCGGTTGGCCGCGGCATACAGCATCACCAGATACGAACCTTCGTCGACGTCGACCCCGCCGAGGTCCACCGGGCAGGTCGTGGTGCGTGCCATGGCGACGATCGGGGTCACCCAGCGCAGCATCTCCTCGACCGCCGCGGGTATCAGCGTTTCGTCGTCGACGAGCCTGGCCCGCTGATCCGGATGTTCGGCCAGCGCCACCAGTCCCCCGCTGATCAGGTGGCGCGTCGTCTCGTTGCCCGCGACCAGCAGGCTCATACAGAAGCCGAGTTGTTCGGCTCTGGTCAGCTCGTCGGTGGTGATCGCGGTGAGCAGGTCGTCCGGGGGGTCCGATTCGCCTGCCCGCGCGTCGAGCCTGGCGTTGAAGTAGACGAAGAAGTCGATGGCGGCCATCGCGCGCGGGTCGGTGGGATCGGTTGCGGCGATGGCGATCGCGTCGGACCAGGTGCGAAACGTCGGCAGGTCCTCGGCCGGCACACCCAGCATGTGCGCGATCACCAGGATCGGCACCGGCGCGCTGATCGCGTCGACGGCGTCGATCGGCTCGGTCGGATCGATCGCATCGAAGGCGCGGGTCACGATGTCCTCGATGACCGGTGTCAGCTGGGCGACGCGGCGCACGGTGAAGCCTTTGTTGACGATGCGCCGCATCGCGACGTGCCGCGGCGGGTCGACGTACAGGATGGACTCGGTTCCGGTGACTTTGCGTTTGCGGTCACCGATCAACACCCCCTTGGCCGAACTGTAGGTGGCCGGGTCCTTGCTGATCTCGGTGATCTCGCGATGGCCCGCCACCACCCAGAACCCGGCGTCGGGCTGCAGGGCAGCCGGGCAGCTGCGCCGGAAGTCGGCGAGCTCGTCATCGGGGCCGGCCTGCCAGAACTCCGGGTCAGCGACGTTCGGAACGTTCATCGGACTTCCACATTCTTCGCGCAGGGCAGCCCCGCCGCAGCGCGGATCTGTCTGCGGGCCGCCGCGGGATCCGGATCGGGGAAGATGTAGTGGCTCAATGCGGTTCGCGCGATCGACCCCGCGAGGTCGTGAGGCGCCACCGCCGGGTCGAAGCCGTCCTCGCGGGCACACTGCCGCAAGACCACCGTCAATGCCTCGGTCATCATGGGTAACGCCTGCGCCATCTGTTCGTGTGCGAAGCCGGGCTCCAGGTCGAGCGAGCGCCCGGGCGGCTGCTCCTCGACGAAGGTCGCAACAACATCGACTGCGGCTTCCAACCGCGCCAATCCGACGACCCCGGAGATGGCCCTCTCCATCGCCGCGTGGAAGCGCCGGACCTCGTGCTTTCCCAGCGCGGCGATCAACTCTTCCTTCGACACGAAGTATCGGTAGATGGTCGGTCGTGACACCCCGGCCACCGTCGCCACATCCGAGAGCGACAACTTCCGCGCTCCCGTGCGGAAGATCAGCCGCCTTGCCGCATCGAGGATCCGATCGCCCAGATCCCCATGATCTGAGCTCAATCGGTGCGGTTCGGCAGTCGACACTCCGCTCCTCCGGCCGCTTACATAAGTAACATATCGCGTAACGAATGTAACACCTGAAATGCGCTTCAGCCTCACGTCGAGGTCATCGCGGTCGGTCAGAAGAATGCTCGAAGGATCTGAGGGCTTGCGGCTCAGATGAAGTCCGAGCCGCCGTCGACGTTGACGGTGGCGCCGGTGACGTAGCCGTTGCGCCGGGACGCCAGATACGTGGTGATCGAGGCGATCTCCTCCGGCAGCCCGGCGCGGCCCAGGTCGCAGGGCTGGTGAAAGTTGTTGTCGATCCAGGTCATCACGTCGACCGGATTGGTCGCGTCCAGGCCGTCGGCGGCCAGGATGTCCTTGAGGTTCTCGGTGAAGCTGGCGGTGACGATGGTGCCCGGGCATACGCAGTTCACCAGGATGCCATCCTTGGCAAGGCTTTTCGACAGGTTCTTGGTGACGCTGCTCAACGCCGCCTTCGCCGCGGTGTAGGCCACGATCCGCGGGTTCTGCCGCTGGATGGAATGCGCCGACAGCGTGACGATGCGGGCCCAGTCGGCGGCCCGCAGCATCGGCAGCGCGGCGCGGATCGAGCGCACCCCGGACATGGTGCCCAACGCGAACGCGGCGTCCCAGTCCGCATCGGTCATCTGCTCGAAGTAGCCGTCGCCCGGACCGATGGTGTGCACCAGGCTGTTCAGCGCACCCCAGCGTTCACCGACCGCCTCGAAGCCGGCCGCGATGGACTCGGCGTCGGTCATGTCCACGCTGATGCCGACGGCGTCCGGAGCCCCGGCCGCCAGCAAGGACTCGACGGCCGCGTCCAGCGCGGCCTGTCCCCTGGCCATCACCGCGACACGGGCGCCTTCGGCGGCCAGTGTCTGCGCGATCGCCAAGCCCATTCCCTTGCTGCCGCCGGTGACGACGGCGGCCGATCCTGCCAAGCCCAGATCCACGATCTTCCTTTCGGTCGGTCAAGCCTTGCGTTCTGAAATGTCGGCGATCGTTTCGGCGGCGACCCCGAGGCCCCGCAAGCAGAACCGTTGCACCCGGTCCCGCAGATCGCCCAGGTTGCAGCCGACGTCGGCCCATTGCCGCTCGATGTTGGACCAGACGACGCCCTGAATCGACAGCGCTTCGCTGGCGGGGTCGATGTCAGTGAACAACCCCAGATCCTTTCCGCGCCTGAGTTGTTCGACGAGCGGCCGCAGGATCTCGTCGTAGGCGGGCCCGACCAGTTCCGGGGCGGCGAACATCTGCGACTGCGCCTCCAGCGACATCTTGCGCAGATCCGAGCGGATCTGATCGTTGAAGGCCAGGTCCAGCCGGCCGTCGATCCAGGCTGCCACGGCACGAACCGGATCCGGCGCGGCCGCCATCAGCTGCCGCAGACGCTGCATCTCGACGCGTGCCATCTCCAGGAACAACGCGGCCACCAGTTGGTCCTTGGAGTCGAAGTGTCGGTAGAACGCCCGGGTGCTCAACTGCGACCGGCTGAGCACCTGGGCGATGCTGAGCGCCCCGACGCCCTCCTCGCGGACGATCTCGGCGGCGGCAGACAGAATCGCGACCCTTACCCGTGGGTCGGGCTCGAGCTTGCGTCGCCCGCCCGCATTGCGGACGTCCATCAGGCTGAGGCGTCGTAGGTCGCGAGGTATTCGCTGAACGCTTCGCGGACCTGTCCCTCGGTGAGCCCGTAGTCGGCCAGCTCGTAGGAATGGGTGCCGTGCTGGCCGGGCTTGTGCCCGTCGGCCCACTCCTGGACCTTGGCGCGCGCCGCATCGGTGAACTCCAGACCGAGCTGCTCGTAGCTGTCGGCCACCGTCTTGACCGAATCGTTCTGCAGGTCGGCGAAGGACACGTCGACGAAGCGGTCGTCGCCGAACTTCTTCCGGAAGTCCATGGCACGGCCGACACCCTTGGCCCACCACGCCAGCTGCTCGGCACCGAGCTCATGCGGATCCCTGCGATCACTGCTCCAGCTGCGGACGTAGGCGATGAGGCTGCACACCGAGCCCAGCACCTTCGCCGGATCGCGATGACTCCAGAGGAATTTGGCGTTCGGGTACGCCTCGACGAACGCGTCGAGGGCGAACATGTGCACCGGTGTGCGCAGGTGCCACAGGTTCGGCTTGCAGTGCCACTGCAGCAGTTTGAGCACCTGCTTGTGGTACTCGTAGGTCTCGCGCATGTCGGTGTTCATCAGCCACTCGATGTAGCTGGGGACCCGGACCACACCGTCGAAGTGGTAGGTCCGGAAACTCATGCCCATCAGGTCCTGGCACTCGGTGGCGGCCTCGGGCTCCGAGCTCATCATGGTCTTGAACTCCGGGAACATGTTGTCGATCATGGCGATGCCCTCGGCCGCCTGCGCGATCCTCGGGTCGGTGTGCTGCGTGGCGGCCTCCGGCGGCGGCACGGGAGCCTGTGACTCCCAGGTGCGCAGCGCCCGGAACTGAGGGTCGTTGGCGATCAACTGGCCCAAAGCCGTTGTGCCGGTGCGGGGTAGACCGAGGATCACCACCGGACCCTCGACAACCTCGTCGGCGATCTCCGGATGCTGCTTGTAGGTGTCGATGATCTTGAGCCGCTGGATCAGCGCGTTACTGATCGTGGCGTGCTGGATCATCCGGCCGAGCTCGTTCAGGTCGGCTTCGGTGTTCAGCGCGTCGACGGTTCGCTCGAGGCCTTCGCGGTAGTAGGACGAACCGAAGTCGTCCAGGCCGGTGGCCGCGCGCGCCCCGTCTTCCAGTTCGTCCGCGGAGAAGCTCATCGGTAGAACCTTTCGTGGACGGCGCGGCGGCGTCGCTGCGATGACCCTGGCGCGTTCGTCGGGACTGGTCATCGTGGTGCCGGCCGGCAGCGCCGACAGGACCTCGTCGAGCTTCACGACCCGCGAACTCGGTACGGGGGCGGTTTCGGTTCGCACACAACGCAACAGCATCGCGCCGTTGCTGTGCCCGGCGGTGTCGAGCCAGTTGGCCACTCCCGGATCTTGCGCGGACAGCACGAAGCGCACCAACCCGTCGGGGTCGACGACGGCCTGGTGCCCGTTGAGGCTGGACTGGTGACGGCCGTAGTGGATGGTCTCCAACCACGGATTGCCAAGCGAGATGCTCCAGTAGACGCCCTTGGGCGGTTCGACCTCGAGGATCAGCGCCTCGTCGGGTTCGAGCTCGAATCGTCCTATCACCGGCCGGTTTTCGGCGGCGGCGCCCATCGAGCTCATGTCCATCGGCGGCACGAAGCCGTTGGCCTGCGGCATCGCGCCGAAGTCGAGGAAGAACTTCAGGTTGTCGTAGACGAACTCCCCAAGCGCATACAGCTGGCGCGAGACCGAGACGTCCGGGGCGACCGAGCGGTCCGCCGGCTCGACTTCGTCACCGATGCGTTCGATCTGCAGCGACGCCAGTTCCTCGGTGTCCCAGTCGTAGAGGAAGTTTCGCACCGTCAGCGTCGGATGATCGCCGGCGAGCTTGAGCCAGTTGCCGCTGTGCTCGTCGGCGGACAGGATCGCCTCGAAGTTGCCGTCGGCATCGACTTCGAGGTCGTCGACCAGGAAGTTGGAGGTCGCGGCCATGCCGTCCATCGTCTGCAGGCCGACGTAGCGGGCGGTGCCCCGGTTGCCGAAGAGTCGATAGGTCTCGCCGGCGCGCAGGCTCGCGTTCATGTACACGCAGTCCGGGCACTCCAGACCCCAGGTGACGATGTCGTCCATGCCGGCGCGGTTGACCGCGAGCACCGGGTCGGGATCCACCCGCAGCGCCATGTCGATGCCGACCGCCAGCAACACCATCAGGTGGCGCATGCCGGCCGCGTAGTCGACCCGGTTCTTGTTGACCGGCGTCGACACCACGAGTTGCTCGGCCGCGGTCAGGCGTTCCTGCAAGTGCGCCCAGGCGGCGGGCAGTTCGACGTCATCGCCGCCGGTGCCGGACAGCGCCGCCTCCGCGATCGAGTGCGGCAACCACGCCATCGGGTTCTTCCAGGCCGGCTGGGCCTGTTCGTCGGCCACGCGCTTCTCCGTCTTCGCGCTTCACACGCGAGGTTTTGAAAACAGCATTTTCAATTGGGCTCGCGTCGACTATCACACCGGCGCGGATCGGATGTCAATGAGTGGCCGCGAGCCGATGAACTTGCAGCTTGCTCCGAGGCGCGTGACCTCGTCACACGGCGATGACTCGGACAGCCCTTCGAGTCCGGTGAAGTCATCGGGATTTCGGGTGTAGAGATCGAGTCGGTTGGCGTGCGCTGTCGCAGCGATCAGCAGATCGGCGAATCGGCTTCGGGGCGTTCTTCTTTCGCCGACGACGGCTGCCACGATGAGGCCGTAGCTGCGCGCTGTGGCTCCGTCGAACGGGATCGGTTCCAGCGTGGATTCAATCTCCTGCAGCCGAGTCTGCCGTCTGCGCCGATTCCACCGCGTCAGTGGCAAGGTGCGGTCCGGCGGCCAGTTCGGCCGCGGTGATCGCGGATATCGCCATCTCGTCTGGCAGTGCAGCGATCACGGCCGGGTCGTGCCAATCGATGACGACAGAGGTATCGAGAAGGCCGGACGTCACGTCACAGCCGTTGGTCGATCAACCGGTCGAGATCGGCGCGGAACTGACGATGATCGATGCGCACGCCGGCAACTGCCATCGCAGCGAGGTCATCGCGGGAGATGAAGGTGCGGCGACCGGCGCCGAATCGGACGGAGCTCGGCCACCGGTTCGCCGTTGCGCGTGACGATGAAGGTTTCGCCGGCAGTCACCGCTTCGATCACTTTCGCGTTCTCGTTCCGCAGTTCCCGCTGCGCGATCGTTCTGGCCATGTGTCGAGCGTAGCGAATGCGCTACACCTTGCTACGGTCGTCGGCTTCACCACCACACGTCGGCCGGGTCCGCCTCCGACCAGTCCCCCAGCACCGGCGGCGCGACGAGCGGCAGCGGCCCGATCAGCTCCGCGGTGTTGGCCAGGGAAACCTGAGACAGTGTACTCCGGTTGCGTCATACCGGGTTCGACGCGGGCACACCGCGTGCGGTTCCGGCCTAGCCGCTGTTGCGCAGCGCCGACGCCAGGCCGCTCATGGTCAGCAGGATGCCCCGCTGCACCAGCTCGTCGTCGTCACCCGAGCGGTACCGGCGCAGCAGTTCGACCTGCAGGTGGTTCAGCGGCTCCAGGTACGGGAACCGGTTGAACACCGAGCGGGCCAGCGACGGGTTGTCGGCCAGCAGGTCCTCCTGGCCGGTGATGAGCTTGTGCATGCGGATGGTGCGGTCGTGCTCGGCGACGAGCTTGTCGAACACCCGGTGCCGCAGTTCCTCGTCGGCGACCAGTTCGGAGTAGTGCGCCGCCAGTCCCATGTCCGACTTGGCCAGCACCTGCGCCATGTTGGACAGCACGGTGGCGAAGAACGGCCACTTGACGTACAGGTCCTGCAGCACCTCGAGCCGGCCCCGTCGCCCTCGGCGATCCACTCCTCGACGGCCGTGCCGGTGCCATACCAGCCGGGCAGCATCACCCGCGACTGGCTCCAGGCCAGCACCCACGGGATGGCGCGCAGGTCGGCGATCGAGGTGGTGGGCTTGCGCGAGGTGGGCCGGCTGCCGATGTTGAGCGAGCCGATCTCGCTGACCGGGGTCGAGGCCTTGAAGTACTCCACGAAACCCGGTGTCTCGTGGACCAATTCGGCGTAGGCGCGCTGCGCCCGGGCGGCGAGGTCGTCGAGCACCTGGTAGGCCGGGCCGGCGGCGTCGCCGAGGCCTTCGACGTCGAGCAGCGTCGACTCCAGCGTCGCCGCGAGCAGTGTCTCGAGGTTGCGGTGGGCGATCCGCGGCTCGGCGTACTTGGCGGCGATCACCTCACCCTGTTCGGTGAGCCGCAGCGAGCCGTTCACCGCACCCGGCGGCTGGGCCAGGATCGCGTCATAGCTCGGGCCGCCGCCGCGGCCGACCGTCCCACCGCGGCCGTGGAAGAGCCGCAACCGGATTCCGGTCTTGCGCGCCGACTCGACCAGGTCCAGTTCGGCCCGGTACAGCGCCCAGTTGGCCGCCAGGTATCCGCCGTCCTTGTTGGAGTCGGAGTAGCCGAGCATGACCTCCTGGCTCTCCCCGCGGGCGTGCACCATCGCCCGGTACTGCGGCAGGTCCAGGACGGACTCCAGGATCGACGAGCCGCGCTGCAGGTCGTCGATCGTCTCGAACAGCGGCACGATCCCGATCGGGGCGTACACGTCCTCCCCCGAAACATCCAGCAGGCCAGCTTCTTTCAGCAGGATCGCGGCCTCGAGCATGTCCGACACCGACTGGCACATCGAGATGATGTAGTTGGGCACCGCCTCGGGACCGAACACCCGCACCGCCCGCGCGGCCGCGAACACGATGTCGAGTTCCTTGCGCGCCAGCTCCGAGAGCTCGGCGTCGTCGCGGATCAGCGGCCTGCGGGTGGACAGCTCGGCCACCAGCACCTCGACCCGCTCGGGCTCGGACAGCGCGGCGTAGTCCGGATGCACGCCGGCCCAGGCCAGCAGCTCGGCGATCACCTCTTCGTGCACGTCGGAGTTCTGCCGCATGTCCAGGCCGCTGAGGTGGAAGCCGAAGACGTCCACCGCGTCACGCAGCCGGGCCAGCCGGTCGTCGGCCAGCAGCGCGCTGCCGTTGGCGCGCAGCGAGGCGTCGATGACGTCGAGGTCGGCCAGCAGCTCGTCGGGGGTGGCGTACGGCGGCATGCCCAGGTCGAGCACGTGTTCGGGCCTGCGGTCCAGAATCTGCGCGGCGGTCGCCGTCAGCCTGGCGTGCACCACCCGCAGCGCCCGGCGGTACGGCTCGTCGGCGCGGGCCGGCTCGTCACACGCATCGGCCAGGGCCAGCAGCTCGCCGGTGGTCTTCACCAGCCGGGCCGACATCGACAGCTCCTGCTCGAGCTTCGTCAGCTCGGCGAAGTAGTGCGCCAGCGCCGTGTAGGCCGCGCTGCCGGTGGCCAGCCGCACCACGTCGGCCGTCACGTTCGGGTTGCCGTCGCGGTCGCCGCCGATCCATGAGCCCGGTCGCAGAATCGGCTCGGGCAGCAGGTCGGCGCCCGGCCAGCGGGACCGCAGCGCGTGCCGCACCTCGGCGTTGACCTTCGGGATCACCTCGAAGAACGCCGCCGGGTAGTAGCGCAGACCGACTTCGATCTCGTCCTGAATCTTCAAGCGGGACAGGCGGATCAGCGCCGTCTGCCACAGCGTGAGGATCTGCCTGCGAAGCTCGGTCTCGACCGGACGGCCGTCCTCGGTTTCGTCGAGGCCCTGCAGGCGAAGCCGCATGAGCTGGGTGATGTGGTGCTGGGTGTCGAATATCGTGCGGCGCCGGGTCTCGGTGGGATGGGCGGTGATCACCGGCGAGACCAACGCACCGCGCAACGCCTCGGCGACGGTGCCGGCGTCGAGTTCGGTGGCGTCGAGCTTCTGATACGTGGCGGCCAGCGTGCTGTTCTGCGGCGGTTCCCCGGCCGCGACGTGGACGGCTCGCCGCCGCTCGCGGTGGATGTCCTCGGCGACGTTGGCCAACAGCGCGAAGTGGGTGAACGCGCGGATCACCGGGATGGCCTGGTGGATGTCGATGCCGTCGAACAACCGCACCATGTCGGCCCGGTCGATCTCGGAGCGCCGGACCCGGAACGACTCGACCCTGGCCCGCTCGACGAGGTCGAAGACCTGCTCGCCGTTCTGCTCGCGCACCGTGTCGCCCAGGATCGTGCCGAGCAGCCGGATGTCCTCCCGCATCGGCTCGGTGGCCTCCCGCCCGACCTGCGTGCGGCGGACGGCGCCGATCGGTGCCAGCGTCACGTCGGAGACCTCAGCCATGGGTCCAGTATCGGTGCGGGCAGAGCAGCGCGCAGAGTGAGGGGCGGTGAGGCTATCCACAGACCCGGATTCATCCACAGATCGGGCTGGCGCGGCCTGCTTGATCGAACGAATTGTTCGATAGCGTGGGGTCATGAGTGTTCGCCGGACCACTGACCGCCGAGGCGGTGCATGCCGTGGTCCGGGCGGAACTCGACGTGGTCGACGCGGCATACGAGCGACTGCGCGCGACGTGTACCGATCTGGCCGGCAACGCGTTTCGCATCGAGGTGGCCGAGCGTCTGGAGGCCCAGCTGCGCACCAACCGCGGACTGTCCTACCGGATGTTCGGCGAGATCGCCGCACCGGTGGACGGCGCCGACGATCCGCGGCTGCCCGCGGGGGTCAAAGTGCGCGACGTGCTGGCGTCGCGGCTGCGGCTGACCGCCGGTGAGGTCAAGCGGCGGTTCCGGGTGGCGGCGCGGATTCGTCCGCGACGATCACTGACCGGGCCGCCCCTCTCGCCGGAACTCCCCGAACTGGCCGCCGCGGTGGAGGCCGGTGAGGTCGGTGAGGACCACATCGCCGCGGTGTGCCGCGCGCTGGACGTGCTGCCTGCCTCGGTGTCCCCCGCCGACAAGGACAAGGCCGAACGAGCACTGGTTCGCCATGCCACGGGAACAGGATTCGCAGTTCGTCACCGTGGTCGGGCAGACGATCGCCGACTGCCTGAATCCCGACGGCAACTTCACCGACGAGGATCGCGCCCGCCGGCGCGGGCTGGTGCTGGGACGGCAGGGACCCGACGGCATGAGCCGGCTGAGCGGCTGGCTGGACCCGGAGGCCCGCTCGTATCTCGAGGCGGTCGCCGCCGCGGTACGCCCGGGCCGCCACCAACCCGACGCCGACGAGCGCGATTCCCGAAGCCCCGAGCAGCGCTGCCACGACGCGGTCAAACTGGCGCTCAAGACGCGATACGCTCTCCGGTGGGCTCGGGCAGCATCCGGCGCGGGGCGCGGGACCGTCGTGACGTGAGCGAGCCACGAGGGCAGCGCGAACAGGCCACCCGCGCGCAGATGCGGGCGACCGGACGCGATGACCGACAGAGCCGCGACCGACCGTGGAGCGAAACGAGACGGCCATCGCCTCGCGCTGGACTCGGGGATGAACGGCGCTGAAGAGATAAAAGTGGGAAAGCGAGACGATCAGCGGGAGTGCGCTGGTAATGGTGCGACCGTGGTCGAACAAGCGACGCTGCCGAAGTTCGCGCAGGGCCGGCCCGCGAGCGTCGGCCGAATGCTCCGCGACGCCGTGGCCGAACGCAAAAAAAAAAGAAAAAGAAAAAGAAAAAGAAAAAGAAAAAGAAAAAGGAAAAAGGAGAGAGAAAAGAAGAAAAGAAAAATATGGGGAGGGACGAGAATAAGAAAAAGATGTGGCGAAAAAAAAAATGAAGATAAAAAAAAAAAAAGATAAGAAGAAAAAAAGAAGATAGAAGAGAAAATAGAAAAAAAAAAGTAATAAGAGAAATAGTTAGAAAAAAAAAAAAAAAAAAAAAAAAAAAAAAAAAAAAAAAAAAAAAAAAAAAAAAAAAAAAAAAAAAAAAAAGGAAATGAAGACGAGGGGACCGGCGCGAACAGGTGGCACGGGCCGCTCCATGCGCGGCGGGATCGGGCTGCCCCGCGGGGCGCCACTGACCTCGTGGTGACGACGACCACTGCCGAGCGGCGCCGGCGGCATCGCCCTGCCGGGCCGCCGCCGGCGGCTGGCGGCACGGCCGACCGCCGATCATCTGGCCACAGGGCAGATGCGGCGCAACGCAGCCGCCAAAGCTACCTCGCAGGACCTCTATTCCTTGAGCGACGACACGTTTGCCAACGACCTCTCTACCGATCGGGGCAGCAGGACCGTAAGTCCCATGAATCGGAGGTTCGCACTCCCGCTGCCACCGGCGGATTGAGCGGCGTTTTATTAGTTGATTTTTTTATGTTATTTTGTGATTTATGTAAAGTTATTGAATTATTAGTGAATCATCTAATCATCTTAGCCCGCGACCGCGGCTGCACCAAACCCGGATGCTTCGTACCCGGCTACGACTGCGAGATCCACCACGCGCGGGACTGGAGCGCCGGCGGCCCCACCGACGCCGACAACCTCTACTTCGGCTGCGGCAGCGACCACGCCGCCGCCACCGACGGCACCTACACCACCACCGTCACCGACGACGGCCGCATCGCCTGGTCGGACGGCACCGGACCACCCCGAGTCAACAACGTCCACCACCCCGAACGATTACTCCACGACGAGGACGGCTCGGGGTGAGGTGCGGCAGGATCACGTCCATGGCGGGCGAGACGACGACGGTGTACACCGCGCGCCGGGTGATCACGATGGACCCCGACTTGCCGAGTGCCACGGCGGTGGCGGTGTCCGGGAATCGGATTGCGGCCGTGGGCGACATCGACGACCTGCGCGGTGCCGGAGTTGTCGACGAAACGTTCGCCGACGCGGTGATCTGCCCGGGTCTGATCGATCAGCATCTGCACCCGATCCTGGGCGCGACCACGTTGATGACCGAGGTGATCGCGATCGAGGACTGGCCGCTGCCGGGCCGGACGTATCCGGCGGCCCACTCGGAGCAGGAGTACCGCGACCGGCTCACCGCCGCGCACCGGGAGCTGGCACCCGACGAGTGGCTGTTCTCCTGGGGCTACCACAAGCTGTGGCACGGCCCGCTGGACCGCGCTGCGCTGGATGCGATCAGCACGAGCCGGCCGATCGTGGTGTGGCAGCGCTCATGTCACGAATGGTTCCTCAACACCGCGGCCATCGAGGCGCTCGGGCTGACCGCCGCGGACATGGCCGGTCGCGGGGCGGCCAGCGAGATGGTCGATTTCGAGGCCGGGCACTGGTGGGAAACCGGGATGAACCTGCTGCTGCCCAGCCTCTCGCCGGTGTTCATGAGCCCGCAGCGGCTGACCGCCGGGCTGCAGCAACTGGTGGAATACCTGCACCGCAACGGGGTCACCGCGATCAACGAACCCGGCATCATGTGGGACGTCGAGCCGTGGCCGCTCTACCAGCAGATCCTCGGTGATGCCGAAACACCCTTCAGCTCAACGTTTCTGGTGGACGCCCGCAGCCAGGCCGACGCCGGGATGGACCCGGCCGACGCGGTGGCCGACGCCGAGGAGCAGGTCGCCCGGGCATCGACTGGGCAAGGTGCGGCTGCTGCCCAAGCAGATCAAGCTGTTCGCCGACGGCGCGATCATCAGCCAGCTGATGCAGATGCGCGAGCCCTATCTCGACGACGCGGGCCACCCCGACCTGTGCCACCACGGCGAGTGGATGATGCAGCCCGAGGCGTTCCGGGCGTTCGCGAAGGTCTACTGGGAGGCCGGCTGGCAGCTGCACATCCACGTCAACGGCGACGCGGGGCTCGATCTCGTGCTCGACACCATCGAGGAGTGCATGACGGCCCAGCCGAGGACCGATCACCGGACGGTGATCGTGCACTTCGCCAACTCCAGTGAAGAGCAGGTCGACCGGATCGCCCGGCTGGGATGCATCGTGTCGGCCAATCCCTACTACCCCGTCGGCTTCGCCGACCAGTACACGGCGCACGGGCTGGGCGCCGAGCGCGCCGACACGATGGTGCGGGCAGCCTCGGTGCTGCGCCGCGGCATCCCGCTGTCGCTGCATTCCGACCTGCCGATGGGACCGGCCGCGCCGCTGACGCTGGCCTGGTGTGCGGTGAACCGGCAGACACCCAGCGGCCGGACCGCCGGACCCGAGCAGCGGATCTCGGTGCACGATGCGCTGCGCGCGGTGACGATCGAGGCCGCGTACTCGTGGCGGATGGAAGACGAACTCGGCAGCATCACCCCGGGCAAGCTGGCGAACTTCACGGTGCTGGCCGAGGACCCCTACGCGGTGGATCCGCTGCACGCTGAAGGACATCGAGATCGTGGGCACCGTCTACGAGGGGAAGCCGGGAGCGGCTAACGGCTGATGCCGCGAAGGAAGATCTCCAGCGCCTGTTCGACATAGGCGGCGCCGATGGGGCTGTCGGTGAACAACACGTCGGCATTGATGGCACCGGCCAACATGAGCGTCGCGGTCAGCGGGTCGATGTCGTCGCGCAGTTCGCCGCGTTCGGCGGCACGCCGAAACGTCACGGCCCAGGCCGCGAACCGGTTGTCCCAGAAATCTCTCTGCACGCAGGTCGGATCGAAGTCCCTGTCCAGGGGCAGCATCGAGCGGAACTGCCGTCGACCTTCGGGCGTCGATGCGATGGCGACTGCCGACTCCACAGAGAGTGCGAGGTCACCACGCAGAGTGCCCGTGTCGGGTATCGGGATGGTCGACTCCGAGCTGGAGAGCACCGCGTCCATCAGCAGCACCCGGCGATCGTGCCAGAGCGTCTCGATCACACCGGCGTCGATGCCTGCCCGCGCCGAGACGCGGTCGAAACTGAAACGGTCGATACCCGTGACGACCAGCTCGTCAAAAGCGGCCTGCAAGATGATCCGGCGCACGTCGCTCGACGATGCTTCGTCCGAGCTGGGCGCCGATCCGATCAAAGGGGACTCAGGCGGAGTACTTGATCTGGAGTGCCATCCCGATGATGCACACCACCCAGATGCCGGTGACGAACAGCGTCAGCCGGTCGAGGTTCTTCTCCACCACCGTCGAGCCCGACAGGCTGGACTGCACACCGCCGCCGAACAGGGTCGACAGGCCGCCGCCCTTGGCGCGGTGCAGCAGGACCAACAGCACCACGAGGAGGCTGGTGACCACCAACGTGATCTGCAGAGCCAAAACCATGCCGGTCAGCCTACCTGGTGTGCGGGCCGGCTACGGCACGGGTCAGGGAAGCGGCCCACCCGCGGCGATCGCCGACAGGGTGGCGAACTGCTCGCCGTCCAGCGACGCCCCGCCGACCAGAGCGCCGTCGACGTCCTCCTGGGCGGCGAGTTCGCCGATGTTCTTGGCGTTGACCGAACCGCCGTAGAGCACCCGGATACCGGCGGCGATCTGCGGATTCGCCAGCTCGGCGAGCTCGGCGCGGATCGCACCGCACACCTCCTGGGCGTCGGCGGCACTGGCCACCCGCCCGGTGCCGATGGCCCACACCGGCTCGTAGGCGATCACCACGTCGGTGAGCTGCTCGTTGGTCAGGCCAGCCAGGGAGCCCCGCAGCTGCGTGACGTTGTACTCCACGTGGTTGCCGGCCTCGCGGACGTCGAGGTGCTCACCGATGCACACGATCGGGATCAGGCCGTGCCGGAACGCCGCGGCGGCCTTCGCCGCGACCAGCGCGTCGTCCTCGTGGTGATACGTCCGGCGTTCGGAGTGCCCGACGACGACGAACGTGCAGCCCAGCTTGGCCAGGAACGCACCGCTGATCTCGCCGGTGTAGGCACCCGAGTCGTGCTGCGAGAGGTCCTGCGCGCCGTAGGTCAGCCGCAGCTTGTCGCCGTCGACCAGGGTCTGCACACTGCGCAGGTCGGTGAACGGCGGGATGACGGTGACGTCGACCTTGTCGAAGTACTTGTCGGGCAGCGAGAACGCGATCTTCTGGACAAGGGCGATGGCCTCGAAATGGTTGAGGTTCATCTTCCAGTTGCCCGCGATCAGCGGTTTACGGGACACACGACTCCTAATTGCAGAACTTCGATACCGGGCAGGACCTTGCCCTCAAGGTATTCCAGCGAGGCTCCGCCGCCGGTGGAAATGTGCGAGAAACCGTCCTCGGGCAGACCCAGCTGACGCACCGCGGCCGCCGAGTCGCCGCCGCCGACGACGCTGAACGCGCCCTTGGCGGTCGCACCGATGATGGCCTCGGCCACCCCCTTGGTTCCCGCCGCGAAGGCCGGGAACTCGAAGACGCCCATCGGCCCGTTCCAGAAGATCGTCCGCGCGTTGGACAGCAGCGTGGTGAACCGCTTGACCGACTCCGGCCCGATGTCCAGACCCATCTTGTCGGCCGGGATCTTGTCGGCGGCCACCGTCTCCGGCGGCGAGTCCGCCGCGAACTTCTGCCGCGACGACGATGTCGACCGGCAGGTGGATCACGTCGCCGTAGGTCTCCAGCAGCTGGCGGCAGGTGTCGATCATCTCCTCCTGCAGCAGCGAGGTGCCGACCGAAAGTCCTTGCGCGGCAAGGAAGGTGAAGCACATGCCGCCGCCGATGATCAGGCTGTCGGCCTTGGTCGCCAGGTTCTCGATCACGGCCAGCTTGTCCGACACCTTCGACCCGCCGAGCACCACGGCGTACGGGCGTTCGCCGGCGTTGGTCAGCTGCTCGAGCACCTTGACCTCGGCGGCCACCAGCGTGCCCGCGTAGTGCGGCAGCAGCGCGGCCACGTCGTAGACCGAGGCCTGCTTGCGGTGCACCACACCGAAGCCGTCGGAGACGAACGCGCCGTCATCACCGACCAGCTCGACCAGGGCCTTCGCCAGCCCCAGTCGCTCGTTCTCGTCCTTGCTGGTCTCCCGCGGGTCGAAGCGGATGTTCTCCAGCAGCAGGACGTCGCCGTCGGTCAGGCCCTCGGCGCGGGCCAGCGCGTCGGTGCCGACCACATCGCCGGCCAGCTGCACGTGCCTGCCCAGCTTCTCGCCGAGCGCGGCGGCCACCGGGGCCAGCGAGAACTTCGGGTCCGGGGCGCCCTTGGGCCGGCCCAGGTGCGCGGTCACCACGACCTTGGCACCGGCGTCGGAGAGCGCCTTGAGCGTCGGCACCGAGGCGATGATGCGGCCCGGGTCGGTGATCGCACCGTCGCTCGTCGAGCGGGACGTTGAGGTCGGAGCGCACCAGCACGCCCCGACCTTCGACGCCTTCGGCGAGCAGATCGGAGAGAGTCTTGACGGCCACGGTTCTGCTCAGCCGCTACAGCGACTTGCCGACGAGGCGCGACCAGGTCGACCAGCCGGTTGGAGTAGCCCCACTCGTTGTCGTACCAGCGACACAGCCTTGGCCTGGTTGCCGATCACCTTGGTCAGGCCGGCGTCGAAGATCGAGCTGTGCGGGTCGGTGACGATGTCGCTGGACACGATCGGCGCGTCGTAGTACTTGAGGATGCCCTTGAGCTTGCCCTCGGCGGCGGCCTTCATCGCGGCGTTGATGTCGGCCGCGCTGGCCTCCTTGCTCAGTTCGACGGTGAGGTCGGTGACCGAACCGGTGGGGATCGGCACCCGCAGCGCGTAGCCGTCGAGCTTGCCCTTCAGCTCCGGCAGCACCAGGCCGATGGCCTTGGCGGCGCCGGTCGAGGTGGGCACGATGTTCACCGCGGCGGCGCGGGCCCGGCGCAGGTCCTTGTGCGGGCCGTCCTGCAGGTTCTGGTCGCCGGTGTAGGCGTGGATGGTCGTCATCAGACCGCGCACGATGCCGAACTCGTCGTTGAGCACCTTGGCGAACGGGCCGAGGCAGTTCGTGGTGCACGAGGCGTTGGAGATGACGTTCTGGCTGCCGTCGTACTTGTCGTCGTTGACGCCGATGACGATCGTGATGTCCTCGTCCTTGGCCGGCGCGGAGATGATCACCTTCTTCACGCCCGACTCCAGGTGTCCGCGGGCCCGGGCGTCGTTGAAGATGCCGGTCGACTCGACGACGACGTCGACGCCGAGGTCGCCCCACGGGATGGCGGCCGGGCCGTCCTTGACCTCGAACGCCTTGATCTTGGTGCTGCCGATGACGATGGTGTCCTCGCCCTCGAGGCTGACGTCCTCGGGCAGGCGGCCCAGGATCGTGTCGAACTTCAGCAGGTGCGCGAGAGTCGCGTTGTCGGTGAGGTCGTTCACCGCCACGATCTCGATGTCTTTGGCCTTGCCCTCGGCCTGCTGGGTGGCCAGGGCCCGGTAGAAGTTGCGTCCGATGCGGCCGAAGCCGTTAACGCCAACCCGGATCGTCACGTCTGTCTCCTTGAATTGCTTCGGGTACTCGAGGTCAGCCTAGTGGCGTGCGCATCGGCGTGCGCGACCGGTTGCAATCTCCGTCGGATCGATTCCGATCACGCGCCGCTCTGGTCCAGCCGGGGCGAACCGGTCCAGCGTTGCCGGATCGACGGCAAAGTTTCGTTCTCCTCGAGTTGGGCTTGTGCGGCGTTGATCCGGGCCAGCAGTGCGGCGTCGGTGGTGGGCACGGCGATCGCGATCTTCTCGGTGGTGATGCCGCGCTGGACGACCTCGACGTCGGGCAGCGAGCGCACCAGTTCGTCCAGCACCGGGCCCAGTTTCATGAAGGCATCACAGCGGGCGGTGGTCAGGTCGCGCAGCGCGGTGCGGATGCTGCCGTACGCGTACACCCTGACCCGGGCCACCTTCCCCTCGGCCATCAGCCGGTTGGCGATCGGCTGGCTGGTGTTGCCCTGCTGCACCCCGACGGTGAGGCCCTCGAGATCATCGACCGACCGGACCTCGGGCAGCCGCGCGGTGTCCACCGCCAGCGCCTGACCCGAGATCAGGTACGGGTCGCAGAACGCGGCCTTGAGCGCACGCGAGCCGGTGATGGTGGTGCCCGAGGCGACGCAGTCGAACTCGCCGGAATCCAGGGCGTCGAAGATTCCGTTGAAATCGCGGCCGGAATACCGGACGAATTCCACGGCACGGCCGAGGAGCCGCCCGATCGCGGCCATCAGGTCGATGTCGAGTCCGGAGTCGGTCGGAGCGCCCGAGGACCAGTCGGAGTTGAACGGCGGATCGGGGAACGCGGCGCCGACGCGCAGCACGTCGTCGCCGGTCATGGCGAAACCGTAACGAACCCGCGAGGGGTTCGACACCGACTCCGCGCAACGCGTAGCGTCGGGGAATGGTGAGCACCCCCGATCTCGGTGCGTTCCGAAAACGCCTCGGGCAAGGGCTGTTCGCGATGGTCGCCGGCCCGGAGGGTCCGCAGAACCGCGACCGGATCCACAACACCCCGGGACCGCGCTGGTTCGCCGGGGACCGGCCCATCCGCCGAGTGCACGCCGACGCGTCGATGTTCGTCGGCGGCCTGCGGGCATTGCTGCTGCAGTCCCTGCACCCGCTGGCGATGGCCGGGGTCGCCGAACACTCCGACTACCGCGGCGATCCGTGGGGCCGCCTGCAGCGCACCAGCACCTTCCTGGCCGTGACCACCTTCGGCACGGCCGCCGACGCCCAGCGTGCGGTGGACCGGGTCCGCGGCATCCACCGCCGGGTCAACGGCGTGGCACCCGACGGCAGGCCGTACCGGGCCGACGACCCGCACCTGCTCGAGTGGGTCCACATCGCCGAGATCGACAGCTTCCTGCTCGCCCATCAGCTCTACGGCGCCCAGCCGCTCGACCAGGACGGTCGCGACGCGTACGTCGCCGACACCGCGCGGATCGCCCACGCACTCGGGGTGCCCGACCCGCCGCGCACCGAGGCCCAGCTGGCCGAGCGAATCAGCGCTTACCGCAACGAGTTACACGGCACCGACGCCGCCCGCGAGGCGGCGCGCTTCCTGCTGCTCACTCCGCCGCTGCCGCTGCTGGCGCGGGTGCCCTACGGCGTCCTGGCATCGGCCTCGGTGGCGATGCTGCCCGCCTGGGCCCGAATGCCGTTGCGGCTGCCGTACCTACCGCCGGTGGAGGCCACCGGAATCCGGCTCGCCGGACGGGTGCTGGTCGGCGGCATCCGCTGGGCGACTGACGCGCCAATCAGCCGGAAATCACTGCCGTGGAGCAGGTTTCGAGCGACGCCTAGGCGTCTTCGAGCAGGTCCGGGGTGACGGCGGACTCGGTGTCCGGGATGCCGTCCTGCTTGGCCTTGCGATCCGCCATCGACAACAGGCGCCGAATCCGGCCTGCCACAGCATCTTTCGTCATCGGCGGATCGGCCAGCCGGCCCAGTTCCTCCAGTGACGCCTGCCGGTGCTCCACCCGCAGCCTGCCCGCGGCGGCCAGGTGCTCCGGCACGGTGTCGGCCAGGATCTCCAGCGCGCGCTCCACCCGGGCGGCGGCGGCCACCGCGGCACGCGCGGACCGGCGCAGGTTGGCGTCGTCGAAGTTCGCCAGCCGGTTGGCGGTGGCCCGGACCTCGCGGCGCATCCGCCGCTCCTCCCAGATCAGCCGGGTGTCCTGGGCGCCCATCCTGGTCAGCAGCGCGCCGATGGCCTCGCCGTCGCGCACCACGACCCGGTCGGTGCCGCGCACCTCGCGCGCCTTGGCGCTCACCCCCAGCCGGCGGGCCGCCCCGACCAGCGCGAGCGCGGCTTCCGGTCCGGGACAACTGACTTCGAGCGCCGACGAGCGGCCCGGCTCGGTCAGCGATCCGTGCGCCAGAAACGCTCCGCGCCAGGCGGCCTCGGCGTCACCGACACTGCCGCCGACCACCTGGGCAGGCAGGCCGCGCACCGGACGGCCGCGCAGGTCGAGCAGACCGGTCTGGCGCGCCAGCGCCTCACCGTCCTTGGCGACCCGGACCAGATAGCGGGTGCTCTTGCGGATACCGCTCGCCGACAACACGTGCACGACGGCGTTGTAGCCGTAGAGGTCGTGGATGTCCTTGCGAAGCCGGCGGGCGATGATGCCCAGATCCACCTCGGCCTCGACCACGACACGGCCGGACACGATGTGCAGACCTCCGGCGAACCGCAGCAGCGACGCCACTTCCGCGCGGCGAGCACTCACGGAGTTGACCACCAGCCGGCTCAGTTCGTCCTTCACCTCGGCAGTCATCGCCACGGGTCGTCACCTCTCGGTCCGCTCAGTCCCTTCACCCGTCCCCCTGTCGCATCGCCCCGGCCTCCATCGGGGCGGCGGTCGGGGCGGTGGGCGGCGAGGAAGCGACTCCCCGTGTGCGCACACCGTCGAGCGCTGCGGCCAACTTCGCCGGGTCATGTAAAGGTGTACCAGGTCTGGACACGTCAGCAAACTGAACTGACGCTTCCAACAGGCTCGCGGTACGGCGAAGTTGATCACGTTCCCGGTCCGACGGCACCCGGGCGGCGTCGACGATGATCTCGTGCACGGAGAAACCGGGCGCATGTTGGGCCAGGACGTGCAGGTGACGCTCGGTCGAGAACCCGGCGGTCTCCCCCGGCTCGGCGGCCAGGTTGAGCACCAGCGCCCGCCGCGCGCGGGTGGCCTTCAGCGCGGCCGCCAGCTCCGGCACCAGCACGTGCGGGATGACGCTGGTGAACCACGAGCCCGGTCCGAGCACCACCAGATCGGCGGCCATGATGGCGTCGACGGCCTGCCGGGTCGCCGGCGGATCGCCGGGGAGCAGCCGCACCCGGCGGACCTTGCCCGGCGTGGTGGCGACGGCCACCTGCCCGCTGATCACCCGGCTCATCCGCGGATCGCTCTCCAGCCCGGCCACGTCGGCTTCGATCTGCAGGGCGATCGGGCACATCGGCAGCACCCGGCCCTTGAGGTCCAGGACGCGGCCGAGTTCGTCGAGCGCGGCGACCGGGTCGGCGAGCACTTCGTTGAGGCCGGCCAGCAGGAGATTGCCGATCGGATGGCCGGCCAGGGCGCCGCTGCCGCCGAACCGGTGCTGGATGATGGTCGCCCACAGCCGGCCGTGCGGACTGTCGGATGCCAAGGCGGCCAACGCCATTCGCAGATCACCGGGTGGCACGATGTCGAGCTCGCTGCGCAGCCGGCCCGAGGATCCGCCGTCGTCGGCGACGGTGACCACCGCGGTGACGTGCGGGGTCAGCCTGCGGGCCGCCGACAGCGTCGCGTACAGGCCGTGGCCGCCACCGAGGGCGACGATGCGGGGGCTTGTCTCCCCGGTCGCCTTCGCTCCTGCCCGCCGGCCAGCTCATTCGCGGCCCAGATCCCGATGCAGCACCCGCACCGACAGATGGTCGTTGCCGCCCAGCAGCCCGGCCAGCGCCTCGGCCATCGCGACACTGCGGTGCTTGCCCCCGGTGCAGCCGATGGCCACGGTCATGTATCGCTTCCCCTCCCGGCTGTAGCCGTCCACGACGAGCTTCAGCAGCTGATGGTAGGTCTGCAGGAACTCCGTCGCGCCGGGTTGGCTCAGCACGTAGTCGCGGACGGCCGGATGCTGCCCGGTCTGCGGCCGCAGCTCGTCGACCCAGTGCGGGTTGGGCAGGAACCGGACATCCATCACCATGTCGGCGTCCATCGGCAGGCCGTACTTGAAACCGAACGATTCGACCGTGACGCTGGTCTGCGCCACCGTCTCACCGCCGAACGCCCGCTCGATGCTCTCCCGCAGCGCGCGCACCGACAGCGTCGAGGTGTCGATGACCAGGTCGGCCGACGCCCGCACCGGGGCGAGCATGGTCCGCTCGGCCGCGATGCCCTCGGCCAGGGTCTGGTTGCCCTGCAACGGATGGCTGCGCCGGTTGTTCTCGTAGCGGCGCACCAGGATGTCGTCGGAGGCCTCCATGAACAGCACCCGCGGGTGGATGTCGCGGGTCGCCAGTTCGTTGCGCACCCAGTCGAGGTCGCCGGTGAACCCTTTGGACCGGACGTCCATGACGACCGCCAGCTGGGTGATCCGCGAGCCCGCCGCCAGCCCGAGGTCGACCATCCGGGCGATGAGTTCGGGCGGCAGGTTGTCGGCCACATACCAGCCGAGGTCCTCGAGCACCTTGGCCGCCGTGCCGCGGCCGGCGCCGGACAGCCCGGTCACCAACACCACGTCGATGCCCGATTCGGGTTCGCCCACCGTCTGGGTATGCACGTCTTCGCCTGTGGTGTGTTCTGTCATCGGGATACCTGCTGCGCAGTCTGATCATCGCTGACCTCGTCGGCCTGCGCAGCCGATCCCTCCGAATCCGCCGACACCCCTAGCGCTTCCAGCACCGCGGCGGCCGTCGCGACCCCGATCCCGGGCACCGCGGTGATCTCCTCGACGCTGGCCTGGCGCAGCCGGGCCAGCGAGCCGAAGTGGGTCACCAGCGCCTTGCGCCGGGACTCCCCCAGCCCGCGCACCGAGTCCAGCGCCGAGGCCGTCATCCGCTTGGACCGCTTGCTGCGGTGGTAGGAGATCGCGAAGCGGTGCGCCTCGTCGCGAACCCGCTGCAGCAGGTACAGACCTTCGCTGTTGCGCGGCATGATCAGCGGGTCGGGTTCGGCGGGCACCCACACCTCCTCGAGTCTCTTGGCCAGCCCGATCACCGCCACGTCGTCGACGCCGAGCTCGTCGAGCACGGCCTGTGCGGCGTTGACCTGAGGGGCGCCGCCGTCGACGACGTACAGGTTGGGCGGGTAGGCGAACTTGCGCGACTTGCCTTCTGGAGCCAGCTCGTTCGGATCGACTGGTCGTGCACGTGGCGCAGGAAGCGGCGCCGGGTCACCTCGGCGATCGAGGCGACGTCGTCGGAACGACCCTCGCCCGCGGCCTCCCGGATGGCGAAGTGCCGATAGTCGGACTTGCGCGGCAGGCCGTCCTCGAAGACCACCAGCGAGGCCACCACGTCGGTGCCCTGCACGTGGCTGATGTCGACGCACTCGATGCGCAGCGGCGCCTCGGCCAGGCCGAGCGACTCCTGAATGTTCTGCAGCGCAGCCGATCTGGCGGTGAAGTCACCGGCGCGCTTGAGCTTGTGCTGCTGCAGCGCCTCCTGGGCGTTGCGGTGCACGGTCTCGGCCAGTGCCTTCTTGTCGCCGCGCTGCGGCACCCGCAACGCCACCCGGGAGCCGCGCAGTCCGGACAGCCAGCTGGCCAGCTGGTCGGAGTTGGGCGGCAGGCAGGGCACCAGCACCTCCCTGGGCACCGGGTTGGTGGATTCGTCTGCCGCGCTGCCTAATTCGAACTGGTCGCCGTAGAACTGGGTGATGAACTGCTCGACGAGCGCGCTTCGGCGGACTCGCCGGGGTCGCCGGGCTTCTCGACGATCCAGCCGCGCTGTCCGCGGACCCGGCCGCCGCGGACGTGGAAGACCTGAACGGCGGCTTCGAGCTCGTCGTCGGCGAAGGCCACCACGTCGGCGTCGGTGCCGTCACCGAGCACCACCGCCTGCTTCTCCAGCGCCCGCTTGAGCGCGCCGATGTCGTCGCGCAAGCCGGGCGGCACGCTCGAAGTCGAGTTCGGCGGCCGCGGCGCTCATCCGGTGTTCCAGCTCGCGGGCGAACCGGTCGGTCTTGCCGGACAGGAAGTCGCAGAAGTTCAGGACGATCTCGCGGTGCTCCTCGGCGCTGACCCGGCCGACGCACGGCGCCGAGCACTTGTCGATGTAACCCAGCAGGCACGGCCGCCCGATCTGGTTGTGCCGCTTGAACACTCCCGCCGAGCAGGTGCGGGCCGGGAACACCCGGGTGAGCAGATCGAGGGTCTCGCGGATGGCCCAGGCGTGCGAGTACGGGCCGAAGTAGCGGACCCCCTTGCGCCGCGGGCCCGCGATAGACGAACAGCCGCGGGTAC
The DNA here is from genome assembly GCA_963765445.1 of uncultured Actinomycetota bacterium. Taxonomy (GTDB): domain Bacteria; phylum Actinomycetota; class Actinomycetes; order Mycobacteriales; family Mycobacteriaceae; genus Mycobacterium. Next base: position 76,303 of record CAVXWQ010000019.1, read on the forward strand.
TCCTCGTTGAGCGTCACGGCCAGCACCGGGTAGGACTTGTCGTCGCGGTAGCGGACGTTGAACCGCGGATCGAATTCCTTGATCCAGTTGTATTCCAGCTGCAGGGCCTCGACCTCGGTGTTGACCACCGTCCACTCCACCTTCGCGGCGGTGGTCACCATCTGGCGGGTGCGCGGGTGCAGGCCGGCGAGGTCGGCGAAGTAGGACGTCAGCCGGCTGCGCAGGCTCTTGGCCTTGCCGACGTAGATGACCCGGCCGTGGGGATCCCGGAAGCGGTAGACGCCCGGCTCGACGGGAATGGACCCGGGCGCTGGGCGGTACGTCGCGGGATCGGGCACGGTCTTCAGGTTAGTACCGGGGTCGGACGGCCCGGCCCGGCAGCCGCTACGGTGACGACGTGCCCAGCACCTGCCGGGAGCGGACGCGTTCGGCACCGGCAGCGCGCAATACCGGACCGAATCGCGGTTCACGCCCGCCAGCTGGCAGCAGCGGCTGCGTGAGCACGCCCAGTTCGCCCTGTTTACCGACGGAGCCGCATGGCCGGCGACATGTCGCACGGTCGCTCTACGAGGGTTTCGGGTTCACCGAGGTGCCCGGCGACGGTCCGGGCGAGGTGGGGAGCTCAGCTTCGGCTGAGGTCGGGCCGGTACTTGGTCATCAGGGACCGAAGGGTGTCCATCGCCCGGACGGCGCGTTCCCCGTCCACGGCCTGGATGGCGAGCACGGGAACGTACTCGTAGTCGGCGATGTCGACCCGCGCCCACCGGGAGCCCTCCGGGAACGAGACGTCGACGACCTCATTCCACGGGACGAGGCGCTCCAGAACCACGTTGCGCACGGCGATCCCGGCCGGACCGACCCGCACCCGCGGCAGCGCCAGCAGCAGGACGGCCGCGGCGATGATGACGCCCAGCGACGCCACGGCAATCTGGTCGGCGGGCTGGATGATGGCGCCGGTGTAGCGCAGATTGAACAGGAAGCCCACGACGATCGCCGGCAGTCGGCGATGATGAACGCGGCGCCGTAGGCGAACAGCGGCGTCAGCCGGGGCCGCAACACGACATCCCATTCGCCGGTGGATCGGCTCATGCCCGCAGATGGCGCAGCGTCAGCGCGGTCGACAGCGCCGCGGCCGCGGCCTGCGCGCCCTTGTCCTCGGCGGAGCCGGGAAGCCCGGCCCGGTCGAGCGCCTGCTCCTCGGTGTCGGTGGTCAGCACGCCGTTGGCCACCGGCGTCGACGCGTCCAGGGAGACCCGGGTGAGGCCCTGTGTGACGGCGTCGCAGACGTAGTCGAAATGCGGTGTCTGTCCGCGGATCACCACTCCGAGCGCGACGACGGCGTCATGCGTGCGCGCGAGTTCCTGTGCGACGACCGGGATCTCGATGGCGCCGAGCACCCGAACGACCGTCGGGCTCGGGATGCCGGAGTCGTCGGCGACCCGGCGGGCGCCGTCGAGCAGGGCGTTGCAGATCTTGGCGTGCCAGGTGCTGGCAACGATGGCCAGCGTCAACTCCGAGGCGTCCATCTCGGGAAGTTCCGGAACGCCGTCGCCCGCTCCACTCACAGGGCGCCGCCCAGATCTCCGGGCAGCCGCACCGCCTCGTCGTAGTCCTCGAGGCCGGTCAGGTCGTGGCCCATCCGGTCGCGCTTGGTCATCAGGTAGCGGATGTTCTCGGCGTTGGCGCGCACCGGCAGCGGCACCCGCTCGATGATGTGCAGCCCGTAGCCGTCCAGGCCGACGCGCTTGGCCGGGTTGTTGGTCAGCAGGCGCATCGACCGCACACCGAGATCCACCAGGATCTGGGCGCCGATCCCGTAGTCGCGGGCGTCCGCGGGCAGGCCCAGCTCGAGGTTGGCATCGACGGTGTCGGCGCCGGCGTCCTGCAGCTGATAGGCCTGCAGCTTGTGCATCAGGCCGATGCCGCGGCCCTCGTGGCCGCGCATGTAGAGCACGACGCCGCGGCCCTCCCGGGCGACCATGGCCAGCGCGGCGTCCAGCTGCGGTCCGCAGTCGCAGCGCCGCGAGCCGAACACGTCACCGGTGAGGCATTCGGAGTGCACCCGGACCAGCACGTCGTGGCCGTCGTTCTCCGGGCCGGCGATGTCGCCCCGCACCAGGGCGACGTGCTCGACCTCCTCGTAGATGCTGCTGTAGCCGACCGCGCGGAATTCGCCGTGCCGGGTCGGGATGCGCGCCTCGGCGATCCGCTCGATGTGCTTCTCGTGCTTGCGCCGCCACTCGATGAGGTCGGCGATCGAGATCAGGGCCAGGCCGTGCTCGTCGGCGAAGACCCGCAGCTCGTCGGTCTGGGCCATCGCGCCCTCGTCCTTCTGGCTGACGATCTCGCAGATGGCGCCGGCGGGCTGCAGGCCGGCCATCCGGGCCAGGTCGACGGCGGCCTCGGTGTGGCCGGGGCGGCGCAGCACGCCGCCGTCCTTGGCGCGCAACGGAACCACGTGGCCCGGCTTGGTGAAATCCTGGGAGACGCTGGACGGATCGGCGAGCAGCCGCATCGTCGTCGCCCGGTCCGAGGCCGAAATGCCGGTCCCCACACCGATTTTCGCGTCGACGGTGACGGTGTAGGCGGTGCCGTGCTTGTCCTGGTTCACCGCGTACATCGGCAGCAGTCCCAGCCGGTCGCAGATCTCGCCGGCCAGCGGCACGCACAGGTAGCCCGAGGTGTAGCGGACCATGAACGCGACCAACTCCGGCGTCGCCTTCTCGGCGGCGAAGATCAGGTCGCCCTCGTTCTCGCGGTCCTCGTCATCGATGACGACGACGGCCTTGCCCGCCGCGATATCGGCGACCGCCCTCTCGACGGTGTCCAGCCTCGTCATCGTGCCCGCCTGTCCCAAGTGATGCTGCTGCACACAGTATGAACCACGCCGCACCGGCGGGTTATTGCCCACGTTCGCCAGCAGCCGCTCGACATACTTGGCGATCACGTCGACCTCGAGGTTGACCGGTGTCGCCGACCGGCGCGCGGCCCAGCGTGGTCAGGGCCAGGGTGGTGGGGATCAGCGACACCTCGAACCAGTCGCTGACCGCAGCGCAGACACCGTCAGCGAGATGCCGTCGACCGTGATCGAGCCCTTCTCGACGACGTAGCGCGACAGGTCGTCGGGCAGCGCGACGCGCACCACCTCCCAGTGCTCGCGACGGCGTGCGGCGAAGATCACGTCCCGGTGCCGTCGACGTGGCCCTGCACGATGTGGCCGCCCAGCCGGCTGTTGACCGCCGCCGCGCGCTCGAGGTTCACCGCGCGCGCCGACGTCGACGGCGGCCAGGCTGGACCGGTTCGAGCGTCTCGGCCATCACGTCGGCGCTGAACTGGCCGTCGGGCAGACCTCGACGACAGTCAGGCAGACGCCGTTGACGGCGATGGAGTCGCCGTGGCGGGCGTCGGCGGTGACGACGGGCCCGCGGATGACGAAGCGGGCGGAGTCGCCCAGCTCGTCCTTGCCGACGATCTCGCCCAGCTCCTCGACGATTCCGGTGAACACGGGCCTCAATCTAGTCCCCGGCCGGATCCAGCCGTTTCTCCCCGAAGAACGTGGCGACCGGGTTGCCGTTGAAGTTCGGCACCGTCCGGTACCCCTCGGCCTCGTAGAGGCCCTGGGCATGCGGCTGCCGGGGCCCGGTGTCGAGCCGGGCGATCCGGTAGCCCAGCCCGCGCGCGGCGTCCTCCAGCGCGTGCAGCAGCACCCTGGCCAGGCCCTTCCCCGCTCGTCGGGCACGACGTACATCCGCTTGATCTCACAGGCGCCGTCCGGCAAGCCGTTTGATCCCGCCGCCGCAGACCGGCCTGCCGTCGCGGTAGCCCACCAGGAAGGTGCCGCCGGGCGGCCCCAGCTCGGCCGCGCCGGCCTTCGGCATGTCCGGGGCCTCGATGTCGAGCCCGTCATACAGTTCGCGCATCTCGGCCACCATGGCCGCCACCACCGCGGCCCCGTCGCCGGTGCTCACCGGCACATGCCGAAACTGCAGGTCACTGCCCATGCACACACTCATACCGACCCGGCACGACTGGGCAACCCCCGGCGTCGCCAATACGGGTCGGCCGCCGCCGACCACTACGATGCACCCTATGCCGACGCGCCGCCGACTGTTCGCCGTCCTTGCCGCCCTGTTCGCCACGGCCGCCCTTCTGATCTCGGGGTGCTCGTCGAAACCGGCGGAAAACCTCCCCGACGCCGCGGGCCTGCTGCAGCAGTCCATCCAGACCACCAAGGCGCTCAAGAGCGCCCACCTGGAGATCACCGTCACCGGCAAGATCGACGGGCTGCCCGTCAAGAAACTCACCGGTGACCTGACCAACGTGCCCAGCGTCGCCGTCTCGGGCAACTCCACGATCTCGATGGGCGGCTCCGACGTCGACATCCAGCTGGTGGTCCTCGAGGGCACCCTCTACGCCGCGCTGACCCCCAACAGCTGGCTCGACATGGGACCGGCCGCCGACATCTACGACCCCTCGGTGATCCTGAACCCGGACACCGGCCTGGCCAACATGCTGGCCAGCATCAGCGACGCCAAGTCGCAGGCCAGCGAGACCATCAACGGCGTGAACACCGTGCGGATCGCCGGCAAGGTCACCGCCGACGCGGTCAACAAGCTCATCCCGCAGATCAAGGCCACCGGACCGCTGCCCGCCACGGTGTGGGTCGGCAAGGACGATCCCCACCAGCTGGTGCAGGCCAAGATCGACCCCAGCGACGGCAACAGCGTCCAGCTGACCCTGTCGGACTGGGACAAGCCGGTGACCGTCACCAAGCCCGCGGTCTGAGCGCCGCCGGAGTCTGATGTCCGAAGTGCAAGACACCGCCGAATCCGCCGCCGAACGGGCGGACACCAGCGGCCGCAGCCGCCGCATCGCGATCGGGGCCGGCAGCCTGGCCGTGCTGCTCGGCGCGCTCGACACCTACGTCGTCGTGACGATCATGACCGACATCATGCAAACCGTCGGCATCCCGATCAACAAGATCCAGCGGGTCACCCCGATCATCACCTGGTATCTGCTCGGCTACATCGCGGCCATGCCGCTGCTGGGCCGGCTGTCCGACCGCTTCGGGCGCAAGCTCATCCTCCAGCTCAGCCTGGCGACCTTCGCGGTCGGCTCGGTGGTGACCGCACTGTCGACCGACCTGACGATGCTGGTGATCGGCCGGCTCATCCAGGGTGTGGCCAGCGGCGCGCTGCTGCCGGTGACCCTCGCGCTGGCCGCCGACCTGTGGGCGGCCCGCAGCCGCGCGGCGGTGCTCGGCGGGATCGGGGCCGCCCAGGAACTCGGCAGCGTGCTCGGCCCGCTGTACGGCATCGGCGTGGTCCTGCTGCTGTCGAAGTGGCAGGACGTGTTCTGGATCAACGTGCCGCTCACCGTGATCGCGATGGTGCTGATCCACTTCAGCCTGCCGTCCCATGACCGCAGCGGCCATCCGCAGCGCGTCGACGTGGTGGGCGGTGTGCTGCTCGCGATCGCGCTGGGCCTGGCCGTGATCGGCCTGTACAACCCCGCCCCGGACGGCAAGCAGGTGCTGCCGAGCTACGGCCTGCCGCTGGTGGGTCGGGGCGGTCGTGGCCGCGATCGCGTTCGCGGTCTGGGAACGCTTCGCGCGCACCCGGCTCATCGAACCGGCCGGGGTGCGGTTCGTGCCCGTTCCTGTCCTCGCTGGGCACCTCGATGTGCGCGGGCGCGGCGCTGATGGTGACGCTGGTCAACGTCGAGCTGTTCGGGCAGGGCGTGCTGGGCAAGGACCAGACCGAGGCCGCATTCCTGTTGCTGCACTTCCTGATTGCGCTGCCGATCGGCGCCCTGGTGGGCGGCTGGATCGCCACCAGGATCGGCGACCGGGTGGTGGCCGTCGTCGGCATGCTCATCGCCGCGGGCGCCTACTACCTGGTGTCGAAGTGGGGAATCGACGTGTTGTCCGCCCGCCATCACCTGGGCCCGCTGTCGCTGCCGGTGCTCGACACCGACCTGGCGCTGGCCGGTCTCGGGCTGGGCCTGGTCATCGGTCCGCTCACCTCGGCGGCGCTGCGCGTGGTCCCCTCGGCCCAGCACGGCATCGCGTCCTCGCTCGTCGTGGTGGCCCGCATGACCGGCATGCTGATCGGGGTCGCGGCGCTCACCGCGTGGGGCCTGTACCGGTTCAACCAGATCCTCGCGACCCTGCCTGCCGCGGGCGGAAACAGCCTGGCCGCCAAGATCGCCGGAGAGGCACACCGATACCGCACGGCCTTCGCCATGCAGTACGGCTCGATCTTCTTCATCACGGTGATCGTGTGCCTGGTCGGTGCCGCGCTGGCGTTGTTCATCGGCGGCAAGCAGACTCACGCCGACGAGACGGACGCGGAGTCCGCGCTACCCGCCGTGCGCTGAGAACGGCACATCGCGGGCCAGCAGGTCCGCCCAGGTGTCACGGCGCACCACCAGCCGGGCGTCGCCGTCGGCGGCGAACACCACCGGGATGCGCCGAGCGCCGTTGTACTGGTTCGACATCGTGTAGCAGTACGCCCCGGTGACGGGAACCGCCAACAGGTCGCCCACTGTCGGATTGTCAAGCGGCACAGCGTCGATCAGCTGGTCACCGGACTCGCAGTGCCGGCCCACCAGGCTCACGGTCTCGCCGCCGCCCACCCGGGCGACCAGGGTCGCCTCGAACCGCTGGCCGTAGAGCGACACCTCGAGGTTGTCGCCCATCCCGCCGTCGACGGCGACATGGGTGATCGGCCCGCGCTTGACGGTGGTGACCCGGTAGACCGTGCAGCCGGCGGCGGCGACCATGGACCGGCCCGGTTCGACGATGACGCGGGCGTCGGCGGGAATCAGCGCGCGGGCGGTGTCGAGCATCGTCTGCGCGTACTCGGCCACCGAGGGAGGGTGGTCGCCGTAGGTGTAGCGGGCGCCGAGCCCGCCGCCGAAGTCGTAGACGTCGAAGCTGCCCAACTCGGCGACCGGCTCCACCGCCGCCGCCAGCTGCCCGACGTCGAGCAGTTGGGAGCCGACGTGGGTGTGCACGCCGTCGCAGCGCAGCACCCGGCTGCGCCGGATCCGGTCGATCGCGATGCGGGCATCGGCGGGCAGCAGGCCGAATTTCGAGCCGGCATGCCCGGTGGCCATCGCGGCATGGGTGTCGGCGCCGATCCCGGGAACCACCCGCACCAGACATCCCTGACGGCGGCCCGGTTCGACGATGCGTTCCAGCCGGTCGATGTCGTCGAAGTTGTCGACGACCACCAGCCCGACCCCGTTGCCGACAGCCAGCTCCAGCTCCTCGTCGGTCTTGGCGTTGCCGTGCAACAGCATTCGGGCCGGATCCGCGCCTGCGGCCAACGCGGTGATCACCTCTCCCCCGCCTGCGACGTCGAGATGCAGACCCTCTTCGATCAATAGTCGCTGAATTGCGGTGCAGGGGAACGCTTTCGACGCGAACGCCACGTTGACCGGGGCCAGCGGTCACGGAAGGCGCCAGGTACTCGCGAGCCCGGCGGCGCAGGGCGAGTTCGTCGATCACGATCACCGGGATGCCGAACTCGGCGGCGATCGCGTCCAGCCGGCAGCCGCCGACCGTCAGGCCGCCGTCGTAGTCGGCCGGCTGCCGGGCGGGAACAGGCCGAGGACTCCCGCGTCGCTCACGTCGGCTCCCCTCGTCGGCTCGGTATCCACAGCGGTGCCAATTATTGCG
>CAVXWQ010000020.1:0-18929 GCA_963765445.1 uncultured Actinomycetota bacterium
CGGGTGATGGCCGCCGGGCACGGCGGGCAGATCCTGCTCGACGGCCAGACAGCGGGGCTGCTGCGCGGGGTGGACCTACTTGACCTGGGATCGCGCCGGCTGCGGGACATCACCCAACCGGTGCAAGTGTTTCAGGTTCGCGCCGAGGGCCTGCGCACCGAGTTCCCGCCCCTGCCACCTTGGACGCGGTGAGCGGGAACCTGCGGGTCCCGACCACCAGCCTCATCGGACGCGAGTCGGAGGTCGCCGAGCTGCAAGCCGCTGTGAAGGCTCATCGGCTGGTGACGTTGACCGGGGTGGGCGGGGTCGGCAAGACCCGTCTGGCGACCGAGGTCGCGGCGCGGCTGGGTGATGAGTTTTCCGACGGGGTCTGGCTTTTCGAGCTGGCGGCTGTCACCGACGCGGCGGCGGTCGCCGACGCTGTCGCGGCGGTGTTGGGCATCGTCCAGCAGCCGGGCCGGACAGTGACTGAGTCGGTGGCCGGTGCATTGGAGGGTCGGTCGCGACTGCTGGTGTTCGATAACTGTGAGCACGTTGTCGACAGCGTTGCCGATCTGGTGGAGGCGATCCTGGCCGCCTCGGCGACGGTAACGATTCTGGCGACCAGTCGCGAAGGACTGGGGGTCGCCGATGAACAGTTATGGCGTGTCCCGTCGCTGGACATCGACTCCGGGACCGAATCCGCCTCGGTCGAACTTTTCGTCGATCGTGCCCAACGTGTGGTGTCGGACTTCTCGCTAGCTCGGCCCCGTGAGGCGGATGCGGTCGTGGAGATCTGTCGTCGCCTCGACGGCATCCCCTTGGCGATCGAGTTGGCGGCCTCCCGCATGGCGTCGATGACTGCCAGCGAGGTCCGGGATCGTCTCGATGATCGGTTCCGGCTGCTGGTGGGGTCTCGGCGCAGCCTGGCGCGCCACCAGACGCTGCGTCATGCGGTGGCGTGGTCTTACGACCTGCTCGGCGAGGACGAGAAGGTTCTTCTCGATCGGTGTTCGGTCTTCGCCGGTGGCTTCGACCTCCAAAGTGCCTGCGCGGTGGCAGATTCCGGGGATGAGTACACGAGTCTTGGATCGCCTCGATGCCTTGGTGCGTAAGTCGCTGCTGGTGGCCGACCGCTCCTCAGGACACACCCGCTACTCAATGCTGGAGACGATCCGCCAGTTCGCCGAAGACCAACTCGTCGCTCGTGGCGAGGCCACCGAGGCTCGAACCCGGCATGCTCGCTACTTCGCCGGACGTGAAACCGACATCATGGCCCTGTGGGACAGCCCCCGCCAGCGGGAAGCGTACGACGTGGTTCGACGCAGAGCTGGCCAACCTGCGCACGGCGTTTCGGTGGGCCGCCGACAAAGGCGGCCTCGACACCGCCGCGACCATCGCGACCTACGCGGCGATCCTCGGCGTAATGGGTCGAAAATTACGAACCCGTCGCCTGGACCGAAGAGCTGATCGAGGCCGCCCGCGCCGTCGATCACCCTCGGCTTGCGGATCTTTACGTGGTGGCCGCACAGTGCTACATGACCGGACGGGTCGATGACGCCGTCGGCTACCTAGATGCCAGCCACAGATATCGCAGAGCGGCGGATTCGCCGAGGTCCCTTACGAACTACAAGTCTCGACGGGTGTTGTGTACAGCCACGCCGGTCAGTCCGACCGGTGGGCCGAGGTGTGCCGCCGCGCGATCGCGGCGACGCCAGGCCCTCATACGATCAGCCGCGCATGTCTGGTTATGGCGTTGTATTTCTCGGGTAAGGGTGATGAGGCGATGGCGGCCTCGGACGGGCTGCTCGCCTCGGCCGACACCGCCGAAAATCCGATGACGGTCTGCTTCGCGCTCTTAGCGCACGGCCTTGCCTACCACGACACCGATCCTGTCGCCGCTTACGATGCCCTGCGCCGAGCCCTGACCGTCGCTCGGGACAGCGGCAACGGACAGATGGAATCGGCAGCAGCGGCCGCGATGGGGATCGTCGCGCCTACCGACCGTTACCCTGTCGAATTTCTCCACTATCTGATCGTCGCGATCCGCCACTACTACGACGCTGGCAACACAGCCAACCTGCAAAACCCGCTGGCAATCCTCACATGTGTATTGGACAGCCTCGGACACCTCGAAGAGGCCGCGACCATCAGCGGGTTCGCCGCAACCGCCTTCACGTATGCGAGCTTGCCCCAGCTCAACACGACGATCGCCCACCTGCGCGATGTCCTCGGCGAGAGCACCTACGAATCGCTTGCCCGCAAGGGTGAAGTGATGACCACGTCCGGCATGGTGGCCTACGCCTACGACCAGATCGACCAGGCCCGAGCAGAACTGAAGCTGTCTCGGAATAGACGACATACGAGGGTCTCAGAACTTCGTCTCGGTGTCGCTCACGGTGAACACCAATGACTGAACGCGGGGTGCCCAACGGCCTATCCTTTGATCACCCCAGGAAACGCTGGGGGCCGTGGATCGGCGGGGGGTCGGATGACGGCCGTAGCAGCGTGCCGGACGTGTGGCACCGAGCCGTTGGACCATGCCCGGTTCTGCCACGGGTATGGCTCCCCAATCGATCACGCCGAGACCCGCGCCGAGTACAAGCAAGTCACCGTCCTGTTCGCCGACGTCGTGCATTCGATGGACATCGCGAGAGCTGTCGGGGCTGAGCGGTTGGCCGAGATCATGACCGAGTTGACGACCTGCTGCGCGGCCGTCGTGGCAGCGCTACGGCGGCACGGTGGACAAGTTCACCGGGGACGGCGTCATGGCGGTGTTCGGCGCGCCAGTGGCGTTGGAGGATCACGCTTTTCGCGCATGTCTGGCCGCGCTGGATATCCAAACGGAGACCGAACGCTTGGCGGTCGACGTCCGGTGCGCGGACGGCATCGACCTGCAGCTGCGCGTGGGCCTGAATTCGGGTCAGGTGGTGATTGCCGGGGAGATCGGCTCGGGCGGCGTTTCACCATGACCGCGGTGCTGCTGGCGGATATCCAGACCGCAAAAGAGAAGGCACGACTCGGCGACCTCGCCGGTGCCATCGATGCCGCCCGCTCGGTCATAGACACTCTGCTCAGCACGGGCGAGATGATATTGCACGGGCCGGCCACCACCGTTCTGGTGGAGTCCCTGCTAAGCCGCGACCGCGACGGCGACCTGCAGACGGCCCAGGCCGCGATCGACCGGTTGGCGGCGGTGCCCACCGATCCCGGGTTCGTGCTGCACGAACTGCCATTGCTTCGCCTGCGGGCGCTGCTGGCAAGGGCTTTTCGCGACGAGGGCACCTACCGCGAGTTCGCCGATCGGTACCGAAAGATGGCTACTGAACTCGGTTTCGAGGGCCACATGGCAATCGCCGAGGCGATGACATGACCGCGCCGGGATCGACGTGGGGATCCCGCGCATCGCGGACTGAGCCTCGATGAACGGCCGTGCGGAGAGCGGGGCGGCGCCTTCAGGGGTCGTCACGTTCCTGTTTACCGACATCGAAGGCTCGACACGGCGGTGGGAGGCTGACCCGGAGGTGATGCGGGCCGCTCTGGCCGACCACGACGACGTACTACGGCGGGCGATCGAGGCCCAAGGGGGCCGGGTGTTCAAACACACCGGCGACGGGGTCTGCGCCGTCTTCACCTCACCCAAGGCCGCCATCGACGCTGCGGTCTCCGCCCAGCAGGTACTCGAATTGCCGGTGCGGATAGGGATTTCGACCGGGGAGGCCGAACTGCGCGGGAACGACTACTTCGGCGCGGTGCTCAACCGGGCGGCCCGGGTGATGGCCGCCGGGCACGGTGGGCAGATCCTGCTCGACGGCCTAACCGCGGGTCTGCTGCGCGGGGTGGACCTGCTTGACCTGGGGTCGCGGCGGCTGCGGGACATCACCGAGCCGGTGCAGGTATTCCAGGTTCGTGCCGCCGGCCTGCGCACCGAGTTCCCGCCCCTGACAACCCAAGATCCGGCGACCGGCAACCTGCGCCCGCCGACCACCAGCCTGATCGGACGTGAGAAGGAACTCGGCGAGGTGGCCACTGCCCTGAAGGGGCATCAGGTCGTGACGCTGACCGGTCCGGGTGGGGTTGGCAAGACCCGCCTGGCTCTGGAGGTGGCAGCCCGCTCCGCAGACAACTACCCCGACGGGGTGTGGGTCATTGAGCTGGCCCCGGTCGGTGACCCGGCGGCGGTGCCCGAGGCCTTCGCCGCTGTGCTCGGCATCATCCAGCAGCCCGGCCTGAGTCTGGCCGACAGTGTGGCCGCCGCGTTGGAGGGCCGCTCCCGGCTGCTCCTCGTCGACAACTGCGAACACCTGACAGACGCCGCCGCCGAGATGATCGAGAACGTCCTGTCCCGCTCGAGCACGGTGAGCATCCTGGCCACCAGCCGACAAGGACTACAGGTGGCCGACGAGCAACTCTGGCCGCTGCCAGCCCTGGACACCACCGGCGTCGACTCCGCCGCAGTGACCCTGTTCATGGAACGTGCTCAAGCTGTCGCACCCGGCACCGCGTTCGCCGGAGATGAGGCCGACGCGGTCGTCGAGATCTGTCGCCGCCTGGACGGGATTCCACTAGCGATCGAGCTGGCCGCCTCCCGCATGGCCTCGATGACTGCGACCGAGATGCGTGATCGCCTCGATGACCGGTTCCGGCTCCTGGTCGGATCACGCCGAGGACAGGGTCGTCACCACACGCTGCGCCAAGCGGTGGGGTGGTCCTACGACTTGCTGGATGAGGCCGAGCAGAGGCTGCTGAGGCGGTGTTCGGTGTTCGCCGGGGGGTTTGACCTGGCCGGTGCCTGCGCGGTCAGCGGCTCCGAGGATGAGTTCGCCACCCTGGACCTCCTCGATGCCCTGGTGCGCAAGTCGCTGCTGGTCGCCGACCGCTCCTCAGGGCGGACCCGGTACTCGATGCTGGAGACCATCCGCCAGTTCGCCGACGACCACCTCACCCAGACCGGTGAGGCCGATGAGGCCCACGCCGCCCACGCCCGCTACTTCGCCGACCAGGAAAGCAGGGTCCTGTCCTTGTGGGACAGCCCTAGGCAGCGCGAGGCCTACACCTGGCTGGACGTCGAGCTGGCCAACCTACGCGCCGCGTTCCGCTGGGCCGCCGACCACGATGACCTCGATACCGCCGCTGCCATCGCCGTCTCCGCGACATTCCTCGGGAAGTGGGTCGACCAGTACGAGCCCGTCGGATGGGCCGAGGAACTCCTCGAACCCGCCCAGGAGGTCGACCATCAGCGACTGGCGCATCTCTATTTGATGGCCGCCCAGTGTTATAACGCCGGGCGAATCGATGAGTTCCTCGGCTATGCCGAGGCCGGTTCGGCAGCCATCGAGAGCGGACGGTACGACCCGGTCGCGTACGAGTTCGAATCCTTGTCCGGCACTGGGTACCTCTCGATTGGTCAGCCTGAGCGGTTCATCGAGCTGTGCCGCACGGTCATCGCACGAACCCCGGGTGCTCACACCTTCATGCGAGCTGGCCTGGTTGTCGCGCTGACCGCCGCCGGGGCCACTGACGAGGCGATCGCCGCCTCGCAGGGCCTGCTCGCCGTCGCCGAGGCCACCGGCAATCCCCGGGCGGCTGCCTGGGCCCTGACCGCCTACAGCTATGCCCAGACCGCCGTCGACCCCGTCGCCGCGTATGACGTCGCCCGCCGGGGCCTGAAGATCGCCCTAGACAGCGGGAACCGATGGGTCGAATCACTCAGTGCGATCGTTCTGTCGAGGCTGGCAGCGGCCCGTGGCCAGCCCACCGACACCTTCGACTACCTCACCTCGGCGATCCGTCACTACTACGACTCCGGCAGCGTCTCCCTCATGTCCCTTCCGCTAGCAGTCCTGGTCGTCGTCTTCGACCGGCTCGGACTCTATGAACCGGCCTCCGCCATCAGCGGATTCGCCGCCACACCCTTAGGGCGGGTGGGCGTCCCCGAAATCATCACCGCGATCGCCCACCTGCGTGAAGCCCTCGGTGATCAGGCCTACGAATCGCTCGCCCGCAAGGGCGAGGCGATGACCACCGCAGAGATGGTGGCCTACGCCTACGGCCAAATCGACCAAGCCCGAGCAGCATTGGCCACCGTCTCGGAATAGACCACATACGAGGCACCTGTCGGGACGCCCGCCCGACTCGAGAATTCCGTGGCCACGGTGTTGCGAAAGTCCGCCTCGAAAGTTCCGCTTGTCGCCGCGGATCGGCGCTGACCACCTGTGCCACTCGCGGATCAGCATGACTCAGGACAAGTACATGGCCCGTGGCCGGGCGCACAGCGCGGTTGCTGACTTGCTTGACCGCGCCATAAGCGATGAATAAACGATGGATTCGCGCGCGATGCCCGCAAAAATACGGGCTGAAGTGCCCCTGACGTGCCCCCGGCAGGATTCGAACCTGCGACACCGGCTTTAGGAGAGCCGTGCTCTATCCCCTGAGCTACGAGGGCGGACCGGCTGGCAGCTTACCGCGCCCGAGCCGCTGGCCCGCGCTCGATCAGATGCAGCCGCTGACGCTGATGCGCCTGCCGACGTTTGCGCACACGTTCACGTTCGGCAGTGGCGGCGGAGGCGGCACGTAGGCCGGCGGCGGCGGGGGATAGTCCTCCGGCATCGGCGCGTAGTAGGCCGGCGGCGGCACCCACGGCGCCATCACGTCGCCCAAGTTGGCGCAGCCACTGACGCTGATCCGCCGACCGGCGCTGGCGCACACATCGGCGCTGCTGGTGGCCGGGGCGATCGCCGCGGGAATCGTCGCCAACGCCGCCGTTGCCGCAGCGCCTGCCAGAAGCTTGCGCATGATTTTCATCGGCCGAACCCTCCATCTACCGGCTGCCGAGTGTACGCGCGGCGGCGGGCAGGGTGGGCGACCTAGCGGACCTGGCGGACCTAGCGGGCGGTCCCGTCCAGGCCGCACAGCGCGATCAGGTAGCAGTGGCCGCGCTCGGGCGCGGTGGTCGGGTATCCCTTGCGGATCCAGGCTGCCAAACGGCGGATCATGCTCACCTCCTCTGCGGGAGCAGCGCGCCCCACTCGTATCGTGCGACGGCGGTCGCGTTGCTGTCGGCTTCGGGTTCGATGTCCTGGGCCAGCCGTACCAGGGCCCGCGCGACGCGGTCGCGATCGAGCCGATGCCGGTTCGAAGCCCGGGCTATCTCACCTTCTGCTGCATCCAGACTGCACCGTTTCAGCGCGACAAGCACGCCCTGGGCGCATTGCCGCAAGACCACTTGCTCCTCGCCCCCGATGTATTGCTCCCACATTCGATAGTCCTGTAGCGCCGTCACCGCCCGATTCCTCCTGTCCAGAGGCCATTCCCGTGCATCCCGCGGAGCAAACCACGCCGGGTTCGAGGCTCAGCGCAGTTCGGCGATGACCTTGGCGAAGTACTCCGCGTGGTAGTCCTGAACGGTGAAGTAGGTCAGCCCGTACCGTTCCCGCCGCATCCGCAGCGTGTCGGCGATGTCGCGGGGTGTGCCGGTCAGCACCGTCGGCAGAGCCAGCAGTTGCTCGTCGCTCGCTTTCGGTTCGTAGGCCCGGGTCAGTGTGAGATCCGGCACGCCGGACGAATCGGCCGGCACACCGGTGATCGCGATGTTGAGTTCCAGGTCGGCGAATCGCTCGCCCGCCTCATCGCGCACGAAGGCGATCCGCTCGGCCAGCGGGTCCTCTTCCGGCGAGGTGGGCACACCGCCACCGGTGAGACCGATGATGTCGGCGTGCTGGGCCGCGATCCGCAGCACCCGATCGCCATTGCCCGCGATGAGGATCGGGATCGACGGAGCCGTCTCCTTCAGGTAGGTCGTGACGTGCCGCAGATGGTCGACCCGTTGACCCGCACTCGGATAGGGAATCTCGGCCGCCTCGAATTCGTCACGCGCATAACCGGTTCCGAGGCCCAGCTCCAACCGGCCTCCGGAGAGCACATCGACCGCGACGGCGTCGCGCGCCAGCAGCGCCGGACTGTAGAACGCGGCATTGAGGACGAAGGTGCCGACCCGCATCGTTGGCGCCGCCTCGGCGGCGGCCACCATGGTCGGGAACGGCGCGGGCACCCCGAAGCGACCCAGATGGTCGGGAACGTGCAGGACGTCGAAGCCCAGATCCTCGAACCGTCGCACGGTGTTGCGAAGCTTGGTCCGCACCTTGACCGATCGCACCCCGATGCCGAACCGAAAGTCTCTGGCCACCCCGGTGACGCTAGGACAGGCGCGGACTCCGCAACAGGGCCGGTCTCGGTCCGCGGCACAGTTTGGCAGAACGCCTGCGGGGGCATCCCCCTGGTCATGAACGCTCCGAGCGTCGGGGTAGAGGAGGAGTTCCTCCTCGTCGACCCGCACACCGGCGAGCCGGTGGCCAAGAACTCCGACGTCGCCGACAACTGCGCGAGCGCGCCGACCTCACGCGTTCTGGGCATGTGGCTGACGACCCTGCAGGCGGCGCTGCAGGAACTCGGTGACGACGAGTGGGTGCGCGCGGAAGTGGCGCGGCTGCTTCAGGACGGCAACGGCGCGATGCGCCAGCGCCAGGCGTGGCGAACCCGGGGGGAGATCGCCGACGTCGTCGCCGTCGCCGCCGCGGCGACGGTGCGACTGGCCTGACCGAGCTCAGATGAGCGGAAGCTCGGCGACCACCTGGCCGGTCGGCTGGGTTGAACCGGTGCCCGGCTCGACGGTGAACTTCAGCGCCTTGGAGTTACCCAGGTCGGACAGCACCGCCGTGGTCGACGGCGCCACGGCCTTCTCGTCCATCGTTCCGGCCGAGGTCTCGCCTTTGTCGCTGACCAACCACATCTGGTAGACGGTGCCGGGCTTGGGTTTCGGCACGTCGTTCATGACGAGCACGCCGGCGTTCTTGTCCCGGGAGAAGACCACCGTCGCCGTGCCGCCACCGGGAATGTCGCCGGAGATGGTGTGCACGTCCGGTGCCGCGAACACCTGCTGCGCGGTCGAGGGCTGCGCGGGCTTGGGCCACAACGACACCCCGACCCCGACTGCACCCAAACCGATCACCGCGGCGGCCGCCGCGGTCAGCAGCGCCGTGCGCCGCCGGGCGCCGGAGTCCTGGCGCGCGGTGGGAAGTGTGCGGACGTTGTCGTCGGCAACCTGGGACAGCAGCCGCTGGCGCAGATCGGCCGGCGGTTCTGCCGCACCGGCCGAGGACACCAGAGCCATCGTCTCGCGAACCGCGCGCACCTCGTCGTAGAAGGCGTCGGCCTCGTGCAGGGCGGCGTGCGCCAGCCGGCCCTCGAGTTCGTCGCGCTCGCTGTCGGGCAGCGCATGCAAGGCATAGGGCACCGCCAGGTCCAGCAGGTCGCCGTCCTGGACTCCGTCGTGTGGTTGAGTCATCGCCGCATCCTCATCGCACACCCAGACAATTGCGCAAGCCGCGCAACGCGTCGCGCATGCGCGACTTCACTGTCGCAAGATTTGCCGACAACCGCTCGGAAACTTGCACGTACGTCATGCCCTGGTAATAGGCGAGTTCGATGCACTCGCGCTGGATGTCGGTCAGCCCGTCGAGGCATGCCGCGACCTGGCGCCGTTCATCGCTGGCCACCGCCGCGTCACTGACGTTGTCGGTCGGCGGCTCCACGGTGGACGCACCGTAGCGCGACTCGCGCTGACTGGCGGCCTGCTCGGAGCGGACCCGGTCCACCGCGCGGCGGTGGGCCAGGGTCAGCAGCCACGCCAGGGCGGTGCCCGACGCGGGGTCATAGCTCTCCGCGGTCCGCCATACCTGCAGGTAGACGTCCTGGGTCGTTTCTTCGCTGTAGCCACGGTCGCGCAGAACTCGCGTGACCAGGCCATACACCCGTGCTCGGGTGGCGTCGTAGAAGGCGGCAAAGGCGTCGGCATCGCGCTGGGCGACGCGGCGCAGCAGCCCGTCGAGATCGGTCGACGTCACCGTCGCCGTCCGCTGGTTGTCGCTGGCATCGAGCCGAAGCTTAACCGGCGGGTCAAGCAGACTCGTCACGACGGCATCCACGACCGGTTCGTCGGGGTCCAGCCGCCGGCTGCCGGATGCACGCTCACGGGCTGCGGAACACGGTCGGGCTGGGCCGCGGGCCGCGGCACGACGGGCACGCCGCGCAGTCGCAGGATCATCGTCTGCACGCGCAGGCTCAGCGCCGCCATCTGCGGTGCGAGCGGCGAACGGAACTGAAGCCGCACGATCTGGCCGATGCCGGCCCGCCGCCGCGACCCACGCACAGTGGCCACCAGCGCGGGCTGGTTCTCGCGGTGCAGCGACAAGGTCAGATCGAGCTTCTCGTCGGGCCGCGGCGCGCGGATCAGGTAGTAGCCGTCGACGCCGTTGAACGGAGACGTGTAGAAGGTCTTGTTCACCATCGCCGGGGCGTCCTGATCCGGGGGCAGCAGGTAGGCGTGCCGCTCGCCGTGGGTGTTGTGCATCTCGGCGATGACGCAGCGCAGGGCGCCGTCGGCGTCGTGGCACCAGAACAGGCTCAGCGGGTTGAAGGCCCGGCCCAGAACGCGCGGCATCAGCAGCGCGGTCACCCGGCCGCCGTTGAGGTAGATGCCGTTGTCGGCGAGGAACGCGTCGACCCGCTGGCGCAGTGTTTCGCTGTCGGCGCCGGTGAAGTGGTCGGCGGCCTCGAACCGCGCGAAGGGCCGCAGCCACCACGGAACGCGGGGCAGGGCGTCGACGTCGACGTACCAGCTGTAGCTGCTGCGTTCGTTGTAGTGGTGTACGGGCGATCTGCGCAGATGAGTGATCCGAGTCCGGTACAGCGCAGGAGTCAGCATCTGGTGGTCTCCACGGGTGCTCATCTGTTCCACATCCACTATTCGGAGCACTGCAGCGGTCGGATGGGTCGGACGAGGGTGGTTTTTCAGCCGGGCCAACGAAGGGCGGCGGTCACCAGACCCTGCACCAGTGCCGAGGTGGCCGGGGAGAGGCCGTCGGAGTCCGGTAGCTGGCTGCGCGGGCTGATCCCCCGGATCCTCGAGGACAGCTCCAGTTGGGTGCCGCCGCCGCGAACCCGGTTGACGGGATTGTCGGGATGCAGGCCCCGCAGTTCGGCCGGGATGTGGTCGAGGTCGGTGACGACCTGGTAGCCGGGCACGTCGATGTGCTCGGCGAGGTGGGCGGCCAGGTTGCGGTTGCCGCCGCCGGCCAGCAGGTGCGTGCTGCGGCCGATGCGCCCGTAGCCGTGCACCGACACCGCGACCTCGACGTGGTCCAGGAACGCCGCCAGCCGCGCGGACTCCTCGGCGAGATACCGCGCGGACGGCAGGTGGTGCGGATAGCCCGCGGGATGACGCACGAGATAGACAGAGGCGCCCGCGGCGTCGGCGGCGCGCTCGGCGATCACGTCGGTCATCTGCTCCAGCCCGCCGCCGTGGATGGCCAGGAAGCCGAAGCGGGATCGCAGCCGGCACTCCTCGACGACTCCGGGATCATCGAGCAGTTCCGAAAGCGATTGCGGGCCAGAGTGATTGCGTAGCGAAGCCGGTTTGGGCCAGTGCGCCGGATCCCAGCGGTGCAGGAAGTCGATCCAGCGCTGCGGCAGTCCGTGGTGGTGGGCGCCGTCGATGATCCGCTCGAGATAGCCGGGCCGGGGTGGTCCGGGTTCGGTGCGGTGGTCGATGTAGACCCACGCCGGTGAGGGCCCGTCGTCGGTGTGCACGATCAGCCGGTCACGCCGGTAGCGGCTGGGCACTCCTTCGGCGCTGTCGAGGGTGGCCAGGTCGCGGTCGGACAGCCACCACAGGACCCCGTGCACCGCGCTGCCGGTGAACGGCTCGACGGTGGCCACTCCGCGTTCGTTGATCAGCCAGTCGTGGTCGGCCAGCACCGCCGGGCGCGGATCGGCGGCGTCGGGGCATCGCAGGGCCATCTGCTGGATGCAGAGGTTGGACCCGTAAGCGAAATACGGATGCCGATCCCGCATTACCGGGTGAGCGTCAGGTAGATCAGGACCACGTTGAGAATCGTAATGACCGCCGCGACGCTCCACCCGAGCACCGAGGTGAGGCGATGGTTGGTGTCCGAGCCCATCAGGGCCGGGTTACTCGTCAGGCGAACCAGCGGTACAAGGGCGAACGGGATCCCGAACGACAGCACCACCTGGGAGATGACGAGCGCGCGGCTGGGATCGACACCGATGCCCAGCACCACCAGGGCGGGGATCAGGGTGACGAGGCGGCGCACCAGCAACGGGAAGGACTTGCGCAGCAGTCCCTGCATGATCATCGCCCCGGCGTAGGCCCCGACCGATGTCGACGCCAGACCCGAGGCGAGCAGGCCGATCGCGAAGAACAGTGCGACCGTCGGGCCCAGCGTCTCGCGCACCGCGGCGTGCGCGCCTTCGATCGAGTCGGTGTCGGCCCGGCCCTGCAGGTTGGTGGCCGCCACCAGAAGCATGGACATGTTGACCGCACCGGCGATCAGCATGGCGATGCCGACGTCCCAGCGCGTCGCGCGCAGCAGGAGTCGGCGTGCCGCGCCGGCAGGCGGGTGCCCGTGCCGGTCGCGTGCCAGCCCGGAATGCAGGTACACCGCGTGCGGCATCACCGTCGCACCGAGCATCGCGGTGGCCAGCAGGACGCTCTCGGCGCCGTGGAACCGGGGCAGCAGGCCCTCGACGACCTGATCGGCCGGCGGGGCGTTGACGAACAGACTCGACAGGAAGCCGATCGCGATGACCATGAGCAGGCCGGTGATCACCCGCTCGAACACCCGCTGGCCGCGGCGGTCCTGCACCACCAGCAGCAGCAGCGACACCACCCCGGTGATGACGCCGCCGAGCAGCATCGGCAGGCCGAACAGCAGCCGAAGCGCAATCGCCCCGCCGACGACCTCGGCGAGGTCGGTGGCGATCGCCACCAGTTCGGCCTGGATCCAGTAGCCGATCCGGGTCGGAGTGCGGGTGTGGTCGCGCACCGCCTCGGGCAGCGTGGTGCCGGTGACCAGGCCGAGTTTGGCGGACAGGTACTGCACCAGCCCGGCCATGGTGTTGGCCAGCACGATCACCCAGACCAGCAGGAAGCCGAACTGCGCGCCGGCGCTGATGTTGGCGGCGACGTTGCCCGGGTCGACGTAGGCGACGGATGCGACGAAGGCGGGTCCGAGCAGGTACCAGCCGGCCTTCGTGACCCGGGTCTGTTGTGCCAACCGATGAGCTCCCTGACGGGCGTCTGGACGTAGCCGAAATACGGTTACCCGGCCACCGGCGGGATGTTAGACGGCCCGAACCTCACAGACCAATCCAGAGCCCGCCCAGGCCGATGCCGATTCCGCCGAAGCCCCACCCGGGATACGGGTTGGTGAACGCCGGATTCGGGGACGTGGTGATCTGGGCGTGGCCCGGGGTCTGGCAGATCGTGGTGTTCGGTCCGGTGTCGGTGCACTGCGGCGCGGCCGCGGCGGGGATGGCGAGCATCAGTGCCGCGACGAACGCGGCCGGCAGGGTGAGGAACCTCGTTGTGGTCCGCATGGTTGGCCTCCTTGTGGCCGCGGCGGAACCGAGAACTTCCTGGCAGTCCGCCTATCCAGCAGCGTACAACCCTTTGCCGGTGACCAGGGGCAGGTCGAGCGTGGTGCAGATGCCCGGGGCCGCGGCGACGACGGCGGGTATCGCGTTGACGATGCGCATGGCGGTGGCCAACACCCCGGCGTGGTTGTGGTCGCCGTTGGGGCTGGACAGGCAGACGTCCATCGCGTAGCAGGGTTCGCCGGTGATCTCGATGCGATAGTTGCCGCCGGGCTGCGCCGGTTGCGGCCACTCCGGGCACAGGTCGTCGCGCAGCCGGGTCACATGCTCGAGCACCACCGCGGGTGCGCCGTCGACCAGACCGATCACCTCGAACCGCAGGGCGGCGGCGGTGCCCTTGGCGATGTGTCCGCTGGCGATCTCGAAGTCCTCCGGTGCGGGCTCGCGGACGTAGATCTCCTCGAGGCCGTCGAGTTCGAGGCCCAGGCCGGCGGCGAGCTGCCGCACCACCGAACCCCACCCGATGCTCAGCACGCCGGGCTGCAGCAGCATCGGGATCTCGTCCATCGGCTTGCCGAAGCCCATCACGTCGAACATCACCGTGGCGCTGTCGTAGGTCGCGTAGTTCACGATCTCCATGCAGCGGAGTTGCTCGATGCTCTGACAGGTGCCGGCCAGCGCCAGGGGCAGCAGGTCGTTGGCGAAGCCGGGGTCGATGCCGTTGACGAAGAGGCTCGAATTGCCTTCTTGGGCAGCATCTTCCAGAGGCTTGATCATCTCGTCGGGGATGACCTGCCACGGCCACTGCAGGAACACCGGCCCGCTGCCGACGATGTTGACCCCGGCGGCCAGGATGCGGCGGTAGTCCTCGAGCGCCTCGACCAGCCGGTTGTCGGCCATGGCGTTGTAGACCACGCACTGCGGCTTGGCGGCCAGCACCTCGTCGAGGTCGGTGGTGGCCTTGACCCCCGTCGACCCGCTGAGCCCGGCGAGTTCGGCGGCGTCCTTGCCCGCCTTGGAATCCGACGACACCCAGACGCCGGTGAGCTCGAAGTCGGGGTTGTTGATCAGCGCGGTCAGTGAGTGGACACCGACGTTGCCGGTGCCGATCTGCGCGACGCGGATGGCCATGGGTCTCCTTACAGGTCGGGGATCGGGAGATCGAGGTTCGGCACGATCAGGCCGCCGTCGACTTCGAGCATCTTGCCGGTCAGGAAGCTCGCGGCGGGCGAGGCGAGATAGACCGCGGCCGCGGCGATGTCGAGCGGGTCGCCGAGGCGGCGCATCGGGGTGGCCTTCTCCATCGGGTCGCGCAGTTCGTCGTTGGAGGCGACGATCTCCAGTGCCGACGTCAGGATCGAACCGGGGGCGATGGCGTTGACCCGGATCTTGGGGCACAGGTCCAGCGCGGTCAGCCGGGTGTAGTGCGCCAGAGCCGCTTTGGCGGTGCTGTAGGCGGCGAATCCGCGCCCCGCCAGCCTGCCCATGGTCGAGGTGATGTTGATGATGTTGCCGCCGCCGGAGTGCTCGATCATGAGCGGGACCGCGGCGATGGTCAGCGCGTGGGCGGTCAGGACGTTGAAGGTGAACGCGTCCTTCATCTCCTTGACGCTGGTGGTCATCAGCGCGTTGGGCATGCTGCCGCCGACGTTGTTGACGACGATGTCGAGCTTGCCGAACGCCTCGACCGCCTTGCCGGCGAGTTCGGCGGTGGTCTCCGGCTGGGCGAGGTCGCCGACGACGATGTGCGCCCGCCTGCCGACCGCTTCGATCTGCTCGGCGACGGACTCCAGTTCGGACTGGGTGCGCGAGCCGATGACGACGTCGGCGCCGACTTCGGCGAAGGCCACCGCGATCGCGGCGCCCAGCCCGCGACCGGCGCCGGTGACTACTGCAACTTGACCGTCAAGGCGGAAATTGTCGAGGATCACGTGTCTCTCTTCCCTTGTCGGCGAACACCGTAACAACATCGCGGCGCCGGATGGCGTCGAATTCCGAACGCAATTGAAACACGTTCTAGTTTCGTCACGAAGGGGTTCGAGCGGACCTACTTCTTCGCGGCGGCCTTCTTGGCCGGGGCCTTCTTCGCGGCCGCTTTCTTCGCGGGTGCCTTCTTGGCCGCGCGCTTTCTTGGCGGGCGCCTCGCCGTCGGAGTCGCCGGACTGCTCGCGGCGGCGTTTCACACTGGCCTCGAGCTTGGCCAGCAGGTCGGAGACGTCCTCGGTCTCGTCGAGCTGGGCCGGCTGCTCCTCGGTGGTGAACGCCTCGCCGCCCTCGAGCTTGGCCTCGACCAGTTCTTTGAGCTGCTCCTGGTAGGTGTCGTGGTAGCGCTCGGGATGGAAGTCGTCGGCCATCGAGTCGACGACCTGGCCGGCCATCTTCAGCTCGGCCGGCTTGATCTCCACCTTCTGGTCGAGGACCGGGAAGTCGGGGTCGCGGATCTCGTCGGGCCACAGCAGCGTGTGGACCACCATCACGTCCCGCTTGGAGAAGTCCTTGACCCGCAGCGCGGCGAGCCGGGTCTTGTTGCGCAGGGCGAAGTGCACGATGGCCACCCGCTCGGTGTCGGCGAGCGTCTTGGCCAACAGCACGTAGGACTTCGAGGACTTGCCGTCCGGTTCGAGGAAGTAGCTGCGGTCGTACATCAGCGGGTCGATCTCGGCGGCGGGCACGAACTCCACCACCTCGATCTCGTGGCTGCGTTCCTCGGGCAGGGTGGCGATGTCGTCGTCGGTGATGATCACGGTCTGGCCGTTGTCGGATTCGTAGGCCTTGGCGATGTCGCGGTACTCGACCACCTCGCCGCACACCTCGCAGACCCGCTTGTAGCGGATGCGGCCGTTGTCCTTGGCGTGCACCTGGTGGAACTTCAGGTCGTGGTCCTCGGTGGCGCTGTACACCTTGACGGGGACGTTCACCAGACCGAAGGCGATCGAGCCTTTCCAGATGGAACGCATATGTCCAGTATGCAGGCCTGACGGGCGTTGCCGGGTCAGACCGCCGGCTCGTCTAGGGGCGTCAGTCCGAGCGGCGTGCCGGGGTTGGCCCCGGGAGCGCCGTCCATGACACCCCGCTGATCGGGCGCGTACTGGCAGTTGCTGTCCATGGGTGTCTGATCGCCGGAGCAGTACGGCACCAGGTCCTGGGGATCGGCGCTCGCCGGCGGCGCGCCGAGCACCGCGGCGACCGTCAGCAGCCCCGCCGCCAGCATCCTGGTCACTGGTCCACGGTAGCAGCGGGTAATACGTTGAGATGGTGAATGACGTGTGGCCGCCCGGTGCGACGAAAGGTCCTCGCGTCACGCTGACCAACGCCGACAAGGTGCTCTATCCCGGCGACCGGCACCACCAAGGCGGACGTCTTCACCTACTACACCACCGTCGCCGAGGTCATGCTGCCGCACATCGCGGGCCGGCCCGTCACGCGCAAACGCTGGCCCAACGGTGTGCAGGAGCCGGCGTTCTTCGAAAAGCAGCTTGCCAGTTCGGCTCCGGACTGGCTGGACCGCGGGACGGTGGTGCACCGCTCGGGCAGCACGACGTACCCGATCATCGACAGCACGACCGGGCTGGCGTGGATCGCCCAGCAGGCGTCGCTGGAGGTGCACGTGCCGCAGTGGCGCTTCACGTCCGCCGGAAAGCCCGGTCCGGCAACCCGTTTGGTGTTCGACCTCGACCCCGGCGAGGGGGTGACCATGCCGCAGCTGTGCGAGGTCGCCCATGCGGTGCGCGAGCTGATGGACGACATCGGGCTGACGGTGTACCCGCTCACCAGCGGCAGCAAGGGGCTGCATCTGTATGCCCCACTGGCCGATCCGGTGAGCAGCAGCGGGGCGGCGGTGCTGGCCCGGCGGGTGGCCCAGCAGCTCGAGCAGAGCATGCCCAAGCTCGTCACCGCCACGATGACCAAGAGCCTCCGGGCCGGCAAGGTGTTCCTGGACTGGAGCCAGAACAACGCGGCGAAGACCACCATCGCGCCGTATTCGTTGCGCGGCCGGGAACATCCGACCGTGGCCGCGCCCAGGACATGGGACGAGATCGCCGATCCCGCACTGCGCCAACTGGATTACACCGAGGTGCTGGCCCGCGTCGCCGAGCACGGCGACCTGCTGGCCGATCTCGATGCCGACGTGCCGCGCGAAGACCGGCTGACGCACCTACCGCAGCATGCGGGATTCGGCGAAGACGCCCGAGCCGGTGCCGAAAGCGTCGCCGGCTGGTCGGCGGACGGCAACCGGTTCGTCATCCAGGAGCACCACGCCCGCCGGCTGCACTACGACTTCCGGCTCGAACGCGACGGCGTGCTGGTGTCGTGGGCGGTGCCCAAGAACCTGCCCGACACCCCGGCGGTCAACCACCTCGCGGTGCACACCGAGGACCATCCGCTGGAGTACGCGACCTTCGAGGGCGCCATCCCGAAGGGGGAGTACGGCGGCGGCAAGGTGATCATCTGGGATTCGGGGACCTACGAGGCGGAGAAGTTCAACGATGCCCCGAAAAGAGGCGAGGTGATCGTCGACCTGTACGGGCAGCGAATCACCGGGCGCTACGCGCTGATTCAGACCAACGGCGACCAGTGGCTGGCGCACCGGATGAAGGAGCAGCCCACACCGCGCCTGCAGGACTACGCGCCGATGCTGGCCACCCTCGGCTCGGTCGACAAGCTGACCGGCGCGCAGTACGCGTTCGAGGGCAAGTTCGACGGCTATCGGCTGCTGGTGGAGGTCGACCACGGCCGGCTGCGCCTGCAGTCCCGCAGCGGGCGTGACGTCACCGGCGAGTATCCGCAATTGCAGTCGCTGGCAGCCGATCTGGCCGACCATGACGTCATCCTCGACGGTGAGGTCGTGGCGTTGGACGCCGACGGCGTGCCCAACTTCGGCGAGATGCAGAACCGGGTGCGGGCCACCAGGATCGAGTTCTGGGCGTTCGACATCCTGCGGCTCGACGGCCGCTCGCTGCTGCGCGCCAAGTACCGCGATCGCCGCAAGGTGCTGGAAACCTTCTCGGCGGGAACGGAATTGATCGTTCCCCCGCTCATCGAGGGCGACGGGCCGGACGCGTTGGAGTACTCGCGCAAGAAGAAGTGGGAAGGTGTCGTCGCCAAGAAGTGGGACTCCACCTATCAGCCGGGCCGGCGGTCCTCGGCGTGGATCAAGGACAAGAACTGGAACACCCAGGAGATCGTGATCGGCGGCTGGCGCGAGGGCAACGGCGGGCGCTCCAGCGGGATCGGCGCGCTGCTGATGGGCATTCCGGGTGAGGGCGGACTGAAGTTCGTCGGCCGGGTCGGCACCGGATTCTCCGACAAGGAATTGAGCCGGCTCAAGGCGATCCTGGCGCCGCTGCACACCGACGAGTCCCCGTTCGACCCGCCGCTGCCGCGGCTGGAGACCAAGGGCGTCACCTACGTGCGGCCGGAGCTGGTCGGGGAGGTGCGCTACGGGGAGTGGACGTCCGACGACCGACTGCGCCACCCGAGTTGGCGCGGACTTCGGC
>CAVXWQ010000021.1:0-89649 GCA_963765445.1 uncultured Actinomycetota bacterium
CCGCGCGCGTCCACGTCACGTCCGTCGCGGTCCACCGTCAACCGGCACGACCACCGCGCGATCTCCTCAGACGATGGCGGCGCCCACGACGGGACTCTGAAATCGTAGGAGCCACCGGCCAATTCGCCGGTCGCGATCGGCAGGTCGGCGGCCGTCACGCTCACCCACTCCTCGGTGTCGCGGTCGCCCCCGTAGTTCGTGCCGACCTCGCCGAGGAGCCACAGGTCGTCGTTGGCCTGCGCGGCCGCCGAATCGGCATGCCCGGCCCAGTGGTAACGGAAGAAGTTGGTGTAACCCCAGTCCAGCCTCGCCGACCGGACCCGGTCGAGCGAACCGGAGATCGTGGCGGTGACCGTCTGACGCGGGACCGCGACCGTCGGCGACACAGTCACGTCGATCGCCGTCGAGCGACGGAACAGGCCCACTACTTCCTCTGGCTTGCCGCGTAGTCTTCGGGCCGGTTCTTCTTCATCCACAACCGAATCGGCGATAACACCACCCACAGCACGCCGTAGACGGAGTAGTAGATCGCGGCGCCCGCGAGCACGCCGAACAGCCACGCCGGATAGATCAGGATCAGACAGAACTGCAGGAACTGCTTGATCACCACCGGATAGCCGTCGGCCATCGACAGCACGAACCGGGGGCTCATCGACTTCAGCAGTCGCTTGCCCGTCGATGTCTCGGCCTCCGCCTCGGCCTGTGCCTCGCTGACATCGCGGCCGCGTTCCTCGCGGGTGAGCCCCCGCACCGGCGGTGGTGGCTCGTCGGGGTAGGGCGGTTGTGCAGAGCTCACAGTGAGCCTCCTCGAGAGCTGACCCGGGACTGGGGTGCGGCTGCCGGCGCCGGTGGGCGCCGACAGCCGCGAGACGGATCAGGGAGTGATCGTCGTCTTCTCGTCGATCACGCTGGTGGCGTCCATCAACGGGCCCTCCTGGCCGTCGAGGGCGTCAGCGTTCATCTGCAGCACGTAGAGACCATCGGACCCGGGGATGACGACGGTCTTCTGCGCGATGATGCGCTTCTTGCCGTCCTTGACGTAGTTGCCGCCGAACTGGAAGGCGTCGAAGCCGCTCAGCGTGCTCTTGCTGCCGTCACCCAACGCCTCGAACTGCGGCAGGTTCTTCAGCTCGCCCGGTGCGAGTGCCAGGATCTGGGCCGGGTCGACGTTGCCGGTGAGCTTCGAGACCAGCGCGATGATGCTCGGCGGATCTGCCGGATCCTCCGGCTTGTCGTAGACGATCGCCCCGTAGGCCCACTCGGGGGTCTGCTGCCCGGCGTCCGACCAGTCGGGCGGGAAGGGCAGGTCGATGTTCGGTGACCCCGGATCGCCGCGGTGCACCGCGGCCTCCTGAATGTTGTTCTCCTTCAGGTAGTCCTGGATCGTCTTGTTCGGTCCGGCGGCCTGAGTCGGGCTCGACGACGCGCTGGTCTTCGTCGACGTGGAGGTCGACGTCGAGGTGGACGTCGAGGTGGACGTGGACGTCTTGGTCTCGGTCTTGGAGCCGCAGCCAACGAGCGCGACACTGAGCGAGATGGCAGCCAGACCCGCCGTCGCAACCGCCGTGATTTTCTTCATTGGACGAGTTTCTCCTTGTTCGTCCTGACCGACCGCAACCAGCGACCGAATTCGATTGAGCAGCTTAATGCTCCTGAATGCCGAATAGCCGCAGATTTTCCGGAATTGATCAAAGGGGTACTGGCTAACATCACGCCTTTTGCCGCAGCGCGGCGGGCCGGTCGCCGGTGGTCGTTGTTTGCCGGCGGCGCGTGATCGCAAGGTGCAGCACCGCGAAGCGGAAACGGGAGTTCCGATTGCGTAGCGTCGGCGTTCAACCTCGAGGCGTCCGAATTCCCGGGGGCTCCCGCCCGCTCCGGTAGGTTGGTTGCATGCGCAAGACGATCGTGGGAACCGCTCTGGCCACCGCCGCAGCCGCCGTCGCCGGAAGCGTCGCCAGCCGCCAGGGCGTCGAGACCTGGTACCCGACGCTCCGCAAGCCGCCCTACAACCCGCCGAACGCGGTGTTCCCGATCGCGTGGACGACGCTGTACGCCGACATCGCGGTGACCTCGGCCGCCACCATCGACCGGTTCCGCGCCGACGGCGAGAGCGGAAAGGCCAATGCCTACGTCGCCGCCCTCGGCGCCAACCTCGTACTCAACGCCGGCTGGAGCTGGGTGTTCTTCAAGATGCACAAGCTCGGACCGTCGGTGGTCGCGGCGGGCGCGCTGGCGGCCAGCAGTGCCGACCTGGCTCGGCGCGCTGCCGACGCCGACCCGAAGTTCGGGGCGGCCCTGGCGCCCTACCCGCTGTGGTGCTCGTTCGCGACGTTGCTGTCCGCCGGCATCTGGCGGCGCAACCGCTAGAACGCCAACGTCACCGGTGCGAACCTGTCGGTGACATCGCCGACCAGCGAATCGTCATACGGGTCAACGGAGATCGGGCCCTGCGCCTCGTCGAGCTTCAGCCGGTCGAAGTCGGCCCAGATGATGCTGGGGCTGGTGGTCAGCTCGAAGAAGTACATCCGGTTCGTCAGGTCGGTGACCGTCCGGTACTCGGTGTTGTACACCCCGAACTCGGCGTAGGGCGCACCGAACGGAACGGAGACGTTGCGCATGATCGCCATCACCCCGGCGATCGCCTCCCGCTCGGAGTTCGGCTTGGGCAGCAGCGCCGAATAGTAGGCGGCCCGCTGGAACCGGTCGACCGCGTTGACGTTGCCCGGTAGCGGCATCTCCCGGGTGGGGTGCGAGAAATCCTGTGCGGCAAGCAATTTCAGCTGTTCATCGTAGGTGGGATCGTTGGTCATCAAGGTGTACTGCCTGCCGTGGTGGACCACCGGACGTCCGTCGGCGAACTCGATGATCGCCGAATCCCCGCCGACGTCCTCGAGGGCGACGTGGAGGTTCGCGTCGTGTCCGCGGACGTGGATCTTCAGCAACTCGATGGTGTCCATCAGGGTCAGCGCCTCGGCAACCGTGGCGGCCTGGTCCAGCAGGTACTGCAGCCACAGTCCGGCCTGTACCGCGGGCTTGGACGGATCGCGGGGACCGAAGTCGGTGGCCTCCAGGTACAGGCCGTGTCCGGCCAGGCCCGCCTCGTTGAGTCCGTCGACAGTACCGATGCCGTAGATGGTCGTGACGAGGCTCGAGTAGCGGCTGGTCCACCGCAGCGGATTCGGGTCGTCGACCAGTCCGGCGGGAGCGATCCCGTTGCGCTCGCGGCCCCGGGGAAAGCCGACGATCAACGGCTGCGTCGACTCCGGCCAGTCCATGGTCCGGCCGGTGAGGACCGCGAGATCGTTGGTGTTCCACAAGACGCGAGTGCACATGTCGAACAGGCTAGCCCGCGAGGCTCGCCCATCGAGGTCATAATCAGTGGTATCAAGTGCACGTGCGGCGGCTGACGCTCTGCCTGGGGGTGGTCCTCGGCCTGACCGCATGCGCGGGCGCCGGAGTCGCCGCCGACCTCATCGACGTCGAGCGCCCCGGCGGCGCGGGTCGTGGTGAATCCGGCCAACATCAAGCGAATTCGGTCGGCGCTGCCGTCCGGCTACGAGATCGCCGATGTGGCCGGGCCCGTCAGTGTGGCGGGGCTGTGGGGCTTCGGGCCGGGCTGGAGCGCCGACCCCGCCCGGTGCGCGGTCCTGGCGGACCCCGCGCCCGGTGATGCGTCGGCACGGGGATACTCGGCCTCCGGCCAGGGCGGCACGGTGTACGTCGTGGTCGCCGCGGCGCCGGCTGCGCCCGATGCCGGGCTTGTCGCCGAGTGCGCCCAGTGGACCATGGCGTTCGCGCACACCACCGGCGACGTCACCGTCGGGGAGCCCCCGCGAATCGACGGCGCGGACACCGTTGCGCTGACGGCAAGCACCCGCACCGTCGTCGAGTCCGGCCGCGAGACCGACGGACAGGCGTCGACCGTGCAGGCCTACCTCGACGGCCACGTCGTCTTCGTCACCCTCGTCACCGACCCGGGATCGCCCTACCCGCCGCTCAACTCGCAGTTCATCACCGATCTGCTGACCGCGACGGTGACCGCGTTGCGCGGCTGAGCCGGTGGGCGTTGGGTACATTGGCGACGATGTCGAACCCGAGAACCGTGGTCGCGCTGATGTGCGCCGGCGTGCTTGCCGCATGTGGATCGGGTGGATCGCAGAGCGCCGACATCGCCAAGGTGTCGGATCTGAAGGCGAGCTTCGGCCCGGACTTTCAAGCGTCACCGAGGTGCCCAGGACCGGTATCGATCCCAAGCTGCTGGCCGGGCAGAAGCTGCCGGACGGATTGAAGTTCGACCCGCCGGGGTGCGCCAAGTTCGCCACCGGACAACTCGTGCCGCCCGGCACCAAGGGCAACATGGCGGCGGTCTCCGCCGAAGGGCAGGGCAACCGCTTCATCGTCATCGCGGTCGAGACCAACGAGCCGGTGCCGGTGACCGACCCCGGGGCGGACTGCAAGAAGGTCACCTTCAGCGGCGGCGCGGTGCGCGGTTCGGTCGAATCCGTCGACGCCCCGAAGATCGACGGCGCACAGACCCTGGGCGTCCACCGCATCCTGCAGACCGTCATCAACGGCCAGCCGCGCACCGGCGAGGTGTACAACTACTCCGCGCACTTCGGCGACTATCAGGTGATCGTCACCGCGAACCCGTTGGTGGTGCCCGACAAACCGGTGGTGCCGGTGAACACCCAGCGCGCCGGCGAGCTCCTGGTGGCCGGGGTCAAGGCCATCCGCGGCTGAAGTTCAGCGCACGTCGCGCGGACGGAACTGGATGCTGATCCGCGGTCCCTTCGGCGTCACGGTCTTGGGCACCGCGTGCTCCCAGGTGCGCTGGCACGAACCGCCCATCACCAACAGGTCGCCGTGTTGCTGGGGCAGTCGCAGCGACGGGCCGCCACCGCGCGGGCGAAGGGCCAGCACCCGGGTGGCGCCTAGGCTGACGATGGCCACCATGGTGTCCTCGGTGCTGCTGCGGCCGACGGTGTCGCCGTGCCAGGCGACGCTGTCGGAGCCGTCGCGGTACAGGCACAGGCCGGCGGAGGTGAAGGGCTCGCCGAGTTCCCCGGCGTAGATGTCGTTCAGCCGGCGGCGCAGCTTGGTGATCGCCGGGTGCGGAGGCGGTTCGGCGGTCAGGTCGTGGAAGCTGACCAGGCGCGGCACGTCGAGCACGCGGTCGTACATCTGCCTGCGCTCGGCCCGCCAGGGGACGGCCGTCAGCAGTCTCGTCGAAGAGCGGTGTGGGCGTCGTCCACCCAGGCTGACCGCAGGTCGACCCAGGCGCCGGCGCCGAGATCGCGGCGCTCGCTGTGCTCGAACAAGGCGCCCTGAACCGTCACAGACACCCCAACAGGCTATCGCACGTGTGTTCGATGACGCTAGAGCTTGGCCGCGCCCGGGCCCTGCCCGGCCAGCACGTCCGCGGGGTTGGTCAGCGCGCAGGTGCGCAGGCTCAGGCAGCCGCAGCCGATGCAGTCGGCGAGGTTGTCGCGCAGCCGCTGCAGATGCAGGATCCGCTCGTCGAGGTCCTCCCGCCAGCCGGCCGACAGCTTCGCCCAGTCCCGGGCGGTCGGCACCCGATCGGTGGGCAGCGAGGCCAGCGCCTCGGCCACCCGGGACAGCGGAATGCCGAGCCGCTGCGACATCCTGATGAAGGCCACCCGCCGCAGCGTCTCGCGGGCGTAGCGGCGCTGGTTGCCCGACGTGCGGCGGCTGCTGATCAGGCCCTCGCGCTCGTAGAAGTGCAGTGCCGAGATGGCCACCCCGGCGCGGTGGGCGAGTTCACCGGGCGTCAGCTCGTGCTCGGTCACACCGCAACGATAGTTGAGGTCGGCCGAGCGGCTAACGTGCTAGCTGTGACTGCCACCGTGCTGGGCTCCAACTCCGAGGTCGGAACGCTGCGAGTCGTCATCCTGCACCGGCCCGGCGCCGAGCTGCAACGGCTGACCCCGCGCAACAACGACAAGCTGCTGTTCGACGGCCTGCCGTGGGTGTCGCGCGCCCAGGAGGAGCACGACGCGTTCGCCGACCTGCTGCGTTCGCGCGGCGTGGAAGTGCTGTTGATGGCCGATCTGCTGACCGAGGCGCTCGCCAGCGGCGCCGCCCGGATCCAGGGGATCGCCGCGGCCGTCGACTCCCGCCGCCTGGGACTGCCACTGGCGCAGGAGCTTTCGGCCTACCTGCGCGGGCTCGAGCCTGCGGATCTGGCCCATGTGCTCACCGCGGGTATGACCTTCACCGAGCTGCCGTCGAGCGCCAAGGCCGACACCTCGCTGGTGCGCCGCATGCATCACGGCGGCGACTTCGTCATCGAGCCGCTGCCCAATCTGCTGTTCACCCGAGACTCGTCGTTCTGGATCGGTCCTCGCGTGGCGATCACGTCGCTGGCGCTGCCCGCCCGGATCCGCGAGACGTCGTTGACCGACATGATCTACGCCCACCATCCCGCGGTTCCTCGGGGTGCGGCGGGCCTATGAATCGCACACCGCGCCGGTCGAGGGCGGTGACGTCCTGCTGCTCGCACCGGGCGTGGTGGCGGTAGGGGTGGGGGAGCGCACTACCCCGGCGGGCGCGGAGGCGTTGGCGCGCAGCCTGTTCGACGACGAACTGGCCCACACCGTGCTGGCGGTGCCCATCGCCCAGGAACGCGCGCAGATGCACCTCGACACCGTGTGCACGATGGTCGACGTCGACGCGGTGGTGATGTATCCGGCCATCAAGGACACGCTGTCGGCCTTCACCATCACGAACGCCCCGGGCGGGGTCAAGATCCTCGACGAGGCCCCGTTCGTCAAGGCCGCCGCCGAGGCGATGGGGATCGAACGGCTGCGCGTGATCGACACCGGGCTCGACCCGGTGACCGCCGAACGCGAGCAGTGGGACGACGGCAACAACACCCTGGCGCTGGCTCCCGGCGTGGTGGTTGCCTACGAGCGCAACGCCGAAACCAATGCGCGGCTGCAGGATTCGGGTATCGAGGTGTTGCCGATCGCCGCATCCGAGCTCGGTACCGGGCGGGGCGGGCCGCGATGCATGTCGTGCCCGGTCGCCCGGGACCCGCTGTGACCGATCTGCTCATCGACGGGGCGCTGGTAGCCGGCGGCTCGGGGACCTTCGCCACGATCAACCCGGCGACCGAGGAGCCGATCGGGACCGCGGCCGACGCCGACGCCGCCGACATGGACCGCGCCATCGCCGCGGCCCGCACGGCGTTCGACGACACCGACTGGTCTCGCGACGTCGCGCTGCGGGTGCACTGCCTGCGACAGCTTCGTGATGCGCTGAACGCCGAGATCGAGGATTTGCGCGCGATCACCGTCGCCGAGGTCGGCGCGCCGATCGCGTTCACCGCCGGCCCCCATCTGCAGGGCCCGGTCAACGATCTGGCGTTCCCGGCCGATGCCGCCGAAAACTATTCGTGGTCAACCGATCTCGGTATCGCGTCACCGATGGGTATCGCGTCGCGACGTCAACTGCTGCGCGAGCCCTACGGCGTGGTCGGCGCGATCACGCCGTTCAACTTTCCGCACCAGCTCAACCTCGCCAAGCTGGGCTCCGCCCTGGCGGCAGGCAACACCGTCGTCCTCAAGGCCGCGCCGGAGACGCCCTGGTGTGCCGCGCACGTCGGGCGGATCATCGCCGAACGCACCGACTTCCCGCCCGGCGTGGTCAACATCGTCACCTCCAGCGACCCGCGTCTGGGTGCGGTGCTCAGCGAGGACCCGCGGGTGGACATGGTGTCGTTCACCGGATCTACCGCCACCGGAACCGCGGTGATGACCGCGGCCGCGGCGACCATCAAGAAGGTCTTCCTCGAACTCGGCGGCAAGTCGGCGTTCCTGGTGCTCGACGGCGCCGACCTGGAGCGGGCGTGCGGGGCGGCGGCCGTGGCGGTGGCCCGGCACGCCGGGCAGGGCTGCGCGTTCACCACCCGGCTGGTGGTGCCCCGGCACCACTACGACGACGCCGTCACCGCCGCGGCGGACGCGATGCGCCGTGTCCCGGTCGGCGATCCCACCGATCCGGCCACGGTCTGCGGTCCGCTGATCTCCGCGCGGCAGCGCGACCGGGTGCAGGGCTATCTCGATCTGGCTGTCGCCGAGGGCGGTTCGTTCGCGTGCGGCGGTGGGCGCCCGGCGGGACTGGACACGGGGCTACTACGTCGAGCCGACGGTGATCAGCGGGCTGACCAACGACGCCCGGGTGGCACGCGAGGAGATCTTCGGCCCGGTCCTCGTCGTGCTCGCCCACGACGGCGACGAGGATGCCGTGCGGATCGCCAACGACTCGCCCTACGGGCTGTCGGCGACCGTCTGGGGTCCCCCGGATCGGGCGGCGCGGGCGGCTGCGCGGCTGCGGACCGGCACGGTCAACGTCAACGGCGGGGTCTGGTACTCGGCAGACGCACCGTTCGGCGGCTACAAGCAATCCGGCGTCGGCCGCGAGATGGGCCTGGCCGGGTTCGCCGAATACCTGGAGACCAAAGTGATCGCCACCGCCGTGGATTTATAGTGCGGTCATCGTGACATCCCTGCCGTTCGATCCCGACGCGCTGCGCGCCCGCTACGCGCAGGAGCGCGAGCGCAGGCTGCGTCCGGACGGGATCGCGCAGTACGTCGAGGTCGCCGGGGAGTTCGCCGGATTCGCCGAGGACCCCTGGTCCGGCCCGCCGCCCGCCAGGGAGCCGCTGACCGACGAGGTGGACGTCGCGATCATCGGCGCCGGCTTCGGCGGCCTGCTGACCGGGGCGCGCCTGCGCGAGCTCGGGGTGCAGGGCATCCGGCTGATCGACAAGGCCGCCGACGTCGGCGGCACCTGGTACTGGAACAGGTATCCCGGCATCGCCTGCGACGTCGAGTCCTACGTCTACCTGCCGCTGCTCGAGGAGGTCGGGTACATCCCGACCGAGAAGTACGCCAAGGGCCCGGAGATCTTCGCGCACTGCCGGCGCATCGCCGAGCACTACGACCTCTACCGCGACGCATGCCTGCACACCGAGGTCCGCGAGATCGGCTGGGACGCAGCACAGTCCCGCTGGATCGTCCACACCGACCGCGGTGACGCCATTCGCGCCCGGTTCATCTCGATGGCCAACGGGTACCTGCAGAAGCCCAAGCTGCCCGGCATTCCCGGCATCTCGACGTTCCGAGGGCACACCTTCCACACCAGCCGGTGGGACTACGACTACACCGGCGCCGACCTGGAACGGTTGGCAGGCAAGCGGATCGGCATCATCGGCACCGGCGCCACCGCGGTGCAGTGCGTCCCGCACCTGGCCCGCGCGGCGCGTCAGCTGTTCGTGTTCCAGCGCACCCCGTCGTCGGTCGACGTCCGCGACAACCGGCCGACCGACCCGCAGTGGGTGGCCGGGCTGACGCCCGGCTGGCAGCGCCGGCGCATCGAGAACTTCCAGCAACTCACCGCCGGCGGCGACGCCGAGGAGGACCTGGTCGCCGACGCGTGGACCTCGATCGTGAAGACGCTTCTGGTGATGCGGGACGGTGAGCTCGCCGACTTCGCGAAGATGGAGGAGGTCCGCGCCCGGGTCGACGCGATCGTGGCCGACCGCGACACCGCCGAGGCGCTCAAGCCGTGGTACGGCTACTTCTGCAAACGACCGTGCTTCCACGACGACTACCTGGCAACGTTCAACCGCCCCAACGTGACTCTGGTCGACACCCACGGCCGCGGCGTGCAGTGCATCACCGAACGCGGTGTCGTGGTCGACGGGACCGAATACGAACTGGACTGCCTGATCTTCGCGACCGGCTTCGAAGTGGGCACCGACTACACGCGCCGCACCGGCTTCGAGGTGATCGGCCGCGACGGCGTGACGCTCAGCGACGCCTGGCGCGACGGGGTGCGCACACTGCACGGGCTGTACGTTGCCGGCTTCCCCAACCTGTTCGTCGAGAGCATCGCCCAGTCGGGGTTCACCGTGAACTTCCCCTATCTGCTCGACGTGCAGGCATCGCACGTCGCGTGGATCATCGCCCGGGCGTTGTCCGACGGCGTCACCGAACTCGAGGTGACGCCGGCCGCCGAGGAGGCCTGGGTGCAGACCGTCATGGTCCGATCGGCCGGGACCGCCGACCGCGCCCGCTCCTGCACACCGGGCTACTACAACCGTGAGGGTCAGGCGAACGCGACGACCCGGCAGGGCAGCTTCTTCTTCGGCGGCCCAACCGAATACGCGGACATCCTCCGCGACTGGCGAGACGACGGCCGCCTCGACGGGTTCGACATCCGCCGCGGTGACACGGCGTGACGAAGCGCTACCTGATGGGCCGCATCCGGGCGGCCCTGCGCCGCGGCCGCCAGCCGCGGGTGGCCATCATCGGGGCCGGCTTCGGCGGCTTGGCCGCTGCCGTCGCGTTGCGCAGGATCGGCGTCGACGACATCTTCATCATCGAACGCGGCGACGGTGTCGGCGGCACCTGGCGACAGAACACCTACCCCGGGGCGGCCTGCGACATCCAGAGCCATCTCTATTCGTTCTCGTTCGCGCCCAACCGGAACTGGAGCCGCACCTACGCCCACCAGCCGGAGATCCTGGCCTACCTGGAGTCGGTCGCCGAGACCTTCGACCTGAACCGGCATCTGCTCACCGACACCAAGGTGTGCAGCGTCCGCTGGAATCCGAAGGTCCAGCAGTGGGACCTCGACCTCGAATCCGTCTCCAGCGGAGGCGGGTTCGGCTTCTCCGGCGGACGTGGTGATCAGCGCGGTCGGCCTGTTCGGCGAACCGAAGCTGCCCGACATCTCCGGACTCGACCGCTTCGCCGGCCGGGTGATGCACACCTCGCGGTGGGATTCGCGCGCCCCGCTGGCGGGCCGCCGGGTGGCCGTCATCGGAACGGGGGCCAGCGCGGTCCAGGTGGTGCCCGAGCTGGCCGAGATCGCCGCCGCACGTGACCGTCTTCCAGCGGACTCCGCCGTGGATGGTGCCCAAGGACGACCGTCCGTTCACCGCCGAGGAACTGGCCCGGTTCCGCCGAAGTCCCTGGGCGGCACGGCGCGAGCGCTGGCGGCTGTGGAAGGAACAGCACGACAACACCGCGCTGCGACTCGACGACCCGCTGGTCGCGGGCAGGCAGGGCATCGCCGAGGAGTATCTGCGCCGACGTGTTTCCGACGAGGCGCTGCGGGCGGCGCTGACCCCGGACTACCCGTTCCGCTGCAAGCGGGTGCTGCTCGGCGGTGACTATTACGCTGCGCTGCAACGAGACAACGTCACCCTGGTGACCGACCCGATCCGGGAGGTCACCGAGGACCGCGTCCGTCACCGCCGCGGGCGCGGTCGACGTCGACGTCGTCGTACTGGCCACCGGGTTTCAGACCAACCACTATCTGTCCGGTATCGACGTGGTCGGGGTGGGCGGGCAGTCGCTGCACGACCGCTGGGGTGAGGACCCGAGCGCCTACCTCGGGGTGGCCGTCACCGGGTTCCCGAACTTCTTCATGCTGTACGGGCCCAACACGAACCAGGGCGGCAACTCGATCGTCTACATCCTGGAGGCCGGTGCCCGCCTGGCGGCCGACGCCGTGGCCCGGATCGCCCGCAGGGGTGGATACCTGGATGTGCGGCCGGAGGCCGAGCAGCGGTTCAACGACGAGATCGGGGCCGAACTCGAGCGGACCGTCTGGACCCAGTGCGGCAGCTACTTTCGCGCACCGAGCGGACGGATCGTCACCCAGTGGCCGTACAAGGAACTCGAGTACGCCCGGCGCACCTGGCGGCTGCGAGCGCGGGACTGGACGCACGACGGCTACAAGCCCAACGGCCAGGTCCCGATCACCTCGTCGGCCGCCAAGCGGTCGAGCTCCTGAGCGGCTCAGACCCAGGGATCCGCCGAGCACGTCGTCGTTGTGCTGCCCGAGCAGCGGAGCCGGACCGTCGACGAAGTGACCGGTGATCGGTGGGCGGGGATAGGGCAGCGGCCCGCACAGCGGATGGTCCGCGGTCTGGAAGAAGCCGCGTGCCCGCAGCGCGGGGTTGTCGATCACGTCGGGCGGCTGCCACCACCGGAGCGGCGGGCACGCCCGCGTCGAGAAGGGCGTCGACGGTGGCGTGCAGGGGTCGGCGGGCGAACCAGTCGGCGAGATGGGCGTCGATCAGGTCGCCGGATTCGGCGGTGTACTCGACGTCTCGAGCCCAGTCCGGTTGCCCCAGAACACTCTTGAGTGCCTGCCAGTCGCTGTCGTGCCGAATGCTGACCGCGATCCACTGCTCGTCGCCGGCGCAGGCGTAGACGTTCTGGACCGCGAACTCGTGGCCGCGGTTGCCGCGGCGGGTCAGCACCACACCGGAGACGTCGCGCTTCGATCACCTGTAGCGCGCTGGCGTTGAGCACCACGTCGATCATCGGCACCTCGACGAGCTGACCGCGGCCGGTGCGCCGCCGGTGTTCGAGCGCCGCGACGGTGAGGAAGGTGGCGTGCACACCGGCCAGCGGGTCACAGGCGCCGCGCGGGGCGGTCGGCAGACCGTCGGGATACCCGGTGAGCCAGGCCAGTCCGGCCAGCTGTTCCATGGTCATGGCGAAGCCGACCCGGTCGCGCCACGGTCCGTCGAGCCCGAACCCGGGCATGCGGACCTCGATGATCCGTTCGTTGAATCCCTTGAGCACGTCGTAGCCGAGGCCGAAGTTCTCCATCACCCGCGGGGTGAAGTTCTCGATCACCACGTCGGCGTCGGCGACCAGGCGGCCGAGAAGTTCTCTGCCCGAGTCGGATTCGAGGTCCAGGGTGATCGACCGCTTGCCGGCGTTGACGCCGTGGAACACCCAGCTGTACTCCCACCAGCGTTCGACGTCGGCGCGGAAGCCGCCGGCGAAGCGCATCCCGTCGGGGCGTTGCACGGACTCGACCTTGACCACGTCGGCGCCCAGCATCGCCAGCAGGTGGGTCGCGGCCGGGCCGGCCCAGAAGGCGGTGAGGTCGACGACGGTGATTCCCCGCAGTGGCAGTTCCGTGCGGTGCGCGGACGGCTCCCGGGGTGGCCACGGCGCGACGGTGCCGGCATCGCCCAGCTCAGGGGGCAGCGCGGGCGGCAGCGGTGAAGTCTCGCTCATCCGCCACGGCGGCCGGGGTGCGCGGAATCCTGCCGGGTGGTCGACGTAGGCGCCGCGCGCCACGAAATGATCCATGCCAGGCAGCGTTTCGCCGTTGCCGATCGCCGCCATCGGGATCCGGAACAGCGCCGCGAGGTCCACGATCTCCTCGACGGTATGCGAGGCGAACCAGTCCGCGGTGCGGGCGCGGATCAGGTCGCGCTGTTCCCAGCGCCCGATGCTGGAACCGAAGCTCGGGAACGTCGGCGAGGTCCGGGCATTCGACCATGGCGCAGAAGTCCTGCCACTGCTGTCCGGTCGCCATCGAGATGCCGACGTAGCCGTCCTCGGCCCGTTCGACCGACGGCACCTCGGTGGAGCGGCCGACGACCTCGAGCAGCATCAACTCCTTGCGCAGCCAGGAGAAGACCTGCATGGAGGTGGTCATGGCCTCCAGCGCCGACAGGTCCGCCAGCCCGCCGCCGCCGTGGTGGGTGGCCAGCGCGATCGCGGCCGCGTAAGTGCCCGTGACGAACTCGCCGAGATCACCCCCGACCGCGATCGGCGGCCGCTCCGGTTCGCCGCGGGAGCCCGTCGAACCGCACCACGCCTGCAGGGTGAACTCCGTGGCCGGCCGATCGGTCCACGGCCCGGCCCAGCCGAAGTCGGACAGGGTGACCACCGTGCGGCGGGTCGCGAGTTCGTCGACGTCCACGCCCAGCTCCGCGGCCCGGCCGGGAGTGGCACCCAGGATGACGATGTCGGCGCAGGCGAGCAGTTCCGCAGGCACCGTCTGCGCGCTGACGCTGCGCTTACCGCCGGCCAGGAACGCGAAGAACGGGCTCTCGCCGTCGCGGGCCGGGACGCCGGCGGGGCGGTGGCGGCGCAGCGGGTGACCCCCGGGTGTCTCCACCATCACCACGTCGGCGCCGGCGTCGCGCAGCAGCTTGCCGCAGTAGGCGGTGGCCAGCCGGTCACCGATCTCGACCACGCGCAGGCCCGGCAGCGGAGTAGCCATGCGGCTCAAGCGATCCCGAAGTCGATCACACCGCGGATGAGCTCGCCGCGCAGCAGGTCGTCGAACGCGTCGTTGATGTCGTCGAGCCGGTAGCGCCGGGTGATCATCTCGTCGAGCATCAGCTGACCCGTGCTGTACATGGTCGGCGAGCAACGGAATCTCGGAGCGCGGGTTGCACGAGCCGAACACCGTTCCGTGCACGTTCTTGTTCATCAGGACGAGGTCCTGCACGTCGAGCAGCACGGGTTGCGGCCCGGCCGGGGCCATCCCGGTCAGCACGCAGGTTCCGCCCTTGCGGGTCAGGGCGAGCGCGGCGCGGATGTCCTCGCCGGTGATGTCGGACGGGGCGACGACGACGGCGTCGGCCATCACGCCACGGGTGAGGTCCCGGACCAGTTCGACGGCGTCGGCCGCCGAGGCGGCGCAGTGCGTCGCGCCGAAGCCGACAGCCGAGTCGCGTTTGGACGCAACGGGATCCACGGCGACGATCGTCGTCGCGCCGGCGATCCGCGCGCCCTGGACGGCGGCGGTGCCGATGCCGCCGACCCCGATGACGACCACGGTGTCCCCGGGGCGCACATCGGCTCGATGCGCGGCCGACCCGTAGCCGGTCGGGATGGCGCACGACAGCAGCGCGGCAGGCACCAGCGGAATGGCCGGGTCGATCTTCACCAGCGAATCGGCCGCGACGACAGTGTGTTCGGCGAACGCGCCGATCTTCGAGGTGTGGCCGAGGTCGTGGCCGTCGACCGTGTGGTGGCGGAACGTGCCGTCGGTCGGCATGCCGGGGATCAGCACGCCGGCGCCCTTGTCGCACAGGTACTCCATGCCCGAGGTGCACCAGCGGCAGTGGCCGCACACCGCGACGAAGGACGTCACCACGTGGTCGCCGGGAGCCAGGCCCGTGACGCCGTCGCCGACCTCGACGACCACGCCGGAACCCTCATGGCCGCCGATGGTCGGCGGCCGGGTCTTCGGTGCGGCGCCGGGCGGGGCCATGAAGCCGTTGCGGATGTGGTCGTCGGAATGGCAGAGCCCGGCCGCGGCCATCTGGACCAGAACCTCGCCGGCGCGCGGCGGATCGAGGTCGAACTCCTCGACAGACCATGCCCCGCCGACCTCACGCACGATCGCGGCGCGGCTCCTCATGCCCCACGACATTACGGGTGCAAGCTCGCTGACCGTGGGCCGCTGTGCACACAATTCGGCGGCGGTTTCGGGTGCATAGGACCCACACTCGCGCGCGACGACTGCAGCGACTACCGCCAGCTGGGCAGCCAGATCTCCATGTTCCAGGTCGACTGCGAGATCGGAATGCCGGTCAGGATCGGGTACATCCACGCGAAGTTGGTGATCACCACCGCGATGTAGCCGCTGACCACGATCAGCCCCAGCGTGCGGCGCTCGGCGTTCTGCCCCGGCGCGTGCAGGATGTCACCGAGGATCAGCGCGATCGCCATCACCAGGAACGGCGCCATCGGCACCGCGTAGAAGAAGTACATCTGCCGGTCGATGTCGGCGAACCACGGCAGGAAGCCCGCGCAGTAACCCACCAGCACCACCGCGTAGCGCCAGTCGCGGCGCACGAACGCCCGCCATGCGGTGTAGACCAGGACCGGCACCGCCAGCCACCACATCGCCGGCGTGCCGACCAGCATGACGGCCTTCACGCAGGAGGCCGCGCCGCAGCCGGGCACGTTCTGGTTGTCGATCGCATACAGCACCGGCCGCAGCGACATCGGCCACGTCCACGGCTTGGACTCCCACGGGTGGTGGTTGCCCGCGGAGTTCGTCAGCGTCGAGTGGAAGTGATACGCCTTGTAGGTGTAGTGCCACAGCGACCGGATCGCGTCCGGCGGCTGGAACCATTGCCGCGGCACCGATGGACTCGCCCACCTCGTAGCGGTTCACCGCCGTCTCCGACGAGAACCACGGCGCATACGACGCCAGGTACACCGCGAACGGGATCAGCAGGAACACGTACGCGCTCGGCCCGAGGTCGCGCCGGATCGCCCCGAACCACGGCCGCGGCACGCGGTACGCGCGGCGCGCCGCGACGTCGAACGCCAGCGACATCGCGCCGAAGAACACGATGTAGTACAGCCCCGACCACTTGGTCGCGAACGCCAGGCCCAGCAGCACACCGGCCCCGAACCGCCACCACCGCACGCCCAGCCGCGGACCCCACGGTGTCTCGGCGATGCGGCCGTCCAGCAACGCGTTGTGCATGCGTTCGCGGACCTGGTCCCGGTCGACGATCAGCGCGCCGAACGCCGCGACCACGAAGAAGGTCAGGAAGCTGTCCAGCAGCGCGGTGCGCGCCGCGACGAAGCTGACGCCGTCGGCGATCAGCAGCAGCCCGGCCATCGCGCCGATCATGGTGGAGCGGGTGATCCGCCGCACGATCCGCACCACCAGCGCCACCAGCAGCACGCCCAGCACCGCGCTGGTGAACCGCCAGCCCACGCCGTTGTAGCCGAACAGCGCCTCGCCGATGGCGATCAGCTGCTTGCCGACCGGCGGGTGCACCACCAGGCCGAAGCCGGGATTGTCCTCGACGCCGTAGTTGTGCAGCAGCTGCCAGGCCTGCGGCGCGTAGTGCTTCTCGTCGAAGATGGGCGTGCCCGCGTCGGTGGGCGAGCCCAGGTTCGTCAACCGGGTCAACGCCGCCAGCGCGGTGACGATCGCCGTCGCCGCCCAGCCCTCGATGCGGTCGGCCGGGCCGAAGTCGGCGACCGGGACCAGCGGTGCGGGGCTGATGACGGGTGCGCGGCGCTCCTGGCCGACGTCATCGACGGTCGTGGTCATCGATAGCGATCGTAGGCTGTGGCTGTGCCGATCCCCGAGTCGCTTCGCTCCTGCCCGCCGGAGCCCACTGGACGACTGCTGCTCGGTGCCACGCCGCTGGGCCAGCCGTCGGACGCATCGAAACGGCTGGTCGACGCGCTGGCCAGCGCCGATATCGTGGCCGCCGAGGACACCCGGCGGGTCCGCACGCTGGCGCAGGCGCTGGGCGTGCGGATCGCCGGACGGGTGGTCAGCCTGTTCGACCAGAACGAAGCGGCCCGGGTGCCCGCCCTGCTCGACGACATCAAGGCCGGCGCCACCGTGCTGGTGGTCAGCGACGCCGGCATGCCGCTGATCAACGATCCGGGCTACCGGATGGTGACGGCGTGCGTCGAAGCGGGGCTGCCGGTCAGCTGTCTGCCCGGCCCGTCGGCGGTGACCACCGCGCTGGCTGTCTCCGGCCTGCCTGCGGACCGGTTCTGCTTCGAGGGCTTCGCACCGCGCAAGCAGTCCGCGCGCCGGTCCTGGCTGGCCGGTCTTGCCGGCGAACCGCGAACCACGGTGTTCTTCGAGTCACCGCGCCGGCTGGCCGACTGCCTTCGCGACGCCGTCGACGAACTCGGTGGGCAGCGCCGCGCCGTGGTGTGCCGTGAGCTGACCAAGATCCACGAGGAGGTTCTGCGCGGATCGCTGGCCGAGCTGGCGCAGTGGGCCGACGACAAGGTGCTCGGTGAGATCACCGTGGTCCTCGCCGGCGCACAGCCCGTCGCCGACCTGCCGACCCTGCTGGCCGAGGTGGGCGTGCTGGTCGACGAAGGGATGCGGGTCAAGGACGCCTGCGCGCGGGTCGTCGACACCCATCCCGGTGCGCCGTCGCGGCGCGAGCTCTACGACGCGGTGCTGCGTTCGCGGGACGGCGGGCAGGAGCGCAGCGACTCGGGACGCCGATCAACGATCGGGCGCGCGCCTTGTGCAGGCACTCCTGCCATTCGGCGAGCGGGTCGGAGTCGGCGGTGATGCCGCCCCCCACACCGAGCACCGCCCCGCCGTCGGCGTCGAACTCGACGGTGCGGATCGCCACGTTCAGCTCGCAGCCCGCGACCGGCGAGGCCATGCCCACCGTGCCGCAGTACACCCCGCGCCGGTGCGGCTCCCAGCACGAAAGAAGCTGCCGGGCACGGGTTTTC
Source organism: uncultured Actinomycetota bacterium (assembly GCA_963765445.1). Classification (GTDB taxonomy): domain Bacteria; phylum Actinomycetota; class Actinomycetes; order Mycobacteriales; family Mycobacteriaceae; genus Mycobacterium. The sequence continues at coordinate 18,042 of CAVXWQ010000021.1, forward strand.
GGCGTTCCGGTGACCGACGCCGGCGGGAACGTCGCCTCCAGCAGGGCCGCGGTCGGCAGCTCGTCGGACACCGTCGCGCTCACCGTCGACACCAGGTGCCACACGCCCGGCGCGGCGTGCACAGCCAGCAGTTCGGGAACGGTCACCGAGCCGGTCTCGGCCACCCGGCCCAGGTCGTTGCGCACCAGGTCGACGATCATGATGTTCTCGGCCACGTCCTTGACCGAGGCCCGCAGCGCGGTGGGCTCGGCGTGCAACGGCAGCGTCCCCTTGATCGGGCTCGACGTGACCTGGTCCCCGCGGCGGCGCAGGAACAGTTCCGGCGACAGCGACGCCACCGCACCCCAGTCGCCGGACAGATACGCCGCGCGCGCCGGGACTTTCCGCGTCACCGCCGCGGCGAAGAAGTCCACCGGTGACCCGGTGACCGTGCCGGTGAACTGGGTGCACACGCATGCCTGGTAGCACTCCCCGGCGCCGATCGCCGCCAGGCAGTCCAGGACACCGGCCTGGTGCGCCGCGAAATCCGGTTCTTCCCAGACGATTTCGCAGACTCGATGCGGTTCCGGAGAGGCCAGGGCGGCGACTACCCAGGGTTGCATCGTTGCGCCGGAAAGACTTTCGTACCACCAGCACCCGTCGGCGTCGAGCCGCAGAACGCAGTCCGTCCAGCCGCCCGCCGCCTCCGGAATCCGTGGCCCGCGGCCGTCGGCTGCGGCGTCGGGGTAGGACAGGTACCCGATCCATCCGCCGCCGACGGCGTCGCCGCCGTGCCCCGGTGCGACGGCGAACACCTCGCCCGGGTCGGTGGGCACGATCGCCACACTCGGCGCCACCACCGCGGCCGAGTCGAACCAGTCGCCGACGAACGCGGCGGGCGGCGGCAGCCCGCGCCGCGCCGCCGCACCGGCGAGCGCGCGCAGCACGTCGGCGGCACTGCCGACGTCGCCGAGTCGCTCGATGCGCATCGCCCTAGCCTGACCTGCGCCGAGCAGACGCAAAGTCGCACACTTCGGGCCGGAGTCAGCGATTTGCGTCTGCTCGCGGGGGCGTCGGCTAGCGGCTGATCTCCCTGCGGACGGTGGCCGATGCCAGCTTCTCCGGATTGCGGATCGCATAGAAGTTGGTGATCTTGCCGTCGATCATCTCGATCGTGAACACGCTGTCCGGCTGCTCGTCCTCGGTAGACGATCATCGCCGCTGCGCTGTTGTAGGTGGCGGCCTCCATCCGGTACTCGGCGCCGGCCCGGCTCATCAGTCCGATCAGCAGCCTGGCCACCTTCTCGGGCCCGAACACCGGGCGGCGGGCGGCGCTGACCTTGCCGTCGCTGTCGGAGGTGAACACCACATCGGGTGCCAGCATGGCCATCAGCCCGTCGAGGTCGCCGGTGGCGGCGGCCGTCAGGAACTGGGTGGTGATCTGCTCGGACTGCTGCGGCGTCGACGGGTTCGAATCGCCTGCGCCGCGAGTGCACGTGCTCGCGGGCCCGGTGCGCCATCTGACGCACCGAGGCCGTGGATTTGCCGATCGCAGAGGCGATTTCGTCATGGCTGAAGCCGAACACCTCGCGCAGCACGAACACCGCGCGCTCGTCCGGGGTCAGCGTCTCGAGCACCACGAGCATCGCCATCGACACCGACTCGGCCAGCACCACGTCGGCGGCGCCGTCGTGCTCGTCGAGCAGCAGCGGTTCGGGCAGCCACGGGCCGACGTAGTCCTCGCGCCGCCGAGCCTGGGCCCGCAGGGTGTTCAGCGCCTGCCGGGTGACGAGCTTGGCGAGGTAGGCCTTGGTGTCGCGCACCTCGGCCAGGTCGACCGCGGCCCACCGCAGGTAGCTGTCCTGCAGGACGTCGTCGGCTTCGGTGGCCGAGCCCAGGATCTCGTAGGCGATGGTGAACAGCAGCGGGCGCAGCAGCGTGAACCGCTCGGCGTGCTCGCCGGCCGCGGTCACGATGCCGGCACCGCCTGCGGCCGCAGGCCGCTTGCCGCCCTTGAACCAGAACACCGAGCCGGGCTTGTGCGCCTCGCGGCGCAGGCCGGCGATCGTGCTCTTGCACACCGCCTCCTTGATCTTCGCGGCGCTCCAGCCCGCGATGTACAGCGGCATCGCGGTGTCGTCTTTGTGGGCCAACTGGATGATGCCCGCGCCGCGGCCCAGGCTCACGCACTGACCGGTGAAGGCCTGGTTGATCACCGCGGGCCGCTCGCCGGCGATGCGGGCCAGCACTGTGTTCGCGGCCTGCGCGCCCGAGCGGGATCGCGGCCTGGCAGCTCATCCGCAGCGGCTCACCCGACGGTGCGGCGGCGTCTCCGGCCGCCACGATCCGCTCGTCGTCGATGCTCGTCAGCGTCTCGTCGGTGAGCAGCCGGCCGATCGCGTCGGTGCGCAGCCCGGACCGCGACGCCAGATCCGGCACGCCGAACCCCGCGGTCCAGATCGTCACGAAGCTCGGCAGCCGCCTGCCGTCGGAGAGCGTGACCGCCTCGGCGGCGACTGCGGTGACGACCGACCCTGGGCCGTCGACGATCTCGACGCCCAGCTTGCGCAGCCGCTTGGCCACCGACCGGCGACCGGGCGTGCTCAGGTACGGCCCGAGGACGAGGACCGCACACCAGCGTGACGGCGCGGCCCTGCTCGGCCAGCTCGGCGGCGGTCTCGATTCCGGTCGGGCCGGCCCCGACCACACACACCGGCGCGCCGTAGTGCAGCTCGTCGAGGGCGAGGCTCAGGCGCTTGGCCTCCTCGAGATCGGCGATGGGATAAGCGAATTCGTCCGCACCGGCGACTGTGGCACCACCCGAGCCGCTGCCCACCGCGTAGATCAGATAGTCGTAGGGCAGTGGCGCGCCGCTGAACAGCTCCACGTGCCGGGCCTCGGACGTCGATGCGGGTGGCCGCGTCGATCACCAGCTCGATGCCGGGGCCGAGGATCTCGGCATAGTCGACGACGGCGTCGTCGGAGCCGGCCACCAACTGGTGCAGGCGGATCCGCTCGACGAACTCCGCGCGGGGGTTGACCAGCGTCACGTCGACGTCGGGGCGCAGCCGCAGATGGTTGGCCGCGATCACCCCGGCGTATCCGCCGCCGATCGACCACGACTCGGTTCTTGCGCTCAGTCATCACATCTCTCCTTTGAGGTCGGTTGAGCCGTTCGACCTCGAGACACCCCAGATGCTCTGAATGTGACCTTACGTGACGCAGGTCACTCGTTTCAGTCGACTTGATAGCGCGGGAAGACCCCGACCGGCGCGGGCAGCGGGGTGCCCGGCTCGATCCGCGCCGCGAAGCGCGGTGAAGTCGCGCTGCGACTCCGGCTGGCCCAGCAGGTCGAGCAGCTGGGCCGCCGCGGACGGCATCACCGGCTGCACCAGCAGCGCGGCCACCCGCACCACCTCGAGGGTGACGTAGAGGACCGTGCGGAAGCGGTCCTGGTCGGCTGCCGCCTCGGACTTGCGCAGCACCCACGGCTCCTGCGCGGAGAAGTAGCGGTTGGCCGCACCGAGCATCAGCCAGATCGCCTCCAGCGCCTGGTGCATCGCCTGCTCGTCGAACGCCGTCCGCACCTTCTCCAGCAGGCCGTCGGCGATCGCCAGCAGCTCGCGGTCGTCGGCGCTGAACTCGCCGGGCGTGGGCACCGCGGCGTCGAGGTTCTTGTTGACCATCGACAGCGAGCGCTGCGCGAGGTTGCCCAGCTCGTTGGCCAGGTCGGTGTTGATCCGGGTGATGATGCCGTCTTCGCTGTAGCTGCCGTCCTGGCCGAACGGCACCTCGCGCAGCAGGAAGTAGCGGACCGGATCGACGCCGAAGGTCTCGACCAGCGCGACGGGGTCGACGACGTTGCCCACCGACTTGCTCATCTTCTCGCCGCGGTTGTAGAGGAAGCCGTGGGCGAAGACCCGCTGCGGCAGCTCGATACCCGCCGACATCAGGAACGCCGGCCAGTACACGGTGTGGAACCGGATGATGTCCTTGCCGATCATGTGCAGGTCGGCGGGCCAGTAGCGGCGGAACAGTTCGGAGTCGGTGTCGGGATAGCCGACGCCGGTGATGTAGTTGGTCAGGGCGTCGACCCACACGTACATCACGTGCGCCGGATCGTCGGGCACCGGAACGCCCCAGGTGAACGAGGTCCGCGAGATCGACAGGTCGCGCAGGCCCGCCGGAGACGAAGCTGACCACCTCGTTGCGGCGCACCTCGGGCGCGATGAAGTCGGGATTGGCCTCGTAGTGCGCCAGCAGCCGATCGGCGTAGGCCGACAGCCGGAAGAAGTAGGTCTGCTCCTCGGTCCAGGTGACCGGGGTGCCGGTCTCGGTGGCGATCCGGGTGCCGTCGGCGGTCAGCTCGGTCTCCGACTCGGTGAAGAAGCGTTCGTCGCGCACCGAGTACCAGCCCGAGTAGCTGTCCAGGTAGATGTCGCCGCGCGTCGTTCATCCGCTGCCAGATCACCGTTCGACGCGGCGTAGTGATCCGGGTCGGTGGTCCGGATGAACCGGTCGAAGGAGATGTCGAGCAGCTCCTGCAGCTGCTGGAAGACGTCGGAGTTGCGCCGGGCGAACTCGGCGGTCGGGATGCCCTCGGCGGCGGCGGTCTGCGCCATCTTCAGGCCGTGCTCGTCGGTTCCGGTCAGGAAGCGCACGTCGAACCCGTCGAGGCGCTTGAATCGGGCGATCGCGTCGGTCGCGACGTACTCGTAGGCGTGCCCGACGTGCGGCGCGCCGTTGGGGTAGGCGATCGCCGTGGTGACGTAGAACGGGGTCTTCTGAGGCTGGCTCATGTCAGCACTCACCTTATTGTGTTGCGGTGGGTTCGAAGCGTCCGGCACCGCCGCCACCAGAGCCGTTGTCGCCCCTGATCGACGCCCACACCCATCTCGACGCGTGCGGCGCGCGGAACGCCGACGACGTCCGCGCCATCCTCGATCGCGCCGAGGCCGTCGGGGTTCTCGCGGCCGTCACCATCGCCGACGACCTCGAGGCCGCCCGCTGGGCCGCCGAGGCCGCGACCTGGGACCCCAGGGTCTACGCCGCGGTGGCGCTGCACCCCACCCGGGCCGACGCGCTGACCGAGTCGGCGCGCGCCGAACTCGAGCGGCTGGCCGCCGAGCCGCGGGTGGTCGCGATCGGGGAGACCGGGATGGACCTGTACTGGCCGGGCAAGCTGGACGGCTGCGCCGACCCGGCCCGCCAGCGCGAGTCCTTCGCCTGGCACATCGACCTGGCCAAGCGGACCGGCAAGCCACTGATGATCCACAACCGTGACGCCGACGCCGACGTGCTCGACGTGCTGCGGGCCGAGGGGGCTCCCGAGACCGTCATCTTCCACTGCTTCTCCTCGGGTCCGCAGATGGCGCGCGCCTGCATCGACGCCGGCTGGGTGATCAGCCTGTCCGGCACGGTCAGCTTCAAGAACGCCCGCGACCTGCGCGAGGCGGCCGCCCTCGTGCCGCCCGACCAGCTCCTGGTGGAGACCGACGCGCCGTTTCTGACCCCGCATCCCTTCCGCGGGGCGCCCAACGAGCCGTACTGCCTGCCGTACACGGTGCGGGCGCTGGCCGAGGTGGTCGGCCGGCCCGCCGAGGTGGTCGCCGAGCAGTCGTCGCAGACCGCCCGGCGCGTCTACGGTCTCTAAGGGTCTGTTGAGACCCTGATCATGAAGTTGCCCGTTGTAGCCCTATTCGTTACCGTCTTGTGATCGAAGGGGCCAGATTTCGCGGCCCCCGTTTGTTGTTGCCGAGGCGGGACAGAGACCTCTTGAATGCGTTGACCAAGCTCCACCAGTCGCCATCGCCCGCCCTTCGCCTCGTTGTCGCCGCGCTGCTGCTCACGCTCGCCGGCGCCGGCATCTTCGCGGTCACCGCCCGCAAGACCGTCACGCTCGACGTCGACGGCACCCAGGTGAAGGTCACGACGATGAAGTCGCGCGTCGTCGACATCGTCGAGGAGAACGGCTACTCCGTCGCCGACCGTGACGACCTCTTCCCGGCCGCCGGCCAGACCGTGCACGACGCCGACACCATCGTCCTGCGCCGCAGCCGGCCGCTGCAGATCTCCCTGGACGGTCAGGACCCCAAGCAGGTGTGGACCACGGCGTCGACCGTCGACGAGGCCCTCAACCAGCTGCGGATGACCGACACCGCCCCCGCCGCCGCCTCCCGCGGCAGCCGCCTGCCGCTGGAAGGCATGGCGCTGCCCGTGGTCAGCGCCAAAACGGTGCAGATCAACGACGGTGGCGTGGTCAGCACCGTGCACCTGGCCGCGCCCAGCGTGGGCGCTCTGCTCGCCGCCGCGGGCGTTCCCCTCGAGCAGGCCGACACCGTCGTCCCGACCGCGTCGTCGCCGGTGATCGCCGGAATGCAGATCCAGGTGACCAGGATCCGCATCGAGAAGATCACCCAGCAGGTTCCGCTGGTGCCGGTGGCCAAGCGCATCGAGGACCCGACGATGAATATGAGCCGTCAGGTTGTCGAGGATCCGGGAACGCCCGGTCTGCAGGACGTGACTTTTGCTGTCGCGACGGTTAATGGTGTGGAAACCGGCAGATTGCCGGTTGCCAATACCGTCGTCGTACCGGCGCGCGATTCGGTCTTGCGGGTCGGTGCAAAACCGGGAACTGAAGTTCCGCCGGTGACCAATGGCGCCATCTGGGATGCCATTGCCAGGTGCGAATCGGGAAACAACTGGGCAATCAACACCGGGAACGGCTTTTACGGTGGCGTGCAATTTGATCAGAACACCTGGGAAAGAAACGGCGGACTGAGGTATGCTAGCCGTGCTGATCTGGCTACCAGAGAAGAACAGATCGCAATTGCTGAAGTAACACGTGCGCGTCAAGGCTGGGGGGCGTGGCCGGTGTGTGGAAGGGGTGCAGGATGACAATTCGTCTCCTCGGGCGCACGGAAATCCGGAACTTGGCCAAGGAACTCGACTTCCGGCCTCGAAAATCGCTCGGACAGAACTTCGTCCACGACGCCAACACCGTCCGCCGGATCGTTTCCGCGTCCGGAGTCAACAAGCATGACCACGTCCTCGAGGTCGGGCCCGGCCTGGGCTCGCTGACGCTGGCGCTGTTGGACCGCGGCGCGACCGTGACCGCCGTCGAGATCGATCCCGTCCTCGCGCAGCGGCTGCCCAAGACCATCGCCGAGCACTCCCACAGCGAGATCCACCGGCTGACCGTGCTCAACCAGGACATCCTCGGCATCGAGCGGTCCGACCTGGCCGAGCCGCCGACCGCGGTGGTGGCCAACCTGCCCTACAACATCGCCGTGCCCGCGCTGCTGCATCTGCTGGCCGAGTTCCCCTCGATCCGCACCGTGATGGTGATGGTGCAGGCCGAGGTCGCCGAGCGGCTCGCCGCCGAGCCCGGCGGCAAGGACTACGGCGTTCCGAGCGTGAAGGTCCGGTTCTTCGGCAAGGTGCGCCGCTACGGGATGGTGTCCCCGACGGTGTTCTGGCCGATCCCGCGGGTCTACTCCGGTCTGGTTCGCATCGACCGCCACGAGACCTCGCCGTGGCCGACCGACGACGCCTTCCGCGACAAGGTCTTCGAGCTCATCGACATCGGCTTCGCGCAGCGGCGCAAGACGGTGCGCAACGCCTTCCTGGAGTGGGCCGGCTCGGGCAACGAGTCCGCCGAGCGTCTGCTCGCCGCCAGCATCGACCCGGCCCGCCGGGGCGAGACGCTGGGGGTGGCCGACTTCGTCCGGCTCTACCAGCGTTCCGGGGACGTGGCGCCGTCGAGCGAGTCCTCCGAGGGCACGACGCGCCCGGCCGAGGTCTACTGACCCGATCTGCGGACCGCGTCTTCGACGTGCCGCATCATCTCGGTGCACGACTCGTAGCGCCGATCAGGATCCTTGGCGATTGCTCTGGCCAGAACCATGTCGAATGCTCGTGACAGCCAAGGGAATTGCCGCGAGACCTCCGGCGGCGGCAGGTGCAGGTGGGCGTCGACGAGGGCCAGCGGATGCTCACCGGTGAACGGTGTGCGTCCGGTGATCAGTTCGAGTGCGGTGCACGCCAAGCCGTATTCGTCGGTCGCGGCCTGGGGCAACCGGCCCTGCAGGAGTTCGGGCGCCGCGTAGGGCAGCGAGGCCATCAGGTGGGACGGCCGGTGCCAGACGTCCTCGGCGAGCACGTAGGCCACCCCGAAATCGATGAGCACCGCGCCGTCGCGCGAAAAATTCTGGTGCACAAGGATATTCGTCGGCTTCACGTCGTTGTGAACGATGCCGTCGCGATGTGCGTGATCGAGCGCCGCGGCGATCTGGCCGAGTGCTGCGAGCCGATCGTCCAGCGTCGGCAGCGAGGTGGCGTTGCCCCCGTCGACGTACTGCATGGCCATCCAGAACGGGCCGTGGTCGTAGACCTTGACGATGTGCGGGTGCGCAAGCCGGGCGGCCAGCCGGAACTCGCGCGCCAGCCGGGCGGTGCAGCCCGGGTCGCGGTGCGCGTCGTCGAGCACCTTCAACGCGACCACGACCGCAGATGTCGCCGGCCTTCCGGCTCCGGTCCGGATGTCGCCGGCCTTCCGGCTCCGCGGGCGCGGTACACCACCGCCTCGCCGCCGCGTCCCAGCTGGGTTTCGACGAGGTAGCCCTCGAACGGCTGCCCCGGATGCACCACAGGTTCGACCCTAGATTCCGCGATAGTCTCGTGCGGTGTCTCGGTCCAACGGCTCAATCGCCCCGGAATGGGTGCCGACCGGGTCGGTGACCGTGCGGGTGCCGGGCAAGGTCAACCTCTTCCTCGGCGTCGGTGACCGGCGTCCCGACGGATATCACGAGCTGACCACCGTCTTCCACGCCGTCTCGCTGGTCGACGAGGTGACCGTGCGCAACGCCGACGTGCTGTCGCTGCAGACCGTCGGTGAGGGGGCCGACGGAGCTGCCCGCCGACAACCGCAACCTGGCCTGGCAGGCCGCCGAGCTGATGGCCGAGCACGTCGGGCGGGCGCCCGACCTGGAGATCATCATCGACAAGTCGATTCCGGTGGCCGGCGGGATGGCCGGCGGCAGCGCCGACGCGGCCGCGGTGCTGGTGGCCATCAACACGCTCTGGGAGTTGGGTGTGCCGCGCCGCGACCTGCACGCGCTGGCCGCCGAGTTGGGCAGCGACGTCCCGTTCGCGCTGCACGGCGGCACGGCGCTGGGCACCGGGCGCGGCGAGGAGCTGGCGACGGTGCTGGCCCGCAGCACGTTCCACTGGGTGCTCGCCTTCGGTGCCGGCGGGCTGTCGACGGCAGCGGTCTACGGCGAGATCGACCGGCTGCGGGAGGACGGTGAGCCGCCGCGGCTGGACGATCCGGAGCCGCTGCTGGGCGCTCTGGCCGGCGGTGATCCGCGTGAGCTCGCCCCGCTGCTGGGCAACGACCTGCAGCCGGCCGCGCTGAGCCTCAATCCCGGCCTGCGCCGCACGCTGCGGGCCGGGGCCGAGGCGGGGGCGCTGGCCGGCATCGTGTCCGGGTCCGGGCCGACGTGCGCCTTCCTGTGCGACTCGGCGGCCGCGGCGCTCGACGTCGGGACCGAACTGGCCGGCGCCGGGGTGTGCCGCACGGTCCGGGTGGCCAGCGGGCCCGTGCACGGCGCACGCGTCGTGCCGGGTCTAGACCGCCCGCGCGAGATGTGACGCGCCCCTCAATTACTACGAAAACTTGGCGGTAACTTAAGGGAAGTTTAAGATGAGCGGCGGTGATTATTAGCGGCCAGGCACTGCACGTGTGCGGATCGCCCACCCGGTTTCGGGTCGGGCGGGGACTCGGCAGCGCCGAAGCATCACCGATTCGAGACCGAAAAGCGCTCCACTCGTTCCAGCGTGCCTCCTATGCACGGCGTACGGGCAGGTGGAGCATGAAATTCCGGGCTTTTGCGCCGTGCCCAGCGGCGCGGACCAGCCAGCTCCGGATGCCGAGGAGGTCATCGTGAGCCGTTTCACCGACAAGATGTTCCACAGCGCCATGACCAGCTCCAAGGGCATGGTGACCGGCGAGCCCGTACGAGCCGGTCCGGCACACCTGGCGCGAGGTGCACGAGCGGGCCCGGCGCATCGCCGGCGGCCTGGCCGCCGCGGACATCGGCCTCGGTGACGCGATCGGCGTGCTGGCCGGCGCTCCCGTCGAGATCGCCCCGACCGCCCAGGGCCTGTGGATGCGCGGTGCGAGCCTGACGATGCTGCACCAGCCCACCCCGCGCACCGACCTCGAGCAGTGGGCCAAGGACACCGCCAACGTCATCGACATGATCGAGGCCAAGGCCGTCATCGTCTCCGACCCGTTCCTGGTCGCCGTCCCCGTGCTCGAGGAGCGCGGCGTGAAGGTGCTGACCGTCGAGGCGCTGCTCGCCGCCGACCCGATCGACCCGATCGAGACCTCCGAGGACGACGTCGCGCTGATGCAGCTGACGTCGGGATCCACCGGTTCGCCGAAGGCCGTCGTCATCACCCACCGCAACATCCACTCCAACGCCGAGGCGATGTTCATCGGGGCGAAGTACGACATCGAGACCGACGTCATGGTCAGCTGGCTGCCCTGCTTCCACGACATGGGCATGGTCGGCTTCCTGACCATCCCGATGTACTTCGGCGCCGAACTGGTCAAGGTCACGCCGCTGGACTTCCTGCGCGACACCCTGCTGTGGGCCAAGCTGATCGACAAGTACAAGGGCACCATGACCGCGGCGCCGAACTTCGCCTACGCGCTGTTCGCCAAGCGGTTGCGCCGGCAGGCCAAGCCGGGCGAGTACGACCTGTCCACCCTGCGTTTCGCGCTGTCCGGCGCCGAGCCGGTCGAGCCGGCCGACGTCGAGGACCTGCTCGACGCCGGCAAGCCGTTCGGGCTTCATCCGGAGGCGATCCTGCCCGCCTACGGCATGGCGGAGACCACGCTGGCGGTGTCGTTCTCCGAGTGCGGCGCCGGTCTGGTGGTCGACGAGGTCGACGCCGACCTGCTGGCCGCGCTGCGCCGTGCCGTGCCCGCCACCAAGGGCAACACCCGCCGGCTGGCCACCCTGGGACCGCTGCTCAAGGACCTCGAGGCCCGCATCGTCGACGAGGACGGCAACGTGTTGCCCGCCCGCGGTGTCGGCATCATCGAGCTGCGTGGCGAGTCGCTGACCCCGGGCTACATCACCATGGGCGGCTTCGTGCCCGCGCAGGACGAGAACGGCTGGTACGACACCGGTGACCTCGGCTACCTGACGGACAACGGTCACGTCGTCGTGTGCGGCCGGGTCAAGGACGTCATCATCATGGCCGGGCGCAACATCTACCCGACCGACATCGAGCGCGCCGCCGGCCGAGTCGAGGGCGTGCGCCCCGGCTGCGCCGTCGCGGTCCGCCTGGATGCCGGCCATTCCCGCGAGACCTTCGCGGTGGCCGTGGAGTCCAACGCCTGGCAGGACCCCGCCGAGGTGCGCCGGATCGAGCACCAGGTGGCCCACGAGGTCGTCGCCGAGGTCGACGTGCGGCCCCGCAACGTCGTCGTGCTGGGTCCGGGCACCATCCCGAAGACCCCGTCGGGCAAGCTGCGTCGCGCCAACTCGGTCGCGCTGGTCACCTAGCGGCCTGATCTCGCGCGCCGAGTGGCCACTTGATGCACGCATCTGGCCGACGATTCGTGCGGTAAGTGGCCACTGGGCGTGGACACGCTCAGGCCCGGCAGCTGATCTCCATCGCGTCGCGACTCGCGAACCGGGAACGCCACGCTGACGTAGCCGTTGGCCGCGTCGCGCACGTAGTCCACATAGGGCTGGGTGTCGGGAAGTCCGGTGTTGTCGGCGACGACCAGTGCCCCGGCGGTCAGTTTGGGCTCGAGCAGCTGCAGCACCGGCAGGTAGAGCTCTTTCCAGCCGTCGAGCAGGACGAAGTCCACCGGCGTCTCGATCGCCGCCAGTGTCTGCAGGGCGTCGCCTTCCTCGACGGTGATCACATCGGTCAGGCCCACCTCGGCGAAGGTGGCCTTGGCGGCGCCGACCTTGGCCGCGCTCAGCTCCGAGGTGACGACGTGTCCGCCGCCGTTGTCGCGCACCGCGGCGGCCAGATGAATCGTGGAGAGCCCCAACGACATTCCGAACTCCACGACGGTGTTCGGCCTCGACGCGCGCACCAGGGCGTAGAGCAGCCGACCGGACTCGGGGGTCACCGGCAGGTAGAAGTCGCTGAACGCGTCGGCGCGTTCCCGGGCGGTCGCCGAGCTCAGCCGCTGCCAGTCGAGGTCGCGCAGCTGCGCCATCTGCTCGCTCGGCCTCGGCGTACATCCGCTCGATGGCGGCGGCCACTGTCGGATCCTGCAGGGTGTTCACGGATCCGACGCTACCTGCCCGCACATCTGAGTATTGTGTACTATACCCAGCATGGCTCCCTCGCGACGCGTCGCCGACCATCCCACGGTGAAGGCCGTCCGCGCCCGGCGGCGCAGCGAACCGGCGGATGTCATCGACGCCGAGTGGCTGCGGGAGCTGTGCCTGGCGGCCGGCGCCGACGACGTCGCGTTCGCCGCCGTCGACAATCCCGAATTGGCCTCCGAGCGTGAGCACGTCGAGGCCGCACTGCCCGGGACCAGGAGCTACATCTCGCTGGTGGTGCGGATGAACCGCGACAACGTGCGCTCCACCGCCCGCAGCGTGGCCAATCAGGAGTTCCACCGCAGCGGGGAGATCATCAACGAGGCCGCGCATCGGATCACCCGGGCCTTGCAGGACGCCGGCCACCGCGCGCTGAACCCGTCGGCGACCTTCCCGATGGAGATGGACCGCTATCCCGGCCGCATCTGGGTGGTGGCCCACAAGCCCGTCGCCGTGGCTTCAGGGCTCGGCGTGATGGGCATCCACCGCAACGTCATCCATCCGCGGTTCGGCAACTTCATCCTGCTGGCCACCGTCCTGGTCGATGCGCCGATCAGCAGTTACGGTGCGCCGCTGGACTATTCGCCGTGCCTGGAATGCAAGCTGTGTGTGGCGGCCTGCCCGGTCGGCGCGATCAAGAAGGACGGTGAGTTCGACTTCCTCGCCTGCTCGGTGCACAACTACCGGGAGTTCATGGGCGGGTTCACCGATTGGGCGCAGACCATCGCCGACAGCGAGGACGCGGCCGACTTCCGCTCCCGGGTCAGCGATTCGGAGAACGCGTCGATGTGGCAGAGCCTGTCGTTCAAGGCCAACTACAAGGCCGCCTACTGCCTGGCGGTCTGCCCGGCCGGCGAGGACGTCATCGGGCCCTATCTCGATGACCGCAAGGCCTTCATGAACCTGGTGCTGAAACCGTTGCAGGACAAGGTCGAAACGCTCTATGTGCTGCCCAACTCGGCCGCCAAGGAGCACGCCGAGCGACGGTACCCGCACAAGCGGGTCAAAGTCGTCGACTCAGGCGTGCGCCGGGGCTGACTCAGACCGCGTGGGCCGGTTCGGCCGGCGCAGGCAACTCGTCCAGCGCGTCGTAGGCCCGCCACCAACGCGCTTCGTGCTCGGCCGGGGAGATGCGGCCCTCCTCGAGGTCCATGTCGGCCCGGTCGAGGTTGCGCGCCAGCACCCGCAGCAGCGTGCAGCGCTCGTCGACCTCGGCGTGGCTGTAGCCCGCCATCGACACGGCCCACAGGCTGCGCACCTGCAGCCGCGTTTCGCCGGCGAGCGCGAAAGTCATTGCGCCGGTGGCGATGACGAGCATGGTGCCACCGATCAACGCCGTCTCCGGCATCCCGACCACCGCGCCGCCGATCTGCAGGCCGACCCACAGGGCGGCGTCCCCACAGCGGCCAGGCCCGCCACAACCTCAGCATCCGGCGTTGCGCGGTGCTGATGCCCGGCGGGAAGACCACCAATCGGTAGCGGGTGACGCCGAAGCGGGCCGGGTAGATCGTGAACGAGCCCCAGGCGGGGCCATGGTCGAGAAGGTTTCCGAAGTTCTTCACCCTTCGAGGTCTACGCCTCACTGCGGTCGGCGACCGCGATCTATACGGAATCCTGACGCGGCGGCCACGGGTCTTGACGGCTTCTTCTCACCAGGCGTGGACCTGGTTCTGCGCGGGCTCCAGGCCGGACTCGATCAGCAGTTCGCATGCGTCGGCGGCCATCTCGCAGAGGGTCGGCACCTCGGGGCGCTCGGCAGCCGAGAAGTTCTCCAGCACGAACGCCGCCGGGTCCTTGCGGCCGGGCGGCCTGCCGATCCCGATGCGCACCCGCTGAAAGTCCTTGGTGCCCAACGCATTGGCCACCGACCGCAACCCGTTGTGACCGCCTTCGCCGCCGCCGAGCTTGAGCCGGATCTGCCCGAAGTCGATGTCGAGCTCGTCGTGGATGACGATCACGTCGGCGGGCGACACCGAGTAGAACTTCGCCAGCGGCCCGACCTGGCGGCCGGACTCGTTCATGTAGGTCCTGGGCTTGGCCAGCACGACCGGCCGGTGGCCGAGCCGGCCGGTGACGATCTCGGCGCCGGACTTCTTGTGCACCTTGAACGCCGCGCCCATCCGGCCTGCGAGCAGGTCGGCCACCATGAACCCGACGTTGTGCCGGGTCTTGGCGTACTGCGGTCCGGGGTTGCCCAGGCCGACAACCAACAGCGGTTCGGCCATGGCCGGCGCTTACTCGGCCTCGGCCGACTCGCCCTCGCCCTCGGCGGCCCCGGTCTCCTCGGCGGCCTCGGCCTGCTCCTGCAGCGACTCGCCGCCACCCTCGGCCTCGAGTTCCTCGGCGGACGGTGCGGCGACGATGTTGGCGACCAGCAGGTCGGGATCGCTGATCAGGGTGACGCCCGCGGGCAGCGGGACCTTGCCTGCGGTGATCTGGGTGCCCTCCTCGACGCCCTCGATCGACACGGTCAGCTGCTGCGGGATCGACATCGCGTCGGCCTCGATCTCGATGCTGCTGGCTTCCTGGGTGACCAGGGTGCCCGACGCGGCGTCGCCTTCGAGGACGACGTTCACCTCGACGGTCACCTTCTCGCCGCGGCGAACCACGATCAGGTCGGCGTGCTGGATGTTGCGGCGGACCGGGTGCACCGCGAGGGCCTTGGTCAGCGCGAGCTGCTCCTTGCCGTCGATGTCCAGGGTCAGCACGGCGTTGGTGCCGGAGTGCCGCAGGACGGCGGCGAAGTCACGGGCGTTGAGCTCCAGGTGCTGCGGGTCGCTGCCGTGGCCGTAGAGGACCACGGGCACCAGGCCTTCACGGCGCGCTTGCCGCGAGGCGCCCTTGCCGGTCTTGGTGCGCACGGTGACGCTCAGCTTGTTGACGGTGGCGCCTTTGGCCATTTCGGTGCTCCTGTGTTGCCTGTCGTGGGTAATCCGCACGGCAAAGGCAGGCACCAGATCGCTTACGCGAAGCCTCGTCGATAACGGTGGCCGGACCACCCTCGCCGTGACGCGACCCCAAGGGTAGCCGACGAGCAGCTCAGAGCGGAAATTCGGTGCCCGTGAGCTGCTCGGACAGCTGCCACAGCGCCCTGGCGGTGTTGGCGTCGCGGGCCAGCGGGCTGCGCGGCGAGGGACCCGTCGGCCCGCGCATCGCGAACTTCGGCCCGACGAACGTGTTGCCCGGCAGGTCCGCCGACGCCGCGTACAGCGTCTGGCGGGCGCCGAAGTCGGCGCTGGTGGCGAACAGGCTGTTGCCGGCGTCCCAGAACCGGGTGCCGAACCGGTTGCCGGTGTGGCCCTGCAGGTTGGTCGCCGAGTACCCGGGGTGGGCGGCCTGGGACGTCAGCGTCGAGCCCGCGGCGTCGAGGCGCTTCTGCAACTCGCTGGTGAACAGCAGGTTGGCCAGCTTGGACTGACCGTAGGCCAGCCAGGCCGAGTACGGCCGGGCCTTCCAGTTGAGGTCCTTGAGGCTGATCTTGCCGAGCAGGTGCATGAACGACGACACCGTCACCACCCGGTCGGTGACCTTGGGCAGCAGCAGGTTGGTCAGCGCGAAGTGGCCGAGGTGGTTGGTGCCGATCTGGCTTTCGAACCCGTCCTTGGTCAGCGCGTAGGGCACCGCCATGATGCCCGCGTTGTTGATCAGCACGTCGACGCTGTCGACGCCGCCGGCGAACTCGCGAACCGAGGCCAGGTCCTGCAGGTCGAGCTTGCGGACCTCGACGTCGCCGGTCATGGTGGCGGCGGCCTCGTCACCCTTGGCGGTGTTGCGGCAGGCCAGAACGACGTGGGCGCCGACGCGGGCCAGCTCTCGTGCGGTCACCAGTCCCAGCCCGCTGTTGGCGCCGGTGACGATGACGGTGCGGCCGGCGAACGACGGAAGATCTGCTGCGGTCCAACTCATGGCGATCACTCTAGGGGTGGGCTATTTCACCGTGACCGTGAAGCCCTTGATGACCGCTTCGATGTCGTCGGACTGTGCGGCGGCCTGATCGGCCAGCGTGGTCACGGTGAACTGCACGAGATAGCGCTGGAACTTCGGCGCGGGTGTCACCGGGATCACCACCCGGTTGTAGGTGTGCAGCCGCCTGCCGTCGGCGCCGTCGTAGCTGCCCTCGATCATCGCCGACGGGAAGCCGTCGAACGTGTCGTTCGAGGAGTTGAGCTTGGTGAAGCTCTTGTTCATCTCGGCATCGACGCTGGCGTGCTTGAGCGCTTCGGCCACGTCGAAGTTGCCGGTCAGCTTCAGCACGACCACCATCGCCGTCGGGTAGGTGTTGTTCTTGGCGATCATCGTGGTGCCGGGGGAGAAGTTCGGATTGGCGTACTTGGTCCAGCCCGGCGGCTTCGGCAGCGTCACCGTCAGGTCGGTGAGCTTGTCCAGCGGGACCTGCTCGCCGGTGACGCCCAGGCCGTAGAGGTATTCCGCGATCGGCTGCGGCTTGTCCGAGCGCGGCGGTGGTCGTCGTCGTGGTCGTCGACGACGAGGTCAGGATCGAGGAGTAGTCAGGCGGGTCCGACCCGCACGCGGTGAGGACCAGCGCAAGGGACAGGACTGCCGCGCGTGCCTTCACAGAATCTCGCGTACCGCGTCGATCGGCCGGGCCAGGCGGGTGCCCTTGGCGGTCACCACGAACGGACGCTCGATCAGGATGGGGTTGGCTGCCATGGCGTCGAGCAGCTCGTCGTCACTGGCATCGGCGAGATTCAATTCACCGTAAAGGGATTCGCGCTTGCGGACCGCGCTGCGCACGTCGATACCCGCATCGGAGACAAGCGTGACGATCTCGGCGCGCGACGGCGGAGTCTTCAGGTACTCGACGATGGTCGGCTCGATGCCGTTGTCGCGCAGCAACTCCAGTGTCTTACGGGATGTGCTGCAGCGGGGGTTGTGGTAGATGACGGCCGTGCTTGGCAACGAGTCTCCCTATGCGTCTCCGTCGAAAAGGCCTGTGACCGAGCCATTTTCGAACACGGCGCGGATCGTGCTGGCCAGCAGCGGGGCGATGGACAACACCGTCAGCTGCGGGAACCGCTTGGAATCGTCGATCGGCAGGGTGTTGGTGACGATCACCTCGCGCGCCCCGCTCTCGGCCAGCCGCTCGGCGGCCGGGTCGGACAGCACCCCGTGGGTGGCGGCGATGATGACGTCCTTGGCGCCGTCGTTGTGCAGCAGCTTGACCGCCCCGGCGATCGTGCCGCCGGTGTCGATCATGTCGTCGGTCAGCACGCAGGTCTTGCCCTCGACCTCACCGACGACCCGGTTGGACACCACCTGGTTGGGCACTCGCGGGTCGCGGGTCTTGTGGATGAAGGCCAGCGGGGTGCCGCCCAGCGCGTCGGCCCACTTCTCGGCGACGCGCACCCGGCCGGAGTCCGGGGAGACCACGACGACGTTCTCGCAGTTGTAGTTGTCCCGGATGTAGCCGGTCAGCAGGGGCTGGGCCCGCATGTGGTCCACCGGGCCGTCGAAGAAGCCCTGGATCTGGTCGGTGTGCAGGTCGACCGACACGATGCGGTCGGCGCCGGCGGTCTTGAACAGGTCGGCGACCAGGCGGGCCGAGATCGGCTCGCGGCCGCGGTGCTTCTTGTCCTGGCGGGCGTACGGGTAGAACGGCAGGATCGCGGTGATCCGCTTGGCGCTGCCGCGCTTGAGCGCGTCGATCATGATCAGCTGTTCCATCAGCCACTTGTTCAGCGGCGCGGGATGGGACTGCAGCACGAAGGCGTCGCAGCCGCGGACCGACTCGTCGAACCGCACGAAGATCTCACCGTTGGCGAAGTCGCGTGCGGTCTGCGCGGTGACCTCGACGTCGAGTTCCTTGGCGACCTGGTCGGCCAGTTCGGGGTGCGCGCGACCCGAGAAGAGCATCAGGTTCTTGCGGTTGTCGGTCCAGTCCGTGCCCACTGTGCTGCCCTTGCCGGTCGGAGGTCGATACGGGCTAATCGTACGGTGCCGGGTCGCCGGGTTACCAAAAAGGCAACATCTGGCGACGGGGTCACTCCGTGGCGTCGTCCCCGGAATCGGCCTGCTTCGCCTTCTCGGCGGCTTCGGCGGCTCGTGCCCGATTGGCCTTCTCGGCGGCCTCGGCGGCCGGGCTGCCGGGACGCTTGCGCAGCACCCAGTCCTCGATGTTGCGCTGCGCACCGGCCGAGACGGCCAGCGCCCCGGGGGGCACGTCCTCGCGCAGCACGGTGCCCGCGCCGGTGTAGGCACCGTCGCCCACGGTGAGCGGAGCGATGAACATGGTGTCCGACCCGGTGCGCACGTGCGAGCCGATGGTGGTGCGGTTCTTGTGCTCGCCGTCGTAGTTGACGAAGACGCTCGAGGCGCCGATGTTGCTGTGCTCGCCGATGTCGGCGTCACCGACGTAGGTCAGGTGCGGGACCTTGGTGCCGGCGCCGATGGTGGCGTTCTTGGTCTCGACGAACGTGCCGAGCTTGGCCCCCGCGCCCAGCTCGGTGCCCGGGCGCAGGAAGGTGAACGGCCCGACCGTCGCCTCGTCGCCGATCACCGACTCGCTGCCGTGGGTGCGCACCACCGAGGCGCCGTCGCCGACGACGACGTCGGTCAGGGTGGTGTCCGGGCCGATCTCGCAGCGACCGCCGATCCGGGTGCGGCCCAGCAGCTGGGTGCCCGGGCGGACGACGGTGTCGCGCCCGATCGTCGACGTCGACGTCGATCCAGGTGCTCAGCGGGTCGACGATGGTGACCCCGGCACGCTGGTGCGCGGCGACGATCCGCCGGTTGAATTCGCGGGCCAGGTCGGACAGCTGCACCCGGTCGTTGACGCCGGCGACCATCGCGTGGTCGTCGACGTGCTTGGCGTGCACGATCTGGCCGTCGGCCCGCACGATCGAGATGACGTCGGTCAGGTACAGCTCGTGCTGGGCGTTGTCGGACGACAGCCGGCTCAGCGCCGAGCGCAGCGCGGCGATGTCGAAGGCGTAGATGCCGGCGTTGACTTCGCGGATGGCGCGCTGCTGCGGGGTGGCGTCGGCTTCCTCGACGATGGCGATGACCTCGCCGTCCTGGGTGCGCAGGATGCGGCCGTACCCGGTCGCGTCGGGCACGGTGGTGGTCAGCACGGTGACGGCCGCGGATTCGCCGCGGTGGCTGTCGATGAGCTCGGCGAGGGTGTCGGGGTCCAGCAGCGGGGTGTCGCCGGAGGTGACGACGACGACGCCGTCGAAGTCGTCGGGCAGCGCCGACAGCCCGCACAGCACGGCGTGCCCGGTGCCCAGCTGCTGGTCCTGCACCGCGACCTCGATGCGCCGGCCCAGGGAGTCGGCCAGTCCGTCGACCACGGGGCCGATGCGGTCGCGGTCCTTGCCGAGCACCGCCACGATCTGGTCGGGTGCGACCTTGGCCACCGTGTGCAGGACGTGGGCGAGCATGCTGCGGCCGCCGAGGGTGTGCAGGACTTTGGGGATGTCCGAGCGCATCCGGGTCCCGGCGCCTGCCGCCAGGACCAGGACGGCCGCCTGGTTGTCTGTGGTCACCCGGACCTCCCCGTGTGCTCCGCGACGCTCCGTGCTCCGATGGTCGCTCGCCAAGAGCTCGCTCCGTCGCCAGGACTCGAACCTGAACTATCTGAACCAAAATCAGAGGTGCTGCCGATTACACCACGACGGACTGGCTGAAATGTCCGCCTGAGACTTTAATGCAAGGCCAGGGCTACCCTCACCGTCGTGGCAGCACCGGAGAAGGAGCCGCGCGCACCGCGCGCCCGGATGACCGGCACCGAGCGGCGCCGCCAGCTGATCGACATCGCCCGGTCGCTGTTCGCCGAGCGCGGCTACGAAGGCACCTCGATCGAGGAGATCGCCCAGCGCGCCAACGTCTCCAAGCCGGTGGTCTACGAGCACTTCGGCGGCAAGGAAGGCCTCTACGCGGTGGTCGTCGACCGGGAGATGTCGGCCCTGCTCGACGGCATCACGTCGTCGCTGACCAACAACCGCTCCCGGGTGCGCGTCGAGCGGGTGGCGCTGGCGCTGCTGACCTACGTCGAGGAGCGCACCGACGGCTTCCGGATCCTGATCCGCGACTCGCCCGCCGCGATCAGTTCGGGCACCTACTCCAGCCTGCTCAACGACGCCGTCAGCCAGGTGTCCTCGATCCTGGCCGGCGACTTCGCCCGCCGCGGCCTGGCCCCCGAACTGGCGCCGCTGTACGCCCAGGCGCTCGTGGGCTCGGTGTCGATGACCGCGCAGTGGTGGCTCGACACCCGCGAACCGAAGAAGGAAGTGGTGGCGGCCCACCTGGTGAACCTCATGTGGAACGGGCTGACCCACCTCGAGGCCGACCCGCAGCTGGAGGCCGAGTAACGCCGCGAATCGCGGCCCGCCGCAACGCCTTCGGCGGTGATGCCTAGAATGGGACGCATCATGACCGCACCGGGGCACCAGTATGTCCAGACCCCGATCGCGGGTCTGGTCGACTTGGCGCTCACCGCGCCGCAGTTCGCCGAACTGTCGCAGCGCGCCGCCGAGCGTCCCGCCGAACTCGCGCTCGTCGGGCCTGCCAGTGCACAGCTCTACACCGCGTGCGCGCTGGCGCGCGGCGGCCCGCTTCTGGTGGTGACGGCCACCGGCCGCGAGGCCGACGACCTGACCGCCGAACTGCGCGCCGTCTTCGGCGACGCGGCGGCGATGTTCCCGTCCTGGGAGACGCTGCCGCACGAGCGCCTCTCACCCGGGGTCGACACCGTCGGCAACCGGCTGATGCTGTTGCGCCGGCTGGCCCGCCCCGACGACGCCCGGCTCGGCCCGCCGCTGCGGGTGGTGGTGACCACCGTGCGCTCGCTGCTGCAGCCGATGGCCCCCGACGTGGCGACCATCGAGCCGGTGACGCTTGCGAGGCTCGGGTGCGCGAGTTCGACTTCGACGAGCTGGCGGCGCGCCTGGTGGAGCTGTCCTACTCGCGCGTCGACATGGTCGGCAAACGCGGCGAGTTCGCGGTCCGCGGCGGCATCCTCGACATCTTCCCGCCGACCGCCGAGCACCCGGTGCGCGTGGAGTTCTGGGGCGACGAGGTCAGCGAGATGCGGATGTTCGCGGTCGCCGACCAGCGCTCGATTCCCGAGATCGACGTCCAGAGCGTGGTCGCGGTGCCCTGCCGGGAGCTGCTGCTGACCGACGACGTGCGGGCACGGGCCGCCAAGCTGGTGGCCGACCGGCCCCGCGGCGACGACAACCGGATCAGCGGAGGCGTCGGCGACATGCTGGCCAAGCTGGCCGAGGGCATCCCCGTCGACGGGATGGAGGCGCTGCAGCCGGTGCTGCGGCCCGACGAGCTGACGCTGCTCATCGACCACCTGCCCGAGGGCACCCCGCTGCTGGTGTGCGATCCGGAGAAGGTGCGCACCCGGGCCGCCGATCTGATCAAGACCGGCCGCGAGTTCCTGGAAGCGTCGTGGTCGGTGGCCGCCATCGGCGGTGACGCCCCGATCGACCTCGAGCAACTCGGTGGTTCGGGCTTCCGCGAACTCGACGAGGTGCGCGAGGCCGCGCAGGGCGGGCGACCATCCGTGGTGGACGCTGAGCCAGCTGGCCAGTCGAGGACGCCGTCGACCTCGACGTGCGCGCCGCGCCGACGGCCCGCGGCCAGCAGAGCAACGTCGACGAGATCTTCGCCATGCTGCGCGCGCACGTCCTCACCGGCGGCTATGCCGCGGTGGTCGCACCCGGAACCGGGACCGCGCACCGCGTCGTCGAGCAACTCGGCGAGCGCGACACCCCGGCCGCCATGCTCGGGCCGGGCGAGGCGCCCAAGGCCGGTGTGGTCGGGGTGCTCAAGGGCCCGCTGCACGACGGCATCGTCGTGCCCGGCGCGAACCTGGTGGTGATCACCGAGACGGACCTGACCGGCAATCGCGTCACCGCTCCGGACGGAAAGCGGCTGGCGGCCAAGCGCCGCAACATCGTCGACCCGCTGGCGCTGACGGCCGGCGATCTGGTGGTGCACGATCAGCACGGCATCGGCCGGTTCGTCGAGATGGTCGAGCGCACCGTCGGCGGCGCCCGCCGCGAGTACCTGGTGCTGGAGTACGCCTCGTCCAAGCGCGGCCAGGGTGCCGACAAGCTGTACGTGCCGATGGACTCGCTGGATCAGCTGTCCCGCTACGTCGGCGGCCAGGAGCCCGGCCTGAGCCGGCTCGGCGGCAGCGACTGGACGAACACGAAAACCAAGGCGCGCAAGGCTGTTCGCGAGATCGCCAGCGAGCTGGTCACGCTCTACGCCAAGCGGCAGGCCGCGCCGGGCCACGCGTTCGGGCCGGACACCCCGTGGCAGGCCGAGATGGAGGACGCGTTCGGGTTCACCGAGACGGTCGACCAGCTCACCGCGATCGACGAGGTCAAGAACGACATGGAGAAGCCGGTGCCGATGGACCGGGTGATCTGCGGTGACGTCGGCTACGGCAAGACCGAGATCGCGGTGCGGGCGGCGTTCAAGGCGGTGCAGGACGGCAAGCAGGTCGCGGTGCTGGTGCCCACCACACTGCTGGCCGACCAGCATCTGCAGACGTTCACCGAACGGATGGCCGGCTTCCCGGTGACGGTCAAGGGCCTGTCGCGGTTCACCGACCCGGCCGAGTCGCGCGCCGTGCTCGAGGGCATGGCCGACGGCAGCGTCGACATCGTGATCGGCACCCACCGGCTGCTGCAGACCGCGGTGCGCTGGAAGGACCTCGGCCTGGTGGTGGTCGACGAGGAGCAGCGCTTCGGCGTCGAGCACAAGGAGCACATCAAGAGCCTGCGCACCCACGTCGACGTGCTGACCATGAGCGCCACCCCGATTCCGCGCACCCTGGAGATGAGCCTGGCCGGCATCCGGGAGATGTCGACGATCCTGACCCCGCCCGAGGAGCGCTACCCGGTGCTGACCTACGTCGGCCCGCACGACGACAAGCAGGTCGCCGCGGCGCTGCGCCGCGAACTGCTGCGCGACGGGCAGGTGTTCTACATCCACAACCGGGTCAGCAGCATCGACGACGCCGCCGCGCGGGTCAAGGCCCTGGTGCCCGAGGCCCGGGTGGTGGTGGCCCACGGGCAGATGCCCGAGGAACAGCTGGAGCGCACCGTCGAGGGCTTCTGGAACCGCGAGTACGACATCCTGGTCTGCACCACGATCGTCGAGACCGGCCTGGACATCTCCAACGCCAACACCCTGATCGTCGAGCGCGCCGACACCTTCGGCCTCTCGCAGCTGCACCAGCTGCGCGGCCGGGTGGGACGCAGCCGCGAACGCGGCTACGCCTACTTCCTGTACCCCAAGGAGGTGCCGCTCACCGAGACCGCCTACGACCGGCTGGCCACCATCGCGCAGAACAACGAACTCGGCGCGGGCATGGCAGTTGCGATGAAGGACTTGGAGATTCGCGGCGCCGGCAATGTGCTCGGCGTGGAGCAGTCCGGTCACGTCGCCGGCGTGGGTTTCGACCTGTACGTGCGGCTGGTGGGCGAGGCCGTCGAGGCCTACCGGGCGGCGGCCGACGGCAAGATGGTGACCACCGCCGAGGAGCCCAAGGACGTCCGGATCGACCTGCCGGTCGACGCGCATCTGCCGCCGGACTACATCGCCAGCGACCGGCTGCGGCTGGAGGCCTACCGGCGCTTCGCCGCGGCCGCGGACGACGAGGCGGTGGGCGCGGTCGTCGAGGAGCTGATCGACCGCTACGGCCCGCTGCCCGAGCCCGCGCAGCGGCTGGTGGCGGTGGCCCGGTTGCGGCTGCTGTGCCGCCAGTACGGCGTGACGGAGATCGCGGCGACCGGAACCGGTTCTCCCACAACGCTTCGCGTCTCGCCGCTGACGCTGCCGGACTCGGCGCAGCTACGGCTGAAGCGGGTGTATCCGGGTGCGGGCTATCGGGCGACGACGTCGACGGTGCAGGTGCCGATCCCGCGCGCGGGCAGTGGTGTCGGTGCGCCGCGGATCCGTGACCTGGAATTGGTGCAGATGGTCGCCGACCTACTTCTCGCGCTTGACGGACGGCCGCAGGGCGAGGTTGATATAACGACCTTCACGCCCGCGTCCGGTGAGAAGGTGAAGCGATGACCGTCATCCTGGTCGACCCGCGCCGCCCGTCGCTGGTGCCCGTCGAAGCCGTCGAGCTGCTCGGCGGCGACGTGCAGTACACCGAGGAGATGCCGGTCAAGGTGCCGTGGTCGCTGCCGTCGGCGCGGCCGGTGCTGACCGGCGAGGACGCCCCGGTGCTGCTGTCCTCCGACCGCGAGCATCCCGAGGTGCGGGCCCGGCTGGCGGCGGGGGAGCGGTTGATCTCGGTGCCGGCGCCCCAGCCCGGCGAGCGGCTGGTGGACGCCGTGGCGGTCATGGACCGGCTGCGCACCGCCGGACCGTGGGAGAGCGAGCAGACGCACGACTCGCTGCGGCGCTATCTGCTGGAGGAGACCTACGAGCTGTTCGACGCGGTGCACGGCGGCAACGCCGACGAGCTGCGCGAGGAACTCGGAGATGTGTTGCTGCAGGTGCTTTTTCACGCCCGGATCGCCGAAGAGGCTCTGGCGCAGGCATTCTCGATCGACGACGTCGCCGACACCCTGGTGCGCAAGCTCGGCAACCGGGTGCCCGCGGTGCTGGCCGGCGAGTCGATCTCCCTGGAGGACCAGATCGCGCAGTGGGAGCAGCGCAAGGCGCTGGAGAAGGCGGCGCGGACGTCCTGCATGGAGGACATCCCGACCGCCCAGCCCGCGCTGTTGCTGGCGCAGAAGGTGATCGCCCGGGCGCAGAACGCCGGCCTGCCCGCCGACCTGATCCCGTCGTCGATCACCACCGTGACGGTGGCGGCCGAGTCCGACGCCGAGAACCACTTGCGCACAGCGGTTCTGGAGTTCATGGCGACCGTGCGCCGCACCGAGCGGGCGATCGCCGCGAACCGGCGCGACACCGATGCGCCGAGTGAACTCGACGTCGCCGCGCCACTGGGTGTGGTCAGCGAGGACGAATGGCGGCGGCACTGGCCCAGCGCCGACCGGCGCTGAGCCGTTCGACATCCCGGCGGTGCCGGAGGTGGTGTCGGACGACGACATGGTGGACGTCGACGATCTGGTGGACGACATCGAGCTCGACGACCCCGGAGCCCGTCGACGTAGCTGTACCGTCGGCGCTCCGCTCAGCCGAGCAGCGTCGAACCCCAGTAGTCACCGTCGCGCAGCCCGGGCGGGCAGGCGAACACCGCGCTGCCGGTGTGGGTGATGTACTCGTTGAGCAGGTCGTTGCTGGCCAGCTGGGCCTGCATCGGAATGAACTGCGTCACCGGGTTTCGCACGAACGCGATGAAGAACAGCCCGGCGTCGAGGTGGCCGAAGCCGTCGGAGCCGTCGGTGAAGTTGTAGCCGCGGCGCAGGATCTCGATGCCGCCGAGGTGTTCCTTGGAGGCCAGCCGCACATGCGAGTCGGGGTCGATCAGCGGCTGGCCGTCCTTGCCCGCGACGTCGAAGTCCAGCGGCGCGAACTCGTCGTGGAATCCGTTGGGCGCCCCGGAGCCCTTCTGCCGCCCGATCACCCGTTCCTGCTCCTTCAGCGTGGTGTGGTCCCACGACTCGATGCGCATCCGGATGCGCCGGGAGATCAGATAGGTGCCGCCGGTCAACCAGTCCGGGCCGTCACCCTTGGCCACCCACACGTGGCGGTTGATCGCGTCGGTGTCCTCGGCCTTGAGGTTGCGGGTTCCGTCCTTGAACCCGAACAGGTTTCGGGGTGTGGTCTGCTCGCGGGTGGTCGACGAGGTCCGCCCGAAGCCCAGCTGCGAGTAGCGCACCGCGACGGTACCGAACCCGACCCGGGCCAGGTTGCGGATCGCGTGCACGGCGACCTGCGGGTCGTTGGCGCACGCCTGCACCACGATGTCGCCGCCGCAGCGCGCCGGGATCCATCGACTCGTTGGGGAACTTCGGCAGGTCGGCCAGTTCCGGGGGGCGCTGGTCGGCGATGCCGAACCGGTCCTTGCCGTCCTTGACGAAGAAGCCGGGCCCGAACCCGATGGTCAACGTCAGCTGGGAGGCCGGCAGCCCGAGTGCCTCGCCGGTATCCATCGGCGGCGCAAGCGGATTGAGTCCTACGGCGCCGTCGTGGACGGCTTCGTGGCCCGCGGTCATCCGCTCGGCCATCGCGGTCCACTGCTGCAGCATCGCCACGACGTCGGCCTTGGACGTCCGTCGTCACGTCGAAGGTGGCGAAATGCATCCGGTCCTGGGCCGGGGTGATGATCCCGGCCTGGTGTGCGCCGCGGAACGGCACCGGCTTGTGCAGCTCGGTGGGCAGCGCATCGGCCGCCGAGGCACGTCCGGCCAGCGCGCCTGCGCCGGCCGCGCCGACGACGGCGGCGGTCACACCGGCGGCGCCGAACAGCTTGCGCCGCGACAGACCCTGCCGCTGCTCGCTGCGGTGTCCGGGTTACTGGGGAGCGATGACACCCTGCACCTGGCTCACCTCTTTGCTCAGCGCGTCGATCGCCCGCGAAAGTTCTTGGCGCGCAGGCTCGGTCACGGTGTCGTAGAGCACGAACCCGTCGCCCTTGCGGTACTTGTCCAGCAGCTGCGTCGACCGCTTCGAAGCGCTGGTCGACGCGCCTGCCCAGCTCGGCGTCGCGCTCGTCGAGGATCGGGCGCACCGAGTCCACCGCGGTGCGGGAGCCCTCGACGTTGGCGTAGAAGTCCCACAGGTCGGTGTGGCTGAAGATGTCCTCCTCGCCGGTGATCTTGCTGGCCGCGACCTCGTCGAGCAGACCCTGTGCGCCACCGGCGATCTGGGTCGAGTCGATCGTGTACTCCGGTGACTTGACCTTCTGGTCCAGTTCCTTGACGTCGGCCAGCAGCTGGTCGGCGACGGCGTTGGTGTCGGGCTGCAGCCCGCTGACCCACAGGTCCTTCTCGAGCCGGTGGAAGCCGGTCCACTTCTGGCCCGGTTCCAGGTCGGCCTCGCGCAGGTCGATCCGCGGGTCGAGGTTGTCGGGGAACGACTCGGCGACCGGCTCGATGCGCTCGTAGAAGGTGCGCGTCGTCGGGTACTGCGCCTTGGCCGCCGCGATGTCGCCTGCCTTGATCGCCGCGACGAAAGCTCCTGTGGCGTCGACCAGTTCGTCGCTCTGGCCCACCACGTAGGCCTTGTAGTCGTCGGAGGCCTTCTTGAACTTGCCGCTGTCGTCGGTCTGCACCGACGCGCCCTTGACGATGAAGTCGGCGCGGATGCCGTCGCCGACCATGCCGGGCTTGCAGGCCGTCTTGTAGGTGCCGGGCTCGCTGAGCTGCACGACGAGCTTGCGCTGCAGGCCGGGGGAGATGTTCTCCACCTCGCCGAGCACCCGGTCGCCCTCGCCGTAGACGTAGAACTCGGTGACCTTGGTGCCGTTGTTGGTGATCACGAACGTCGTGGGCCCGGTGCCGGCCTCGGTGGACGACAGCGCGCAGGCGCGTCGTCACTGGCGTCGACGGTGACTTCCGGCGAGGCCTTCTCGGCGGAGGAGGATGCCGACTTGGTTTCCTTGGCCGTGCAGCCGGCAATCCAGACACCGGCCAGGATCGCGGCGAGTGCCGCGGTACCGGTCTTGATGCCGTCGGTGAGTGTCACGTGGTCGACCTTTCGGTGAGGGGGGCGGGCGTCGGATTCCGGAGCGGGTTTGGTGATCTGCGTGGGCCGGAGGAACAGGGTGAGCACGATCGCGAGGTAGGCCAGCCAGCAGACCAGCTGCAGCACCGTCGGCGTCGGCGTGATGTTGAAGACGCCCTGGATGATCTCGCCGTACCAGGACGACCAGTTGAACCAGGAACTGATGTCGAAGGCGCGGCCGCCGAGCGCGGGCAGCCAACCGACCGTCTGCAGGGCGCCGATTCCGTAGGACAGGATCCCGGCGGCCACCACGATCAGGAACGCACCGGTGTACTTGAAGAACTTGGCCAGGTTGATCCGCACCGCGCCGGCGTACATGCCCCAGGCGATTCCCGCGGCCAGCAGCACCCCGACGAGCAGGCCCAGCAGCGGCCAGGCGGTCTCGGCCTCGGCGTAGCCGACCATGAACAGCGCCGTCTCGAAGCCTTCGCGGCCCGACGGCCAGGAAGGCCAGCATGAACACCGCCAGCGCGCCGGTTTCCAGGGCGCGCGACATCCCCTCGCGCAGTTCACCGGACAGGCCCGCCGATGCCTTGCGCATCCACAGCACCATCGAGGTCACGATCGCCACCGCCACCAGTGAGGCCACGCCGGCGATGGCCTCGGCCGCGAGGTCCTTGACGGTGTAGGTGCCGTACTGGATGGCCAGGAACACGCCGACCGTCATCACCACGGCCGCGCCCACGCCCAGCCACACCCACTTCAGGGCGTCGCGGCGCTGGGACTTGACCAGGAACGCGATCAGCACCATCACGACGATTCCGGCCTCGAGTCCCTCCCGCAGGCCGATCAGCCCGCTGCCGAAGAGCTGGGCAGGCACGGTCGGGGCGGCCGCGGTGAGCGTCGTGTGGATGCCGACCGGAACGGCCGCTACGTCGGTCATGAGCGTGTCCTCAACTAGTGCGGAGCCATGGAAGCATTGCCTTACCAAACAAAGGTGTGGCTCACCTTAACAGATGAATGGTAATGACGTTACCACCCCCGTTCGCGGATTTGCTAGGGGCTAACGACGCCTGTCTCATGGGACGATGTAGAGACCAAAAGTGGGTTCGAGGGGTTGTTGTGTCGTCTTCGCGTTGGGTGCGGACCGGCGCCGTGGTCGCGGCGGCGGCGATGCTGCTTGCCTCCAGCTGCTCATGGCAGCTGGGCACCCCGATCCCGGAAGGTGTGCCGCCACCCGCGGGCGATCCGGTGCCCGCGATCGACACCAACGCCAAGGGCAGGCCCGCCGACCAGCTGCATCAGTGGGCAGCCGAACGCGCCCCGGCGCTCGGCATTCCGATTCAGGCGCTGGAGGCCTACGCCTACGCCGCGCGGGTGGCCGAGGTGGAGAACCCGAAGTGCCACCTGGCGTGGACGACGCTGGCCGGTATCGGGATGGTCGAGAGCCACCACGGCACCTACCGCGGGGCGACGATCGCGCCCAACGGTGACGTCAGCCCCCCGATCCGGGGCGTGCGCCTCGACGGGACCAACGGCAACCTCGAGATCGTCGACAGCGAGGAGTCGATGGACGGCGACCCGGTCTACGCCAGGGCGATGGGCCCGATGCAGTTCATCCCGGAGACCTGGCGGCTCTACGGCGTCGACGCCAACAACGACGGCCAGCATCAGCCCGGACAACTTCGACGACGCCGCGCTCTCGGCCGCGGGGTATCTGTGCTTCCGGGGCAAAGACCTGGCCACGCCGCGCGGCTGGATGAATGCGCTGCACGCCTACAACCACTCCGACCAGTACGCCCGCACCGTGCGGGACTGGGCGACGGCATACGCGCAGGGACACCCGCTCTAACGCCGCTGGAGCAGCGTTGACCATCTAGGCTATGAGCGGTCAGCGGGCGACCAGCCCAATGCCGGACGAGGACGTTCGTCGCTCACCACGACGCAAGGAGAAGCCAGTGCCCATCATCGAGCAGGTCGCGGCCCGCGAGATCCTCGACTCCCGCGGCAATCCGACCGTCGAGGTCGAGGTGGCCCTGATCGACGGCACGTTCGCGCGCGCCGCCGTCCCGTCGGGTGCGTCCACCGGCGAACACGAGGCGGTCGAGCTGCGCGACGGTGCCGCCCGCTACGGCGGCAAGGGCGTGGAGAAGGCCGTCGACGCGGTCCTCGACGAGATCGCCCCGGCCGTGATCGGCCTCAACGCCGACGACCAGCGCCTGGTGGACCAGGCGTTGCTGGACCTGGACGGCACCCCGGACAAGTCGCGGCTGGGCGCCAACGCGATCCTGGGCGTTTCCCTCGCGGTGGCCAAGGCCGCGGCGGATTGCGCCGGTCTGCCGCTGTTCCGCTACCTGGGCGGACCGAATGCCCACATCCTGCCGGTGCCGATGATGAACATCCTCAACGGCGGCGCGCACGCCGACACCGGCGTGGACGTCCAGGAGTTCATGGTCGCCCCGATCGGCGCGCCGAGCTTCAACGAGGCGCTGCGCTGGGGTGCGGAGGTCTATCACGCGCTCAAGGCGGTGCTCAAGAAGCAGGGCCTGGCCACCGGCCTGGGTGACGAGGGCGGTTTCGCCCCGGACGTGGCAGGCACCAAGGCCGCGCTGGACCTGATCAGCTCGGCGATCGAAGCGGCCGGCTTCAAGCTCGGCACCGACGTGGCGCTGGCGCTCGACGTCGCCGCCACCGAGTTCTACACACCCGGCACCGGATACAGCTTCGAGAAGGAGACCCGGACCGCCGAGCAGATGACCGAGTTCTACGCCGGACTGCTCGACGCCTACCCGCTGGTGTCCATCGAGGACCCGCTCTCCGAGGACGACTGGGACGGCTGGGTCGAGCTGACCACCGCGATCGGCGACCGGGTGCAGATCGTCGGTGACGACCTGTTCGTCACCAACCCCGAGCGGCTCGAGGAGGGCATCGAGCGCGGGGCCGCCAATGCGCTGCTGGTGAAGGTCAACCAGATCGGCACGCTCACCGAGACGCTGGACGCCGTCGCACTGGCGCACAACAGCGGATACCGCACGATGATGAGCCACCGCAGCGGCGAGACCGAGGACACCACGATCGCCGACCTGGCCGTCGCGGTCGGCAGCGGTCAGATCAAGACCGGCGCGCCGGCCCGAAGCGAGCGGGTGGCCAAGTACAACCAGCTGCTGCGCATCGAGGAGGCGCTCGGCGACGCGGCCCGCTACGCCGGCGACCTCGCGTTCCCGCGGTTCGGCGTGCCCGAGTAACCCGAAGGCCCAACCCGAAAGGCATTGTGGCGGAGAGCAAGCGGCCCGATCCGAAGCGACGCGCACCGGCCCCGCGGCCGGGGGCGTCGGGTCGGGCCCGCTCGCGCACCTCACCGGCGGCCAAGCGTGACGCCCGCCCGCAGGCCGAACCGGTCGCGCACAGCGTCACCGAACCGATCCGGCGGGCCATCGCGGCGTCGGTGGAACAGCGCAGCGAGCAGCGGCTCGGGTTCACCGCACGCCGGGCGGCCATCCTGGCCGCGGTGGTGTGCGTGCTGACCCTGACCATCGCCGGCCCGGTGCGCACCTACTTCGCCCAGCGCACCGAGATGAAGCAGCTCGCCGCCAGCGAAGCGTCGCTGCGACAGCAGATCGCCGAACTCGAGTCGCAGAAGGCCAAACTCGCCGACCCGGTGTACATCGCCTCCCAGGCCCGCGAGCGGCTCGGGTTCGTGATGCCCGGCGACATCCCCTATCAGGTGCAGCTGCCGCCTGGCGCGGCCCCGCCGCCGGGTGCGAGCCCGCAAACCGAGGCCGTCCGGAGCAACGACCCCTGGTACACCTCGCTGTGGCACACCATCGCCGATGCGCCGCATGGGCCGCCGAGCACTCCGGCGCCGCCGCCCACCCTTCCGTTGCCGCCCCCGCCGGAGCCGGTCCCGGTGCCACCTGGTGGTTGATCCCGCGGATCTCGATGCGGTGGCGCGGCAGTTGGGGCGCGAGCCGCGCGGCGTGCTGGAGATCGCCTATCGGTGCCCGAATGGTGAACCCGCCGTGGTGAAAACGGCGCCGAGATTGGCCGACGGCACCCCGTTCCCGACGCTGTACTACCTGACGCACCCGGCGCTGACGGCAGCGGCGAGCCGGCTGGAGTCCGACGGATTGATGCGCGAGATGACCGAACGGCTGCACGCCGATCCCGAGGTGGCCGCGGCCTACCGGCGTGCCCACGAGTCCTATCTGGCCGAGCGCGACGCGATCGAGTCGTTGGGGACGACGTTCTCCGGCGGGGGTATGCCGGATCGGGTCAAGTGTCTGCACGTGCTGATCGCGCACTCGCTGGCCAAGGGCCGCGGGGTGAATCCGTTCGGTGACGAGGCGCTGGCGATGCTGGCCGGCGAACCGGAGATGACGGGCATTCTGGTGAAGGAGGAGTGGACGTGAACCGGGTGGCGGCCATCGACTGCGGCACCAACTCCATCCGCCTGCTGATCGCCGATCTGGAGCGACGGCCGGCTGCGCGACATCCACCGTGAGATGCGCATCGTGCGGCTGGGCCAAGGTGTCGACGCCACAGGACAATTCGCGCCCGACGCCCTGGCGCGCACCCGCGCCGCGCTGGTCGACTACGCCGCCCTGCTGGACCGCTTCGACGTGGCCAAGGTGCGGATGGTGGCGACCTCGGCGACCCGCGACGCCGCCAATCGCGACGTGTTCTTCGACATGACGGCCGACGTGCTGGGGCCGGTGGTTCCCGGTGCGGTCGCCGAGGTGATCAGCGGCACGGAGGAGGCCGAGCTGTCCTTCAACGGCGCGGTGGGCGAGTTGGACCCGGCGACAGGACCTTTCGTGGTGGTCGACCTCGGTGGCGGTTCCACGGAGGTGGTGCTCGGCAACGGCGCGGGCGGTGTACAGGCCAGCTACTCGGCGGACATCGGGTGTGTGCGGTTGACCGAGCGGTGCCTGCACTCGGATCCGCCGACGGCCGCCGAGGTGGCCGCCGCCCGTGAGGTGGTCCGTGAGCGTCTCGGCGAGGCGCTGCGGGTGGTTCCCGTCGACCGCGCCAAGACGTGGGTGGGCGTGGCCGGAACGTTCACCACCCTTGCCGCGCTGGCGCAGAACATGACCACCTACGACTCGGATGCGATCCATCTCTCGCGGGTGTCCTTCGGCAAGCTGCTACCGGTGTGCGAGCAGCTGATCGGCATGACGCGCAAACAGCGCGCGGCCCTGGGACCGATGCACGAGGGGCGGGTCGACGTGATCGGCGGCGGGTCGATCGTCGTCGAGGAGCTGGCCGACGCGCTGGGCCGGCGGGCCGGGATCGACGAGCTCGTCGTCAGCGAGCACGACATCCTCGACGGTATCGCGCTGTCGCTGGCCTGAGGCGCTACTCCGGTTCGATCAGCGGTTCGCCGCCGGCCCCGGTCGGCACCCGGGCGCCGGCCAGGGTGAGGCCCAGCAGGATCATCACCACGCCGACGGAGAAGTGCAGCCAGTTGTCGGCGTTGTTGAGCGGCAAGATGTTTCGCGGGCCGGACAGGTCGGCCAGCAGACCGTAGAGCCACAGGCCGAGGTAGATCAGGCCCCCGCCGACCAGGTAGGCGCGGGCTCGGGCGTAGGTGCTTGCCAGCAGCAGACCGGCGACGCCGAACGCCAGGTGCAGAAGGTTGTGCACGACCGAGACCTCGAAGACACCGAACAGTTGGGATTCGGAGTCATGGCCCAGCCACTGCAGCCGATCCAGGTGGGTGGTCAGTCCCGGGGTGAACCCGGCGATCGCGACGGCCAGGAACGCCGCGGCGACCAGCACCGCGGCGCCCTGCACAGCCAGCAGCCGGACCCGCTGTCGGAACTTCCTGGGATTGGCGGTCGCCATGTGTTCTGACATACCCGGCAATTGCGGCCGCCAACCGTCACCTCAGTCGAGGCTGCTTTCGTAGCGCACCGAGCGGTCGACGCCGCTGCGTACGTCGCCGGGCTGGTGCTCCACCCGGCTGAGGTCTCGGGCTGCCGCGGTGTGCAGCTGGTAGGGCACGCTGGTCACCATCACGTCGGGCTCGAACAGCAAGCGCGCCTTGAGTCGTAGCGAGCTTTGATTGTGCAACAGGTTCTGCCACCACCGCCCGACGACAGTCTCCGGAATGTAGACGCAGACCACGTCGCGAGGTCCCTGCCGGGTCCGCTTGAGGTATTGCAGCACCGGCCGGGTGATCTCGCGGTAGGGCGACTCCACCACCTTCAGTGGCACGTCGATGTCCAGGTTCTCCCACTCGCGGTGCAGGGCGCGGGTGTCGGCGTCGTTGATGTTGACGGTCAGGGCGGTCAAGGTATGCGGCCTGGTCGCACGAGCGAACAGGACCGCACGCTGGGTGGCCTTGTTCCATCCCGAGACCAGGACGACGGCGTGCACCCGGCTCGGGAGCGTTTCTTCATCATCGGCCGCGATCCGCAGTTCGTCGCGCACCGAGGCGTAGTGGTGGTGGATGGTCTGCATCACCACGCACAGCACCGGAATGGCGATGACCACGAGGTAGGCGCCGTGGGTGAACTTGGTGATCATGACGACCACCAGGACCAGGCCGGTCAGGACCGCGCCAAATGCATTGACAGCCCTGGCGCTGTTGATCTTTCGTCGCTCGGCCGGGGTGACCGCATGTCGCATCTCGGCATTCCAGTGCCGCACCATGCCGGCCTGGCACAGCGTGAACGAGGTGAACACGCCCATGATGTAGAGCTGGATCAGCCGGGTCACCGACCCGTCGAAGGCGTAAATCAGTCCACCGGCGACGACGGCGAGCAGGATGATGCCGTTCGAGTAGGCCAGGCGGTCACCGCGGTTCTGCAGCTGCCTGGGCAGGTAGCGGTCCTGGGCGAGAATCGATGCCAGCAGCGGGAATCCGTTGTAGGCGGTGTTCGCGGCCAGGATGAGGATCAGCGCAGTGGCCGCCTGGATGTAGAAGAACATGATGCTGTTGTTGCCGAACACGGCCGACGCCAGCTGAGCGATGACGGTGCGTTGAGGCTCGGTTGCGCAGTCGCCTCGGAAGCCGATCAGGTCGCAGGTGTTCTCCACGACGCGCGTCTTGGCGATCAAGGCGAGCGCGGTCACGCCGGCGAACATGGTGGTGGCCAGGATTCCCATTGCCGTCATGGTTCGTGCCGCGTTGAGCGCCTTGGGTTTACGGAAGGCGGGAACGCCGTTGGAGATCGCCTCGACGCCGGTGAGTGCGGTGCAGCCCGACGAGAACGCCCGGAGCACCAGCAGGATCAGCGCCACGGTGGTCAGGCCGACCTGCTCGGCCCGAACGCCGTAGTGGGCGCTCTCGGCGATCGGCGGATGCCCCATGACCGCGCGCAGCAAGCCGAGTCCGACCATCAGGTAGACGCCGGCGACGAAGGCGTAGGTCGGGACGGCGAAGGCCCGGCCGGACTCCCGCACGCCGCGCAGATTCATGGCGGTCAGCAGTGCGATGAAGGCGATGTTGATCGCCACCCGGTAGGCGTTGAGACCGGGGATTGCCGAGATGATGTTGTCGACACCCGCGGCCACCGACACCGCGACCGTCATCACGTAATCCACCAGCAATGCGGCGGCGACCACCAGCCCGGCCAGCGGACCGAGGTTCTTGGCCACCACTTCATAGGAGCCGCCACCGCTCGGGTATGCCCGAACCACCTGCCGGTAGGACAGCACCACCACGGCCAGCAACACCACCACACCCGCACCGATGTAGGGCGTCAGGTGAATGTAGGCCAATCCGCCCAGGGTGAGGATGAGCAGGATTTCCTGTGTGGCGTAGGCGACCGACGACAGCGGGTCACTGGCGAAGACGGGCAGCGCGATGCGCTTCGGCAGCAGGGTGTGGCCAAGGCTGTCACTGCGGAAGGGTCGCCCGACGACCAGGCGTTTCATCAGTGACGTGGGTGAAGACACGACTAGCGAGCCTAGTTTCGGCCAACCTCCGCAGTCCGCCGCCGGCCGTAGAGATTCCGTAAAGATTGACGAGCGCGGCGTGCGGCTTCCGTAAAAGTCTGGCT
Source organism: uncultured Actinomycetota bacterium (assembly GCA_963765445.1). Classification (GTDB taxonomy): domain Bacteria; phylum Actinomycetota; class Actinomycetes; order Mycobacteriales; family Mycobacteriaceae; genus Mycobacterium. Next base: position 53,959 of record CAVXWQ010000021.1, read on the forward strand.
GCGCCAGTTTCGCCTAGTGTTGCCGCGGTGTGCGACCCTATGTCTGGGGCCATCTGGAGTACCTGCGCGGCCTGGTAAGCAAGCCTCATGTCGTTGAAGTGCTCGACGTGCTCGCGGCCGGGCCTATGACTGTCGGTGCAGATGCGCGCCGCGCTTCGGCAGGTGGGCGGCGCGTGTGAGCCGTGCGCTGCGTGAGTTGATGATCGGCGGGTTGGTCACCGGTGACATACCGGGAAGCCGCGATGGCGTGGCGCCGGCGGACGAGCGCTATCAGCCACACCGAACGCGGTCGGGTCGGTCCTCGGATTGCTGTCGAGGTTCTCGGTGTGGAATTCGCTGTACGACGAATAGGACGCCGTCAGCCACCCGGCGCCCTGATTCGCGATATTCGAGAGTTACAGCTTGACGCGGCAGCCGCTGCCGATGTTGTGGCAGTGATGGCCACCGTCGCAGGCATTACAGCGACAGCTGCAGCCACCGGTGTGCTTGGCCTCGGGAACATGCATGTCAGATCATCTCCTTCGCGGCCCGCCGGACGGACCCTGCGCCCACGATAGTTCGCTGTCTGACGGGTATGTCAGGCGAACACGCGTGACGTAAGCCCTGTCCCGCGAACGTGGATTACCCCCACGCTTCTAGGGCGGCAACCGTGTCTCAAGTCCACACTCGGCGAGGACGAGGCTCACGCCTCGAAGCGGTAGCCCATCCCGGCCTCGGTCAGCAGATGCCGCGGATGCGACGGGTCGTCCTCCAGCTTGCGGCGCAGCTGGGCGAGATACACCCGCAGATAGTGCGTCTCCTTGGCGTAGGCCGGCCCCCACACCTCCTTGAGCAATTCCTCGCGGCCGACGAGCTTGCCGCGGTTGCGCACCAGCATCTCGAGCATGCCCCACTCGGTCGGGGTCAGGTGCACCTCCGCGCCGTTCTTGGTCACCTTCTTGGCCGCCAGATCGACTGTGAACGAATCGGTTTCGACCACGGGCTCGTCGGTCTCCGAGGCCGCCGCAGCCACGGCGCACCGCCGCGCGCAGCCGGGCCAGGAACTCGTCCATCCCGAACGGCTTGGTCACGTAGTCGTCGGCGCCGGCGTCCAGCGCCTCGACCTTCTCCATGGAATCGGTGCGCGCCGACAGCACGATGACGGGTGCGCTCAACCAGCCGCGCAAGCCCGTCGAGCACCTCGATGCCGGACATGTCGGGCAGGCCGAGGTCGAGCACGATCACGTCGGGCCGTTGTTCGGCGGCCGCCTTCAGCGCGGCGGCGCCGGTGGCCGCGGTGATCACCTCGTAGCCGCGCACGCTCAGGTTGATCCGCAACGCCCGCAGGATCTGCGGCTCGTCGTCGATCACCAGCACCTTGACCTTGTTCACAGCCGTCCCCCCGGCGGCGCCGCCAGGTCGACGATGACCGTCAGGCCGCCACCTGGGGTGTCGGTGGCCGAGATGGTCCCGCCCATCGCCTCGACGAACCCCTTGGCCACCGAAAGGCCAAGGCCCGACACCGTACTTGTTGTGCCGGTCGCCGAGTCGCTGGAAGGCCTCGAACATCTGGTCCTCCGCGCCGCGCGGCACCCCGGGGCCCTCGTCGACGACGTTGATCAGCATGCGGTCCCCGACCCGTCCGGCGTTGACCCGCACGATGCTCTGCGGCGCATAGCGCAGGGCGTTGTCGATCAGGTTGGCCAGCACCCGTTCGAGCAGGCCGGCGTCGGCCATCGCCACCGCGTCCCCGACGTCGACCTTGATCCGGTCCAGCCCCTGCGAGCCGAAACCGGTTGTGCCGCGGCTGATGCTGAGCAGCGCGCGCTGCACCACCTCTTCGAGGTACACCCGCTTGAGTTCGGGGCGCACCACCCCGGCGGCCAGTCGCGACGAGTCCAGCAGGTTGTCGACCAGCGCGGTCAGCTGGTCGACGGACTCCTCGACGGTGGCCAGCAGTTCGGCGGTGTCCTCCTCGGAGAAGCCGATGTCGTCCGAACGCAGGCTCGACACCGCGGCCTTCGCGGCGGCCAGCGGGCGTGCGCAGGTCGTGGCTGACCGCCGACAGCAGCGAGCGGCGCAGTTCGTCGGCCTTCTCGATCGCCTCGGCCTTGCTGGCCTCCTCGGTGAGTTCGCGTTGGCGCACCAGACCGGCGGCCTGCTTGGCCACGGCCGTCAGCACCCGGCGGTCGCGGGCGGGCAGGCTGCGGCCGGCCATCAGCATCCAGAACTCGTCGTCACCCACCTCGATGGCGGTGTCGGCGGAATCGACTGTCACACAGGGATCGTTGCCCACACAGGCGACGATCTGCTCGTCGTCGCCGCGCACCCGCAGCACACTCACAGCGCGCTGCGAGTACGTCTCCCGCACCCGCTCCAGCAGCGTGTCCAGGTCGGCGCCGCGCAGCACCGACCCGGAGAACAGCGTCAGCAACTCGGCTTCCGGCGGAGGCGTGCCTGGCCTCCCGCTCCCGGCTGCTCGCCCGGTCCACCAGGGCCGCCACCGCGACCGCCATCACCAGCAGGACCACCTCGGTGATCGCGGAGTCGGGCTCGGCGATGGTGAACGTGTAGCGCGGCTCGGTCAGGAAGTAGTTCAGCAGCAGCCCGGACAGCACCGCGGACACCGCGGCCGGCGCGACGCCGCCCAGCAGCGCGACGATCAGCACGCCGACGAAGAAGATTGCGGTCTCGCCGGGGATCTTCAGGTACTTGTCGAGGAACAGCGCGGTGATCGCGCAGATCACCGACGGGACGACCACCGCGGCGACCCAGGACAGCACCCGCCGTTCGCGCGGCGATGCCGACCGCACCGAGAAGCCGCGCTTGGCCTCCTCGTGGGTGACCATGTGCACGTCGATCTTGCCGGAGTCCTGCACGATCGCCGCGCCGATGCCCTCGTCGAACATCCGCGCCCAGCGGTTCCGGCGCGATGTGCCGATCACCAACTGGGTGGCGTTCATCTCCCGGGCGAAGTCGAGCAGCGCCTTGGGCACGTCGTCACCGACGACGGTGTGCACGGTGGCCCCGAGGCTGGCGGCCAACTCCCGCACCTTGCCCATCTGCGGAGCCGACACCCCGGACAGCCCGTCGCCGCGGACCACGTGGACGATCATCAGCTCGGCGCTGGACTTCGACGCGATCCGGGAAGCCCGGCGGACCAGGGTCTCTGACTCGGGGCCTCCGGTGACGGCGACGACCACGCGCTCGCGGGCCTCCCACGTCGCCGTGATCTTGTTGTCCGCGCGGTACTTCGCCAGCGCGGCGTCGACCTGATCGGCCAGCCACAGCAGCGCCAGCTCGCGAAGCGCAGTGAGGTTGCCCCGGCGGAAGTAGTTCGACAGCGCCGCGTCGACCTTCTCCGGCGCGTAGACGTTGCCGTGGGAAAGCCTGCGCCGCAACGCTTCCGGCGTGATGTCGACCAGTTCGATCTGGGATGCCTGGCGCACGATCTCGTCGGGCACCGTCTCCTGCTGCTCGATGCCGGTGATCTGCGCGACGACGTCGTTCAGGCTTTCCAGGTGCTGGACGTTGACGGTGGAGATCACGCTGATGCCGGCCTCGAGCAGCTCCTCGACGTCCATCCAGCGTTTCGGGTTCTTGCTGCCCGGGGTGTTGGTGTGCGCCAGCTCGTCGACGAGGACGACCTGCGGGCGGCGGGCGAGAACGGCGGGGACGTCGAGTTCGGGGAAGCGGCTGCCGCGGTAGTCGATGTAGTGCGGCGGGATGATCTCGATGCCCTCGAGCAGCTCGGCGGTCTTGGCGCGGCCGTGGGTCTCGACCACCGCGGCCACCAGGTCGGTGCCGCGTTCCAGCCGCCGGTGCGCCTCGCCGAGCATCGCGAAGGTCTTGCCCACGCCGGGCGCCGCACCCAGGTAGATGCGCAGCTCGCCCCGTTTCGGCTTGGGGCCGGGCGAGGCGGGCTGCTCGTCGCTTTCGGATGAGGTGTCCGGCGGCGGTTCGCCGCCGGACGTCACGCGTGGCGGTTGGACGGTATCCACACGCCTATCTTCCACTGCTCGATCAGCTCTTCATCGGGAACTTCTGGTCCAGCGCGATGTTGAGCTCGAGGACGTTGACCCGCGGCTCGCCGAAGAATGCCGAGCGTGCGGCCGTCGGTGTGGGCGGCGACCGACCTGCCGGATGTCCTCGGCGCTGACGCCGCGGGTCTTGGCGACCCGGGCGATCTGCAGATCGGCGTAGGCGGGCGAGATGTTGCGGGTCCAGGCCGCTGCCGCTCGCGGTCACCGCGTCGGCGGGCACCGCCGGATGCGACGCCGCGCCCGGATCGGAACGATCTGGCCCAGCGAGTAGTCCTCGCCGAACTTGGCGCATTCCACCCGCACCCCTCGTAGGTCTCGAGGAACGGCTGCTTGGTCGTGTCGCACGGCTCGTTGACGCTGACCACCTGGGTCGGGCGGATCACATTGCCGCGCGCGTCGCGGGGACCGATGACCGCCAGCACCGCGCCGACACCGTCGCCGGTGCAGAACGGCCGCGATCCGTTGACGCCCTCGAGGTCGCCGACGGCCTTGCTGCGCGAGCACACCAGGGTCAGCAGGCTGGCCTTGTAGCCGTTGTCATCCGCGGGCTGCGACGGATCACCGGGGGTGTCGACGATGCTCTCCGGGCCCAGGTTCGACGCGCTGGTGGCCAGCGGGTCGTAGCCGGCGCCGGCCGCCGACGGACGGCTCTGGAAGTACTGCGGCAGCGCGTTGCCCTTGTCGTCGGTGAACAGCTGGCCGATCAGGCGGCTGGCCGACCGGCTTTCCGCCGACGTCCACGATCGACCCGTCGGCCTTGTCCTTCAGGCCGGGGATCTGCGCCACCAGCCAGATGAACAGCGGGTAGCCGATACCGACGATGACGGTGAGCACCAGCAGCGCGCGCAGCGCTGCCCAATGCAGGCGAATGATGTTGGAGAACTTCATGTCACATCCCTGGTAGGAACTGGATGACGAGGTCGATGAGCTTGATCCCGATGAACGGGGCGATGATCCCGCCGAGACCGTAGACGTACAGGTTGCGGCTCAACAGCTTCGACGCGCTGCTCGGGGTGTAGCGAACGCCCCTCAGTGACAACGGGATCAGCGCGATGATGATGATCGCGTTGAAGATGACCGCGGACAGGATCGCCGACTGCGGGCTGTGCAGCCGCATGATGTTCAGCATGTCCAGGCCGGGGAACAGCGCCACGAACATCGCCGGGATGATCGCGAAGTACTTCGCGATGTCGTTGGCGATCGAGAACGTGGTCAGCGCGCCGCGGGTGATCAACAACTGCTTGCCGATCTCGACGATCTCGATGAGCTTCGTCGGGTCGGAGTCCAGGTCGACCATGTTGCCGGCCTCTTTGGCCGCCGAGGTGCCGGTGTTCATCGCCACGCCGACGTCGGCCTGGGCCAGCGCGGGCGCGTCGTTGGTGCCGTCGCCGGTCATCGCGACCAGCTTGCCGCCCGCCTGCTCACTCTTGATCAGCGCGAGCTTGTCCTCGGGGGTGGCCTCGGCGAGGAAGTCGTCCACGCCGGCCTCGTCGGCGATGGCCTTGGCGGTCAACGGGTTGTCGCCGGTGATCATCACCGTGCGGATGCCCATCTTGCGCATCTCGTCGAAGCGCTCCCGCATGCCCTGCTTGACGACGTCCTTGAGGTGGATGACGCCGAGCACCTGCGGCCTTACCGTCCACGCGTTCTGGCCGACGACCAGCGGCGTGCCGCCGGCGGCCGAGATGCCGTCGACGATGGTGCCGAGGTCCGGCGGAATCGCGCCGCCTTCGTTGCGCACCCAGTCGGCGACCGAACTCGCCGCGCCCTTGCGCAGCAGGTGGCCGTTGTCGAGGTCGACGCCGCGACATCCGTGTCGTGGCGGTGAACTCGACCCAGGTCGCGCCGGTGAGCTCGCCGGGGGTGCGGGCGCGCAGCCCGTACTCCGTCTTGGCGAACACCACGATGGAACGGCCCTCGGGGGTCTCGTCGGCGAGGCTGGACAGCTGCGCGGCGTCGGCGAGCTGCTCGGGGGAAACCCCGGGCAGGGCAACGAAGTCCGATGCCTGCCGGTTGCCCAGCGTGATGGTGCCGGTCTTGTCCAGCAGCAGCGTGTTGACGTCGCCGGCGGCCTCGACCGCGCGGCCCGACATCGCCAGCACGTTGCGCTGCACCAGCCGGTCCATGCCGGCGATGCCGATCGCCGACAGCAGCGCGCCGATCGTGGTGGGGATCAGGCAGACCAGCAGCGAGACCATGACGATGCCGGTCACGCCGTCGCCGGTCAGCGCCAACGAGTCTGGCACGCCGGGGTTGTTGGCCTTGGAGAAGATCGCCAGCGGCTGCAGGGTGGCGACGGCGAAGATGAAGATGATCGTCAGCGCCGCGAGCAGGATGTTCAGCGCGATCTCGTTCGGCGTCTTCTGCCGGTTGGCGCCCTCGACGAGGGCGATCATCCGGTCGATGAAGCTCTCGCCGGGCTTCTGGGTGATCTTGACGACGATGCGGTCCGACAGCACCGTGGTGCCGCCGGTGACCGCCGAGCGGTCACCGCCGGACTCCCGGATGACGGGGGCCGACTCGCCGGTGATGGCCGACTCGTCAACCGACGCAATGCCTTCGACGACATCACCGTCGCCGGGGATGACCTGTCCGGCTTCGACGACGACCACGTCGCCCTGGGCCAGCAGCGGCGCGGCGACTTCTTCCTCCTTGCCGGGCGCACCGGGCTCCCATCCGGTCAGACGGCGGGCCATGGTGTCGGCCTTGGTCTTTCGCAGCGACTCGGCCTGCGCCTTGCCGCGGCCCTCGGCCACAGCTTCGGCGAGGTTGGCGAACACCACCGTCAGCCACAGCCAGAACACGATCAGCCAGGCGAACCAGCTCGGGCTGATGATCGCCAGGATGGTGCTCCACACCGCGCCGATCTCGACGATGAACATGACCGGGTTGCGCCACAGCGTGCGCGGATCGAGCTTGCGCAGCGCGTCGGGCAAGGCCTTCCACAGCATCTTGGGGTCCAGCAGACCGCCCTGCACCTGCTTCTTGGCGCCGGCTGTGGTGCGGTGTTTCCGTCAGCGGGGTCAATTGTCTGTGGCGGCCATGGTCAGTGAATTCCTTCAGCGAGGGGCCCAAGCGCGAGCATGGGCAGGAACGTGAGGGCCACCAGGATGAGCGTCACTCCGGCGACCATTCCGACGAACTGGGGACGGTGGGTGGGCAGCGTGCCGATCGACTCGGGCGTGTGCCCCTGCTTGGCCAGCGAGCCGGCCAGCGCGAGCACCAGGACGATCGGCAGGAACCGGCCGAACACCATCGCCAAGCCCAAAGCCGTGTTGTACCAGTCGGTGTTGACGGTGATCCCCGCGAATGCCGAGCCGTTGTTGTTGGCCGCCGAGGTGAACGCGTAGAGCACCTCGGACAGTCCGTGCGGCCCGGTGTTGAGCATGCCCGCCCGCTGGCCCGGCAGGGCCATCGCGACGGCGGTGCCGGTCAGCACGATCAGCGGTGTGACCAGGAAATAGCTTGCGGCGAGCTTGATTTCACGCGGCGTGATCTTCTTGCCGAGGTACTCCGGAGTCCGCCCGACCATCAGGCCGGCGACGAACACCGTGATGACCGCCAGGATCAGCATGCCGTACAGGCCGGAGCCGGTGCCGCCGGGAGCGACCTCACCGAGCTGCATGTTGAACATCGTCATCATGCCGCCGAGGCTGGTGTAGGAGTCGTGGAACGAGTCCACCGCCCCGGTCGAGGTCAGCGTCGTGGCATCGGCGAACACCGCCGAGTTGGCGACGCCGAAGCGCTGCTCGACACCTTCCATCGCCGACCCGACGGCCGTCGGAACCGTGCCGTGGCCCTGCAACTGGAACTGCATCATCAGCGTGACGCTGATGAGGGCCAGCACGCCCATCACCGCGGCGATCGCGTAGCCCTGCTTCTTGCTGTCCACCATGCGACCGAAGGTGCGCGGCAGCGAGAAGCTGATCACCAGCAGCAGGAAGATCTCCAGCCAGTTGGTCCACGTGGTGGGGTTCTCGAACGGATGCGCCGAGTTGGCGTTGTAGAACCCGCCGCCGTTGGTGCCGAGCTCCTTGATCGCCTCTTGGCTGGCGACCGGCCCGCCGGTGATGGTCTGCTGGGCCGCCGGCCAGGGTGTTGACGACCTGGTCGTGCAGGTGGAAGTTCTGGATCGCCCCGCCGGCGATCAGCACGATCGCCGCCGACGATCGCGATCGGCAGCAGGATCCGCAGGGTGCCGCGCACCAGGTCGACCCAGAAGTTGCCGAGCTCGGATAGCGTGGCGTCGCGCGAATCCGCGCACCAGCGCGACGGCGACCGCCATACCGACCGCGGCCGAGACGAAGTTCTGCACGGCCAGGCCGGCCATCTGCACCAGGTGGCCCTGGGTCGACTCACCCGAGTAGGCCTGCCAGTTGGTGTTGGTGACGAAGCTGATCGCGGTGTTCCACGCCAGCGCGGGCGTCATCGGGGTGGCCGGGTCGTGCAGGTGCAGCGGCAGCTTGCCCTGCACCAGCTGGAAGACGAACAGCCCCAGGATGCTGATCGCCGAGAAGGCCAGCACGCTGCGGGCGTAGGCGCCCCAGGTCTGCTCCGATTTCGGGTCGGCGCCGATGAGCCGGTAGATGACCCGCTCGACGCGGTTGTCCTTCTCCGAGCTGTAGACGCGGTACATGTAGTCGCCCAGCGGCACGTGCACGGCCGCCAGCGCAGCGATCAGCAGGACGAGGAACAGCGATCCCCGCCGATGTCGTCGTCACTAGAACCTCTCTGGGAACAGCAGCGCCGCGGCCACGAACAGCGCCAGCAGCACCGCCAGCACCAAACCGATGATGTTCTCGTAGCTCACAGTCGCTCGACCAACTTCTGCACCAGGCCGAGCAGGGCGAAGATCGCCACCGTCAGCACGATGAATATGACGACACCCATGTCTCTTGTCTCTCCGTTCACAACGAAACAGCGCTCGCACTCGGCGAACATGACGAAGTTAGATCCGGATGCGGCCCCCACCGCCTCCGTTGACGCTTTCTTTACGCCGGAGCACGACGCCTTAACGGACTTCCCCTAGCCTCCGCTCAACACCCCAGATTTGTTGAAGAAGCCCGATAATCCTCGATCCGAGATCAAGATCGCGTCAATGGCCAAAGGTCACCAGTCCCCAGGACCGGCTTCTGTACGAGGCCAAGCGAACCGAGAGGTTAGACTCCGCTTGCAGGTGTGCCGGGAAGTCTGGTCGGCGGTGACGTTGTCAACCGGTGGAAAGGCCTGGCGTGCTGGATAATCGGTGGCCGTCGGAGTGAACGACACTTCCAGTTACGCGCTGATCATCTTATTCGCCAGTGCCGTCGGACTGGTTGCGGTGCTGGCGAACCGCCTCACCGAGCGGGTGAAGATCCCGGTGGCCTTGCTCGTGCTGGTCGGCGCCGCGGTGGCCGTGAACATGCAACCAGCGCTGCACGCACCGTCTGCACAGACCGTCCAGCGGGTCATCACCCTCGCGCTGGTGTTGGTGTTGTTCGACGGCGGCATGCACATCGGTGGTCCGCGGTTCCGCTCGGCGATCTTCCCGATCCTGTCGGTCGGCGTCGTGGGCACCTTCCTCACCGCAGCCGGCGGTGCGCTTGTGCTCCACTACCTATGCGGGATCAGCTGGTACCTCGCCGTGCTGGTGGCCACGGCAGTTGCGCCCACCGATCCGGCCGTGGTGTTCTCCGTTCTGGGCAAACGCGAGATCGCCGGGCGCAGTGGCACCATCCTGGAAGGCGAGTCCGGCGCCAACGATCCGGTCGGCATCTCCCTGATGGTCAGCCTGCTCGCCGCCGGTGGCCTCAGCGCAGCCGGCTTCGCCAGCGTGGCAAGCGAGTTCGTCCTGCAGATGGTGATCGGCGCCACGGTTGGTGTCATCGGCGGACGAGCCCTGCTCGTGTTCATCCGCCGCGTGCCGCTGCCCAGCGAGGGCCTCTACCCGCTCCGAACGCTTGCCTGCAGCCTGATGCTCTACGGCGTCGCCACCCTGGCGCACGGCTCGGGATTTCTGGCCGTGTTCGTCGCCGGCATCGTGATCGGCGATGCCCGCGCGCCCTACCAACCCGAAGTCAAGCGATTCCACGCCGCCCTGGCCGGGTCTGGCCGAAATCGTGGCCTTCGCCATCCTTGGATTAACCGTCGACCTGCACGTACTCGCTCACCCCGATGTGTGGATCCCCGGGCTCGTGCTCGCCATCGCCCTCACGGTGTTGATCCGGCCATTGGGGGTGGGCGCCTGCTTGGTTCCGGTCCGGCTGCAGCGGAACGAACGCGTCTTCATCGTGATCGCCGGCCTCAAGGGTGCGGTGCCGATCCTGCTCGGTGAGTTCCTGCGAGCCGCCCACGTCCCCGACGCCGAACGCCTCTACGGCATCGTGGTCGTCGTCGTCGCCTTCTCCGTCCTCGTCCAGGGCAGCTCGATACCCGGCCTTGCACGAGTGCTGCGCCTGCCCATGCGCACCGTCGACCCTGAGCCCTGGGCGATCGCCGTGCGGCTGCGCGACGAACCGCACGGGGTCCACCGGCTCACCGTCGCCCCCGGATCGGCGGCCGAGGGATGGACCATCGGGAATCTCGGCGACCATGCCGGCGACGTCTGGGTGAGCATGGTGGTCCGCACCAGCGGCTTGGTGCCCGTGCGGGCTGACACCGAACTCCAGGCCGGCGACGAGGTCGTCATACTCGCCGATCCCGAACACCTGCGAAACACTCTCCGCCCTATTCGTCCCCTCGTAACTTCGTGTGATCTCAAGTTGCCGTAAAGGACGGCAGGAATTCCGTATAGATCGCGTGTGGGGCATCAGCTCAGCCGCTCCTCGGGCGTAGATCTCGACATATGAACGACACCCGCGGTGGGCGGTGGGGTATCCGTCCGTCGGACGGCGAGCAGTCTTGGGTCTTGATCGATGTCTTTCCCGGCGAAGCCGGATCTGAGCGACAGAAATCTGAGGCCTGGCCAGCGTGGGGGGCAGCTTTGTGGCTGCTGCTGGAGGTTTGTCTGATCGGCATGCTTCAGCCCTGGGCGGCGTTCGGGATCTCGACGATGGCATATCTGGGTATGGAGGCGGCGCCGCGAGCTTTCGGTGGACGCGATCGCCGGTGGCCCGCGCTAGTGCAGGCATCCCGGGGCGTCTGGGTCAAGGCGACGTCAATGTTTTCCCCGGGGCCGTCAAGAGATCGCAAGGATTGCTGACTTGCGCATGTGCAGTGCGCGATTGTGAGATAGGTCGCCATTGGCAGCAGGCCAGCGGCTCTTGTCGAAGAAGGTTCCGGTGACTCTGTCCACCAGTTTTCGGTCGATTGTCCGGGGACGGCAGGATTCGGCGCGCCGCCACGATCACACACCGCGGTCGAGCATGCGCGTGATGCGCCAACTGAAAGCTTGTCGTAAGTCGTTGTCCCCGGCGGAGGTATCTCTGCCGGCCGCGATTCTTGCTGACGAGGGAATTGCGCCATGGGTGCGGGAGCATCGGTTGGCTGTCGACGTCCGGAGCATGACGGAGCTTTACGGCGCCATTGCGTCGGGTATCCACCCGAGATTGATCACGGCGCACACCGACACGCTGAGCGTCGCCGAAGTGCAACGCGTGGCGACGTCTTGGTGTCGGTCGCGTCGTGCTGGGCTCGCTTGGGCACATCGACCGTTTTCGGCGCCGCCGATGACGAGCGGGAGCAGAACGTGCTCCTCCGCATGCGGCCGCGCGATGCAGCCCCCGGCCGGCCGGGATTCGTATTCGACTCTCATCAGGCGGATTTGGCGGTCGCGCAGGTACTGGACCAACGGCGGCTGAACCTGGTCGGACTCCACTGTGACGTCGGCTCGGCCGAGGATGACTTCGTCAGCTACCCGGCCGCCGTCGGCGACGCGATCGCGCAGATGGAGCACATTCGCCGGCAGCGCGGGCTGCTGCTCACCTGCCTGGGTATCGGCGGCGGTACGTTCTTCGCCACCGACGACGAGCATCCGCTGTGCGAACTGGTCGCCCGGGTGGACGAGTCCGTCGACGACGCATGCGCCACGTTGCGCTTCCCGCGGCCGGTGGTCGTGATCGCAGCGGGCACCGAGGTGATCGGACAGGTCGCGGCATGACCACGTTCGCCTCGGCGCTGCGGTTGCACGCGGTCGCCGAGCGTTCCGACGCACGCCTCGACGGAGCTGTTGCGGTGCGACGCTGTGCCCAGTACCGCAAGGCTTTTCGCTGGGCCGCGGTCAGCTATCCGGTCGACGTCCTGTCGCTGGACGCGCCTTCGGCGTGGATCCGCAGGCACGGTGTCTCGGTCGACGTCGGCGATGATGACGAACTGGAGACGGCGCTGTCGGCCGGGGTTGACCCGCTCCGGGTGATCATGCACCAGTCCGGCACGCAGACCGCGCCGGTCCGCGACGTGGTCGATGCCGGCGTGGGCCGCGTCGTGGTGAACAACTCGACGAACGTCGCGGAACTCGCGGCGACCGCATTTCGACCGCAGCGAGTGCTCATCCAGGTGACGGACCGGCCTGTCGAGGGATTGGCCGCAGGACGTCATGGCATCCGAGCGCCTGGACCTGATCGGGCTTCATCGGCGCTTGACGCCCGGAGAGCCCGGTGCGGCCGCCGTGGTGGCCATGATCGCCGCGATGCAGCGAATCGCCAAGCAGCACGGCGTCATTCCGGCCCGGCTGAGCCTGGCCGGCGTCGACGTCGCCGACTGGGGACGCAACGCGGTCGGCCTCACCGCGATGTCGGATGCGATCGGCGATGCCATCGAAACGGGCTGCATCGCGGCGCGGTTCGGCCGTCCTGCCGTCAATGTGTCACCCTCGGCGGCAGCGTTGGTTCCTAACCACCAGTGACACCGCGAGAACCAGGTCAGTCCGGGGGGCTTGACGAGTTCCTGACAGCTTGCGTCGTTCTCCGCGCTCGCCACAGAATCGTCAGCGCGATCAGGGTTGCGACAGCCCCGACGCCACCGGCGATCCACCACCCGATCCCGCCGCCATGCTGCACGTTCAACCCTTCGGCCTGCTGGATGTCGGCGGTGGGGACGGGAACGGCGACCGGTTCGCTGCCCGGAACGGAGATGACCGCTCGGCCATTGAGTCCGGACAGCCGCCCACCCTGGTCAGACAACCACCGCAGCAGTTCGTCGAGTTGGGCTGGTGACCCGTTAGAGGTCGCGACCAGGATCGTGCGCTGCCCGTCGAACAGGGTCTGCAACGAGCCGTAGCGGACTGCCGGGTCCAGCGTCAGCGTCACCGACTTGCCTTTGGTGTCAACGCCTTTGACCGTGATCAACCCTTGGTCTGCGCTGAACGGCAGTCCGAGTGTCTTGTCCGTCCATCCGTCGGAGGAGATCAGAACCGCCGGGTCGTGACTGGCGATCGCCTCCTTGAGGGGGACCACTGTGGTGACCAGAGGGACTCCGCTCGCCCCCTGCAGGCCCGCCATGATCGTGGCCGCGCGCACCGTGTCGGCGAACGCGTCCGCGCCGATGCCGATCTGGATGCGCGGCATCAGCGCCTGCGGAAGGGACTGAAAGCCCAGTGGGACAGGCGGTTTTGCGTAGTCGACTTGGACCTGCGTGCTGCTGTCAATCCTCAGGATGATCGGCAGGTAGTCACCGCAATGTCCCGGGTCGCCGGTGGTGCGCACCGACACCTCGAGAGTGGTCGACCGCTTGATCAGCCGGTCGGGAATACTCACCGAGCGATCGATCGCGCCGTTGGGGTCGACCGCCCAGTGGTCGAGCACCTCCCCGTTGACCGAGGCGGTCACCTGGCCGCCGAAGTTGTTGGGCAGGGCGGTGTAGGAACCGACGAGGTGGACCCGAATCCCGTGCAGAGGGTGGCCGAACCGGCTCTGGTCGATGTCGATTCCGACCTGGGGCCATAGCGCCTCGGAGCTGAGCCCGCCTTTGTTCATCTCCTCGAGCGTCGTGGAGTCACCCAGCAGCTTCTGGTCCGTCATCAAGGAATCGGCAACCGCTTTCGGCGCGAGCGCGTATTGCAGCGAGTCGTCGGTCAGCAGGCGGGTCTGATTTGTCAGCTCGTTGCCGGGCCCTGAGATCAGCAGTGCGGGCACGCCTGCGCCCTGCAGCGAAAGTCCTTTGTCAGGACCTTCTTTGAGGATGATCTGCCGTTCCAGGGGGGCCGACGGGCCAGCCAGTGCCGTCGCGCCGTCAGGGAGTGGAACGAGCACGATGTCCGGGCCGCTGTCCGCCGTAGCGGTTCTTCAGCGCTGTCACCAGCTGAACCGCCGCATCGGACTCGGGCAGCGAGGGTTTCGCCGGCAGCCCGATGGTCAGCCGGCGCAGCACCGGTGGAAGGAATGCGGCGACGGTGGTCGGCGCCACTTCGCGGCCGGTGAATGCGATCGAGCTGTTGACCAGCCGGATGGGCGTGAGTGGATCCCAGCAGTAGTTCTCCAGCGGAACCGCGGTCACCGTCAACGTGACGTTCGCATAGTCGCCGAATACCTGAGTGCCGGCAAGGGGGATGACCATCGGGGTCTGGTCTTTGTCGGGAAGCGTCTGCCTGCTGATGGTGCGGCCGTCCTGAGTGACGGTCAGGTTGCCGAAGCGGAGGTTCACCGGGATCTCGAGAGTGGCGTTGAGCGCCACCGGTGCCAACCCCTGCGGCACCGGAAAGCTCACGGAGGTGCTTGTGACGTCCCGATGCACCTCGAACGAGATGGTTCCGCCTTGGCCCAGGTCAGACATTGAAAGCGTGGGGGAGTCGACGACACCGCCGCCGGCGCCGGGCGGGTCGGCAGCTGCGCAGGGGGTTGACCACAGTGCGATCACTAGGATCGCGGCGAGCGCTGCCAGCCGACGTGGCAGATGCCATCTCATGCCGAAATCGTAGGTGGGACCGCCGCCCCGCCATTGACGGAACACGCTCATTGCGGGCTTTCGGCGGCGGCATCCTGCTCGTCGGTGTTGGTCAGGGGCGTCTTCATCGTGATCCGGCCGCGGTAGGCGCGCCATACCAGCGGCCCGCACACGACGACTTCGAGGGCGACCGCCGCCACCCAGCCCAGCGCCAGACCGGTGAGCCCACCGAGCTTGGCGCCGATCGCGGCGCCGGCGATCTCCCCGACGCTGAGCGTGCCGATCAGCACCGCCTCGCGTCCGACAGTGTTGGTGACCCGTGCCAGGGTCACGTGATGGTCCTTCACGATGAGCCCCAGGCCGCCAAGGCACATCACGATCAGTGCGGTGCGGGCGTTGGCCGCGTAGGCGTCACCGAAGATCTTGAGCACCAGACCACCGAGAAGGATGATGCCGACGTTCGCCGCGACACAGATCAGCAACGAATAGCGAAGTGTGACGCGGTATTCCATCAGGAACGTCCCGAGTCCCGTGCGCCGGACGCGAAAAGGGCCATTGCCAGTGACAGCGGCAGGTAGAACACAAAGCCCGCGATCGACGCAGTGGCGTACAGATAGGCGGCCTTTTCGGAGCCGAGAATCACGTTCGCGATGATCGGCATCGCGAAAAACGGCACCAGCAGCGAGATATTGAGCGTGTGGTGTTTGATCGCGTCGAACTGCAGGCCGCGCAACACCGACAGGTCGGGAATCATCCGGCGAAGGGAAACTGCGTGCCGACGGATCAGCAGGATGGCCATCAGCGCGAGGGACACCACATTGGCCAGGACCCAGCTCGCGAAAATGGTGAGCGAGCCGAAGCGGGCCAGCGTCAGCGCGAACACGACCAGCAGCACCAGCTTGACTACCGCCTGAACGGTGTTGCGCACGAGTTGCTCCCGCCGCCGACGAGACTGAGCAGGGCGCGGTCGACCAGCAATCCGACGTTTGGGTCGCCACCGCTGCGGTGAAAAGAATGGTGATGCCGACCTGGTGGCCGATACCCGGCAGCCCGATGAAACTGCTGGGCAGCGCGTACGCGCACGCCAGCGCCGCGACGGCGCCGACGGCCCCGCTGAACAGCGAGGCTGTCGACACCAGGGTCGCCCGGCCCCCACGCATCGAGGGCAACTCGAACATCAGCAACGTGCCGAAGCCGAGCACCGCGAACGGCGCGATGATGTTCATCGCCGAGATGGCGGTGGAGGACTCACCGACGTCGGACGCCCGGAATACCCGTGCGGCGACCGCCCAGTAGACGAAGCCCAGTCAACGAGGTGACAACCGACGTGGAGACCAGCGCTGCGGCGCTGCGGATCAGAAAGCGGAGCTTGCCTTGGTGCTCCGCCTTGGCTTCGCTGTTCTCGCTGCTTTGGTCCGGGACTGTCACCGGGTCACTTCCAGGTAGAGCTGGTGGATCTGCTCGGCGCAATGGTCCCACGTCGGCAGCGCCGGTGTGGGCATCTTCGGCGCCGCGGCAAGCTCCAGCACCTCGGCGGCGAGTTCGCGTGGCGAGGACTCCAGCGGGACGACCGCGGCCAGCCCCTCAGTGCCGAGTTCGGACAGTCCCGAGGTATCGGCGACCATGACCTTGGTTCCGGTGGCGATGGCCTCCATCACCGCCACCGGATGAGCCTCGTACTCGGAGAGGAGACACACCACCTCGGCGTCCGAAACGATCTTGCCCAACTCGGCACGTCGGTCCGGGCCGAAGCTGCGGATCGTGACCCGGTCCGAAACGCCGAGCTTGACGGCCATATCGCGGAGCCGCCGTTCGAATGGTCCGCTGCCGATCAGCCCAAGCCGTGTCTGCGGCGCCTGCTTGAGGATCTCCGGCATGGCATGCAGGATCCGATGGTGGCCCTTGTATTCCTCGAGCCGCCCGACGGACAGCACGACGGGGTCGCCGTCCAGGCCCGGCGCTGAATCGTCGACGGGTAACGGGTCGCATCCGTTTCTGATCAACCTGATGCTGGACGCCGGGACTCCCAGTATCCGGCCGAACCGTTGCCGCTCGAATTCGCAGACGGCCACCAATGCCGCCGCCGATTTGAGCAGAGGGGCGATCAGTCTGAACTGCAGCGGCCGCAGCGACTCGCGTAGGCCCGACTTGTGACCGCCGGTGTGAAAGGTCAGAACGGTGGGGATCGCCGCCCGCCTGGTGACGGCCAGCGCGGCGGGTGCGACCAGGGTGTGGATGCCCTGGATGTGGATGATGTCGTAATCACCTTGTGCACCAATGAGATACCGGATCAGGCCTGGCGAGAAATAGTAGTCTCGGCTGCGCGGATGGGCAGCCCAGCGGCGTACCAGGTAGCCGGACTCGCGTACCTCAGCTGGTAGGTCGCCGGAGATGTCGGTGGTCAGTACGGTCACGTCCACGCCGGAGGCGGCCAGACGGCGCGCCACCTCGTGGACGTGGGTCTCGATGCCGCCGGTGAACGGCTGTGCCCGCGCGGCCACCATGGCCACGCGCAACGCGCCGGATCTGCTCATCAGGGTTCCCCGTTTCGGTCGGTCGATCCACAGTTGATCGGCATGGTCGGTAACCACTCCATCTCAGTACTGCGGGCCGGTCGGCTTGACATGAATTGCGTTCGGGTCGTTGAGTATTCGGTGGACATTGATGATGTCCTCGGTTGCGGCATCGAGGAGCGACCCGGCGATGATGGCGCTCAGCGGTATCACGGCCAGTGCCGCGATCCCGGCCCGCCGCCATGACAACCAGGCCGCGGCCCGACGGATGATCGATGCGGCCTCGGGCAGATTCGCGAGCACCACCGCCGATACGCCAGACCAGATCGCCACGGGCGTCAGCCAGACGTGCGAGAGCAACAAGGCCGCCGACACGAGGCAGGTGCTCGCCAGCAGCATTGCGCCCGTGAGGGCCGGGCCCCAGGCGCCGCGCAGTCGCGCGGCGGTGTCAAGGAACCGCGGCCAAATCCTGCTCCGCATCACCATGGCGATCAACAGGCCCGCCAAGAGCCCGACCGCGAGTTGCGTGGTCATCGCGACGTGTGGCGTCGGCTTGTACCAACCGCTTCGAAGTTCGGGAATACCAAGCGCTTTCAGGTCATAGATCGACACCGGCCCGTGCCGGTAGACAACCTTGATACCCGGCACCTTGTCGAACTTGGTCAGCTGCGCGTCGGTGTACTGCTCCCCGTCACCGGTCTCGCCCTTGAAGAAATAGGACCCGAAATGCGGCAGCTCCAGGGCCATCCGCCTGTCGACGTACAAGAAACGCAGGCGCATGGTGCTGGCCATGTCGGTCTCCTGCATGCCCCAGGTTCGGGCCACGTACAGCGCAGGAGCATCGATACCGCTGCCTTCGGGGCCCTTCATCACCGGCCAGACACCCGCCTGCGAGGCCAGCAGGTCCGAACTGACCCGGTCGGCCGCGATGCGACTGCCCGGCGGCAGCGCCCCGCGCGCCCACTTCACGGCAGCCAGCACCTCGGCATCCATCGACCGGGTGTCAGCGGCGGCCATGAAGGGGCCTGGGAGTCGGGCCCAGTTCGGGCCGCTGCCAAGCACATAACCCCCCAGGAAGGCCCCGGCCGCCAAGGCGATGGCGACCAGCCGGACCGCCATGACGCGGCGCCGCTGCGGTGAGTGGTGTTCGGGCGGGTTCTTCCACCACAATCTGATCATGTAGCTGGACAACACCAGGCTGAAGGGGATGAACAGAAAGCTGCTGGAGCGGTCGAACAGTTCGCCGCCCTTGGGCACCACCCGTGCCGCCAGGAACACCGGAATACATCCGGTGAGCAGAAGTAGCAGCGTGTGTGGGCCCCACCGAATCAAGTGGCGTTCGCCTTTTCGCCACCACCGGAGGGTCAGCAACGCCACGGACGCGACCACCAGGCACAGCACCGCGGCGTAGTACAGCAGCAGCAACTGGTCCAGCACCGGTGTCGACGTTCCGGCTGAGTCCTTGAATGCGGCTCGCCGCGCCCCGCCGCGGAACTGCGAACCCACGTCATCGATGATCGGGCCGAAGTAGTCGGTCAGCAGCGAGCGCTGCACGATCGCCCAGAACAGCGTGGCCGCGATGGCGGCACACGCGCCGAAGGCGACCCGGGACCTGCCGGGCCGGCGCTCCACCGCGGTCCATAGAAGCAGGAAGGCGGCGGTGAGGAAGCTCGTCACGTGATGGCTCATCGCGACGGCGAACAGGCACACCGTCGCCCCGCCGAACAGGGGAACCGGATCCTCGGCCTTCCGGGCGCGGGCCAGGAGACTGACCGCCGACAGTGCCAGTGGCAATGCCAGTGTCTGGTAGGAGAATTGGGAGTTGAAGAACACGAACTGCGGGGAGATCGCGTACACCGCCACTGCCAGGCCACCCGCGCGCGGACTTCCGGTCAGCTGTTCGACGGCGTCGCACAGCACAGTGACCAGCACCAGTCGCGCGAGCAGGATGACGGCGGTTGCCGCCCCCATCACCGGCAGGCCGATCTGGTGCAGCACGAGCGTCACGGTCTCCAGACCCGGGTAGCGAGGGCTGACCTCCAGCAGCGGATTGGGCTGGAACAGCCGGTGCGACGAAATGATGTCGCCCAGCGTGCGCATGTGAAGTTGCTCGTCGAAGCCGGTGAACAGCATCGGGTTGGTGGCCCGCCAGAACAGTGTCGGGCCCAGGCCCAGGCACACCACCGCGGTGTTGCGGGCCGAGCGGCTCAGATGCGTTCGCGTCAGCACCCACAACGCGCTGCCGAAGATGAGCGCAAGGCTGACATCGGAGAGAATCTCGGCTATCCCGCGGTGCCCCTGCCTTGCCAGGTGTACGGCGACGACCTGACCGGCGAGTGCGCCGATCTGCCAGACGAGGAGTGCAGCGATCGGCCGCCCGTGACGGATGACCGCCGCGGCGGGCGCAGTCTGCTGGTTCCCCACGGTGTTCGCATACGACCTGAATCTGTCGAGCACAGCTCAGCCCACGGCTTCGGGTAGCCGACGGGGGGTGAGCTCCTCGACGAGAAGAGTCCGCCAAGAACGGGACCGTGGTGGGCGCGGGTCAGCGTCGGCCGGGGCTGCCATTCGCTAGGTACGCCGACGGACGGACCGAGGCGGTGACGGCGGCGCTTCGTCCAGTGCGGCCAGCCTCGCCTCGTCGGAGTCCGCGCCGGGGTAGAGCACGTGCTCGAAGGCGCCCGCATAGGAGATCACCTTCGCGGGAGCCCCGACCGCTACCGCCCGCGGTTCGATGTCGCGAACGACAACGGCATTGGCGCCCACCGCCGCGTCGGATCCCACCCGGACGTCACCGAGAACCTTGGACCCGACCGCAACCATCACCCGGTCGCCGACCGTGGGCGCGCCCCCGCCGATCGTCACGTTGTTGCCGATATTGCAATTGCTTCCGATGGTCGCGCCGGGCCCGATGACGACACCGCCGGAGTGGGCGATGAAGCAACCGGGGCCGATGGTGGCGGCCGGTGAGATGTTGATCCCGGTCAGAATGTCGTTGATCCGCGACGCCGCCGGGTACAACGCCAGCATCTTCGTCCGGAACCACGTGCGCTTACCGACTCGAAGCGACTGCATCACCCGGTAGAGCAGGATGGCCTGCAGACCCTGATGGGCGAAGATCGTCGTCAGCGTCGACCGCTGCATCCCCGACTGCTGATCGTAGAAACGGTAACGTTCCAGGTCCGCCCTGGCCTCTGGGCCTAGAATCCCCATTGTTTGCTGTCCTTGGCTGTGCGTAGCGCGCTGTAGACATCGCGACGACGCGCGGCTGCAGCCAAGTCAACCTCCGGTTTCTTAGAGCCGGCAAAGATCAAGTCAGCGTTCGTCAGCGGTCAACGTGCCATTGCCGTCGGTCGACGGCGCCAACGGACGGGTCGAGCCGATCGATGCGCCGCACCCCGTGCCGCACCTCGTCGGTCATCCAGCCCGGGCGTTTCGGACCGGGCGCGCTGCTGGCATGCCGGCGCTTGGCCAGCTTGCGGATCTGACGGGCATACAGACGGTCCTGCAGGATCGTCCACAGCACACGGAAGCCGTCCTTGAACGTGTTGAGGTTCGTGCTCCCGTGGTAGCGGTCGTGCTCGAAGCTGGGCACCTCCGTGATCGACGCGCCGGACAGCGCGAACCGGCCGATGATCAGTGCTTCGATCTCGAAGCCGTCACCACGCAGCATCTCCGGGGTCTCCGCCTCGGTGTCCGGCAGATCGAGCATGTACAGCTGGTCGGCCCAGAAGGCGTTGTAGCCGTAGCAGAGATCAGTGAAGCGCGTCGTGGTGAGCACGCTGGCCAGCAGGTTGAGCCCCTTGTTGCCCGCCGAGCGGAGCAGCGTGATGTCATCGCTGCCGCCGCCGCGGCAGTATCGGCTGCCTTTGGCCAGGTCGGCCCCTGCGGTCAGGGCATTGATGAAGCGGGGGATCTCGTGGGGATCGGCCGAGCCGTCGATGTCGAACATGACGATCGCGTCGCCGGTGACCTCAGCGAAGCCGCATGCGAGGGCATTTCCCTTGCCCTTGCGGGTTTGGTGCACCACCTTCGCCGTGGGCAGGGCCTCCCGGGCGGCGTCCGCCGACGCGTGGTCGTCTTCGCTGACGACGACGATCACCTCGTAGTAGTCGGCGAGGTAGGGCAGGATCTCCCGGATGTTCGGCGCCTCGTTCTTGGCGGGCACCACCACGCTCACCCGCGGGTCGGCGGGGCGACGTTCACTTATCGGGCGGCGGCGGTCGATAATCGGCTGTCCGTCGGCGCCGATCATTGGCTCACCGTCGGGGCCGAGCACATAGCGGATCGGCTCATCTTGGTCTGCCTGTTTCTGGACAGACCCCACGTCACTCATCTCGAACTCCTCCGCGAACATGTGGGGTTCGCGTCCCCCTTGGCACCCGCGCAACAAGCATCGTAATTTTCTGCGGCTACGTCAAAAAACGAACGAGTCCCGTCGGCCGATAATAGGTTCAATCCGCCCTTCGATGTGGCTATATGGCGGATGCCGACGCGTGCGGAACTGGGCAGACGCCTCCCGATCGCAGCAGCTCGTAGGCGTCGGCGAACTCCATTGGCCGGTGGTAGAGGAACCCCTGGCCTTTGCGGGCACCCATGGCGACAAGCGCGTCGTGCTCGGCCACCGTTTCGACCCCCTCGACGACAAGGTCGAGGGCGAGCGCGTTGGCCAGCGACACCACCGACTTCACCACCGCGCCCTGCTTGTCGTTGCCGTCGTCCAGGGCAGCCGCGAAGGAACGGTCCAGCTTCATCTGGTCGACGGGCAGGCTACGGAGCTGGGTCAGCGACGAGTAGCCGGTCCCGAAGTCGTCCAGGGAGATGCTGACACCGGCAGCCCTGAGCTGATCGAGCACGGGGTGGGCAACCCGCAGGTCGATCAGGGCGTGCTCGGTGAGTTCAATGACCAACGCTTCGGGCGGTACGCCCTTCGCCCGCAGCAGCGTGAGCACCTCGTCGGCGAAACCCGGCTCGCGGACCTGGCGCGGGGAGACGTTCACCGAAATGGTCAGCTCGGAGGCCACCCCCGCGGCATGCCATTGCGCGAGTTGGGAGATGGCCTCCTGGAGAACCCAGCGGCCGATGTCGACGATCATCCCGTTGTCCTCGGCCAGCGGGATGAAGGAAGCGGGACTGAGGTCCGGGATTCCGGGCCGGCTCCACACCAGCAGCAGCTCGAAGCCGGTGACGATGCCGGAGTCGAGCATCACGATGGGTTGCGCGGCCAACCGCAGCTGGTCGCGTTCGAGTGCGCGGCGCAACGCGGCGTCGAGGTCGAGACGCTGGGCAACCTCGGCCTCGAGGTTGGAGTCGAAGACGTTGATGTGGCTGCCATCGGTGAGTTTGGCGCGGTACATGGCGACATCGGCCTCGCGCATGAGTTCCGCACCCGAGACAGTGGATTCGTCGGCGAAGGTGATGCCGATGCTGGCATCGACGAACGCCTCCTTGCCGTCGATCGTGTAGGGGGCGCTGAGCGCGCTGCGCACCCGTTCGGCCAAGCGAGATGGCCTGGTCGCGGTCGGGCAGCTGCGGGCACAGGACGACGAACTCGTCACCGCCCAAGCGCGCCACGGTGTCGGTGTCGCGGACGGTCGCCAACAAACGGCGGGCGGCCTCGATGAGCAGTTGGTCGCCGCCGGCATGGCCGATCGAGTCGTTGACCATCTTGAAGCGGTCGAGGTCGCAGAACAGCAGGGCCACGGCCTCGTCGGTGGAACTGCGCAGCGCCAGGCTGTCTGTCAGGCGGCTCAGCAGAAGGCTTCGGTTCGCCAGGCCGGTCAGCGCGTCGTGGCTGGCTTGGTGTGATAGTTGCCTGGCGGAGGCATCCCGGTCGAGGGCCAGGATGACCAGGTCGCGGCACCGGTGAAGGCCGGTGCGAGTGGTGTCGTCGAAGCCCTCAGGGTCGCCGAACACGTCGAGCGTGCCGGTAGTCGCAGCGTCGTCGGCATGAAAAGTACTGTGCCAGAGAGGGTTTCCGGAGAAGTCCCCGTCCGGTGGGGTGAGCGACCACTCGACCGCCCATCGCGATGCGGACCGAGCGGCCGCCAGAGATGTCGGAGGCCAGCTGCGCGATCTGCCGCATGACGGCGGTGGCCGGTGCGCCGGTCGCGATGCGCTCGAGCACCTGGGCCTGGCCGCGCTCGAGCGCTGACACACGGTCCAGCTCGGTCTGGGTGTCACGCAGGACGCGGCCTTCCTCGTCCAGGGCCGCGCGAGCCTGCCGATACTGGCGTGCGCCCTTCAGCGCCCACCCATAGGAGCAGCACGGCGGCGACCGCGAGTGCAGCGATCAGCAACACCAGCTGCCACAGCCGGCCGCGCAGCAGTGCCGCATCGCTCGGCGCGCGCGGCGTCATGCAGTTGCGCCGCAGAGCTGTCGACAACGCGGCGACCGGCATCGGACAGCGCCTGGGCGTTGGGCAATATGACGCGGGCCGCGTCGTCGGCTGGTCTTTCGACAGGAGACCGGGCGGCATCTGGGCGATCGCGCCATCCAGAGTGGCAAGCGCGTTCCGGTACTCGGGTGTGAGGGAATCGCCTGCGGTGACGCCTTTGTCACTGACGACCGACAGTCGCTGACCCAGTAGGGCACGGGCCAGTTGGGCGTTTCGCCGAGGGGAGACTCCGAGCACATAGCGTTCGGCGGCATCGACGTAGGCGAGGGTTTCGCGCGTGGTGTACAGCATGTTGGTGGTGGCGGTTTCCGTGCGCGCGTACATCTCGGTGTGCTTGCGCTGCGCCGCTGAAGCCATCGAATGGGATGTCACCAGGGCAATCAGAAGCAGTGCGAGGATCACCGACAGCGCCAGCTGTCCCACCGACAGACGAAATCGTGGGAGGGCGGGTGCCGAGTGGGTGGACATCAGGAAGGGCCGGAACCCGCATTGGTGACGTTGATGGTGGCCAGACTCCAGTTCCACGCGTCGAGGACCGACGACAGCGGTGTCCCGTCCGGGAACACGATGCGGATGGGGCCGCCCTGGTCGTAGGGAATCGGGGCGTTGTCGCGGCGGGTGGCGATCAATGCGTTCGACTCGATCATCGGCTTCGCGACGCTCGCGTAATGGTAGGCGTTGAGCGCGACCGTATCGATGGTGGCGGTGTCCGGGATTCCGGCCTTGGCCAGAACGGCGCTCGAGCGGTACCCCGGTGAACGTCTGGCGCTTCTTCACGAATGGTTCGTCGATGGAGATCGTGTTGTCACCGAGGGCGTTGAGCTGTTCCAGAGTCAGCGACAGCGGCGTGGTTCCGCCGGTCACCGTCAGAACGGGTTCATTGGGCGCGGGCGGGTCGATCGAGGGGACACCGTAGGGGTTGCTGGTCGTGGGGGAGGACGCCGCCGCGGAGGTGGCGGCTGCCGACGTGGACGCGGCGCCGGTCGGGCCGTGGTTGCCGCCGCAACCGGCGACACCCAGGACAGCGAGCAGCGCTGCCGCACCGGCGACGAGCGATTGTGGACGCACTGGTCGGATTCTAGCAACGCAAGCTGCGCCAATCGAATGCTTGTGATGAGGACCAGCTACTGAACTACGGCAGTCCAGCAAATATCCGTACAGATAGCCGCCGGCTCAGCGCCACTGGTAGCGGGTACTCGGCCTGCCGGTCTTGCCGTATTCGGTCTGGCGCACGACGGTGCCCTCGTCGGCCAGCCGTTCCAGGTAACGCCAGGCGGTCACCCGGGACACTCCGACGGCCTTGGCGACCTCGTCGGCCGTCACGCCCTCGGTGCGGTCGCGGACCGTGCGAGCGATCTCGTCGTGGGTGCCCGGCGCCGCTCCCTTCGGCGCCGCCGACTTGTCCGTGCTGAACCGCAACTCCGCCAGCGCCCTGTCGACCTCGGCCTGACTGGCCGCCTCGATACCGGCCGGCAGAGCGCCCCGGTAACGGCGGTAGCGCTCGAGACGGTCGCGGAACGCCGCGAAGGTGAACGGCTTGAGCAGGTAGGCCAGCGCGCCGTGGGACACCGCGGCGCGCACCATCTCCAGGTCTCGCTCGGAGGTGATGGCGATGATGTCCGGGGCGGGCCGCAGCCCCGAGAGCGCCGAGGCCAGGGAGATGCCGCTGGCGTCGGGCAGGCCGAGGTCGAGCAGTACCAGGTCGACAGGAGAGTCGCCCGCGGCCGGCCTCGGCGGCAATCCGCATGCCGTCGCGTGCGGTCGCAGCCACCCCGATGAGCGAAAACCCCTCCAGCCGTGACAGATACGTCCGATGCGCCTCGGCGATCAGCGGATCGTCCTCGACGATCAACACGGTGATCATCGCTGTGCTCTCGGAAAGGTCGCCGTCACCACTGAGCCGTAGGTCACGTCCGCGCTCAGCGCGCCGCCGTGGCGCTTGACGATCTGCGCGACCAGCGCCAGGCCCAGACCCTGATGACCCAGCGTCGCCGCCGGACTTCGTCGAGTAGCCGCGCTGCATCGCCCGCTGGAAGGTCGCGGCGTCCATCCCCGGTCCGCTGTCGGCGACCTCGATCACCAGCCGCTCGAGGTCCTGGCTGACGGTGACCTCCACCCAGGGATCCTCGCGATCGCAGGCGTCCATGGCGTTGTCGATGAGGTTTCCCAGCACGGTCACCATCTCCTGCGGGGTCAGCACCAACTCGTCGGCGTCGGCCGGCAGTCGGGTCTCCTCGGTGATGGTCAACGCCACGCCGCGTTCGTCGGCCTCGGCGGTCTTGCCGAGCAGCAGCGCCATCAGCGCGGGCTCGCCGACGGCGTCGGAGAGCCGGTCCACGAGCTGCTGCGACAGCGCCAGTTCCTTGGTTGCGAACTTCACCGCCTCCTCGGGACGGCCCATCTCGACCAGGGTGATGACGGTGTGCAGCTTGTTCGCCGACTCGTGGGCCTGGGCGCGCAGGGAGTCGCTGAACATCTGCAGGGCGCTGAGTTCGCCCAGCGCGCCCTGCAATTCGGTGCGGTCGCGAATGGTGACCACCTCGGAGTCCGAGGCGCTGACCTCGGAGCGGTTGAGCACCAGCACCCGGTCGTCGGTCACCCGGACCTCGTCGCGCACGCCGGGGTCGTTGCCGCGCAGGAACTCCGGCAGATCGTCGTGGCCGATGGGTCCCGGCGGGAGGGCCAGCAGCCGGCGGGCCTCGTCGTTGACCAGGACCACCCCGTCGCGGTCGAGCACGATCAGCCCCTCGGAGACCGCGTGCAGGATCGCGTCGTGGTGGTCGTACATCACCCGTAGTTCGTCGGGGGCCAGACCGTGGGTCTGGCGCAGGACGCGGCGCCGGATCGCCCAGACGCCGACGAACGAAAGTGCCAGCGCGCCAAGGCCGACGGCGGCGATGGCGGGCCACGTCGAGCGCCAGCGGGCGGCCAGGCTCTGCTCGGTGATGCCGGCGGCGACCAGTCCGATGACCTGACCGGAGGAGGTGCGCACCGGCGCCACCGCGCGTATCGACGGGCCGAGGGTGCCGGTGTAGACCTCGGTGAAGGTCTCACCGCGAAGGGCCGGCTCGATGTTGCCGATGTACTTGCCGCCGATCATGTCGGGGTTGGTATGGGTGAACCGGGTGCGGTCGGGGGCCATGATCGTGATGAACGCGATGTCGGTGCTCACCCGCACCGCTTCGGTCATCGGTTGCAAAATCCTTGTCGCGTCGCCGCTTTCGATGGCCGCCGCGGTGGACGGCGCATCGGCGAGGGCGACGGCGATGGCGGTGACCTGTTCGCGGGCCGCCTCGTCGCCGTCGTGTTTGGCGTCGAAGAGGGCCAGCGCGCCGCCGGCGAGCACCACCAGTGCGATCACCACGGCCTGCAGGGCGAACGCCTGCCCGGCCAGCGAGCGGGGCAGCAGGGCCATTGCTCACCTCCGGGCCTGAACGAAATGAACTAAAGCGTGACCTGGATCACGTTATGGGTAACCATCCTTACAGACGCGCTGCATTCGGCCTGGAAGGAACCCACTATGACCACCGACGACACGTCGCAGCGACGATCAACACCGCGCCCGCGAAGCGCCGCGACCGCACTCACTGGCTGTATCTGGCCGTCATCGCAGCCGTGGTCGGCGGCGTGATCGTCGGCCTCGTCGCCCCGTCGGTGGGCAAGGAAGTCGGCGTTCTGGGCACGATGTTCGTCAGCCTGATCAAGATGATGATCACGCCGGTGATCTTCTGCACGATCGTGCTGGGCATCGGGTCGGTGCGCAAAGCCGCCACGGTGGGCAAGGTCGGCGGCTTGGCATTCGGCTACTTCCTGGTGATGTCGACGATCGCGTTGGCCATCGGCCTGGTGGTCGGCAACCTGCTGCATCCCGGTGGGGGCCTGAAGATCATCGGAGTCGACCGCGGGCAAGGGCGCCGAGCTGGCCGCAGAAGGCCCACGAGTCCGGCGGCGTCATGGAGTTCATCCAGCACATCATCCCGACATCGCTGTTCTCGGCGCTGACGGAGGGCAACGTTCTGCAGGCGTTGTTCGTGGCGCTTCTGGTCGGGTTCGCCATTCAGGCGATGGGCAGCAAGGGGGAGCCCATCCTCGGAGTCGTCGTGCATCTGCAGCGGCTGGTGTTCAAGATCCTGGCGATGGTGTTGTGGCTCGCGCCGATCGGCGCGTTCGGTGCGATGGCCAACGTGGTGGGCCAGACCGGCTGGACCGCGGTGACCCACCTGCTGACGCTGATGCTCGGCTTCTACCTGACCTGCGTGGTGTTCGTCTTCGGTGTGCTGGGTTCGCTGCTGCGCATGGTGTCCGGGGTATCGATCTTCAGGCTGGTGCGCTACCTGGCGCGGGAGTACCTGCTGATCTTCGCGACGTCGTCCTCGGAGTCGGCACTGCCGAGGCTGATCGCCAAGATGGAGCACCTCGGTGTGCAGCAGAGCACGGTGGGTGTGGTTGTGCCGACGGGATATTCGTTCAACCTCGACGGCACCGCGATCTACCTCACCATGGCGTCGCTGTTCATCGCCGATGCGATGGGCGACCCGCTGTCGATCGGTGAGCAGATCGGCCTGCTGCTGTTCATGATCGTGGCGTCCAAGGGCGCGGCCGGTGTCAGCGGCGCCGGACTGGCCACCCTGGCCGGCGGTCTGCAGGCGCACCGGCCCGAACTTGCTCGACGGGGTGGGCCTGATCGTCGGGATCGACCGGTTCATGTCCGAGGCGCGTGCGGTCACCAACTTCTCCGGAAACGCGGTGGCCACACTGCTGGTCGGCTCGTGGACCAAGACGGTGGACATGGTCAGGGTCGACGCGGTGCTGTCGGGCAAGGATCCGTTCGACGAGCTGACGATGCTCGACGAGCACGATTCCGCGACGCCGGTTGCCCCCAAGGAGGCGGTCCCCGCCTGATCCTCGGCTCACGGCACCCCGGGATGACGTTCTCCCGGGGTGTCGTGCCGCGTAACGGTTGGTTGTACAGATGGCAAACTCGGTATCGGCACAACGTCTGACTGGGTTAATCTGCCGAGAGCAGCGCGCCGCGGTGGGCGGGCGCACACGTGCGGAGGGGCTTTCATGAGCGATTACGGCCGATGGACCCGACTGGTCACGGTGGTTGCCGGCGGTGCGACGCTCATCGGAGCGGGGGCGCTGACCGCGGGCTGCTCCAGTTCGAACAAGGAGCAGGCCCCGTCGAGCACCAGCAGTGCAGCCGCGCCGGTTCCGACTGAAAAAGGCGTGATCAACATGCCGCCAAAGGCGTTCAACCAGAACCAGAATGCCGCCGACGCGATGCTGGCCCTGGAGAGTCAGGGCTACATCGTGCAGATCAACAACGGCGGGAATTACTCGGCGCAAAGCGTGCTTTCGGCGTGCAAGATCACCGCCGTCGACGGGCTCAAGGGCAGCAAGCCGCCGCCAAACACCACCGTCTACCTGACGCTGTCCTGCCCCAACAGCAACAACTGACCTCCGTAATCTTCTGCGCCGCAACGGCTGCACCGGTTGCGCGGTCCGCTGCTGCGCGGCCGCGTAACGTTGGCCTTCCCGTCCCTGGGATACGAGCGGAGCAGCGTGGAGTCGTCATGGCGTCGCCGGGCCGTCGCTGCAGGTGCCGCGCTCATGATCGGATCCGGCTCAGTGGTGACGCCGGCGCCGGCGACGGCCGATAGCGGTACCTATCTCGACCAGCTGGCCGAAGCCGCCGATACGCCGGTACTGACGTGGGACGACTGCGCAGACGGATTCGTTTGCGCCACAGCAAGAGTCCCACTGGACTACAACCGGCCCCGCGCCGAGCAGATCGACTTGGCGCTGATCAAGCTGCCCGCTGCTGATCCGGGCCGACGGATCGGGACGCTGTTCGTCAACTTCGGGGGGCCGGGGCAGTCCGGGGTGGATCGGCTGCGGGCGCGGGGCAGGTGGTCGTGGTTGTTCTCCGAGGAGTTGCGGTCACGCTTCGACGTTGTGTCGTGGGATCAGCGCGGGGTAGCGCGCAGCGCGGCCGTGCGCTGCTTCTCCAGTGAGTCCGAGCAATGGCACTTCCTGGCACCGATGCCCGGACTGCCCACCGACGCGGGCGGGGAGGATGCCCTCTTCGGCTGGGCGGCCGAGTTCGGCCAGCGTTGCAGGCAGCAGGCAGGTCCGATCCTGGACCACGTGTCGTCGGCGAATTCGGCCCGCGATCTGGACTTGTTGCGAAGAGCGGTCGGTGATTCGACGATGACGTTCGACGGCATCTCCTACGGCACCCAGCTGGGTGCAATCTATGCCAACCTGTTTCCGGGCCGGGTCCGCGCGATGGTGCTGGACGGATCGATCGACTTCGTGGGCAACGTCACCGGGCACGGCTTCCAGGGTGCCGAGATTCCGCTGAACACCCGCCAAGACATCCCCACCGGAACGGCGGCGGCCTTCGCGGCGTTCCTGCGGGATTGCGCGGCAGCGGGCCCGCGGTGTGCGTTCTCCGACGGCGATCCGCAGGCCAAATGGGCGGCGCTGGTCGCTCGGCGGGCGTCGGTCACGGTCGACGAACATGTCTGGACCTATCCGGAACTGGTCGTCTCGGCATTGGCCAACCCGGCCGGCTATCCGCAACTCGCCCAGCTGCTGCAGGAGCTCTTCACGACGGGCACCGCCGATGTCGGGCTGCTCGAAGACATCACCGGCAGTTCGCCCGCGCCGGTCGACGCGGGCGAGGGTACGTATTTGGGCAACCGGCAAGAGGCGTACTCCGCGATCCAGTGCAGCGACAGCACCGTGCCAACCGATCCCGCGGCGTACAGGCGGGCTGCGGTGATCGCCGAGGAGCAGCAGCCCGACTTCGGGCTCATCTCGGTGTTTGACACCATTCCGTGTGCTTTCTGGCCCGGTGTCGACGCTGACCGGTACCTGGGCCCGTGGAATCGGCGCACTGCCGCGCCGATCCTGGTGTTGAACACCAGAAACGACCCCGCCACTCCGCTGGAGGGGGCGTATGAAGGTGCCGCCGAGCTGGCCGACGCGCGCGTGGTCGTCACCGAGGGTGCCGGCCACAGCAGCATGTATGTGGCGAGTGCATGCACGGAGCGGGTCAAACGGGAGTACCTGTTCACCGGTGTGCTGCCACCCGTGGGCGCGGGCTGCAGCCGGGACGCCTCGCCGTTTGATCAGCCGGCGGGCCAGTAGCCTTCGGCGGGACAGTACCCTCCTACTGCAATGCCCCCATAGCCCAATTGGCAGAGGCAGCGGACTTAAAATCCGCACAGTGTGGGTTCGAGTCCCACTGGGGGCACTGGAAAGGCGCAGGTCAGCACGCATGTTCTCGGCTGACGGCTAGCGTATGCGGCGGCCGTGAGTGCACCGCGTCCACACCGCGTCCACACCGTGTGGCGCACGGCCCGATTCCTCGCGGGCTCGCGTCAGAACTTCACTGCAAGATCCTGGCGAGTCAACCTGCGAACGCCCCAGAAGTACGTTACGAGCGGCATGGTGCACCACAACAGGTTCAGGACGACGAACTTGATCCACATCTCGACTGGACTGGTCATGCTTTGCAGATTGTTCGCGATTTCGACCCCGAAGTAGACCGCTGGCAGCGTGACCTCAACGATCATCCCGCCCATGATGAAGGACAGTTGCGTGCTAGTGAATTGCTTGCCGTTCCGGAAGAACTGCACCATCGCATAGGCCTCGAAGAGTCCGATGAAGAATGCGATCCACTCAAGAACGACGATGAGCGGGTCGCCGTTGAGGTAACGCGCATCGCCGCCGAGGAGGATGGGCGACCACATGTACGTCCAGAGCGCGCCGTTCTCGACGCCTGCTCTGATCTGGTCGAAGAACAACAGCCACGGCAGTTCCCAGATGAATCGCGGTATCAGGGCGATGAAGACCCACACGATGACCATGGCACCCAGTCGTTCCGACTTCGTGCGGTCACGCTGGCCCGGAAGCGGTAGCCACGGCAGAGCAAGCGCCGTCACGAAGCAACCGACGACGAAGACGACCAACGTCGTGGACGCCACGACGTGGGACACCCCGACGTGAAATTCGAGATACCAGAACACGACGTGAATAACGAAGAAGAACGCCAACACGCCGAAGAGGGACTTTTGCAGTGACGACAGACCGCGCTTCGCCGGTAAAGCTTGCTCGTCGTCGGTGCTGATCGTCTCCGTCATGATTCGGACGTCCGGCGAATGGGTGGCTGCACGTTCCGTAGCATTGCATATGCCATGTTTTGGTGGCAAGGGCCGTGACCTAACCTGTTATTGATGAAGAACCACGCTGAGCAGGGCGGACTGCAACGGTGACCTCAGGCAAGCGTTCTGCTCCGCGGCGTCCGACCACCGGACGTCAGGAACGGGGGGACAGGACCCGAGAACTACTCATGGACGAGACGGTCCGGTGCATTCGCGAGGAGGGGTTCTCAGCGGCCAGCACTCGGCACATCATCGAACGAGCAGGTCTGAGTTGGGGTGTGATTCAGCATCACTTCGGAGACCGGGACGGTCTGCTGACTGCGGTGATAGAAGATGCCGTTGACCGTCTGGTCGCATCGCTTGAAGTGTTGTCCGATCCAGCGCAGGCCACGGACACCCAAGCTCTGGTGACCGGTTCGTGGGACGCGTTCGCGAATCCAAAGGCGATGGCCGGGTTGGAGATTCTCATCTCCACCAAGGAGTTGCGCGCCAGTCTTGACAGACGGCACATGGAACGTCTCGCTGCGGCGCTCGCGGCCTTGATTCGACGCTTTGACGCCGCTCCCGACCGCGAACATGCCGTTGCGCTAGGGATGCTGTTGTGGACAACACCGGTTGCGATGATGATCGCCGAAATGTTCGCTACACCTCCGCTGGCGGCGAAAGATGCGCAGAAAGCCATTGCCAATCTGATCGATAGGCATTTTTAGGCTTTTAGGTTCAGTCCTGATGCCCTCAGACGGTTTCGTAGGTCACGCTGTACGGTCAACGCGGGACTGCATACCAACCACGTTGGAATCACGGTTAACCACGCCCCGCCCAACCTTCGCGGGCAGCCAGAACGCCGGCCACCGTCCGCCCGGCTGGTCATTGTTGTCGATGCCCTCGCGGGGAGCGCAGCGCAACGTTGCCGTCTCATGGCCCCGCGGGGGCGTCGGTGACTTTGGCCTCTACAGCACGAATGACGCGACGAGAGCAGACCTCATGTCAGTTCAGGAGAGGATCAGCCCCAGGTGAGTTCGAATCGCCGCCGAGGGGGTGGACGGGGATTAGTCTGAGGATCGGGAGAGCCAATGAAGTCTTCGATCTTGATTTCCTCCGTCATGATTTCCGCCGGTCTGCTGACTGCGTGTGGCGCGGGTACACAACCATCGCCGCAGTCTGCTGAGTCATCGAGGTTTGCACCAAGTTCGTCGAGTGCCTCCCAGGCCGCGGGGAGCGAGATCGTTATCTCGAACATGAGCTACACAGTGCCGCCGTCAGTCAGCCCAGGCCAGCAACTGACCATCGTGAACAACGACTCCGCGAACCACACCGTGACTGCCGACGAGAACAACCTGTTCGACATCCGGGTATCGGGGGGCGGTGGCAGCTCGTCTTTCACCGCTCCGGCGACGCCTGGCAGCTATCCGTTCCACTGCAAATACCACGCCAGCATGCATGGCGTGCTGATCGTCAAATAGCCAGAGCAGATCGGCCAGCCCTCCCCGATACTGGTCTCAGCCGGATCTCCGTGTGCCGAGTTCGGCGAGTGGCCCCTCAGCGTCTGGTTGCATGTTGTTGTGCGAAACGATGCGCAGATCCACTGTCGTCGGCCTGTGATCGCTGTAGGCAAGCCAGTCCTAGATCCATCTCAGTCCGGGAGGACATCGTGATCGAGCTGCTGACGGGCTTTCCCGACAACGTCATCGCGATTGCGTGCCACGGGCAGGTGACGAAGGCTGATTACGACACGGTGCTGATACCGGACATCGAAGACAAACTGGGTCGGCACAAGTGGGTGCGGATCTATTGCGAGATCGCGCCTGATTACACCGGCCTTGATCCCGGCGCGATCTGGGAGGATACGAAGGTGGGCTTCACCCACCTCCGCGATTGGGAACGCGCCGCAATGGTCACCAACGTGGAATGGATGAGGCACGCGGCGAAGTTCTTTGGTGGCTTCTTTGGTTTCCTGGCGTCTGGAGAGTGGCGTGCGTTCCCGCTCGCCGAGGCCGGCAGGGCACGCGAGTGGATTATTGGCGGGGGTCCTGCCACGCGGATGTAGCCGGCCTGTCCCGGCTCCTACGTCCAAATTGCGCTGGAAGATTTCGGGGAGGGATCGCAGCGGGCCGCTCCGATTCCGGTTACCCGAACTGGGGCACTGAGGCGCACCCATCAGGGGCCGAAAGACCCTGTGCGTCACGGCGGCAGGCGCGGAATGTGAATGTGCGCGGCGACTGAGAGCAGTACCCGTGGGGGCGGGCTCAGTCAACGTAAGGGGCCCGGAAGCTGAGGGGGCGGAGATCACGTCATGACCACATTCAAGACGCTCATGGGCACCGACACCGTGCGGCGCATCATCCTCAGCGTGGCGGCACTCGTTGCTGGGGTGTTCACCGTGGTGCCGCCATTGCTGCTCGTGACCGGCGCATTATCGGTCGTTCAAACTCAAGTGCCGCCGAACATCCCTGCTGACGGGTGCGGCGGTGCGGTCGTCTTCGGTAATGGCGGATCGCAATGCGATGGCCCGATCCAGGCAGACGGCAGTTTCCAGCGGTGTGTGTCGGTGTATGTGCTCGGAATCGGCGGCTGGAATTGCTTCATGGTGTTCCCCCCACCGACCCCGTAATGCGAGCCGAGCGGATACTGATCCCGAACCGTAAACCTGAATGCTTACCGCCCGGATCGATGGGCCTGCCAGGGAGATGTCATGGGGACGCCGACGCGCCGAACGGTGACCATCCACGGCCACGAGCTGTCCTACCTGGATAGCGGCACGGGCTCGGTGGTGCTGTTTATCCACGGGATTCTCGGTTCGCAACGCCAGTGGACCCACCTCATCGACCGCATGCACGAGGACCATCGGGTGATCGTGCCGGACCTGTTCGGGCACGGCGAGTCAGACAAGCCGGTGGGTGACTATTCCCTCGGCGCGCACGCGGCGACGCTGCGCGACCTGCTCGACCGCCTCGGCATCGAGCGGGTCACCCTCCTCGGGCACTCCCTGGGCGGGGGCATCGCGATGGAGTTCTACTACCTGTTCCCGGAACGTGTTGAGCGGCTGGTGCTGGTCGCCAGCGGCGGGCTGGGCCGGGAGGTCAACCCGATCCTGCGCTCGGCGACGCTGCCCGGGGCCGAATGGGTGCTGCCCGTCCTGGCATCAGGGTGGGTGCGGGCACGTGCCGAGGGTGCCGGGCGGGTCCTGTCCCGGGCGGGCTGGCGGCCCAGCACGGACATCACCACGATCTGGCAGGGCTTCACCTCGCTCGGGGATGCGGCGAGCCGGCGGGCCTTTCTGGCCACGACCCGCGCCGTCATCGACCCTGGGGGCCAGACGGTCAACGCCCACGACTACCTGCCCGACGCCGCGCCGATCCCGACGCTCATCGTCTGGGGCTCCCGGGACCGAATGATCCCGCCGTGGCATGCGATCAGTGCGCAGAAATCGATCCCCGGATGTCGCGTCGAGCTGTTCGAGGGAGCTGGCCACTTCCCGCACCTCGATGAACCGGACCGCTTCGCTGACCTGGTTCGTGACTTCATCGCAACGACCTGAGCCGCTGCCAACCTCGAACCGGCCATGGCGGGGGCGTCCCCGGATGTGGTGTCAGTGTTGGCGTGTCGGTGCTGATGTAGAGGTGCCATCGCGTGAGTCTCTGTGGTGTGACGAACCGACGACGCGGGTCTCCTCAAGGATCGGACCGGGCTCGGTGTAGGTGCCTGGAGTCGGCAGCCCAGGATTGGCGCATCCCGGTCGGTGCGGCCCGGCCGGTTGGTGGCTGTGCGGACGATGACGACGGCCTCG
>CAVXWQ010000022.1:0-31252 GCA_963765445.1 uncultured Actinomycetota bacterium
GATCCACTGATGAGCCGGAGTTGACGAGGCCGGCGAGCGGTTGATCTTGATTTCGGGTTCTGGGCAGCGGATATCTGCTGGTTTGCCCAGCTTTCCTGTGTTCTCCGGTCGGGCCTTTCGGCGGGTGGTCAGACGGTGGCGGGCAGTGGTGGCGAGTACCCGATGGTGTTGCGCCACAGTGCAAGCCATGCCTGCGCCCAGGGCCAGTGGCTGGGTAGGTGCAGGACGGGTCGTCGTTGGGGGCGGGTCAGGCGGGCAGCGATGTTGACGATCGTGCGGCGCAGGGTGGCTGCGCGTGCGGCGGCGTGGCGGCCACCGGCCAGGGTGGCCGCGGCGCGCAGCAGGTTGTGGGCGATGGCGGCGCACAACACCCAGGCCGAGTTGGCGCCGAAATGCCCTGAGGGCATGTGTGCCAGCGGGCCATCGATCAGGTCGGCGAAGGTGGTTTCGATGATGGCGTGGCGGCGGTGGGTGATATCGGCGTCGGCAAGCGCCTCGTCTGAGTTGGTGAAGAACGGGTGATAGCGCCACACCGGGAACAGCGCGTCGCGGTGGCGCGCGTCTTTGACCCGCCGCACGATCAGCCGCGCGGTGATGGCGTCTTTGGTGGAGGCCAAGGCGGTATAGGAGATTTCGGCGACCTCGGCATCAGAGATCCACAACCCGGTGTCGGGATCTTGGACCGCGCCGGGGTAACGCACCGG
This sequence comes from uncultured Actinomycetota bacterium, assembly GCA_963765445.1. GTDB lineage: Bacteria > Actinomycetota > Actinomycetes > Mycobacteriales > Mycobacteriaceae > Mycobacterium. Next base: position 705 of record CAVXWQ010000022.1, read on the forward strand.
GGTCCATCCATCGTCGGGGATCGCGTCGATCGCTTTCTGCACGGCGGTGTTCTTGGTCAGGACCAGCGAGAACTGGGCACCGGCGCGGCGGGCGGCACCGATGACCGCGCGAGTGCCGTAGGCGCTGTCACCGCGCACCAGGATCTGCCCGCTGGCCCCGGCGGCCCGCGCGGTGGCGATCGCCTGAGCGACCATCCGCCCCGCACCCTTGCCGGAGTTGGCCCGCCCGGCGCGCAGCCGCATCCCGGCGATCACCGGCGCGGCCACCTCGGTGCTGATCGTGGTCGCCAGCGGGGACAGGCCCTTGCGCAGGACCTGCTTGCCGGCGATCTTGGTGTGCCCATAGCTCGCGCCCTGTTTGGCGTGCCCGTAGACCGGGCGCAGCAATGAATCGATGTCGACGAACGCGCGCTGATCGAGCCCGGGTAGCAGATTGACGTGGGCACACAGTGCCACCAGATGTGCGCCCAGCACCGACTCCAACTGACGGGCATGGCCGAAGGTGAACTCCCGCAACAGGGTTCCAATCGTTGAGGGCGCATACACCCCGCCGAACAGGGTCTTCATCCCGCCGCTGCGCAACACCTCGACGTCGTCGATGCAGTCCGCTCCCGCGCACATCCCGGCGATCAGGGTGGCCAGTTTCGGGGCGGGGTTAGCCGAGCCCGACTTGATCCGCGGCGCCGCGATGTGCACCATCTGCGCCAACAGATCCGACATACCGGTCCGTTCGGCCAGCGCCATCACCGGCACCAGACCGGCACACGACACGAGATGCTCCTCATCGAACACCGCTGACTCCGCGGCGAACCTATGCGAAACTTGCACCGGAAGTGCCTTTCCGAACTGGGTCCGATTAATGCGTGAGAACATCAATCATCCCAGTTCAGAGGGCACTTTCCTCATTTCGACACCCGGATATCCATCGGTTTGTCGGTGGATTCAGGCTAAGAGCGACAATGGTCGGGTGAACAACTCCGGCGGCAGGTGGGCCGGCAGCGGCCTGGCCTGGCTGACCGGGTCCGGCCGGCGGGCCGCCCGACTACTCCCGATCGGGCATTCTGACCCGCGCCGAGTCCGTCGCCGGCGAGCTGACCGCGCGACTCGGAGTCAGCGTCGACGCCACCGCGGCACTCACCGGCCGCGCCGCCCTGCTGGGCCTGACCCGGCGGGGCCGGATCTCGGCCGGCGGTGCCACCCGCCTGATGGCCACTCGCGACGGCTGGTGTGCGTTGACGCTGTCCCGGCCCGACGACGTCGCCGCCGTGCCCGCCCTCGTCGAAGCCGACGCCGTGCCCGACGATCCGTGGCCGACGGTCGTCGAGTGGGCGGCCCGGCACTCGAGCGCCGAGGTCGTCGAGCGCGCCGTCCTGCTCGATCTGCCCGCCGCGCGCCTCGGTGAGAGCGTGGCCGAGGCGCCGCGCGTCACCGCCGCCGGATCACCCACGCAGCCGCGACCCGTCACCGAACTGCTGGTGGCCGACCTGTCCTCGATGTGGGCGGGCCCGCTGTGCGGCCAGATCCTCGGCGCGGCGGGCGCCACGGTGGTCAAGGTGGAAAGCCCTGCCCGCCCGGACGGCACCCGATCCGGCGACAAGGCCTTCTACGACTGGATCAACCACGGAAAGCTTTCCTATGCCAGTCGATTTCGACGATGATCGGCTGCGTGCGCTGCTGTCGGTCGCCGACGTCGTCATCGAGGGTTCCCGGCCTGCCGCGCTGGCCCGCCGCGGTCTGAGTCCCCAGTCACTGCCCGGTCCCCGCGGGCGGGTGTGGCTGCGCATCACCGGCCACGGCGCCGACTCATCCCGGGTGGCCTTCGGTGACGACGCCGCGGTGGCCGGCGGACTGGTGGGCACCGGTGAAAACGGTCCGGTGTTCTGTGCCGACGCTGTCGCCGATCCGCTGACTGGTCTGGAAGCCGCTCTGGCCGTGGCGAATTCAGTGAGCCGCGGCGGCGGTGAGGTCATCGACGTGGTGATGGCCCGGGTTGCCGCCACCTACGCCGCCCTGCCCGTCGAGCCTGCCGCGGGACCGATGGATCCGCGCCCACCCCAACCGCCCCCGGCCGCACCACCCGCGGCCGGCCTGGGCGCCGACAACTCCCGCGTGGACGCCATTGTCGCGCAGCGGCTTTCGGTCACATGCTGATTCAGCGCGCGGCCCTGATGGACGGGCGCACCGTCGACATCCGGCTCAACGACCGGATCGAGGAGGTCGCCGAGGCGCTGGCACCGCGGCCGGCCGAGACGGTGTTCGACGCCGCGGGCGGTGCGGTGATACCGGGATTGCACGACCACCACGTGCACCTGCGCGCCGCCGCTGCGGCGGCGGGTTCGGTCCAGGTCGGCCACGGCCAGGTGCACAACCGGGCGCAGTTGGCCGCGGTCCTGGCGAGCGCACCGGTCGGCGACGACGGCTGGATCCGGGCCGTCGGCTATCACGAATCGGTGGCCGGCCCACTGGACCGGGCCGTCCTCGACGAACTCGTCCCCGGGGTACCGGTGCGCGTGCAGCACCGCAGCGGGGTGCTGTGGATGCTCAACTCGCTCGGGCTTGCCGAGGTCGGGCTGCGCGATCACCCCGACGGCAGACTGCGCAGCCATGACTCGTGGGCGGACGCGGTCGCTCGGCGGGACACCCCGCTGGCCGAGCTCAGCGGGAGGCTGAGCGCTTACGGCGTCACCGGCGTCACCGACGCCACTCCGGATCTGGACGCCGACGCCATCGTGACCCTGACCCAGGCGCACCGGCACGGCGAACTGCACCAGCGGGTGTTCTGGCTGGCGCCGGGCAAGCGCATCCTGCACGACGACGGGCTCGATCTCGACGAGCTGACCGAGTGGATCCGGAGCCGGCACGGCTACGGCCCCGTCGCCGTGCATTGCGTGACGGCGGCTCAGCTGGTGGTCACGCTGGCGGCGCTGCGCGCCGCGGGACGCCATCCCGGCGATCGCATCGAACATGCCGCGGTGGTGCCGCAGGACAGCCTCGCCGAGCTCGCCGACCTGGACCCCGTGGTGATCACCCAGCCGAACTTCGTCGCCGAGCGCGGCGATCAGTACCTCATCGACGTCGCCGCCGAGGATCAGTCCGGACTGTGGCGGCTGGCTTCGCTACGGCAGGCTGGCGTGCGCGTCGCGCTGTCGACGGATCTGCCGTTCGGCGGCGCCGATCCGTGGGCGGTGATGCGCGCGGCAGTACACCGGACCACCGGCACCGGCGCGGTGCTCAACGCCGACGAATGTGTCAGCGCCGCAACGGCATTGAGCATGTTCACCGGTCACGCCGAGCGCCCCGACGTTCCGCGCACCATCGAACCGGGACAGCCGGGGGACCTGTGTGTCCTGGCCGCCGCGCCCGCGGACGTGCTAGATGCCCTCGACGCCGAGCTGGTCGCAGCGACCGTCGTCGGCGGGCAGCTGCGGGTCAGCTCAAGCCGGTCTTGATGTTCTCGGCCTGCTTCTGCGCCAGCGACGTGGCGAAGTCAGTGGGGACGGGATCGCCCGCCGGGCTGTCGAACTGCAGAACCACGAAGCCCTTGCCCTGACTGAAGGTCACCACCGTGACGGCTTTCGAGCCGTCCGGTGAGGTACCCGAGGCGATGACGCCGCTGTCACCCACCTGAACGGGCTCCGGCGACGGGTTGGCGATCGATTGGTCGAGTGCCTTGACCGCGCCGTCCATTGCGGTCTTGGCGCCCTCAGGATCCGGCAGGATCATGATGGTGTCGCCGATGGACCGGCTCTCGTCGGCGTTGTGGAAGCCCGCCGCCACCCCTTCGTTGCCGGCTGGGTTGAGTTGCGGCGGTTCCCCGGTGAACGTGTCGCCCGGGATGACGATGTCCTCGGGCTTGATCAGCAGGGTGGTGTAGTCCGTCGCCGCGGCGGCTGCCGAGGTGGTTTCGGCCTTGGAGGACGAGGTGGTCGCCGAAGTCGAGGACGACGACGAGGACGACGTTTTGGACGAGTTGTCCTTGCTACATGCCGCTCCCGTCAGCGCGATGACGGCGACGGTTGCCGCGATACCGAGTGTGGACAGTTTTCGTTCCATGCCAGCAGGCTCCAATCCTTGGTCAGCGCGCTGAACCTGACACCGTTAAGTGACCGAGGCGTCAATTTCCTTCGGCTACCCACCGGTAACTAGTGCGGCAGTTCGCGGAATGCGGTATGTCGGTAGGGCTCCGGCTCTTTCGGCAGACCCAGCACGCGTTCGCCGACGATGTTGCGCTGGATCTGGTCGGTACCTCCGCCGATCGAGGTGAAGTAGGCGTTGAGCGTGCGGAACGTCACCGCGTCACCGACCGGATTGTCCGGACCGGTGAGCATCGACTCGGGGCCGACGATCTCGGTCTGCACCCGTGCCGTTTCGTGCAGGATCCGCGACATGGCGATCTTGCCGAGCGCGAGCAACGTGGCCGCCTCGGCCTGGTCGGTGGTGGCCTTGGCGCGCTGGGTGTTCCACCGGTTCACCGCGGCATAGGCTTCGACGCGGGCGATCTCCTGGCGGATGTGCGAGTCACCGAGATTGCCGGCGTTGCGCGCCGTGGCGACCAGGCTGTCGGTGTCGGGCTGCGGCTTGTGAGCCGAGCGTGACGTGCGGGCGAGATCGCCCATCAGCCGGCGCTCGTAGGCCAGCGCGACCTGCAGCACCGACCAGCCGCCGCCCGGTTCGCCGACCAGATTCGCGTGCGGCACTGTCGCGTCGGTGATGAACACCTCGTTGAACTCCGACTCGCCGGTGATCTGATGAATCGGGCGGATCTCCACACCAGGCTGCCGCATGGGGAACATGAAGAAGCTGATTCCGTTGTGCTTGGGCACATCCCAGTCGGTGCGGGCCACCAGCAACCCGTAGTCGGCGGTCTTGGCGAACGATGTCCACACCTTCTGGCCGTTGACCACCCAGTTGTCGCCGTCTCGGTCGGCCCGGGTCCGCAGACCGGCCAGATCCGATCCCGCGCCGGGTTCGGAGTACAACAGGCACCACTTGGTCTCGCCGCGGATCGACGGCGGGATCAGTCGGCGCTTCTGTTCGTCGGTGCCGAGGTCGTGCAGGGTGGTGGCGAACAGGTTCGCTCGGTCGTGCCCGGTCCCTGGGGCGCCGACGGTAGCGAATTCCGCTGCCACAATCCGGGATTGGGGATCGGTCAGGCCGCGGCCCCACCACTCGGGTTCCCAGCTGGGTACCGCCCACCCGGCGTCGAACACCAGCTGAGCCCAGCGCCCGCGGTCCATGCCGGGATCCCAGTTCGCCGCGAGCCAGTGCCGAACTTCGTCGCGCACGCCGTCGTCGGTCATGACTGTGCCTCCCGCAGTCGGACATAGCGTTCCCGATGCCATGCCGGGTCACCGAAGAGTTGGGCGTCGGTGCGCGCGCGGCGCAGGTACAGATGTGCCGGATGCTCCCAGGTGAAGCCGATACCGCCATGCACTTGGATGGTGGTGGCGGCCACGGAGACGAAGGCATCTGAGCAATATGCTTGGGCCAGAGCAAGATCGGAGTACCGGTCCGGATCGGCGGCGTCGAATGCGGCGGCCACATGACGGGCCGCCGACAGCGCCGACTGTGCCTCCAGCAGCATGTCGGCGCACATGTGCTTGACCGCCTGGAAGCTGCCGATGGCGCGCCCGAATTGGAACCGCGTCCTGGCGTAGTCGGCCGACATCTCCATGGCCCGCATCGCTGCGCCGGCCTGCTCGCCGAGCAGCGCCACCGACGCACGGTCCAGCGCCTCGTCGAGTGCGGCGGCGCCGGCACCGGCGACTCCCACCAGCCGGGCCGGGGTGTCCTCGAGCGTCAGGTGCCCCTGCTTGCGGGTCTGGTCGACGGTGGCCAGCGGTGTGACCGTCAGCCCCGGCGCGCCGCGCTCGACGGCGAACACATCCGAGCCTGCCGTGACGTACAGACGCTGGGCGGTCATGGCGTCGAGCACGAACGTCTTGGCACCCGTCAGCCGCCACCCGGAGCCGTCCGGCCGCGCCGTGGTGTGGGAGGCCTCGGGCCGCCGCGCCGAGCCCGGCTCGGCAAAAGCCACGGAGGCGATCAGGTCTCCCGCGGCGATGCGCGGCAGGATGTCGGCGCACTCAGTCGTGTCACCAAGGGCCACAATCAGGTTCGCTGCCAGCACCGCGGTCGACAGATACGGCGCGCACAGCAGCGTCGCACCCATCTGCTCCATCACCACATCGAGTTCGACCGACCCGGCGCCCGCGCCGCCGTACTCCTCGGGTATCGCCAGACCCAGCAGGCCCATCTCGGCCAGTTCGGCCCACAGCGTCGGGTCATAGCCGGCGCCGTCGGCCATCAGGCGGCGCACCTCGGACTCCGGTGAGCGTTTCGCCAATAGGTCGCCCACCGCCTCGGCGAGGTCGCGCTGCTCGGTGGTGAGTATCGCTGCCACGGCGCTCACGCCTGGGTCAGGTACTGGCGCAGACTCGCGCACTGGCTGTCGAAGAACTCCCTGGAGATGTGGGCCTTCGGCGCGACCCCGTCGAAGCCGTGGAACGCCCCGGGTACGACGTGCACCTCGCACGGCACACCGGCGGCCTGCAGTCGCGCGGCGTAGTCGAGATCCTCGTCGTGGAACAGGTCCAGCGTGCCGACGCCGACCCAGGCCGGCGGCAGTCCCACCAGGTCGATGCGCCGGCCCGGTACCGCCGCCTCCGGGTCTGCCCCGCCGAGATAGGACTTCCAGCCGTACTTGTTGCTGGTCGCGTTCCACAGCCGGTGGCCGGGATCGTCCAGATGGCGGCCGATAGTGCGGTCGTCGAGCATCGGATAGACCAGCACCTGCAACACCGGTGCCAACTCGGCCCGGTCGCGCGCCAGCAGGGCCAACGCGGCGGCCAGCCCACCACCGGCGCTGGCACCGCCGATGGCGATCCGGTCGCCGTCGACGCCGGGGAGGCCGGCCAGCCACGTCAGCGCGGTGTAGCAGTCCTCGAGTGGCGCCGGGTAGGGGTACTCGGGGGCCAGGCGATAGTCGACGGAGGCGACGGTGATGCCCAGGGTGTCCACGAACCGGCGGCACAGCAGGTCGTCCTGGGCGGCGGTGCCGAGCACGTAGCCGCCGCCATGGATCCACAACAGGGCCGGGGTGGCAGTGGTTGCTCCGGCCGGCCGGTAGAGCCGTACCCCGACCCCGGAGCGCAGGGTCAGCACCTCGACACCGTCGTTGTTGACGCGCTGCAGACCGGTCAGCCGGCGCAGGAATGGAATCGTCCAGCCGTAGATGAGCTTGCGCGGGACGAAGCGCGCCACGCTGCGCAGTTCGGGATGGATATCGGTAGTCACCACGGGGTCAGTATGGCCGGGCCGCGCCGGCCGATCATCGTGGCCCCTGCCAGGACCGGCCCTTGATCCGCCCCGGCGCCGACAGTATCGTGAGGTCCGCTATTACGGAACTGCGCGTAGCGTAATTGCCGATCGGTGAGAGGACTCCGGTGTGACGCACAATCCCTATGCCGGCCAACCGTTCACATCGACGGACGCGGAGATCGCCGCCGCGTTGGAGCAGGTCAGTATCCCCACGCTGCTGCTGTCGCTGGTGCACATCACCGGCGACCCGCGGTTCATTCGCGAGTTCAAGCAGGCTGGGGTGTTCCTCAACGAGGTTCAGGGCTTCATGTCCGAAGAGGACAAGGCCAAGGCGCGCGCGCTGGCACTGCCGGTCCTCGCCGACTACCGGGACCGGGGCTGTCCCGGCCCGGTGGCGCTGAGCCGCGAACTCGTTGCTGAGATGCTCGACTGGGCGGCCTGTGAGCACGTCGACGACGAGTACCAGCCGATGGTTCTCGAGGAGATGGATCTCGAGGGCGTCGACCCGCGCCGGCCCGCCACGCTGGACCCGGCGGAGGCGTCGGAGTTCCCCGTGGTGGTCATCGGCTGCGGCGAGTCAGGTCTGCTGGCCGGAATTCGCCTGAAACAGGCCAACATTCCGTTCACCATCATCGAGAAGAACGCCGGACCCGGTGGAACATGGTGGGAGAACAGCTATCCCGGCTCACGGGTCGACGTGGCCAACCACTTCTACTGCTACAGCTTCGAGCCCAGCAACAACTGGTCGCACTACTTCGCCGAGCAGCCGGAGCTGCGCGCCTACTTCGAGTCGGTCCTGGCCAAGCACCGCCTGGACGACGACGTCCGCTGGGAAACCGAGGTGGTCTCGGCGCAGTGGAACGACGACGAGGCCACCTGGCTGGTCCGGGTACGGGGCAAGGACGGAGTCGAATCCGAGATCACCGCACGCGCGGTCATCACCGCGGTCGGTCAGCTGAACCGGCCCCATCTGCCCGACATCGAGGGCGCCGATACCTTCGAGGGCCCGTCCTTCCACTCCGCGGCCTGGGACCACTCGGTTGACCTGACCGGCAAGCGGGTTGCGTTGATCGGCGCCGGCGCCAGCGGTTTCCAGATTGCCCCCGCCATCGCCGACCGGGTCTCTCATCTGACGGTGTTCCAGCGCACCGCGCAGTGGATGTTCCCCAATCCGATGTATCACGACAGCGTGCCGGACGGCGTGCGCTGGGCGATGGACCACCTTCCGTTCTACGGCCGCTGGTACCGCTTCCTGCTGATGTGGCCCGGCGCGGACAAGGGCCTGGACGCGGCGCGCTCGGACCCCGCCTACACCCATCCCGACGATCCCAATTACGCGGTCAGCGAGATGAATGCGATGGCCAGGCTGATGTTCAGCGACTGGATCACCACCCAGGTCGGTGACGACGCGGATCTGCTCGACAAGGTCCTGCCCGACTATCCCGCGACGGGTAAGCGCACGCTGCAGGACAACGGCACGTGGCTGAAGACGCTGCGCCGCGACAACGTCGAGTTGGTCCGCACCCCGATCGAGCGGATCACCGCGCACGCGGTGGTCACCGCCGACGGCGTGGCCCATGAAGCCGATGTCATCGTGTACGCCACGGGCTTTCGCGCCACCGAGGTGCTCTACCCGCTGAATATCACCGGGCGTGACGGCGCCGACCTGCGCACGGTGTGGGGCGAGCGGCCGGTGGGCTATCTGGGCATCACCGTTCCCGGGTTCCCGAACTTCTTCATGCTCTACGGCCCCGGTAACCATCTGGCGCACGGCGGCAGCCTCATCTTCAACTCGGAGTTGCAGATGCGCTACGTCAACGCGGTGCTGGCCGAAATGATCGGCAAAGGTTTGCGTTCCATCGAACCGACGCCCGAGGCCACCGATGACTGGCACCGGCGGCATCAGAGCGAGATCGCCACGATGGTGTGGGCCCACCCGTCGATCAAGCACTCGTATTTCAAGAACGCCGACGGTGAGATCCACACGGTCAGCCCGTGGCGGCTTCCGGTGTTCTGGAAGGCGGTTCGTGAACCGGAGTGGTCCAACTTCATTGTGAAGAAGTAAGGAGTCTGCATGCGCGCGGTCGTCATCGACAGCCCGGGATCGGTTCGCGTCGACACCCGGCCCGACCCGGTGCTGCCCGGACCCGACGGCGCCGTGGTGCAGGTGACCGCCGCCGCGATCTGCGGTTCGGACCTGCACTTCTACGAGGGCGACTATCCGATCTTCGATCCCGTGTCGCTGGGCCATGAGGCCATCGGCACGGTCGTGGAGGCCGGCCCCGACGTGCACACGGTGAAAGTCGGTGACCTGGTGCTGATTTCGTCGGTCGCGGGCTGCGGGACGTGCGCGGGTTGCGCGACCAAGGATCCCATTCTGTGTGCGTCCGGTCCGCAGATATTCGGCTCCGGTGTCCTCGGCGGCGCGCAGGCCGAACTGCTGGCTGTCCCGGCAGCCGACTTCCAGCTGCTGACGATGCCGGAGAACATCACCACCGAACAGGCGCTGCTGCTCACCGACAACCTGGCCACCGGCTGGGCGGCGGCCAAACGCGCCGACATCCCGGTCGGAGGCACCGCGGTGGTGATCGGCCTCGGCGCCGTCGGGCTCTGCGCGCTGCGCAGTGCGCTGTTCCTCGGGGCAGCAAAGGTTTTCGCGGTCGATCCGGTTGCCGCGCGACGCGACCGCGCCGCCGCGCTGGGCGCCATTGCCATCCCGGCCCCGGCACTGCAGGCGGTCATGGAGGCAACCGGCGGCATCGGCGCCGACTCGGTGATCGACGCGGTGGGCAACGACACCTCGCTGGACGACTCACTGGCCACCGTGCGTGCCGGCGGCACCGTCTCGGTGGTCGGGGTGCACAACCTCAACCCGTACCCTTTCCCGGCCCTGACCGCGTTGCTGCGCAGCCTGACCGTCCGGCTCACCACCGCGCCGGTGCAGCAGACCTGGCCCGAACTGATCCCGCTGCTGCAGAACGGCCGACTCGACGTCGAGGGAATCTTCACCACCCGGCTGCCGCTCGACCAGGCGGCCGACGGCTATGCCGCCGTCGCGTCACGATCCGGCGAGCACGTCAAAGTGCTTCTCACGCCCTAGGTGCGGTAGACGGTCTCGCCGTCCTTGATGGTCTCGACCACCCGGATGTCCTTGATCGCCATCGGATCGACCGTCAGCGGATTACCTTCCAGGACAACCAGATCGGCGATCTTGCCGACCTCCAGCGAGCCCTTCTGGTCGTCCTCGCGGTACTGACGCGCCGCGTTGATGGTGATGGCCTTGAGCGCCTCGAGCGGAGTGACCCGCTGATCGGCGCCGATGACCGCGCCGCTGCGGGACACCCGGTTGACCGCCGTCCACACCACGAACATCTGGTCCAGCGGCGTGACGACGAAGTCGGTGTGATTGGTGGGACGCAGTCCGAGGTCGATCGCGGCCCGCATCGGCGACAGGAAGTCGGCCTGAGCCTTGCCCCGCAGCTGCACGTGGGCATCGCCGAAATAGAACGTATGCGGCGTGAAGAACGACGGGATGATCTTGTACTCGACGTAGCGCTGCAGCTGGTCTGGCCGGACGAACTGGGAGTGCACCATGACGGTCAGCCGGTCCCGGCCCAGATCGTCGGCGGCGGCGAACTCGTGGGCGGCCAGCGCGACGTCGATGGCGGCGTCGCCGTTTGCGTGGATGTCCAGCGGCAGGCCGAGGTCGTAGACCTGTTTGAACCAGCCGTTGACGACGTCCTGGGAGAAGCCGAGCTCACCGCACCAGTTGTGCTGGCCGTCCGGTCCGTCGACCAGATACGGCGTGGTGAAGTAGGCGGTGCGGCCCTGCGGCGAGCCGTCCAGCGTGACTTTGACCCCGCCCAGCTTGACCCGGTTGCGGTAGCTGCCGAACTCGTGCGGCGGATGGTGCGCCAGCACCTCGTCGAGTTCGAGGATGAACGGATAGGCCACCACGTCGATCAGGTTCGCTCCGCCCTCGGCCGCCCGGTAGATCAGCTCGACGTCGGCGGCGTGGGTGGCCCCCTCGTGGGCCGTGGTGATGCCGGCTGCTGCGTACAGCATCTGACCGGCCCGGCTCCACGCGACCTCCTGTGCGGGATTGGGTTTGGGCATGGCGGCGAAGATCGGCAGGAAGGCCGTCTCCATCACCAGTCCGTCGGGCTCGGTGGAGCCCTCCTTGCGGACGATCACCCCGCCCGGCGGTGTCTCGGTCGCCGCGGTGATGTCGAACATCCGCATCGCCGCCGAGTTGAGCACGGCACCGTGCATCGACACATGCCCGACCAACACCGGGTTGTCCGGGAAGTCGGCGTCGAGGTCTTCCTTGTGGAGTGTCCGCCCGCCTGGCATGAGCGTGTCGTCGTAGCCGTACGCGACGATCATCTCCCCGGCCGGGATCCGCTGGGAATCCCGAAACGCCTTGAGAGCGCTGACGATTGCGCCCACGTCAGCTCCGGGTCCGGCGGGCGGGGCGAACACGTTGACCTGGTTGGCGACGGTCAGCGAGTTGATGTAGTGGCTGTGCGGATCCAGGAAGCCCGGCAACAGCGTCGCGCCGTCCAGATCGATCATGCGGGTGGCCGGTCCGCGCGCAGCCGCCAGCACGTCGTCGCGACTTCCCACCGCGGTGATCCGGCCGCCGGCGACGGCCAGTGCCTGGGCGGACGGATTGGCGTCGTCGATCGTGATGATGTCGCCGGTGTAGATGGCGTCCGCGGCAGCGGCCATGCTGACCTCCTCGGTTGTCGACCGAGTCTAGGCACAGCGCCGGCGCCGGAGAAGGTCGTTTCCGGCCTGCGTCTGCGGGGTACGCTCGCGCCATGACGGCACACCTGGATCGGGCGCGCTGGTTGTTGCAGGCCGGTCCCGCCGACTACGCGCTCGCGCTCAGCGTCGCCTCGGCTCAACTGCCCCTGATCGGCCGCCATCTCGAACCGCTCGGCGCGGCGACCGCGATGAGCGTGTGGGGTTACCGCCACCTGCCCGACTTCATGAACTCGACCGTGCGGTCCTGGCTCAGCCATGACGCCTCCGGTGTCCGCAAGAGTCAGCGGGAGAGCACGAACGCGGTGTCCGAGGCGGCGCTGTGCGGCGTCGTGGGTGCCGAGCATCTGCCGCGCGAGTGGCCGGCCCCCGACCGGATGCCACCGCTGTGGAAGGCCTTCGAGCATCGCCGCCACCTGTACCGGTCCTCCGTGCGCTACGGCACCCACCCGGCCCAGCGGCTCGATGTGTGGCGGCGGCGCCATCTGCCCGCCGAGCCCGCGCCGGTCCTGGTGTTCGTGCCCGGCGGTGCCTGGGTGCACGGCAGCCGAATCCTGCAGGGCTATGCGTTGATGTCCCATCTGGCCGCCAAGGGCTGGGTGTGCCTGTCGATCGACTATCGGGTCGCCCCGCACCACCGCTGGCCGAACCACATCAACGACGTCAAGGCCGCCATCGCCTGGGCGCGGGCCAACGTCGACCGGTTCGGTGGCGACCGTGATTTCGTCGCGGTGGCCGGATGTTCAGCCGGCGGGCACCTAGCCGCGCTGGCCGGGCTGACCGCGGACGACCCCGAGTACCAGGAGCACCTGCCCGAGGGCTCGGACACCTCCGTCGACGCCGTCGTCGGTATCTACGGCCGCTACGACTGGGAGGACAGGTCCACCGCCGAGCGGGAGCGCTTCGTGGACTTCCTGGAACGTGTCGTGGTCAACAAGCGCCAGAACCGCCATGGCGAGTTGTTCCGGAAGGCTTCGCCGATCGCGCAGGTCCATCCCGACGCCCCGCCGTTCCTGGTCGTCCACGGCTCCGCCGACACCGTGATTCCGGTCGAGCAGGCCCGCGGCTTCGTCGAGCGGCTGCGCGCGGTCTCGCGGTCCCCGGTCGGCTTCATCGAGCTACCCGGCGCCGGCCACGGATTCGACATGATCGACGGTGCCCGCACCGGGTCGGTGGCCACCGCAATCGGTTTGTTCCTCAACCAGATTCACCGCGACCGCAGCATGATATCGGCCAAAGAGGTCGTCTGAGCGGTCGCCGATTGTATGGTCCCGACTGGGAGGTGCAGCGGTGAAGAGACTCAACGGGGTAGACGCGCTTCTGTTGTACAGCGAGATGCCGAACGTGCACATGCACACCCTCAAGGTGGCGGTCATCGAACTCGACGAGCACCGCCGCGACCTGGGTGTCGATGACTTCCGACAGATCATCCACCGCCGGTTGTACAAGCTGGACCCGCTCAGATACCAGCTCATCGATATCCCGTTCAAGTTTCACCACCCGATGTGGCGGGAGAACTGCGACATCGACCTCGACTACCACGTCCGCTCCTGGCAGCTGCCCGAGCCGGGGGGCCGGCGTGAACTCGACGAAGCCATCGGCGAGATCGCCAGCACCCCACTGGATCGCAGCCATCCGCTCTGGGAGATGTATTACGTGCAAGGGCTGGCCAACGGCCGCGTCGCGGTGGTCTGCAAGATCCACCACGCGTTGGCCGACGGCGTTGCCTCCGGCAATCTGATGGCGCGCGCAATGGACCTGCAGTCCGGTCCGCAGGGCGATCAGGACTCGTACGCAACGGATCCCGACCCTGGCAATGCGGAGCTGGTCGCCTCGGCGTTCATCGATCACCTGCGCCAGATCGCCCGTGTGCCCGCCACCGTCAAGTACAGCGCAGACGGTCTGGCCCGGGTGCGTCGCAGCTCCCGCAAGTTGTCGGCGGAACTGACGCGGCCGTTCACGCCGCCGCCTAGCTTCATGAACCACATGCTCGACTCGCAACGCCGTTTTGCCACTGCAACACTGGCACTGGCGGACATCAAGCAGACCGCCAAGCACCTGGGTGTCACGCTCAACGACCTGGTGCTGGCGATTTCCGCGGGGGCATTGCGAAAGCTGTTGCTGCACTATGACGGTGTTGCCGATCACCCCCTGCTCGCGTCGGTTCCGGTCAGCTTCAACTTCGATCCCGACCGGGTGTCGGGCAACTATTTCTCTGGCATGATGGTCGCACTTCCAGCCGATGTCGCCGATCCGCTCGAGCGAGTGCGGTGCACCCATGCCGCCGCCGTGCTAGCCAAGGAGAGTCACCAGCTCGTCGGACCGGAGTTGGTGGCCCGGTGGTTGGACTATCTGCCTCAGGCCCCGGCTGAGACGCTCTTCAAGTGGTTGTCCACTCGTGATGGGCAGAACAAGGTGCTCAACCTGCCGATCTCCAACGTGCCGGGCCCGCGCGAGCGGGGCCTCGTCGGTGGGGCACTGGTCACCGAGATCTACTCCGTCGGTCCGCTGACCGCGGGCAGTGGCATGAACATCACCGTGTGGAGCTACGTCGACCAGCTCAACATCTCGGTGCTCACCGATGGCGCCACCGTCGACGACCCCCACGAGGCCACTGATGCCATGCTCGCGGCTTTTTCCGAGATTCGTTCGGCAGCAGGACTTCCCGGTGAGCTGACGGTCATCGAGACCGCGATGGCGCAGGCCTGAGCCGAGGTCGATCAGTCGTCTGGATCGGCGTGCTCGATGGCCATCTGATGGCGGAATCCGACGATGATGCCGGATATCAACGACAGCGAGATGATGGCTTCGGCGATGAAGAACGAGCCGAAGTCGATGATCGAGCCGACCGGGGGGTCGCCCGGCACCGCGTTGCGCAGTGGGATCAACGCGAAGAGTATGCCTGCCAACATCGAACACGCACCCCAGACCAGGCCGCGCTTCCAGTACAAGACGTAGTGAGCGGCGACCGCGGCCGCTCCAGCCAGACCGAGCATCAGCACCATTATGAAGACGGCGAACACCAGGGTCGGCATGCTGCGACGGATGTTCAGGTTGATCATCGTCCCGCCCGACGGTGCACTGGCCTGGGCCATTGACACCTGGAAGAACGAGTCCGTGTTCAGCACGGTGACGGCGGTGGGCAGTTCATTCCCGTCGGCGTCGGCGACGTGCAGTTCGAGGTCGGTGGTATAGCGGTCGAACGGATAGTCGGTGGCTGTTCCGGCCAGGGTGATGCGTTGGTCGAGATCAGGAGCTGAGTCCCCGGCGTTGATCTGGGCCCTCCAGGTGCCGACTGCATCGGTGAACAGTGTTGCGTCCTGGGCGAAGTTGCCTGCCGTGTCCGCCAGCGAGCCAAAGGGGCGGACGTCGATGATCGTCATGGACAACGCCTGTGCCGCGGCGTCGACTCGGGTGATCCAGGCGGTGACTTCAACCCGGTCGGGGTTGTCGAAGTCACCGAAGTAACTCTGTTGGTTGGTGCTGTGCCGGCTTGCGATGTATCCGATCACGCTGGCGGCGATGACGGCAAGCAACACCACCAAGGCGATGAGGATACGTCGCGCACTGGCACCACGTGACGGGTGCGCCCGACCCTTCATGGGGGTCAATTGTTCACACGGCTGGCGTAAACCCAGGACAGAAACTCTCCGACGGCTTCGGCGGTGTTGTGCGCCCGCGGCGACGAGAAGATGTCGAAGGCGTGCTGGGCGCCGGGCAACTCCGCGTAGAGCACCGGCGCCTTGGACACCTCACGGATGGCGTCGACGAACTCCCTGGCCTCGTCGACTGGGATCAGCGAGTCGTTCTCGCCGTGCAGGATGAAAAGCGGTGGCGCGTCGGCGCGCAGCCGCCGGATGGGTGAGGCGTCGACGTAGATGTCGCGGAACCGGGTGAACTGCCGCTTGACGACCAAGCGCTCCAGAAAGCCGATGAACTCGCGGCGGCCGTTGCCGTGAGTGGTGTACCAGTCGTAGCGGCCGTACACCGGCACCGCAGCGACCACCGACGTGTCGGCGTCCTCGAACCCGGGCTGGTATTCCGGGTCGTTCTGCGTGAGCGCGGCCAGCGCGGTCAGGTGACCCCCGGCCGAACCACCGGTGATCGCAACGAAATTCGGGTCGCCGCCGTAGTCGGCGATGTTCTCCTTGACCCACGCCAGCGCCCGCTTGACGTCGATGATGTGATCCGGCCAGGTGTGCAGCGGGCTGACGCGGTAGTTCATTGCCACGCAGATCCAGCCTCGGTCGGCCAGATGACTCATCAGCGGGTAGGCCTGCGGGCGGCGCCAGCCGATGGCCCACGCACCGCCGGGCACTTCCAGCAGCACCGGCGCTTTACCCTCGCGGGGCAGGTCGCGCCGGCGCCAAACATCGGCCAGGTTGGCGCGGCCGTGCGGGCCGTAGGTCACGATGTTCGACTTCTCGACGAACTGGCGCCGCGCCCAGGTGGTGCGCCAGGCGGTGGGCCGGCCCGACGGTGACGGTGTGCTGGGCAGGGTGTCGAGCACGTCGGCAAAATCCTCGCCGAGCCCTTCCACCAGGGCTTTGCGCAGCACCGGCCGGGGAGTGGTGAGGTTGCGGTGCTGGATGGCCGCCAGAAACCCCCACGACAGCACGGTCAGTGCCAGCGCTGCGATGCCGCGCCGTCCCCGGAAGTCGCCGCGCAGGCCGCGGCGGACGGCGTCGAACATCGAGCCGGCGGCGTAGAAGGCCGGTAGCTCCGAGGTGGGCCAGCCCACCCAGAACACCGCGAGGGTCGGGTAGCCCTTGCGAGCCAGCGGACGAAAGCCGTTGGCGGCGTTGGCCAGTTCGACGGCGCTACGCAACAGCGGGCGCGGCCGCCGCAGCTCAGCGATCAGGCGTAACACGGGCGAGAAGTTCATTACGCAGAATCTTGCCAGTGCTGCCGCGCGGCAGCTCGGTCAGGATGTGCATCAGCCGATCACCGGCAGTCGACGTTCGGCGGACAGGTCGTCGAGCGTGCGTTGCATTACGCCGCGCACATAGGCGTCGACCGTGTCGATGTCGGGGTCGTCACCGAACTCCTCGCGGATGTCGATCGGCTCGAGCACCCGCATGACGATCTTGGTCGGCAGCGGGACGTTGACCGGCAGCACGGCGCTGAACCCGAACGGGAATCCGAAGGAGATCGGCAGGATCTTGGACCGCATCAGCTTGTCCAGCCGCAGCAGCTTGGCCAAGCCGGTGCCGCGGGACAGGTAGATCTGGTTCTCCTGACCGCCGATGGCCACCGTGGGCACGATCGGCACGCCCGCGTTCAGGGCCGCCTTGATGTAGCCGGTGCGACCGTCGAAGTCGATCTTGTTCTCGGCGAAGGTGGGGCGGTACACGTCGTAGTCACCGCCGGGGAAGACCACCACCCCACGCCGCCGGAGCGCAGGGCCTCGTCGGCGTTCTCGCGGCTGGCGCGGATGAATCCGTTGCGGATCAGGAAGCCGGCGGTGGGGCCCGTCATCAGCATGTCGTGACTCAGGGTGTACACCGGCCGGTCGTAGCCGAACGTGTCGTAGAAGCCCAGCGCGAACACCGGCACGTCCATCGGGAACAAGCCGCCGGAATGGTTGGCCACCACCAGCGCCCCGCCGGGCGGGAAGTTCTCCAGACCGCGCACCTCGCTGCGGTGGTACAGCTTCAGGAATGGGCGGAGCAGCCCCATGGTGCGCTCCACCAGTCCCGGATCCCACTTCGCGGTCTGGGTGGGGGTCCCCTCGGTCGTGCTCACATCTTCTCCCAGGGAGCAAATTGGAACGTGTTCTAGTTTTCGATCGTACCGGCCTCGGTGCGGTCGGAAACCCGCGGTCGTTACGATCAGCCTCGTGAGCGAAGAAGCCAGCACCGAAGAGCCCGCCGTCCTCACCGAGCAGCGCGGCCGCATCCTGATCATCACCATCAACCGCCCCAAAGCCAAGAACGCGGTCAACGCCGCGGTCAGCAACGGACTGGCGGCCGCGATGGACCGCTTGGACGACGAGCCGGGACTTTCGGTGGGCATCGTCACCGGCGCCGGCGGCTCGTTCTGCGCCGGCATGGACCTCAAGGCGTTCGCGCGCGGCGAGAACGTGGTGGCCGAGGGCCGCGGCCTGGGCTTCACCGAGCGTCCGCCGGTCAAGCCGCTGATCGCCGCCGTCGAGGGCTACGCGCTGGCCGGAGGGACCGAGCTGGCGCTGGCCACCGACCTGATCGTGGCCGCCAACAACTCGGCGTTCGGCATCCCGGAGGTCAAGCGCGGCCTGGTCGCCGGCGGCGGCGGGCTGCTGCGCCTGCCGCAGCGCATCCCGTACCAGATCGCCATGGAGCTCGCGCTGACCGGTGAGAACCTGCCCGCCGAGCGCGCCCACGAACTCGGTCTGGTCAACGTGCTGGCCGAGCCGGGCCATGCGCTGGAGGCCGCGATCGAGCTGGCCGAGCGGATCACCGCCAACGGCCCGCTCGCGGTGGCCGCGACCAAGCGGATCATCACCGAGGCACGCGGCTGGTCCCCCGAGGAGCAGTGGAAGAATCAGGCGAAGATCATGATGCCGGTGTTCGGCTCCAAGGATGCTCAGGAGGGCGCGATCGCGTTCGCCGAGAAGCGCGCACCGAACTGGACGGGCAGCTGACCCCGGTTCCCTCTCCGCGGCAGGCTGGCTAGGCGCCGACGACGATGTCCCACGGGTCGCCGTCGCGGGCGGCGGCCAAGGCCATCCGCCCGAGCCGGCGCGCGTAGTGGGCGGTGTCGCCGAACTCGTCGACCCAGCTGCGGGCCCGCATGGTCGCCAGCCACAGTCGGTGCTCGATGGTCACGCCGATCGCGCCGTGCAACTGGTGGGCCGCGGTGATGACGGTCGGAACGACGCGGCCGAGCACCACCTTGGCCACCGTCACCGCGTAATCGGTCTGCGCGCTGTCGAAGCCGTACTCGGCGGCCGCCGCGACCGCGAGTTCTGCTGCCGCTCTGGCTCGCTCGACATCCCCAGCCATCGAGGCCAGCGTGTGCTGCACGGCCTGGAACGCGCTCAGCGGCCGGCCGAACTGAACGCGCTCGCGGGTGTGCGCCACTGAGTACTCGACAGCGGCGTCCAGTGCACCGAGCGCCTGGACGCACCTCGCCCAGGCGCCCCGGCGGTCCAGTTCCGCTGCTGCGTCGACGGTCACGAAGGCAATGTCCGGAACGGCGACGATGTCGCGGGGCTCGCCGCCGAGGTTGTGCCCGGAGGCGATGATCAGGTCCGCAGGCGCGGCAACCGCGACGTGCAGCGACTCACCGTCACGCAGGGCAATCACCACCGCATCGGCGTCATGGGCGTACGGAACGCCTTGCAGCGCAGAGGCTCCCACGTCACCGACTGCCAGCGTCAGCGGGCCGCTGTCGGGAACCTCGATGTCCGCCCTGGCCGCCAGCCAGCCGGCCAGCAGGTCGGTCTCCGCCAGTGGGACGGTCACCGCATGCCGGGCCAGCGCTCGCAGGACGAGAGCGAATTCCCTTGGACTACCTTCGGATTCGGGGTCGCTGGTCAGGCGAGTCAGGCCGGCGTCCTCGAGGTGCCGCCACCCGGTGGAGTCGAACCGATCGGGCAACGTGCGGTGCCCGATGCGCTCGTCGAAGCTGCGCATCCCGATGTCCTCGGCCAGCCGCCGCAGGTCGGTGAAATCGTCTGTCGCGTTGGATGTTCCGAACACGCCGCCAGTCAGAGCCCTCACCGCAACCCCATTCCTCGCGCCACCACGCCGCGCAGCACCTCGTTGGTTCCGCCGCGCAGCGTGAACAGCGGCGAGTGCAACCGTCCGACTTCGAGCAGCGCGGCGACCCGGTCACGGCCCGGCGTATCGGCGTCGACATAGGAGAACAGGTCGGCCGCCAGTTCCACGGACTCCTGCTCGAAGCGGGTGCCGAGGTCCTTCACCAGCGCGGCCTCGTTGACTGGCGAGTGGCCGTCGGCCAGCGCCCGGGCGACCGACACCGACAACTGCCGCAACGAGATCAGCCGGACCAGCAGGTCACCTAGTGCCGCAGCAGTGTGGTCGTCGACGGCATCCTGCTCGGCCAGCACCCGGATTAGTGCGGTCAGCAGTGGAGCGGTGGTCAAGATCCGTTCGGGGCCGCTGCGCTCGAAGGACAGTTCCGCGGTGACCTGGTGCCAGCCCGCTCCGACTTCGCCGAGCAGGTTGGTGTCGTCGATGAAGACCTCGTCGAAAGTCACCTCGTTGAAATGGTGTTCGCCCGACATCAGCACGATCGAGCTGATGCTGATGCCCGCCGAGTCGGTGGGCACGATGAACTGGCTGAACCCGGCATGGCGCCGGTCGGGGTCGACCGGGCTGGTGCGGGCCAGCACGACGATCTGGTGCGCAAGATGCGCCCCGCTGGTCCACACCTTGGTGCCCGACAGCAGCCACCCACCCTCGGTCCGGGTGGCCTTCGCGGCGGCCGCCGCCAGATCGGACCCGGCCTGCGGCTCGCTCATCCCGATCGCCGAAAAATACCGCCCTGCAGCGATTCTCGGCAGTAGCCGCTGCCGCTGCTCCTCCGAGCCGTAGGCCAGCAAGCCGGGAGCGACCTGCCGGTCAGCGATCCAGTGCGCGGCCACCGGCGCGCCGGCGACCAGCAACTCCTCGGTGACGACGTAGCGGTGCAGATGGCTCAGCCCGTGCCCGCCGTACTCTCGCGGAATGGTCAGCCCCAGGAACCCGGCGTCGGCCAACCGGGCGCTGAACTGGTCATCCCAGCTCGACAGCCACGCGTCTACCGCAGGCTCCCAACCGAATTCGACGCGGTCGGCAGCCAGGAACTCGCGCACCGAGGCGCGCAGGGTCGCCAGTTCGGGCTCGTTGGCGCACAGCGCCGCGAAGTCGTCGCTCACGTCTTCACCGGTATCCCGTGATGCGGGCCATGATGGCGACCTTGCCGTCGTCGCCCACTGCCTGTGCGTCACCGATCGCGGAGTTGCGGCCCACGCGCACCGCCGACCCTTCGTAGCGGGATCGCCCGCCGGCGAAGAACGGCCGCAGGAAGTTCACCCGGATCGACGCCGTTCGCAGCGGCTCGGCTTGCCCGTGGTTCATCGCCGCCGAGGCAACCAGTTCCAGCCCGGTGCTGCTGACGCCGCCGTGCACGATTCCGATCAGGTTGTTGATGATGGTGTCCGGTCGCTGCGCCAGCAGGTACGTCCCGTCTTGCGGCGGCTGCGTCTGGGCCGACATCAGGTCGACGAGGGATGTCTGCGGTGTGCGCACCAGCCTGTCCTGGCCACGCGGGACGGGTCCGTCGGGACCGCCGGTGATGGCGACGGTGCGGACGGTTCCGACGCCGATCGTGGTGCCGCGGTGCGTCAGCGTCGCGATCGCCAGCAGGGTCGCGCCGTGCGGCCCCAGCGGCTCACCGCTGGCCACCACCGGTTCGTCGGGGGCGGCCAGGATGCTGTCGATGCCGTCGGGGCTCAGCTCGACGGTCAGCTCGCTGGACACCGTCCACTGTCCTGAACCGCGCCGGTGGAAGTTGGCCCGGCCGGCGACGTCGTCAACCAGGATGGCCAGCGCGCCGATTGTCGGCATCCCGGTGAACGGGTTGAGCATGCCGCCCACCGGCATCGAGGCCACCACAGTGAAGTCGGTGAAGTTCTCCTCGAGCGTGACGATGCCGAAGCGGGTCAGGACGCTTTCCGGTGTTTCCGGGTCCTGCTTGCCGGCCTGCGGGGGAGACGTGGTCACGTCTGGTATTCCAACACCGGGCGCGACGGCTAGTTCGGGTGGGGCACCGATCGCCGGGCTGAGCCTCTCGCTGCGACGCTTGCATGACTGAGGGTCTTACCCGCGGTCGTCGCCCTGACGTTCCGGGGCCGGGCCGCAGCCGCTGATGCCGCCGCGGCTTTCGGCGGGTGCGCAGAGGGGGCAGCGGTGGCGGTAGCCGTGCTGGGACTCTGGCCGGCGCAGGGGGCCGCCACGCCGATATCGGCCAGGGCGGCGTGGACGCCTTGCTTGACGGCAGCCTGGAGATCCGTGACCAGCGTGGACACGTTGATCTTGGGGAACAGACCGAACCCGGCCGGCTGTCCGTAGGACATGCTGCGGTCGTAGCCGAGTTCGACGAGGACCTTCAGAGTCGGCTCGATCAGGTCGGCGATCGGCGTCGTCACCGCGCTCAGGTGCAGGAGGTTGCCGAGTGTGCGAAACGGCACCAGCAGTGGGAGCTGCTTGGCGGGGATCGTGATGTAGGTGGTGTCCTGATAGGTCTGGCGATTAGCGGGATCGTTGATGGCCTGGATCAACTCGGGTTCGGTGTACGAGTTGAGCCCCGTCATGTAGCTGCTGTGAATGCTGTTGCCCGCCAGCGTATTGAGGTCCGCCAACAGGTTCAGCGGGTAGCGCGGGAAGTCGGCGATCGGGTCGTACTGAAACGCGATGTCGATGGTCGTGATGCCGGTGTTCGTCGGGGTCGCGCCGGAACCAGTCAGGTCGATGATCGGGATGGTGAGCGGCGCGAACCGCTGCAGCAGACCACCATTGGGCCGATTCGGGTTGGCGAGCAGCTCGAAGGTGAGCCTGCTCTTGTCCGCCGCGGACAATCCGGCCAGGGCGCGTTTCTCGTGGGTCAGGATGCTGGAACTCTGCGAGTCGCCGAACACCACGATCGGATCGGAGTTGGCATTCAACTCATCTGTGATGGCGCCGTCGATGATGGTCGTGCCGTCGGCGATGGACTTGTCGATCTCCAGGTCGTCGAATCCGGTCAACGGCCAGAACTCTTCCGGGGTGACGACGGGCTTGGTGGTGCAAATCTGGACCTTGCACAGCGTCGTCTGCTCGATGTAGTACGTCGTGGCACCGTGGACGTAGGCGGGATTGGTCATCGGGTCGGCAAGGGTGGTCGTACCCATGAGTAGCGTCGTCGCGGCCTGCGCGACGACGGATCCGGCGATTGCCGCTATGCCTAGCACCGACGCGGTCAGCAGCGCCAGCAGTACCCGAACCGTCTTGTTCTTGGTGGTTTTCACAACAAGCCCCCCGACCGCGACGATCGTCGCTGGGGGTCAATTGTCAGATCACGGCCCTCTGACCCGATTGAGGGGTGAGCGGCATAGTGGATACCATGGCATGCGTCTATTTCACCGCCGCCAGCCTCGACGGCTTCATCGTTGACGATCAGGGAAGCCTCGACTGGTTGACCTCCCGCGCGATCGACGTCAACGGGCCGTTCGGCTACAAGGCCTTCGAGACCGGTGTCGGCGCCTTGGTGATGGGTGCGGCGACCTACGAATGGCTGCTGGCCAACGAGCCTGGCGAATGGATGTACAGCCAGCCCACATGGGTGCTCACCCACCGGCCGGACATCGTCGCGGCCGGGCATCCGGTGCAGGTGTTCAGCGGTGCGGTGGGCGAACTGCGTCCGCTGTTGGTGGCAGCTGCCGGCGACAAGGACGTGTGGGTGGTCGGCGGCGGGGACGTCGCTGCCCAGTTCGTGGCCGCCGGCCTGGTCGACGAGATGATCGTGTCCTACGCGCCGTGCAGCCTCGGCTCAGGCGCGCCCGTGCTGCCGTTGCGTTCTGAATGGACGCTGGCCGAAACCGGCGTCAACGGGGATTTCGTCTGCGCCCGCTGGCGGTTCAGGCGTTGAGCGTCGGAACACCGAACTTGGTCACGAATTCCTTTGCCTTGATTAGGAATTCGAGTTGATGGGCCACATCGTAGAGCGGTTCGAGGCTGCGTATCGATCTGCACAGCACCGCCGCGCCCTCGATCGCCGCAATCGTCGTGTCGGCCAATGAGGTGGCCTCGGCGGGCTCGAATCCGTCTCTGACGTAGGCCTGTTTGGATGCCTCGCGCCACCGGCCGAAGATGTCGGCGGCGACTGCGGTCAGCTGCTGTTCGTCCTCACCGGAGCCGACGGCGGCGGCCAGGACCGGACACCCGGCGGTGTAGTCGCTCTCGGTCAGGGCGTCTTCCCACAGCTGGACGAACCTGCGCAGCAGAACGGTGGCGCTCTCGCCTGCCGCCTCGTCGATACTGGCGGTGATCTCGTCACCGGCGAAGTTCAGCGCCTCCCGCAGGATCTGGCTGCGTCCGCCGGGGAAGTGGTGGTAGACCGACCCTCGTGGTGCGCCGCTGCGGGCCAGTACCTCGTCGATCGTCACGCCCGCCGCGCCGCGCTCTCGCAGGACCTCGACCGCGCTCACCAGCATCTTGGTCCGGGTGGCACCGCGGACTCGACCGGCGGTCTCGGTGTTCTGCTTGCCGCTCATTCAGGCCGCGGGGGAGTGGGGAACATGGGCACCCCGCCACGTCAGCACACGCGCGCCGCGACCGAAGAGCTGCCTGCGCTTGTCAGGCACGTGCCGCGTGAAACGGCGACCGGCGATGTTGAGCTCGATCAGCCACATGTCTCTCTCCTCGAGGCAGGCTCGATACCTGCCCCATAAGTATGCTTATGGACATAAGATTAGACAACCTTAAGGTGCGGGCCGGTGAGGTGAACTCCCGGTTAAACCGCAATCGGTCCTTCCCTGGCCTGGGATTTTCGGGCCCCATCCGAACACTTCTATGGTGTAGATCATATTTCTTGCTGACGGTGGAACTCGATGACCAGCGGGTCGGCAGCAGTTAGGCTTTTGCGCAGCCGCAAGAGGAGGCGCAAGCGATGGGCCATTACAAGAGCAACGTCCGCGACCTCGAGTTCAACCTCTTCGAGTTGCTGGAGTTGGAGAAGTTGCTCGACGGCAGCGAGTACGGCGACCTGGACACCGACACGGTCCGTCAGATACTCGCCGAGGCCGCGCGCCTGGCCGAGGGTCCGGTCGCCGAGTCCTTCGCCGAAACCGATCGCCACCCGCCGAGCTTCGACCCCGACACGCACACCGTGTCGATTCCGGACCCGTTCAAGAAGTCCACGCAGGCCTGGCTGCAGGGTGAGTACTTCCGCGTCGGCCTCGACGAGGAGGTCGGCGGCATGCCCGCGCCGGCCATCGTCAGCTGGGCGGTCAACGAACTGGTCCTCGGCGCCAACCCGGCGGTCTTCATGTACGCGGCAGGCCCCGTCATGGCCAACGTCGTGTTCCACATCGGCAACGACCAGCAGCGGCATTGGGCGCAGGTCGCCGTGGAACGCGGTTGGTGCGCCACCATGGTGCTCACCGAACCGGACGCGGGCTCCGACGTGGGTGCCGGGCGAACCAAAGCCACCGATGCCGGTGACGGCACCTGGCACATCGAAGGCGTCAAGCGGTTCATCACCAACGGTGACACCGACGACATGTTCGAGAACATCATGCATCTCGTCCTGGCCCGGCCCGAGGGAGCTGGACCCGGCACCAAGGGACTCAGCCTCTTCCTGGTCCCGAAGTTCTTGTTCGATCCCGAGACCGGCGAACTCGGCGAGCGTAATGGCGCGTTCGTCACCAACCTCGAACACAAGATGGGCCTGAAGGCCTCTGCCACAACAGAACTCAGCCTCGGACTACACGGCACCCCGGCTGTCGGCTATCTCGTCGGTGATGTGCACAACGGCATCGCCCAGATGTTCAAGGTCATCGAGTACGCCCGAATGTTCGTGGGCACCAAGGCTATTGCCACACTGTCTACCGGTTACCTCAACGCCCTGGAGTACGCGAAGTCCCGGATTCAGGGCGCCGACATGACCCAGATGACCGACAAGACCGCGCCGCGGGTCACCATCGTGCACCACCCCGACGTGCGCCGTGCCCTGATGACACAGAAGGCCTACGCCGAAGGGTTGCGCGCCCTGTACCTCTACACCGCCGCCCACCAGGATCCCGATGCGGCCATGGTGATCTCCGGCGCCGACGCCGATCTGGCCGAGCGGATCAACGACCTGTTCCTGCCGATCGTGAAGGGAGTCGGCTCCGAGCGGGCCTATCAGTGCCTGACCGAGTCGTTGCAGACCTTCGGCGGGTCGGGCTTCCTGCAGGACTACCCGATCGAGCAGTACATCCGCGACGCCAAGATCGACTCGCTCTACGAGGGCACCACCGCCATCCAGGCCCAGGACTTCTTCTTCCGCAAGATCGCCCGCGACCAGGGCGTGGCGTTGATGCACGTCGTCGCCCACATGGAGAAGTTCATCGACAGCCCCGACGGCCGTCCCGAACTGGCGGGCGGCCGTGTGCAACTGGCCGAGGCGCTGGACCACGTGCGGGCGATGGTCGCCACTATGACCGGCTACCTGCTCGGGGCCCAGCAAGATGCTCGCGAGCTGTACCGCGTTGGGCTGGAATCGGTTTCGTTCCTGATGGCGGTCGGCGATCTGATGATCGGCTGGCTGTTGCTGCGGCAGGCCGAGATCGCCCTGATCGCTCTGGACGGCGATCCCGACCCGCGGGAGAAGGCCTTCTACAGCGGCAAGGTCGCGGTCGCGAACTTCTTCGTCCGCAACGTGCTGCCCAGGCTGGCCGCCGAGCGCCGCATCGTCGAGGCCGTCGACCTGGCGATCATGGACCTGAACGAGGACGCGTTCTGAGCATCGGCCAAGATGACGGGGAACCCGGTTTGTAGAAAGGTGCCCCATGAAGGTGATCAAGTCCATCGACGACGCGCAGTCTCTGATCGGTGAGGAACTGGGCGTCAGCGAGTGGCTGGAAATCGACCAGAAGCGCATCAACGACTTCGCCGACGCCACGGGTGACCATCAATGGATCCACGTCGACGTCGAGCGCGCCAAGACCGAAAGCCCTTACGGGGCACCGATTGCGCACGGCTTCCTCACGCTGTCGCTGATCCCGGCTCTGAGCAAGGACAACTTTCGCATCGAGGGCGCCAAACTCGTCATCAACTACGGACTCAACAAGGTCCGTTTCGTGGCCGCCGTGCCCGTCGACAGCCGGGTTCGCGTGCGCTCCGAGTTGGCCGATGTCACCAAGGTCGATGACAGCACCGCCAACCTGACGGTGCGGCACACCATCGAGATCGACGGAGTGGACAAGCCGGCCGCGGTCGCCGAGATGATCGCGCGCGCCATCTTCTAGATTCGGCGCGCTTGCCGTCGCCGACCGACGACAAGCGCGCCGAAATCACTAGAGCTGCGGGGTGTAGCCGAACGGCAGCAGCACGCTCTTGGCCTGCGTGTACTGCTCGATGCCCTCGGGCCCGTTCTCCCGGCCGATGCCGGAGTTCTTGTAGCCGCCGAACGGGGCGCCTGGGTCGAACGCATACATGTTGACCGCGTAGGTGCCGGTACGGATCTGCGCCGCGATCTTCATCGCCTTGTCGTTGTCGGTGGTGTAGACGCTGCCTGCCAGTCCGTACACCGAGTCGTTGGCGATGCGGACGGCATCGGCTTCTGTGTCGTAGGGGATCACCGCGAGCACTGGGCCGAAGATCTCCTCCTGGGCGATGACCATCGAATTGTCGACGTCGGCGAACACCGTCGGCTGCACGAACCAGCCGCCGTCCAGGCCCTCGGGCCGGCCGCCACCGGTGACGATCCGGGCGCCTTCCTCGACGCCCTTCTTGATGTAGCCCTCGACACGCTCGCGCTGCCGCTCGCTGATCAGCGGGCCGATCATGGCGGCCGCATCGTCTGGCAGTCCGATCGGCATCGCCGCGACCGCGGCGGACAGCTTTTCCACGACCTCGTCGTACCGCGAGCGCGGCGCCAGGATGCGCGTCTGGCCCACACACGCCTGGCCGCAGTTCATCAGGCCGGAGAACACCAGCATCGGCAGCGTCGAGTCCAGGTCAGCGTCTTCGAGGATGATGGCTGCGGACTTGCCACCCAGTTCCAGCGAGCACGGCTTGAGCTTGTCGGCCGCGATCTTGGCGATCTCCCTGCCGACCGCGCTGGACCCGGTGAAGGTGAACTTGTCGATTTCCGGGTTGGCGGTCAGTGCGCGGCCGGTCTCCGGGCCACCGGGGACGACCGACAGCACGCCCTCGGGCAGCCCGGCCTCGGCGAAGATGTCGGCCATCGCGAACAACGACAGCGGCGTCTCGGCGGCGGGCTTGACCACGATGGTGCAGCCCGCCAGCAGCGCGGGGCCGAGCTTGTTGGCGGCCAGGAAGAACGGCACGTTCCACGCAGTCACCGCGGCCACGACGCCGATCGGCTCGCGCACCACCATCGTCGTGCCGTAGATGCCGTCGCGGAAGTCGCGCCAGGTGAACTTGTCGGCCGCGCCCGCGAAGAACTGGAAAGACGACATCGCGGCGCCGTACTGCATCATCTCGATGATCGTCGGCGGCTGCCCGGTCTCGGCGGCGAGCAGGAACTTCAACTCCTCGGCCCGCTCTTCGAGAATCTTGACCGCTCGGCCGAGGATCTCGGCGCGCTCCGTCGGCGACATGTGCGGCCACGGACCCTCGTCGAAGGCCTTGCGCGCCGCGGCGCAGGCGGCGTTCACGTCGGCCTCGGCCGCAAGTGGCACCTTGCCGACCAGCTCACCGGTGGCGGGCGAGTGCACTTCGATGACCTCTGATGTCGACGGCTCGACCCACTTGCCACCGATGAACAGCTTGTCCCACTCGGTCTTGAAGGCGGTGCTCTGTGTCATGAGCGTCACATTACCCATCGAAGCGCCAAACGAGAACCTGTTGCAGTTCGCTACTTCAGTGCGGTTGCAACACGAGCACCAAATTGCTCACCGCAAGTTCCCGCACACCCGGAACTGATGTCAGCCACCAGGCCCATCGCGGGTGGTAGCGGGGAAATGCGGCGACCCGCGCACCGGTGCGGGCCGCCCATGAGAGGCCGTCGGCCGCGGACACGGCGAATAGTGACGACCCGAAGTTGTTCTTCGGCGGATGACCATGTTTCCGGGTGTAACGGGCTGCGGCCCGGGCGCCGCCGAGGTAGTGGGACAGACCCATCTCGTGACCGCCGAACGGGCCGAGCCACACCGTGTAGGACAGGATCGCCAGCCCGCCGGGACGGGTCACCCGCAGCATCTCCTCCCCCAGCCGCCAGGGCCGCGCAACGTGCTCGGCCACGTTCGACGACAGGCACACGTCGACGCTGCCGTCGGCGAACGGCAACGCCATCCCGGAGGCGCGGACGAAGGTTCCCGGTCCGTCGCGGCGAACGTGCTCGGCGGCGTGCATCTCCGACGGGTCCGGCTCGACGCCGATGTAGTTCCAGCCCGCCTCGCAGAATGCCGACGCGAAGTAGCCCGGTCCGCCGCCGACGTCGACCACCGCGCGTCCCGCCGGTCCCTCCGATTGGCTCGCTCGCCACAGGTCGGTGACCATCGCGGCGGTGTCGGCGGCGAGCGCCCCGTAGAACCGGTCCGGATCACGCTGTTCATAGCGGAACTCGGCGAGCAGGTGTGCCGACCGGCCCAGCGTCGCGCGCCGGGCGAACAGGTCGGTGACACGCATCGGTTCACCCTAGTGACCGGGCCGGAGCCAGATTGTCGTTCTCCTCCTCGGACCGTTCCGGCCTGCATCGTCGGCCGACTAGGCTGAACGCGATGTCCGCCACCGTTCGCTCCGTCCTGCTGTTGTGCTGGCGTGACACCGGCCATCCGCAGGGCGGCGGCAGCGAAACCTACCTCCAGCGCATCGGCGCGCTGCTCGCCGAGTCGGGGGTCGACGTCACCCTCCGCACCGCCCGCTACCCCGGGGCGCTTCGCCGCGAGGTGGTCGACGGCGTGACGATCAGCCGCGGCGGCGGGCACTACACCGTCTACATCTGGGCCGGCCTGGCGATGGTGTTCGCCCGCATCGGGCTGGGTCCGCTGCGACGGGTGCGTCCCGACGTGGTGGTCGACACCCAGAACGGCGTGCCGTTCCTGGCGCGGCTGGCGTTCGGCAGACGGGTCGCGGTGCTGGTGCACCACTGCCATCGTCAGCAGTGGCCGGTCGCCGGTCAGTTCGTGGGCGGGCTGGGCTGGCTGGTCGAGTCGTGGCTGTCCCCGCGGATGCATCGGCGCAACCAGTACGTGACGGTGTCGCTGCCGTCGGCTCGCGACCTTGCCGACCTCGGTGTCGACACCGCCCGCATCGCCGTGGTCCGCAATGGCCTGGACGAGGCGCCCGCCGAGACACTCAACGGTGAGCGGTCCGCACAGCCGCGGGTGGTGGTGCTCTCGAGGCTGGTGCCGCACAAGCAGATCGAGGACGCCCTCGACGCGGTCGCGCGACTGCGCTCCCGGGTCGCCGGATTGCATCTGGACATCGTCGGTGGCGGCTGGTGGCACGACCGCCTCGTCGAACGCGCCGACGAGTTGGGGATCGCCGACGCGGTGACGTTCCACGGCCACGTCGATGATTTCACCAAACATGCTGTGGTCCAACAGTCCTGGGTGCACGTGCTGCCGTCCCGCAAGGAGGGCTGGGGCCTGGCGGTCATCGAAGCCGCCCAGCACGGCGTCCCGACCATCGGCTACCGGTACTCCGGCGGGCTTACCGATTCGGTGCTCGACGGGGTGACCGGAGTGCTGGTCGACGCCCACTGCGAACTGGTGGACGGGCTGGAGCGACTGTTGACCGACCAGACGCTGCGTGACGAGCTCGGCG
>CAVXWQ010000023.1:0-21830 GCA_963765445.1 uncultured Actinomycetota bacterium
CCTGATACGCCTTCGGGTTCAGGTTCACCCAACCTCCGCGCCGGTGCCGGCGATCGGGCCCTTGACCTTCGCCGGGGCGCCGGTCACCAGAACCTCGTCGGGAATGTGGGTGCCGCCGACCACCAGGGAGTGCGCGGCGATCATGCTCGGGCCCCGATCACCGCGCCGTCGAGCACCGTGCAGTGGTTGGCGATCAGCGCCTCGGCGCCGATGTGAGCGCCGTGGATCGTGCACATGTGCGCGATCGTCGCGCCCGGCCCGAGGTCGACGGGGATGCCGGGCGGCGCGTGCAGCACCGACCCGTCCTGCACGTTCGCGCCCTCCCGGATGACGATGGGCGCGTAGTCGCCGCGCAGCACCGTGTTGAACCAGACCGATGCACCAGCCTCCACGGTGACGTCGCCAATCAGCACGGCGGTGGGTGCGACGAACGCGGTGGGGTCGACCCGGGGCGAGCGCCCCTCGAACGAATACATCGGCATCGTTCAGATATACCCCATGTCATATGGGTAATCCGCAGCTAGCGGCATTGTTATTGCGATACCGGGCGAAAAAACTGTAACGTGTTCTAGTTAGAGACCTAGAGTGGAGGCACCTGGTGACTAGCGGCGTTCGCGAGATCGACACCGGAACCCTGCCCGACCGGTACGCCAGGGGCTGGCATTGCCTGGGCCCGGTCAGGGACTACCTGGATGGCAAGCCCCACCCGATCAACGCGTTCGGCACCAAACTGGTGGTGTTCGCCGACTCCGCGGGCGAGGTGCACGTCCTCGACGCGTACTGCCGGCACCTCGGCGGCGACCTGTCGCAGGGCACCGTCAAGGGTGACGCGATCGCCTGCCCGTTCCACGACTGGCGCTGGGGCGGTGACGGCCGCTGCCGGCTGGTGCCCTACGCCAAGCGCACCCCGAAGCTGGCCCGCACCCGCTCCTGGGAGACCGATGTGCGCAACGGGCTGCTGTTCGTCTGGCACGACCACGAAGGCAATCCCCCGCAACCCGAGGTCCGCATCCCGGAGATGCCGGAATACACCAGCGGGCAGTGGACGGAGTGGAAGTGGAACTCGATGCTGATCGAGGGCTCCAACTGCCGCGAGATCGTCGACAACGTCGTGGACATGGCGCACTTCTTCTACATCCACTTCGGCCTGCCCACCTACTTCAAGAACGTCTTCGAAGGGCATATCGCCTCGCAGTACCTGCACAACGTGGGACGGCCCGACATCAACGACATGGGCACGGCATACGTTGAGTCCCATCTGGATTCGGAGGCGTCGTACTTCGGTCCGTCGTTCATGATCAACTGGCTGCACAACAACTACGGCGGCTACAAGGCCGAGTCGATCCTGATCAACTGCCACTATCCGGTGACGCAGGACTCGTTCATGCTGCAGTGGGGCGTCATCGTCGAGAAGCCGCAGGGCGTCGACGATGCCATGAGCGACAAGCTGTCCGACGCGATGGTCACCGGCGTCAGCAAGGGCTTCCTGCAGGACGTCGAGATCTGGAAGCACAAGACCCGCATCGAGAACCCGCTACTGGTCGAGGAAGACGGCGCGGTCTACCAGATGCGCCGCTGGTATCAGCAGTTCTACGTCGACGTCGCCGACATCACCCCGGACATGACCGACCGCTTCGAACTCGAGGTGGACACCGCCCCGGCCAACGAGAAGTGGCACGTCGAAGTCGAGGAGAACCTCCGCCGAAAAGCCGACGAGGCAGGGCAGCCGGCGACATGAACGCCGGGGACCAACCGCCTGACGTCGACGACCTGGCGCGGTCCATGATGGAACTGCTCGGCGTGCACGAGCACGACGAACCGCACGTCGACGACGACTATGCGCCCACCTCGTGGACCAAGGCGCCGACCTTCGCCGGCGACCCGAAGCGGGCGGCGGCCGTGCACGAGGCCACCATTGCGGACCGGGAGCGTTACCTGTCGTCCGGCCTCGCGGAGGTGGACTGCCGGTTCTGCCACGTCGCGGTGCGAGTCAAGAAGCTCGGCGCCGCACACACTCTGGTGCAGTGGAGCACCGAGGCCCAGGAGCGGTGCGCGTACTTCGCCGAGATCCGCGCGGCCGGGGGCGACACCGCCCGCACGCGCGGCTGCCCGAAGCTGTCCGACAGCATCAAACATGCTGTGGCAGAAGGCTGTCTCGAGGAGTACTCCAGCGCCCCCGCTCCCGGTGACGGCTGAGACTCAGAGGCCCTTGAAGCGCTCCTTGACCTGTTCCTCGGTCAGCCCGTAGTCAGACAGCGAGTAGGTGTGCTTCGGCGCGCGCGGCCCCTGCTTGCTCTCCTCGTCGGTGCGCTGGATCGCCGCCCGGGCCTCCTCGGTCATCTCGATGCCGAACGAGGTGTAGATGTCCTCGACCGTGCGAATCGGATCACGGATCAGTTCGAAGTAGTCGACGTCGTAGAACTGCGCCGGATCATGTTCGCGGCGTACGGCATTGAACCGCTCCAGCCCGCGCGACCACGTCTCCAGCGAGTCCGCGCCGATGGTCTCGCCGACGAAGGCGTTCGACCATCCCGCGGTGGTGTGCTGAGCCAGCGAACACATCGAGGCCATGATCGTGTCTGCCGGCCGGTGGCACTGGATGACCAGCGCGTCGGGGTAGGTGGCGAACAGCGCGTCCAGGGCGAACAAGTGACTGGGGTTCTTCAGCACCCAGCGCTTCTCCGGATCGTTGAGCCCGATCAGCTGAAGGTTCTTGCGGTGCCGCTGGTATGGCTTGGTCCAGTCCTGCTTGGCCAGCCACTGCGAGTACGTGGGCACATGCGCCAGGGTCTCGTAGGACACCGAGTGCAGCGACTGCCGCAGCAGCTGCCAGCACTCCTCCACCTCGTCGGCGGTCATGTAGTGCAGGCCGGTGTAGTCCGGGTTCTCGTCGTGCGCCTTCTTGAACCGCGCGTCGAGCTGGGCGAAAACCGGGTTGTCCGGCCAGGTTTCCCGTGGCGGGCGGGGCTGCGGGAACTCCGCCAGCCACAACTCCAGACCCTGGTGTCGCGGATCGCCGCACAGCAGGCGGTGCAGAGCCGTGGTGCCGGTGCGCGGCAGCCCGGTGACGAAGATCGGCCGCTCGACCGCGACGTCGACGTGCTGCGGGTACTGCTTCCAGGACGCCTCACTCAGCAGCCGGGCCACCAGCGCGTTACGCACGAAGAACCGCGACATCTTGCTGCCGAGCTCGGTGAAATCGGAGTCACGGCGGTAGGACTCGAGCAGAACGCTCAGCGCTTCGAGGTAGTTGTCGTCGTCGGTGCCGAAGTCGTCGAGGCCGACGGCCTTCGTCGCCGAGGCCTTGAGGTCCTCGACGGTTCCGACATCAGTACGTGAGCGTCACTCAAGCCTTGTACTCCCCGCAGTTGACGTCCAGCGTCTGCCCGGTGATGCCGCTGGACAGATCACTGGCCATGAACAGGATCGCCGAGGCCACCTCGTCCTCGGTGGGCAGCCGCTTGAGGTCGGAGTTCACCGCGGCCGCCTTGTAGATCTCGTCCACCGTGGTGCCGTACTTGCCGGCCTGATGCTCGAAGTAGCCCTGCAGTGTGCCGCCCCAGATGTAGCCGGGCAGAACGGAATTCACGCGGATACCCTGCGGTCCGAGCTCACTGGCCAGGGACTGCGACATGGCCAGCAACGCCGCCTTCGCCATCTTGTAGGCGCCCTGCTTCGGGTCGGAATGCCGCAAGACCATCGAGTTCACGTTCACCACCGACCCTTTGGCCTCGACCAACGCCGGGGTGAAGCCTTGGATCATCCGCAGCGCACCGAGCACCGTCAGTTCCAGCGTCTCCCGGATGTGCTCGAACGACGTGTTGGCGAACGGCTTCATCGACGGCACTTTGAAGGCGTTGTTGATCAGCACGTCGACTTTGCCGTAGGCGTCCAGCGTCTGCTTGACGAGGTTGTCCACCTGGGTTTCGTCGGTGATGTCGGTGCCGATCGCCACGGCGCGGCGGCCCAAGTCGGCAACCTGCTTGGCGACGTCTTCCAGGCGCTCGACGGTCCGCGCCGCGAGCACCAGATCGGCTCCGGCCTCGGCACATCGGCGCGCCAGCGTGGTGCCCAACGCGGGGCCCACGCCACTGATCACCACGACTTTGTTCTCGAGCAAGCCGCCCATGAGTTATCCCACCATCCTGTTGCCAATGAGTTTCTGGCGCAGCGCGATCCGCTCCCGCCAGTCGTCTTCGGAGATCTTGTTGTGTTCGTAGTAGGGCAGCTTGTCCGCCACCGCGCCGAGGTCGACCAGCTCCAGGGTGGGGCCGTCGGCCGCGGTCAGCTCGCGGGATACCCGCTGCCAGCGGAACTGCAGGTAACCCTTGCGATGCCCGAGCGTCTCGACCCAGTTCGTCACTCCGGGGTTGCGGTCGGAGACGACGATCCGAATCTTGCCGTCCGGATCCGCTTGCGCCTGAGTGCCGTTCAGCGAGGTCTGGTGGTTGATGTAGTCCAGCGAGATGTACCAGAGGCTACCGAGCTGGAAGCCCGAGATACGGCGCGTCGGTCACCGGCAGGGTGATGATCAGTGCCTGCTCGGGCGTGAGGTCGTAGTGGCCGACCGACGAGTACTGGGTGGCCAGTCCACCGGGCGTGAGCCGCGGCGCGGTCAGCGTGTTGACCGGCAGGGTGTCATAGAACCATTTCGGGAACTGCAGCCAGGTCTTCACCCGCTGCACCAGCTGCTTGCCCGCGGTCGCGTAGCGCCGCGTCGATCAGCTCCTTGGTCAACGGCGGCGGCGCGGTGCCCGCGGTGTCGGTGCGGGCGATCGCAAAGCGTGCCGCGCTGGGCGGACCAGTCGTTGTAGACCTCGCGAATCACCAACTGCGCGTTGCTCTTCGGGGTGAACCGCCACTCGAAGCTGCCATCGGCGGCGATGTCGAGCTCGCGGTCGTCGAACGCCGCTTCGCTGACCGGCACCCCTTCATCGGTGTACTCGCCGCCGAGCAGCTGGAAGCTGACGTCGGTGGTGGTTCCGCGCGTGCCGGTGACGACGTACTCCTTGCCGGCCACCACCCGGGTGCCGAAGTACATCGTGTCCGGATTGTCCAGGCCCATCTTGGTGAACGGCCCGGTTCCCGAGTGCAGGAACGGATGGTCGCGGTCGTAGTCGAAGGCGACGTGCGTGCACGCCGCGATGCAGCCGGCCAGATACTGCAGGCCCTCGAGCAGGTCGGCTTCGCTCTCGATGAAGGGCGCGTCGGCGACGAGACGCTCAGCCTCGGCGATGGCCTCCGCCAGAGGTTGGGTGTACATCGACTCCCTCGCGTTTCAATATTCGACCGCACCGGTACGTCTGCTGAACCGACAGTAGAACGTGTTCTAACTCGGAGTCAACCGGCGTGTCGGTCCATATCTGGACCGAACGAGGTACAGTTCTGCACATGCGCAACGGTGAATCATCGGGCCGTTCCTCTCCCCCGACCCAACGGGTGGTGGCGATCCTCGACTTCCTCGCCAAGCACCCGCACGACCGTTTCGGGCTGTCCGAGTTGGCCCGTCGCCTCGGGCTGTCCAAGCCGACGTGCCTGGGCATCGTCACCACGCTGGCCGAGTCCGGGTACCTGGTGCGCGATGCCGGCGACAAGACCTACCGGCTGGGCCCGAGCCTGATCACCCTCGGCCACATCGCCCAGGAGTCGATGCGGGTCAACCCGGCGGCGCGAGCCGAATTGAGCCGCTTGTCAAGCGCTTTCAACACCACTGCGGCCTTGGCCGGCGTCGTCGACGACCGGATCACGCTGCTGGAACTGGTGGGACCGCCAGGCTCCGATGTCGGGGTGCGGGTCGGCCAGAGTTACCCGTTCGCGCCGCCGGTGGGCCTGATGTTCGTGTTGTGGGACGACGAGGCGTTGGGTGCCTGGCTGGACAAGACGCCCACCATCCCGCTGCGCACCGACACCGACCGGCTCGACCGGGTGATCGCCGAGTGCCGGGCGTCGGGCTATCTGGTCGAGCAACTCACGCCGGCCGGCCGTCGGCTCTACGCATTGATGGCCGGCATGTCCAGCACGCTGCCCGACGAATTGCGGGCGCTGCTGGGCGAGCTGATCTCCGACATCGGCGAACGGGTCCACCTGCGCAGCGAGTTCGACGGATCGGGCGCGCGCCAGCGGCACGACGTCAGCGTCATCTCCGCACCCGTCTACGACCACCATCACCGGCAGGCGATGGTGGTGTCACTGCAGATCGGCCGCGCGCTGACCGATTCGGAGATCGTCAAGCACGCGCGCGGCGTGGTGTCCACCGCCGACGCGCTCACCGCGCAACTCGGCGGGGCCAAGCCGCGGTGGTGACTACGCGGGGCCGAGCCCCGACGGTGGTGATCTAGAGCTCGCCGATGACGACCAGCGCCGCTGCGGGCTCCACCTGCATTCCGCACCGGTCCTGGAAGTCGACCAGCGGCTGCTTGATGGCCCGGATGTCGTTGGCCTCGTCCGGGTGCTCGTCGAAGTAGGTGTTGAAGGCGCCGATGGCGCTGAAGGCCGACTGCTTGGTGGCGTCGATCAGCGCCTGGTTGGCGTCCGGGTGGGCGGCGAAGTAGCCGGACAGGTTCTGGGTGACCGAGCTGATGGTGGACGACAGGCCGGCGGCAGTGCAGTCCGCGGCCGGCGCGGTATCGGCGCTGGCCGGAATCGACAGGGCCACCGAAGCCGCGCCTGCGGCCAGCATGGTCATTACGACACGACGGACGAGCATTGCGGTTCTCCCTTCGCCGGCGCGCAGCACTGTTGCCGCGCAGCCACTGAAGGGGACGTCGCGCGATACCGACCCAGTGTTACCCCGGCATCAGCTCGTGGCGGCGACCACGAGGGGCAGTACGGCGGGCGCGCCGGCCTCCTTCACCACCCGGGCGGCCATCGTCAGCGTCCACCCGGTATCGGTCAGGTCATCGATGAGCAGCACCGGTCCGCCGGCTGAAACAATCGCCGACGAATCCGGCGCCGACCAAGATCCGTCGAGGGCGGCAACCCGGTAGGCCGAGTTGGCCGCGCTGACTGGCCGTCGCCCGGCTGCATAAGCCAATACGCCAAGGTCAGTCAGTCTGCCAAGCCGGGCCAGTTCACGGGCCAGGGACGCGATGAGGACAGGATGCGTTTCCGAGTCCAGGGCCAACACGGCAGCCGGTCGGGTGGCCCAGTCCCAGGCGGCGAGCACCTTGACTGCCGCCCGCACCACATCCAGCGGTACTTCGCCGTCGGGTTCGTCGAGCAGGCGCCGCAGGCGTGGGCCCCAACCCAGGTCGGTGAGCCGGCCGATCGCCCGGCCCGGTGCGGGGCCGTCATCGATGCGGCCGCTGAGGGCGACGCCCAGCTTTTCCAGCCCCGACGGCCACTGCTTGCGCGGCGTGATCTCCACGCCCGGACGCATCAGCCGCTCTTCGGTCAGCGCGGCGGAGCCTTCGTCCACCGCAGCATCGAAGTGGGAGCCGGCACAGTTGTCGCAGCGGCCGCACCGCTCGCCGTCCGTGAGGCCCGGATCGTCGAGTTGCCGACGCAGAAACGTCATTCGGCACTCGTCGGTGTTCTGGTAGTCGAGCATTGCCTGCTGCTCACGTCGGCGTGCCTCGTCGAGTTTGCGGTAGCGGGCCTCGTCGTACTCCCACGGTTCACCGGTACCTACCCAGCCGCCTTTGACCCGCCGCACCGCACCGTCGACGTCGAGCACCTTCAACACCATCTCCAGACGGGTGCGGCCCAGATCCACCAGCGGCTCCAGTGCGGGTGTCGACTGCGGACGGTCGCGCTCAAGTTGGCGGATCACGTTGCGCACCATGGATTCCGACGGGAATGCCACCGACGCGAAGTACCGCCAGACATCCTGATCTTCACGACCGGGCAACAACACCACCTCAGCGCTGTCCGTCGAGCGGCCCGCACGACCGACCTGCTGGTAGTACGCGATCGGTGACGAGGGCGCTCCGAGATGCACGACGAAGCCGAGATCCGGTTTGTCGAACCCCATCCCCAGCGCCGAGGTGGCGATCAGCGCCTTCACCCGATTGTTCAGCAGATCGGACTCGAGTTGTTCTCGCTCAGCGGTTTCCGTCGACCCGGTGTACGCGGCCACCTCATGCCCGCGTTCGCGCAGCAACGCCGCCACATCATGTGCCTGGGCGACGGTCAGCGTGTAGACGATTCCGGACCCCGGCAGCGAATCCAGGTGCTCGGCCAGCCAGGCAGTGCGCTGTGCACCACCGCCGGCCTGAACCACCGACAACCGCAACGACTCCCGATCGAGCCCGCCGCGCAGCACCAACGTGTCGCGGCCACCGACACCGAGCTGAGCCGCGACATCGTCGACGACACGGTCGTTGGCAGTAGCGGTGGTCGCCAAAACCGGTACATCCGAACCGAGTTCGGCGATCAACGTTCGGATCCGCCGATAGTCGGGCCGAAAGTCGTGGCCCCAGTCCGAGACGCAGTGCGCCTCGTCGACCACCACCAGTCCGGCATCGGCGGCAAGCGCCGGCAACACGGTGTCGCGAAACTCAGGGTTGTTCAGTCGCTCCGGACTGACCAGCAGGACATCGAGATCACCGCTGTTGACCCGCTGATGAATCTCGTCCCACTCGGTGACATTGCCGGAGTTGATGGTGGCCGCGCGGACGCCTGCGCGTTGCGCAGCGGCGACCTGGTTACGCATCAGCGCCAGCAAGGGCGACACGATGACCGTCGCACCGTGCCCACGCTCGCGCAGCAGCTTGGCGGCGATGAAATACACCGCTGACTTGCCCCACCCGGTGCGCTGCACGACCAGAGCCTGGCGGCGCTGCACCACCAGTGCCTCGATGGCGGTCCACTGATCGTCGCGCAGGAGCGCAGCAGGCCCGGCCAACTGTTCGAGGATGGCCTGGGCGTGCTCGCGGGTCACCTCCGGCCGGGTCATGGGCACCATCGTGCCCTGCGGCCCCGACAGCGCGTTCTACCGCTAACCGGCCGAAGCGGCTTCCTGCTCGCGCTTGATCTCCAGCGCGATGTCGATCAGCTGGTCCTCCTGGCCGCCGATGAGCTTGCGCTGACCAGCCCGGTGCAACAGCTGGTGCGCCGGCACGCCGTAGCGCTCCGACTGACGGATGGCGTGCTTGAGGAAACTCGAGTACACCCCCGAGTAGCCCATGATCAGCGCGTTTCGGTCCAGCAGGCACTCGGCCGGCATCGCCGGGGCGACGACCTCCTCGGCGGCGTCGGCGATGTCGAAGAAGTCGATCCCGGTCTTGACACCGATCTTGTCGAACACCCCGATCAGCGCTTCGACAGGCGCGTTGCCCGCGCCGGCACCGAAGCGCCGGCAGCTGCCGTCGATCTGCTTGGCGCCGGCGCGCACCGCCTCGACCGAGTTGGCGACACCGAGCCCGAGGTTCTCGTGGCCATGAAAACCAACTTGAGCATCCGACCCCAGTTCGGCGACCAAGGCCGCCACCCGGTCGGCCACGCCCTCGAGCACCAGGGCACCAGCCGAGTCCACAACGTAGACGCACTGGCAACCCGCGTCGGCCATGATGCGAGCCTGGGCGGCCAGCTTCTCCGGCGGGAGGGTGTGGCTCATCATCAGGAACCCCACGGTCTCGAGGCCGAGTTCGCGGGCCAGCCCGAAGTGCTGGATCGAGACGTCGGCCTC
Organism: uncultured Actinomycetota bacterium; assembly: GCA_963765445.1. Classification (GTDB taxonomy): domain Bacteria; phylum Actinomycetota; class Actinomycetes; order Mycobacteriales; family Mycobacteriaceae; genus Mycobacterium. The sequence goes on from CAVXWQ010000023.1 coordinate 9,629, forward strand.
GGTGCAGTGCGTGGCGATCCGGCAGATCGAGCCGCCGTTGTTCTGCGCCTCCTTGATGTCTTCCTTGGTGCCGACACCCGGCAGCATCAGGAAGGCGATCTTGGCTTCCTTGGCCGTCTCGGCGGCAATCTTGATGAGCTCCTGCTCGGGCGTCTTGGAGAACCCGTAGTTGAAGCTCGAGCCACCCAACCCGTCACCGTGCGTCACCTCGATCACGGGCACGCCGGCAGTGTCGAGGGCGGCGACGATGGCCTGCACCTCGTCCGGGGTGAACTGGTGACGCTTGTGGTGTGAGCCATCGCGTAGCGAGGTGTCCGTCATGCGGACGTCCCACATCGCGTTGAAGAAGATGCCGTCGACTGAGCCCATGCGCGATCCGCTCCGCTTCTCGCTAGTCATCGTGTCCCTCCAGAAACTGCTGCTGCTTCCTTGGCCATCTCCTCGCCGACCTTGGTGGCCGCGGCGGTCATGATGTCCAGATTGCCCGCATACGGGGGCAGATAGTCGCCGGCGCCCTCGACCTCCACGAACGTGGTCACCAGGAAGTTGCCGCCGTTGACCACCGACGGCTCGTCGAACTGCGGTTCGTTGAGCAGTCGGTAGCCGGGCACGTAGGTCTGCACCTCGGCCACCACATCCTTGATCGACTGGGTGATGGCGTCGCGGTCGGCGTCCTCGGGGATCGCGCAGAAGATGGTGTCGCGCATGATCATCGGCGGATCGGCGGGGTTGAGGATGATGATCGCCTTGCCCCGCTTGGCGCCACCGATCACCTCGACGCCCCGGCTGGTGGTCTTGGTGAACTCGTCGATATTGGCCCGGGTGCCCGGTCCGGCGGAGACCGAGGCGACGCTGGCGACGATCTCGGCGTAGGGCACGTCGACGACGCGGGATACGGCGTAGACGATCGGGATGGTCGCCTGGCCGCCGCAGGTGATCATGTTGACGTTGGGCGCATCGAGGTGCTCGCGCAGGTTGGCCGGCGGCACCACCGCGGGTCCGACTGCAGCCGGGGTGAGGTCGATGGCCTTGATGCCGGCCTCTTCGTAGCGCGGAGCGGCGGCCTTGTGGACGTAGGCCGACGTCGCCTCGAACACGAAGTCCGGCGTCTCGGGCTGCGCCAGCAGCCAGTCGACGCCTTCGTGGCTGGTCTCCAGGCCGAGCTTGCGGGCGCGGGCAAGGCCCTCACTGGCCGGGTCGATGCCGATCATCCAGCGCGGCTCGAGCCACTCCGAGCGCAACAGCTTGTACAGCAGGTCGGTGCTGATGTTGCCCGACCCGACGATCGCGACAGACTTCTTCTGCCCCATGGCGGCTTCCCCTTACTCGAATGACAACCGGACTGAGCCCAGCCCGGTGAAGTCGGCGACGAACTCGTCGCCGGGACGGGCGTCGATGGCCCTGGTGCACGATCCCGGCAACACGATGTCGCCGGCTTTGAGGCGGACGCCGAAACTGTCGACCTTGCGGGCCAGCCAGGCCACCGCGGTGACCGGGTTGCCCAGTACGGCGTCGCTGCGTCCCTCGGCGACGACCTCGCCGTTGCGGGTCAGCACCGCGTCGATGCCTTTGATGTCGATGTCCTTGGGCGACACCCGCTCCTTGCCGAGCACGAAACCGGCCGACGACGCGTTGTCGGCGATCGTGTCGCACAGCGCGATCTTCCAGTCCTTGATCCGCGTGTCGATCAGTTCGATCGACGGGGCGAAGGCCGCGGTGGCGGCCAGCACGTCGTCCTCGGTGCAGCCCGCGCCGGGAAGGTCGTCGGCGAGGATGAACCCGACCTCGACCTCGACGCGCGGGTACAGGAAGCGCCCCGCCGGGACCGGCGTGTCCTCGAAGACCTCCATGTCGGCGAGCAGATGACCGTAGTCGGGCTCGTCGACGCCCATCATCTTCTGCATCGCCTCCGACGACAGCCCGACCTTGTGGCCGACCACGCGGGCGCCCTCAGCCACCCGCTGGCGGATGTTGATGAGCTGGATCTCGTAGGCATCGACGACGTCGATGTCGGAATGAATGGACGTCAGCGGAGCCATCGGGAGCCGGCTGCGTTCGGCGTCAGCCAGCTCGGCAGCAAGTTCTTCGCGCGTCGCAACGCTCAACATTCCGGGGATTCTCCTCTGTTGACCGGGACGAACGGTGCCCGGTGCAGGCAATTCTAATGCGGTCCGGGTAAGCATGGGCTAAGCGTTCCGCTGACCGGAAAGGCGGGGTCAGTAGCGCCCGGACGGGGCAATTCTATAACGTGTTCTAGTATGACAGCTCAGGAGTTCGACGTCGTCGTCGTCGGGAGTGGCGCGGCCGGCATGGTCGCTGCCCTCACCGCAGCCCACCAGGGACTATCTGCGGTCGTCATCGAGAAGGCGCCACACTTCGGCGGCTCGACGGCGCGGTCCGGCGGAGGCGTATGGATCCCGAACAACGAGATCCTCAAGCGTGACGGTGTCACCGACACCAAGGAAGCTGCGCGCACCTATCTGCACACGATCATCGGCGACGTCGTGGAACCCGAACGCATCGACACCTATCTGGAACGCGGCCCGGAGATGCTGTCCTTCGTCCTGAAGAACACGCCGCTGAAGATGTGCTGGGTGCCGGGCTACTCCGACTACTACCCCGAGACCGCAGGCGGTCGCCCGGGCGGGCGCTCCATCGAGCCGAAACCGTTCGACGCCAAGAAACTCGGCCCCGACGAGAAGTACCTGGAACCCGCGTACGGCAAGGTGCCGCTCAATGTCGTTGTGATGCAGCAGGATTACGTGCGGCTCAACCAGCTCAAGCGTCATCCGCGCGGCGTGCTGCGCAGCCTGAAGGTCGGGGCGCGCACCATGTGGGCCAGCGCGCGCGGCAAGAACCTCGTCGGAATGGGCCGCGCGCTGATCGCGCCGCTGCGCGTCGGCCTGCGCAAGGCCGGCGTCCCGGTGTTGTTGAACACCGCGCTGACCGACCTCTACGTGGAGGACGGGGTGGTGCGCGGCGTATACGTCCGCGACACGACCGGACCGGAAGCCGCTGACCCGCAATTGATCCGGGCGCGCCGCGGCGTGATCCTGGGCTCGGGCGGCTTCGAGCACAACGAGCAGATGCGCATCAAGTACCAGCGAGCGCCGATCACCACCGAGTGGACGGTCGGGGCGATCGCCAACACCGGCGACGGGATCGTGGCGGCCGAAAAGCTCGGTGCTGCTTTGGAATTGATGGAGGACGCCTGGTGGGGTCCGACCGTTCCGCTGGTCGGCGCCCCGTGGTTCGCGCTGTCGGAACGCAACTCCCCCGGGTCGATCATCGTCAACCTGGCCGGCAAGCGGTTCATGAACGAGTCCATGCCCTACGTCGAGGCCTGCCACCACATGTACGGCGGCGAGTACGGCCAGGGCTCCGGTCCGGGTGAGAACGTCCCGTCGTGGCTGGTGTTCGACCAGCAGTACCGGGACCGGTTCATCTTCGCCGGGTTGCAGCCGGGCCAGCGCATCCCGAAGAAGTGGCTGGAGTCCGGCGTCATCGTCAAGGCCGACACGTTGGCCGAGCTCGCCGAGAAGACCGGACTGCCCGCCGAGGCGTTCCTGGCGACGGTCGAGCGGTTCAACGGTTTCGCCCGCTCCGGGAGTCGACGAGGACTTCCACCGCGGCGAGAGCGCCTACGACCGCTATTACGGCGATCCGACCAACAAGCCCAACCCCAACCTGGGCGAGATCAAGCACGGGCCGTTCTACGCGGCAAAGATGGTGCCGGGCGATCTGGGCACCAAGGGCGGTATCCGCACCGACGTCAACGGCCGCGCGCTGCGCGACGACGGCTCGGTGATCGAAGGTCTGTATGCGGCCGGTAACGTCAGCTCGCCGGTGATGGGTCACACCTATCCCGGGCCGGGTGGAACCATCGGTCCCGCGATGACGTTCGGGTACCTGGCCGCGTTGGACATCGCCGCGACATGGCACGCGAAAGGGCTGACATGCCAATCGATCTCGACGTCGCGCTCGGAGCTGAGCTGGAGCCGATCGAGTTCTCCTGGAGCAGCAGCGATGTGCAGCTCTACCACCTCGGACTGGGCGCGGGTGCCGACCCGATGGACCCGAAGGAGCTGCGCTACCTGGCCGACAACACCCCGCAGGTGCTGCCGACCTTCAGCAGTGTGGCGGCCAGCTTCCACATGACCGAGCCGCCCGAGGTGAAGTTCCCCGGCATCGAGATCGAACTGAGCAAGGTGCTGCACGCCAGCGAGTCGGTGACGGTTCCGGCACCGCTGCCGCCGAGCGGGACCGCGCGATCGGTCCAGAAGTTCACCGAGATCTGGGACAAGGGCAAGGCCGCGGTGATCGTCAGCGAGATGACGGTGACCGATCCCGACGGCAAGCTGCTGTGGACCACCAAGCGGTCCATCTTCGCCCGCGGCGAGGGCGGTTTCGGCGGCGAGCGCGGACCGTCGACCTCGGTGGCGCCTCCCGATCGCGCGCCGGACTACGAGATCTCGATTCCGGTGTCGCCGCAGCAGGCGCTGCTCTACCGGATGTGCGGTGACCGCAACCCGCTGCACTCCGATCCGGCGTTCGCCGCCGCCGCCGGCTTTCCCCGGCCGATCCTGCACGGGCTGTGCACCTACGGCATGACGTGCAAGGCGCTGGTCGACACGCTGCTCGATGCCGACGTGTCGCAGGTCGGCAGTTACGGCGCCCGGTTCGCCGGTGTGGTGTTCCCGGGCGAGACCGTCAAGGCCAGCGTGTGGAAGGACGACGGCCGCTACGTCGGCGTCGTCACCGCACCGTCGCGCGACAACGCCGTGGTGCTGTCCGACGTGGAGTTCGTCCCGGTCTGATTCGGCGACGGTAACGCCATGGCGGGAAAACCCGCTTTGGTTCGCCGTGAGGTTACTGTCGGCCAGGCGTTCCGGAAAGCGGAACGATAGCGCGGACGCCCGCCGCGGCTTGCCAGAGTTTTGAAGATGGCAGACGATGTTGTGCACCGCGTCTCCGTCGCCGGTACGGACACATGTTTCGACGTCGTCGAGGGCGAGCGGATTCTCGGGGCGGCGCTGCGGGCCGGTGTCTGGGTCCCGTACGAATGTGGTTGGGGCAGTTGCGGCACCTGCAAGATGACCCTCGTCGAGGGCGAGGTCGAGACACTGTTTCCCGACGCTCCCTCGATCAGCCCCCGAGATGCCCGCCGGTCCCGCGTGCTGGCCTGCCAGAGCACCGCGACGTCGGATCTTGTTGTCAAGCCCACCTGGTTGGAGACCAGCCCGCGCGACGGGCGCGCGACCGAGCGCCGTGCGGCGGTGCTCACCGAACGCGACGAAATCGGCCCGGCGATCTTCCGGCTGCGGTTCACTCTGGACCGGCCCGTCGAGTTCCACGAGGGTCAGCACGCCGTCATCGACCTCGGGGACGGTCTGCGGCGCTGCTACTCGATGTCCAACCGGCCAGGCTCGCCCGAGGTCGAGTTCATCATGAAGCGCTACGCCGGCCGCGTCGGCAGTGAAGCGGTCTCGTCCCTCACCCCAGGGGAGAACGTCTTCGTCGAAATGCCCTATGGCGACATGTGGATTCGCGACTCCGAGGCACCGTCTAACTGTTCGCGGGTGCGACATTGGTGGTGGTCGTGCTGCCCGGCGGTATCGGCCAGGCCCCGGCGCTGGAGATGGCCTACGCGTCGTACCAGAAGTTCAGCAGGGCACTGGCCGCCGTGGCGCACGCGCTGGCCCGCGGGTGCGGGTTGAGCGAGAGTCTGGTGCGAGAAGCCGAGTTCTTGCGGAGCTTCCCGCTTGCCGAGACGGCCCAGTTTCCCGGCGTGGCTAACCACTCTTGGACGACGCGGGGTTACCTGACGAGCTCGCAGTCGCTGCGGCGGTGTTCGAGCGATGGACAGCGGCCAAGGATCACGACGATCCGGACGTGGCCGCTGTCTTGGACCTGCTCGACGAACGCGAAACAGCCGTCTCGATTCGGCCGGCGACCCGCCCTGACGTGGGGTGCACCGGTGGCCCGGGTGAACGACGAGGCGAGCAGCTCAGCCGGCGAGCGAGGATGACCCAGGTTCGAGAATGCCGCACAGCCAATGCACTGTCCGCCCGATCCCCTCGGCAAGGTCGTACTTCGGGCGCCAGTTCAACTCGTCACTCGCCTTGGACGAGTTCAGAGCCAGCGCCCCCGGCTCGCCGGAAGCGAATTCCGCCTGGGTTGGTGCAGACAGGCCGTCAAGCGCCGCAATGATGTGGGCGTAGACCTCGGATGCGGTGGCTGGCAGGCCCGATCCTATGTTGTACGTTCCGGTGGTCTCGATGGAAGCACAGCCTGCGCGCATGAACGCGTCGACCGCATCGTCGACATACACGTAGTCATGTGCGACAGCGGCGGCCCGCAACAGGGTGTAGGGGTTACCGGTGATCATCGCGCTTGCCAGCACCACGATCTCGCCGGCGATACCCCGCGAGTCCTGACGCGGTCCATAGACATTGGCCAATGCCAAGGAAATCGGAGCAAGACCATACATCTGCGCGTAGGCACGAAGGTAAAGTTCGCTCGCCACCTTCCCTGCGGCATTGGGCGACGGCGGATCGATCTCATCTTCTTCGTCGACGAGGCGAGTAGCGGACCCGTAGCGCGACACTCCCGATGCCGCGTACACGATCCGCTTCACACCCGCCTGCCGGCTCGCTTCACAAAGATTGATCGTTCCCAACACGTTGCTTCGCGCATCGAACTGGGGATCTGTAACAGCCGCAACGTTGTTCACCTGTGCTGCGAGATGAAAGATGACGTGCGGAGCGGCGCCCGCCACGATATCGACCAGTTCCGGCGCCCCGAGATCGGCCCGAACCAGAGTGAACAGCTGGCGGCTTTGACTGTTGCAACCAAGTGCCGGTCCAAGATTGGTCTCGTGGCCGGTCCTGAAGTTGTCCACGCCGATCACCTGGTGGCCGTCTGCCAGCAGTCGGTCGACGAGGTGGGACCCGATGAAGCCGGCAGCGCCGGTGACCAACGCACGCATACTTACTCGTCCCTGATCGGCAGGCTGACGGGGGCGGGCAATCTCCATCGCCCCCGCCAGCCATCCAACCGAGCATCGACATGGGGGGATGGGGGGGTGTGCCGATGACCCGGGCGCATGATCCCTCCCTGGTGAACTCCCCATCCCTGGCGATTAGGGAAAATTATCGCAAATCTTCATACATTCGCTGGAACACACCAGGGCCAAGGCTTCAGTGCTAGACCTCAGACGGTATCACTGCTCAAACTACGCCACAAGACCTACCGGAGGCTAATGTGAGCGGCCTCCGACCCGCGCTCGAACGGTGAGTCGAGCCGTACGGTCGAGTGCCAGGATTGAGTCTGTGAACTGGTAATTGATTCACTCTCAACGTTTGGTAGTGCGCCCCTTCTCGTCAACCACATACAGACCGCCGAGTGACATGGCAACGACATCGGTCACCGCTCGCAAGAGGAATCGGGAATGATCGCGATGATGCACCGAGGCCGTTGCGAACACGATCGCAGTCGCGACGACAAATCTGGCAAATACTGAAATCGGCAACGGGTGCGCATGTGTGACAGAGCGACAGGCTTACTTCCGCATGGACGGTGCGACGACGGCCCATACGGAACTGAGGCGCCTGACGTCAGCCCAGGACGAGGCCTGACGTCGGCACACCGGTGCCGGCGGTAACGAGCACGTGCTCGACGTCGTCCACCTGGTTCACCGATGTTCCCCGAAGCTGCCGAACGCCTTCGGCGATGCCGTTCATGCCGTGAATGTAGGCCTCGCCGAGTTGACCGCCGTGGGTGTTGATCGGCAGCCGCCCGCCGATCTCGATCGCACCGTCGGCGATGAAGTCCTTGGCCTCGCCCCAGCCGCAGAACCCCAACTCCTCCAACTGAATCAGCGTGAACGGAGTGAAGTGGTCGTAGAGGATCGCGGTCTGGATGTCGGTCGGCTTCAGCCCGGACTGCGCCCAGAGCTGCTTGCCGACCAGCCCCATCTCGGGCAGCCCGTCCAACTCCGGCCGGTAGTAGCTCACCATCGAGTACTGGTTCGGGCTCGAACCCTGCGCCGCGGCCTCGATGACAGCGGGCCGGTGCTTGAGGTCTTTCGCCCGCTCGGCGGACACCACGACGATCGCGACACCGCCGTCGGTCTCCTGGCAGCAGTCCAGCAGTCGCAGCGGCTCGGCGATCCACCGCGAATTCTGGTGCTCCTCAATGGTGATCGGCTTGCCGTAGAAGTACGCCTTCGGGTTGTTGGCAGCGTGCTTGCGGTCGGCCACCGAGATTGCGCCGAAGTCGCGACTGGTGGCACCCGACAGGTGCATGTAGCGCTTGGCGATCATGGCCACCTGCGCCGCCGGCGTCGAGAGCCCGTGCGGGTAGGAGAACGAGTTGTCCACGCTCGTGGAGTCCGCACCCTGGATCAGCCGCAGCTGCACCTGGCCGAACCGCATACCCGAGCGCTCGTTGAAAGCACGGTATGCCACAACACAATCCGCGACGCCAGTCGCCACCGCGATGGCGGCCTGCTGCACGGTCGCGCACGCCGCGCCGCCGCCGTGGTGGATCTTGGAGAAGAACTTCAGGTCCCCGATGCCGGTCGCGCGCGCAACCGCCACCTCGGTGTTGGAGTCCATGGTGAACGTCACCATGCCGTCGACGTCGGCTGGGGTCAGACCGGCGTCGTCAAGTGCGTCCAGTACCGCCTCGGCGGCCAGCCGCAGCTCACTGCGCCCCGAGTTCTTGGAGAAGTCCGTCGCCCCGATCCCGGCGATCGCCGCTTTCCCCGACAACTCTCCGGGCATCAGGCGTTTCCTCCGATGGTAAGCGTGGACGTCGCGATGACGTGGTCGCCAAGGCTATTGCTGCCAACGACTTTCACGGTGATCAGACCGTCCTCGACTGCGGTCACCTCACCTTTGAAGGTCACCGTGTCGTAGGCGTACCACGGCACGCCGAGCCGCAGCCCGATCGACTTGATCACCGCGTTCGGTCCGGCCCAGTCGGTGACATACCGCTGCACCAGACCGGTGTCGGTGAGGATGTTGACGAAGATGTCCTTGGATCCCTTGGCCTGCGCCTTGTCTCGGTCGTGGTGCACGTCCTGGTAGTCGCGCGTCGCGATGGCGGTCGACACGATGAACGTGGGATCGCCGTACAGCGCCAGCTCGGGCAGCTTGGTGCCGACTTCCACCGTTGGTGCGCTCATGCGTCCGGCTCCCAGGCATACAGCGTCCAGGCCGGCCCGACCTCGCCGGCGGGAAAGTCGATATACGTTGCGTGAACCGGCATTCCGATCTCCACCTTCGCGTGGTCGACGTTGCGCAGCTCGCCGAGCATCCGGACACCCTCCTCGAGTTCGACGAGCCCGATCACGAACGGCACGGTGCGGCCGGGCACCTTCGGCGCGTGGTGCACCACGAAGCTGAACACCGTCCCCTTGCCGCTGGCGACGACGTAGTCGGTCGGCAGCTCTTTGTCCTGCCACAGCGCGGGCACCGGCGGGTGCTGCAGGCTCCCGTCCGGACGCTTCTGCAACCGCAACTCGTGCGCGTTGACGCCGTCCCAGAAGAACTGGGTGTCCTTCGACGGCGCAGGCCGCATCATGAACGCCGGGTCCAGGTCCTCGGGCACCGACGACGGTGCAGCGTCGTCCTTCTCAGCGGGCTTGAATTTCATGATCCGCCACATCATTTCGGCGACATCCTCGTCGCCGACCTGCCAGGTGATCTTCTGCGTGATGAAGAATCCCTCGCCCAGTGCGGTCTTCTTGGGACCGACGACGTCGGTCAGTTCCGCGGCGATGCTGACTTCTTCACCGGGACGCAGGTAGCGGTGATAGGTCTGCTCGCAGTTGGTCGCCACGACGCCGATGTAGCCGCCCTCGTCGAACAAGGCGAGAATCTTGCTCAGCGGATCGTCGTCGGATCGGGTACCACCGAGCCCGGCCATCGTCCAGACCTGAATCATGGCCGGGGGTGCGACGATTCCGGGATGACCGGCGTCCTTGGCAGCGGCCTCGTCGACGTAGATCGGGTTCTTGTCACCGATCGCGTCGAGCCAGTGGTCGACCATCGGCTGGTTGACCGCATGACGGCCGGTGCGCGGCTTGCTCTTGCCCTCGGCCTTGACCTTCTCCGCGGCCGTGCGGATCTCGTCCACACTCACCGCGGGACCCTCGGCACCTTCAGGCCCGAGGCCGCGACCTGTTCTCGCATCACCTCGTTGACACCACCGCCGAAGGTGATGACGAGGTTGCGCTTGGTCTGCGAGTCCAGCCAGTCCAGCAGCTCGGCGGTCTGCGGCTCGCCGGGGTTGCCGTACTTGCCGACGATCTCCTCGGCCAGCCGGCCGATCCGCTGGATGCGCTCGGTCGAAAACACCTTGGTAGCAGCGGCATCCGCGATGTCGATGACCTCGCCGGACGCCGCGACCTGCCAGTTGAGCAGCTCGTTGATCCGCCAGATCGCCTTGATCTCGCCGAGCAGCCGCCGGACGTCGTCGTGGTCGAGCGGGGTCACACCGTTACCGCCCGGCTTCGACGCCCATTCGTGCACCCGGTCGTAGAGCCCGGCGATCTTGCCTGCCGGTCCGAGCATCACGCGTTCGTGGTTGAGCTGGGTGGTGATCAGCCGCCAGCCGGCGTTCTCCTCACCGACCAGCATGTCGGCGGGGACCCGAACGTCGTTGTAGTACGTCGCGTTCGTGTGGTGAGCACCGTCGGACAGGATGATCGGCGTCCACGAGTACCCCGGGTCGGTGGTGTCGACGATGAGGATCGAAATCCCCTTGTGCTTCACCGCATCCGGATCGGTGCGGCAGGCCAGCCACACATAGTCGGCGTCGTGGCCGCCGGTGGTCCAGATCTTCTGACCGTTGACGATGTACTCGTCGCCGTGCCGCACCGCGGAGGTGCGCAGTGACGCGAGGTCGGTGCCGGCCTCCGGCTCGGAATAGCCGATGGCGAAATGGACTTCACCGGCCAGGATCTGCGGCAGGAACTTCTTCTTCTGCAACTCGGTGCCGTACACCTGCAGAGTCGGGCCGACGGTCTGCAGCGTCACCGCGGGCAGTGGCACGTCGGCGCGCGCGGCCTCGTTGACGAAGATCGACTGCTCGACCGGTCCGAAGCCGTGGCCGCCGAACTCCTTGGGCCAGCCCACACCGAGCTTGCCGTCGGAGCCCATCCGCTTGATGATCGCGCGGTAGGCCTTGCCGTGCCGGTCGATCTCCATCTCGGCCCGCTCCTCGGGTGAGATGAGATTCGAGAAGTACTGCCGCATTTCGGCTTGCAGCTGCCGCTGCTCCGGGGTCAGTTCGATGAACATTGCGCTCCCACCAGGTCGAGGCGATACGAGGGGCCACCAAGCAGACGGGTCAGGTCCTTGATCGTGGAGTAGTAGCGGTGCATCGGGTAGGTGATGTCCATCCCCATGCCGCCGTGCAGGTGATGGCAGGTCTGCATCACCGGTGGAGCCTGCGACGTCAGCCAGTAGCCCAGCACGTCGAGGTCGTCGTCGGCATCCCGGCCTTCGGACAGCCGCCAGATCACCGAGTTCGACGCCAAAGCCAGTGTGCGCGAGGTGATGTACACCTCGGCCAGCTGTGCGGCCACCGTCTGGAAGGTGGACAGCGGCCTGCCGAACTGCTGGCGGTTGGCCACGTAGTTGGCCGTGAGCTTGAGGGCCCCGGCCACCACTCCGGCCGCGAACGCGCCGATGGCGGCCAGCGCGAGCTGGTTGACCCGATGGGCGGATGCGCCCTCGAGTACCGCGTCGGGTTCCACCGCGACGTCGGTGAACGTGACCGCGTATTCGTCACCGCCGGTCGACGCCGGAGTCTTGGTCAGCCGCACACCGTCGGCCGTCGGCGACACCACCACGACCCCGGTGTCGGCGGTCACGATCAGCCAGGCGGCCTGCTCGGCATACGGAACGGCGACCTTGGTGCCGTTGAGCTTTCCGCCCGCCAGCGTGGTCGCCGGACGGTCCGGCAGCGGAGCGCCCGGCTCGTCGAGGGCGGCGGACAGGATCGCGCCCTCGGCCACACCGCCGAGGAACCGGTCCTGCTGAGCCTCCGACGCCAAGTCGAGCAGCGGAATCAGCCCAGCCCCAACGTCGCCAGCGCCGGTGAGATCGTTCCGTGCCGGCCGATCTCACTGAGCGCCGTCGTGATCTCCGGCAAACCGACGCCGTCTTCCCCAGCCGCTCGGGCACACCGA
>CAVXWQ010000024.1:0-40993 GCA_963765445.1 uncultured Actinomycetota bacterium
GCGCGCCTTCGGTGTCGCGCTTGCGCCAGTTCGGATTGCGGAAGATGTCGTTGGCGGTGAAGGCCCTGCGCTCACCGGCGGACAGCACGATTGGGAACTCCGCAGTGGTCAAGCCGGGGTTGGCGTCCCGCAGTGCGCGGATGTCGTCGAGCAACTCGGGTATCGGCAAGGCGATCTTGCCATCGGGGTGGCTGATCATCGCGAAGTCGTCGCCGTACTCGTGGGCGGTGAACGTCACCCCGGAAGGGGTTTCCAGGATCGCGTCGAACAATGCGTTGCCGTCGACGTACCCGGCCCGGCGCACCGCATCGGGGTAAGTCACCGCGGCCTTCTGGGCCAGACCCCACAGTGCGGCAGCGCCTTTCAGGCGCTCCGGCAGGGTTGGGCCCAAGGTTTCGTAGAGAACGTAGGGCAGCACTTTGCCCAGCGCCGGGTTGCCGGCCAACTCGGTGAAGAAGGCCTCGGTGTAGGCGTCGCGGCCCTGCTTGGCGGCCTCGCGCAGCGGTCGCAGGTCGTCTTCGCTGACGATGTCGAGAGCTCGCACCAGCCGCGCCCAGATCTCTGGCTCTGGCAGGGTGCCGGCTAGCGGCTCGAACAGCGGGTGACGGAGCTGAAAGTCGTTGTGCGGGAACTCCAGATTGAAGAAGGTGCATTCCGGCTTCTCGAACTGACTGGCCGCAGGCAGAACGTAATGCGCCAGCCGGGCGGTCTCCGTCATCGCGACGTCGATGACCACCAGGAGTTCCAGGGCTGCGAACGCCGCACGGCAGGCCGCCGAGTCGGCGATCGAGTGGGCCGGGTTGCTGCTCTCGACGACCATCGCCCGAAACCGGTCCGGGTGGTCGGTCAGGATCTCCTGCGGTACGACGTTAGAGGGGATGAGCCCGGAGATCACCGGCGCACCTGTCACCGGGGTGCGCCCTACTCCGCCCGCTTTGAACAGCGGCGCGAACGACGAATGTAGATGCTGCCCGCCACGTTTGCCGAAGTTGCCGGTGAGGATCCAGAGCAGCTTGTTGAGGTAGGAGACCAGCGTGCTATTGGGTGCCTGCTGCACGCCGAGATCCTCGAAGACCGCGACGCTGTCCGCGGCGGCGATCCGGCGCGCCGCCGCACGCAGCAGCTCCTCGTCGACGCCACCGCGTTGCGCGTAGTCACTGACCGGAACGTCGCGCAACGCGTTGCGGACCTCCTCGACGCCGTGCGTGTGCTCCGCGAGAAAGGTTTCGTCGCAGAGGTTCTCCTGGACAAGGACAGCCGCCATCGCCGTCAGGCACCACGCGTCGGCGCCCGGCTTGACCTGCAGGTGATAGTCGGCCATCTTGGCGGTGTCGGTGAGCACCGGGTCGATCACGATCATCGAACGGGCGGGGTCCTTGGCGATGTCGTTGAGGACGGTGCGGGCCCGCGGGAAGCTCTGCGACATCCACGGGTTCTTGCCGACGAAGATCGACACCTCGGCATGCTCGAACTCGCCGCGGGTGTGCCCACCGTAGAGCTGGGAGTCGACCCAGAACTCGCCAGTCTTCTCCTGTGCCAGCGCACTCGAGCGGAAGCGTGAGCCGAGCGGCTTGAGGAACGCGCTGCTGTAGGCGCCACCGAGGTGGTTGCCCTGGCCGCCGCCACCGTAGTAGAAGATCTTGTCGCCACCGTGGGCGTCGGCGATCCGCTTGAAGCCGGCAGCGACCTCGGAAATCGCCGTGTCCCAGTCGATTTCCTCGTAGCTGCCGTCGGCCCGACGGCGCATCGGTGAGGTCAACCTGTTCGAGTTGTTCTGATAGTGGTCCAGTCGCAGTGCCTTGTTGCACGTGTACCCACGAGATCCGGGGTGGTCCTTGTCGCCGCGGATTTTGGCCAGGTGGCCGCCCTCGGTCTGGACGACGATGCCGCAGTTGCACTCGCAGAGGATGCAGGCGGTCTGCTTCCAGTCATCAGACATGTGGGGCTCCTTCTCTAGCCGGCCTCGAGCAGGCCGCGTAGTTGTCGGTGGACGACGTCCAGTGGTGCGATGTCGCGGGCCGCTCGGGCCAGCACGATGGCGCCCTCCAAAGCGGCGGTCATGAGCACCGCGAGGTCCTTGGCGCGCTTGGCGGGGATTCCGTCGGCGACCAGGCGCTGGGCGATCAGGCCGTTCCACCGGTCGAACGCGGCGGCGGCGTGATCGATCACCGGCGAGGGGGCGTCCGGTTCGCCGGCTTCCACAGCGACGGCCAGCACGGGGCAGCCGGCGCGGAAGTCGGTCTCGAGGAGGTGTCTGCGGTAGAAGCGGATCATGGCGTCAAGCATGTCGGTGCCGCTGGCGGCCTTCTCCATCTTGGTCGCGACGTAATCGCCTGCGTAATCGACTGCTTCGCAGAGCAATTGGGTACGACCGCCGGGGAAGTAGTGGTAGGCCGAACCGCGCGGAGCACCGCTGTGCTCCAGCACGTCGGCGATGGCCGTCGGGTGCGCGCCGCGCTCGCGGATCAGCATCGCGGCCGAGGCAACCATGCGTTCACGGGGGCTCGCCATAGCTATGTATGTAACCATACATAATTCGGAAGCGCCAGGGCGGGCCCCAACGGATCGGGGGTCTCACACCGCGGCGAAGTTGATCGTGGCGGTCGCGGCCAGTTCGTTGTCGTCACCGCGGTGGATGTCGACTTGGACCACTACCGAACGCTTGCCGGTTCGCAGGATCTTGGCCACCGCCCGGGCCGGCCCGACCTTGATCGGCCGCAGGTAGCGGACGAACAGGTCAGTGGTCGCAATGCCGAACCCGAACGGAGTCGCACGCGAGGCCAGCTGGCCGGCGGCGACATCGGCCATGGTGGCGATCAGCCCGCCCTGCAGGCCGCCCGCGGTGTTCGTGGTCCGCTCGTCGACGGGCATCTCCATCACGAATGTGCCGTCGTCGGACTCGACCTCGCGCAGGCCGAGTTGCTCGAAGAGCTCTCGCAAGGAGCGCGGTGCGGTCATGGGTGGGAACGTTACCGCCGCCCTCAGGCTTGAACCTTCGCCGCCGCCGACTCCGGCATGGGCTCGTAGCGGACGAACGACCGGGTGAACGACGCCGCCCCGTGGGTCAGGCTGCGCAGGTCGATCGCGTAGCGGGTCAGTTCGACCTGAGGCACCTCCGCCCTGATGACGGTGTGGCTCTCGCCGGTCTGCTCGGTACCCAGGACCCGGCCCCGCCGTGCGGACAGGTCACCCATGACGGCGCCGACGAGGTCGTCGGGCACCTCGATGCTGACCTCGTCGACCGGCTCGAGCAGCGCTACCCGACTGGCGGCCGCGGCCTCCCGCAGCGCCAGGGCGCCGGCCATCTGGAAGGCCATGTCCGAGGAGTCGACGCTGTGCGCCTTGCCGTCGACCAGCGTCACCCGGATGTCCACCACCGGATACCCGGCGTGCACGCCCCGCTCCATCTGGGCTCGCACACCCTTCTCCACACTCGGGATGAACTGCCGCGGCACCGCCCCGCCGACCACCTTGTCGACGAACTCGAATCCGGCGCCCTCCGGCAGCGGCTCCACCTCGATGTCGCACACCGCGTACTGGCCGTGGCCGCCGGACTGCTTGACGTGCCGGCCGTGTCCCTTCGACGGCCCACTGAAGGTTTCCCGCAACGGGATTCGCACGTCGATGGTGTCGACGTTCACGCCGTAGCGGTTGGCCAGCGCGTCGAGTACCACCGCCGAGTGCGCCTCGCCCATGCACCACAGCACGATCTGGTGCGTCTCCGGGTTCTGCTCGATCCGCAGCGTCGGGTCTTCGGCGGCCAGCCGTTGCAGGCCGACCGACAGCTTGTCCTCGTCGGTCTTGGCGTGCGCCTCGATCGCGACGGGCAGCAGCGGCTCGGGTATGGTCCACGGCTTGAGTAACAGCGGATCCGCCTTGTCCGACAACGTATCCCCGGTCTCGGCCCGGCTCAGCCGGCCGATGGCGCAGATGTCGCCGGCGATCACCTGCTGGGCAGGGCGCTGCTGCTTGCCCAGCGGGAACGACAGCGTTCCGACCCGTTCGTCCTCGTCGTGGTCGGCGTGGGTGTTCGTGGCGAAGAAGGCCGAAAAATGGCCCGACACATGGACTGTCGTGTCGGGCCGTATGGTTCCGGAGAACACCCGGACCAGGCTGACCCTGCCGACGTAGGGGTCCGACGTCGTCTTGACCACCTCGGCCAGCAGCGGGCCGGCCGGGTCGCAGGACAGTCCCGAGCGCGCGACGCCGTGCGGGTTGTACACCTCGGGCAGGGCGTGCTCGGGCGGTGACGGGAAGCCGCGGGTGGCCACGTCGAGCAGCTCGAGGGTGCCGACGCCGGTGCCGCTGCACACCGGGATGACGGGGAAGAACGAGCCGCGGGCGACGGCCTTCTCCAGGTCGGCGATCAGGACCGCCTCGTCGATGGTCTCGCCGCCGAGATAGCGCTCCATCAGCGACTCGTCTTCGGACTCCTCGATGATTCCCTCGATGAGGCTGCCGCGATGTTCGTCGAGTTCTGCGGACCGGACTGGTCGTGCGACAGCAACCCGACCAACCCGTCGTCGGCCGGAAGGTACAGCGGCAGAACCTTTTCACCGAACGCGTCCTGGGCCGCCCGCAGCGCGCCTGCGTAGTTGGCCCTGGCGTGGTCCAGCTTGGTGATCACCACGGCCCGCGGCATGCCCACGTCGTCGCACTCGTGCCACAGCGCCCGGGTGGGCTCGTCGACGCCTTCGTTGGCCGCGATCACGAACAAGCGCGCAGTCGGCGGCCCGAAGTCCCGCCCGCAGCTCGCCGACGAAGTCGGCATAGCCGGGGGTGTCGATCAGGTTGATCTTGACGCCGTCGTGAGGAACCGGGGCGAGCGCGAGCCCGACCGAACGCTGCTGGCGGATCGCCGCGTCGTCGAAGTCGCACACCGTGGTGCCGTCGACGACCGACCCGGGCCGCGACAACACTCCCGAAGCCACCAGGAGCGCCTCGATCAGGGTGGTCTTGCCGGCGCCGGACGGGCCGACGAGAACGACGTTGCGGATCGCCGCGGGACTGTCCGCTGCGGGTGCTGTTCGCGCCGCCTGGGAAGTGTTCGCCTTGTCAGCCATGACAAACCTCCTCGCGCGCGGAGCGCGCCGATCGGGTACGTCTCCACCCTTCCCCCAACCGCGGTCTGCGCACAAGGAAATGGTGGAAAATGGCAGCGCACGCCTAGATGAGGGGCGCCGACATCCGCGTCGGCTCGAGCCGTCCGCGCAGGGTCTCCGAACCGCATTCGGCCCACTGCTCACGCTTCGGCGAGATCGGCGGCGAACAGGGCGGCCGCCGAGCACAGTGCGCGCTGCGGGGTGGACTTCGCCCGATCGGCCAGCCGCGCAGCCTCGTTCACGGCGTCGCCGATGACGGTGTACTCGTAACGGTGCTTGGCGCCGATGTTGCCGGCGAACACCGGCCCGGCGGACACCCCGATCCCGAAGTCCACGACCGGCAGCCTGCGCAACGTCACCGCCAGCGTCCGGGCGGTGGCCAGCGCGTCGGACTCCGGCGCCGCGCTGGAAAGCGGCGCACCGAACACGGCCAGCACCGCGTCGCCTTCGAACTTGTTGATCAGCCCCTGCCGTTCGTCGACGGCGGCCACCACGATCTCGAAGAAGTTGTTGAGGACCTCGGCCACTTCTCGCCGGTGATCGGGTCTGCGCGAGCTGGGTCGATCCGACCAGATCCACGTAGAGCACGGCGGCGTCGCGGACCTCCCCGGTCAGCGTGCCGGCCTCGGAGAGGGCGCGGCGTGCGACGTCGGTCCCGACGTGGCGGCCGAAGACGTCGCGTAGCCGGTCCCGTTCGGCCAGGCCGGCGACCATCCGGTTGAACCCGCTCTGCAGACGCCCGATCTCGGAGCGCTCGTAGACGTCGACCTCGGTGTCGATCTCGCCGTGCTCGACCTTGGCCATGGCCTCGACGACGTCGCGCACCGGGTCGGAGACCGACATCGCGACGATCATCATTCCGCGCAGTCCCACCAGAACCGAGATCAGCGACAGCACGACGACCGGTAGTCTCGACCGAGGCCGACTTCTCGATGATCCAGCCGTGCGAGCGCATGACCACGACCATCGCGATACCGACCGTGGGCAGCGCGCTGCTCATCAGCCACATGAGCAGCAGCCGGGCCATCACGCCCGGCGCGGTGTCGCGGCCCGTCGGGCTGGTCGCGGCGGCCATGATCGGTCGCATCAGGCGTTGCATCAGCAGCAGCGCGGCGCCGGTGGACGTCGTGGCGCCGAACAGCATGCACAAGCCGATCAGCCCGGCCGCCGCTCCGCCGCCGTCGCGGTTGACCGCGACCAGCACCACCCCGCTGACCAGCCCAGATGGCGGCCAGCATCGCGGACTGGTTGCGCAGCAGCCTGCGCACGAAGGCCCGGTCCCGCGGAACCGGTGGCCGCCCGGCGGTGAACCACCGCAGCCTGCCGTCGACGACCACGACGGCGTAGACGATGACCGCGGTGATGCCGGCTACCGCGAGCACGACCGCGGCGACCAGCGTGTGCCTGCCGAAGACGGACGCAGCGCCGGGGACCACCTGGTGGCGCAGCGGCATCACCAGAACGGTGAGTTCCACACCGGCGAGCAGTTGAGCGAGGGCCAGCGCGGCGGCGTAGCGCAGCCTGAGCCCGCTCGCCGTCATGCGCCAAACGCTACTGGGCGTCGGCGAGTTCGGGCGGCCACACCACCCGGAACCGCTCGAAGAGCACTTCGGCAGTCGTCGGACCATTCGAGGCCCTGCGCGCGCTGGACCCGACGGAAGAAGCTCTCGTGCTCGGCGAGCCAGCTGGCCCTGGTCCGGTCGCCTTCGCCCTCGTCCCACGCGAAGCTGTCGTCGACGCTGGACAGCGGGCCCAGCCGCAACTCCATGCTGCGAACCACGCACACCGGAGCCCCGGTGCTGTCGCAGACGATCCAGTGCCCGCCGATCCGCGGCAGCACTTCGCCCTCGGCGTACCCGGCGGGCAGGTCAGCGCTGGCGCGCTTGATCCCGGCCATCACCAGCCCGGCGAGTTCGTCGGCCATGGCCGCGCTGTCACCGAACTGCTCGATCGAAGGCTCGTCCTCGATGAGGGGTGCGGTCAGGGTCGCCGTGTACGCCCGCCACAGGGCCAGGGCCTCTTCACGTCGTACCGGCTGAAGCGGGCTCTCAGTCATTCCGCAAGCTCTACACCATCCGAATTCGTCTCTGGCAGAGTTCGTCGGGTGAAGATCGGAATCCCGCTCGGCGGCGTCCATCCCGGCCTGTGGCGGGAGCTCACCATCCGCGCCGAGGAACTCGGCTACGAATCGGTCTGGCTGCCCGAGCACCTGGTGCTGCCGGCGACGATGTCGGGCAGCCCGCACCACGGCGACAGCCATCCGCCCATCCCGCCGCAGACGCCGATGTACGACGCGATCGCCTACCTCGCCTATCTGGCCGGGCAGACCAGCACGATCCGGTTCGGCACCTACGTCTACAACATCGGGCTGCGCCACCCGTTCGTCAGCGCCCGCGCGGCCACCACCCTCGACATCGTCTCGGGTGGGCGGTTCGACTTCGGGATCGGGGCGAGCTGGCTGCGTGAGGAGTGGGAGGCCGTCGGCCTGGACTTCGCCACCCGCGGCGCCCGGGTCGACGAGGCACTGCAGGTGTGCCGGGCGCTGTGGACCGAGCCGACGGTCGAACACCACGGCCGGTTCTTCGACTTCGACGCGGTGGCCTTCGAGCCCAAGCCCGTTCAGCCGGGCGGCCCACCCGTGCACGTCGGCGGTGACGGCCTGCCCGCGCTGCGGCGCACCGCGCGCTTCGGCGCCGGCTGGATTCCGATGAACCACACGCTCGATCAGCTTCCCGGCTCGCTGCAGACGCTTGCGGAGCTGTGGGCCGAGCACGGTCGTTCGGGCAAGCCCGAAGTCACCACGTCGGCACCGGCGGGCACGCCGGACGACATCGAGGTCGCCGCCGAGGCCGGCATCGACCGGTTGATCGTCATGCCCTGGCGACGTACCCGCGAGGCACTCGACGGCATCGCCCGCTTCGCCGACGAGGTGATGGTGCCGGCGGCGAACAAGGTCGGCTAGCCCGGTGAGCATCACACCGGCGGACATTCTGCTCACCGACCGGGTCGCGGTCGTCACCGGCGGCGGGGCGGGCATCGGACATGGAATCGCTGCCGGTATGGCGCAATTCGGCGCGAATGGTGGCGATCTGGGAGCGTGACCCCGAGAGCATGTGCGGCCACCGCGAGCGAGCTGGGTGTACTCGGGGTGGTCGTCGATGTCCGCGACGCGGAACAGGTCGATGCCGCATTGGAGCAGACCAGCGCTGAGCTCGGCCCGGTCAGCATTCTGGTCAACAACGCCGGCGGTGTGTTCGCCTCACCGCTGCTCGAGACCACCGAGAACGGCTGGGATGCCTTGTACAAGGCCAATCTTCGCCATGTGCTGCTGTGCACCCAGCGGGTGGCCCGCGCCATGGTCGCCGATGGCCGGGGCGGTAGCGTGATCTCGCTGACGTCGATCGAAGGGGTGCGCGCGGCTCCCGGTTATGCCGCCTATGCGGCGGCCAAGGCCGGGGTGATCAACTACACCCGCACCGCCGCTTTCGAACTGGCGCCGCACGGCATCCGGGTCAATGCCATCGCGCCCGACATCACGGTCACCGAAGGGCTGCTGCGACTGTCGCCCGACGGGATGCGTCCCGAGCTCAGCCAGGCCGTCCCGCTGGGCAGGCTCGGCGATGTTGACGAGATCGCTTCGGCAGCAGTATTTCTCGCCTCCGACATGGCGCGCTACATCACCGGGCAGACGCTGCACGTCGACGGCGGGACGCAGGCGGCCGGCGGCTGGTATCACGACACCGAGACCGGCGGGGCGCGGTTCGGCCCGGCCTGAACCGAGCACGACTACCGAGAGGTCGCGGCGATCGGCCGATTCGGGGCCAGGCTGCGGACCGACGGCTGCAACCAGGTCGCGATGTTGGCGACGTAGTCTGTGAAGACATCCATGCAGACGGATCCGTGCGGATCTGCGCACCGGGTGATTCGTCGGCTCCCGACACGACTTCGGGTAGCCCGGCACCGGTGTAGGTGTTGACGCCGGTCGACGGTGCGGCGGCCACGGCCTCGTGACCCTGCTCGGTCAAGGTGCGAACCAGCTTTGAGCCGATCAGGCCGGTTCCTCCGATGACGACGATCTTCATGATGAGTCCTCTCCTCGGGTGGGACGGCTCCTGGCGCCGCCGCCTGTCTCCCAGAACGGATGGGCCGTCGCAGACTCATCCCGGTGTACGGGTTCTTGACCGGATCGGCTCCCGGCGGTCGCCGACCCGTTTAGGGTGTGGCCGTGACTGACACCACGAAACCACTGGCCGGCCGGGTCGCCTACGTCACCGGCGGGGCCAGGGGACAGGGCCGAGCGCACTGCGTCCGACTGGCCCAGGCCGGCGCCGACATCGTCACCATCGACGCCTGCGGACCGGTGGGCAGCCACATCGGCTACCCGCCCGCCGAGCCGGAGGACCTCGCCGAGACCGTGCGCCTGGTCGAGGACGAGGGCGTCAAGATCAGCGCCGACCGGGTCGACGTCCGGGACCTGGACGGCCAGCAGCGGGTAATCGCCAGCGCCATCGAACAATTCGGCCGCCTCGACATCGTCGTCGCCAATGCCGGGGTGATGAGCTGGGGACGCGCCTGGGAGATCCCCGCCGAGCAGTGGCAGGAGATCATCGACATCAACCTGACCGGGGTCTGGAACACCGTCAAGGCGACGGTGCCCGCGATGATCGAGGCCGGCAACGGCGGGTCGATCATCGTGACGAGTTCGGCCGCCGGGATCAAGGCGGTCCCGGGTGCCGGGCACTACTGCGCCAGCAAGTTCGGTGTGGTCGGGCTGACCAACTCGTTGGCAATCGAGTTGGGGGAGTACAACATCCGGGTCAACTCGATTCACACCTACGGCGTAGACACCGCGCTGGGCAACGACCTGTCGATGTACGAGACGTTCCAGAAGTATCCGCACTACGTGTACAGCTTCTCGCCGGGCGCGCTGCCCACCGAGTCGCTGACCCCGCCCGAGCAGGTCAGCGAAGTCGTGCTGTTCCTGGCCAGCGACGCCTCGTCGCTGCTGACCGCGGCTCAGGTACCCGCCGACAAGGGCTACCTCAAGATCTAGCCTTGCGCGCCAAGGCTTTCCGCCGCCAGCGCCTTGGCCCAGCGGTAGTCGGCCTTGCCCGCCGGTGAGCGCAGCACCTTCTCGGTGCGGACGAACGCCTTCGGGATCTTGTAGTGCGCGATGTGCGCCGCGCAGGCCTCGGCGAGCTCGTCGTCGGTGGCGGACCTGCCCTCGGCGAACTGAACGATCGCCACGACCTCGTTGCCCCACCGCTCCGACGGGCGCCCGGCGACGACGACGTCGTAGACCGCCGGGTGGCTGGCCACCGCACGCTCGACCTCCTCGGCGAAGATCTTCTCCCCGCCGGAGTTGATGGTCACCGAGTCGCGGCCGAGCAGTTCGATCTGGCCGTCGGCCAGGAAGCGCGCCCGGTCACCGGGGATCGACCAGCGGACGCCGTCGATGGTGGGGAAGGTGCGGGCGGACTTCTCGGCGTCGCCCAGGTAGCCGAGCGGCACGTAGGCCCGGCGCGCCAGCCAACCCTCGCCGTCGCCGGGCTGCAGCACGTGGCTGAAATCGGCTGAGATGACGGCGGTGTCGTGCTGCGGGGTGAACGTGGCCGCCTTGGACTCGACGCCCTTGGCCGCCATGGTGGTCATCTGCATGCCGGTCTCCGAGGCGCCGACGGCGTCGAGCACCATCAGGTTGGGCAGCGCGGCCAGCAGCCGCTCGCGCACGGTCGGCGACAGCGGCGCGCCGCCGTTGGTGATGGTCACCAGACCGGACAGGTCGTACTTGCCGGTCTCGATCTCGTCGAGCAGCGGGCGGGCGATCGCGTCGCCCACCACCGGAATGCTCAGCACCCGCTCCCGTTCGGCCAGCCGCATCACCGATGGGGCGTTGAGGTGGTCGACGTCGTCGGGCAGCGCGATCCAGCCGCCGGTGCTGATCATGTTGAACGCCGCCCACTGCGCCGCGCCGTGCATCAACGGCGGAATCATGCAGCACCGAGCGGAACCCGGCGTTGGTGCGGGCCTGCTCGGCGAGGTCGTCGTAGGACTCCAGCGATTTGTCGGATCCGAACGGGCGGCCGCCCATCGCCGACATGAAGATGTCGTGCTGGCGCCACAGCACGCCCTTGGGCATGCCGGTGGTGCCGCCGGTGTAGAGGATGTAGAGGTCGTCGCCGCTGGGCGTGGGCATTCCGCCGGCGGGCAGCCGGGGTGGTGACGATGCTCTCGTAGTCGACCGCGCCGGGCAGCAGCGCGTTGCCCGAGCCGTCGGCGACCTGGATCAGCACCCGCAGATCGGGCAGCCGGTCGCGGATGGACGGCCACCTGCGGTGCGAACTCGGCGCCGTACACCAGCGCCTTGGCGCCGGAGTCGGTGAGCAGGTAGAGCAGCTCCTCTTCGACGTAGCGGTAGTTGACGTTGAACGGCGCGACCCGGGCCCGGTAGCCGGCGATCATCGCCTCGAGGTACTCGTTGCCGTTGCGCAGGTAGAGCCCGACGTGGTCCTGCCCGGACTGGTGCGGCTGCAGCTGCTCGCGCTCGGTGTGGCAGCCCAGGCCCTGCGAGGTCAGGTAGTGCGCGACCCCGTCGATGCGGGCGTCCATCTGCGCGTAGGTCAGCTCGAGGTCCCGCCAGATCAGCACCCGGTGGTCGGGGAGGGTGGTGGCGACGGTGTGGAACACCGACGAGAGGTCGAAGCTGACGTCGCTGCTGCCCATGGACTCTCCTGCACTGGCCGGCCCGAACTAGAACGCGTTCTAGTCTGCCATGCCGACGAACGTCGACTTGCTGCGGAGGAGTGCCACCAAGGCCCGCAACAAGTCGACGTTCGGCAGGAGCTAGGCTTCCGCCGCGCTGGACGAACAGTGCCAGCACCGCGCCCACCGCCGCGGCCGCCGCGCCGACCCACATCGAGGTCTGCAGTCCGGCCATGAAGGCCTCGTGGCTGCCGCCGGTGATCGCCGCAGTCAGCTGAGGCGGGGCGCCGGGGATCGACGGTGCCATGCCCTTGGCCACCAACTCCTTTGCCGGAGCGAGCTTTTCGGCGATCGGTGCGGGCGTGCCCGTGGCCGTCAGCTTGTCGAACAGCGTCGAACCGACCTTGCTGGAGAGCACCGAGCCCAAGATGGTGGTGCCCAGCACCGCGCCGAGCTGGACCGAGGTGCTCTGCAGACCGCCGGCCACACCGGCGTCCTCCTCCGGCGCATTGCCGACGATCGCGTCCGAGCTGGCGGTCAGCACCAGACCGATGCCCGCGCCGAGCAGAGCGAACGCCGGCCAGATCGCGCCGTAGCCCGAGTCGGCCTGCAACTGGCTCAACAGTGCCAGCGCACCGGCGGCACCGAGCAGGCCGCTCACCATCGCCGGGCGCGGACCGAACCGCTCGGTGATGACACCGGAGAGCGGGGCGGTGACCATCATCGCCGCGCTGAGCGGCAGCGTGCGCACACCGGTTTCCACCGGGCTCCAGCCCTGCAGGTTCTGCAGGTAGAGCGTCATGAAGAACAGCGCGCCGAACAGGGCGAAGAAGTTGATCGTGGTGGCGGCGGCGCCGATCGACAGCGACCGGTTGGCGAACAGCCGCAGCGGCAGCATCGGGTCGCTGGCGTTGCGCTCCACGATGATGAAGGCCGCCATCAGCAGCACGCCGCCCATCAGGAACGCGACCGTCTGCGGAACCAGCCAACCCCATTCGGGCGCCTTGATGAGGCCGTACACGAACAGGAACAAGCTGCCCGACAGCGTCAGGATGCCGGCGACGTCCAGCCGGCTCTCCTCGTGGGACCGGCTCTCGACGATCGAGGCCGCGCCAATGACCACGGCGATGACCGCGATCGGCACATTGATGTAGAAGACCGACTCCCAGTTGAGGTGCTCGACCAGAAGGCCGCCCAGGATCGGGCCCGCGGCCACGGACACACCCGAGGCGGCGCCCCAGATGCCGATGGCGGTGTTCAGCTTGTGCGGCGGGAAGGCGTTGCGCACGATCGCCAGCGTGCTGGGCATCAGCAGTGCGCCGAACACACCCTGCAGGGCGCGCATGGCGATGACGCCGTCGACCGTCCCGATCAGCCCGATGCCCACCGAGGTGGCGGCGAAGCCGACCACGCCGACGAGGAACACCATCTTCCGGCCGAACATGTCGCCGAGTTTGCCGCCGAAGATCAGCAGCGACGCCAGGGCCAGCAGGTAGGCGTCGGTGATCCACTGCAGGTCCGACAGCGACGCGTTGAGGTCGACAGCGATGCGCGGGTTGGCGATCGCGACCACGGACGCGTCCAGGCCGACCATGATGACGCCGACGGACACCGCCGCCAGGATCCACCACGGGTTACCGCGCATGCCCTGCTTCGGCTGCGCGTGCCGCGCGTGCTGAGGTCTGTGAAGTGTGGTGATAGCCACGTTTGAACTCCCTTCGAAAGTGGAGGGTTTCCACCACTTCTTGTTGTCGACCCTAGCCGCAAGTGGTGGTGCGCCTCCACTTCTAGCGGTACTCTGGCGAGGTGATTCCGCGCGCACAATGGGGTGTAGAGCGATCCAGGCCACTCCGAGCCGATGCCGAACGCAACCGGGAAGCCATCGTCACCGCAGCTGCCCGGCTGTTTGCTGAGCAGGGACTGTCGGTACCCCTGGAAGACGTCGCACGCAGCGCCGGCGTCGGCGTCGCGACCCTCTACCGCCGTTTCCCCACCCGCACCGACCTGGCCATCGCCGCGTTCGAGCGCAACATGACCTCCTATATCGACGCGGTGGAAAGGCGCTGGCCAACCCGCGGCCCTGGGACGGCTTCCGTGAGCTGGTCTTCGACCTGTGCGCCCTGCAGGCCTCCGACCCGGGGCTGCGGGCGCTGCTCACCACCGCGTTTCCGGCCAGCTCTGTCATCGAGCAGCAGGCCGCCGAAACCGTCGAGAAGGTCGGTGAGCTGATCGCCCGGGCTCAGCAGGATGGCTCGCTGCGCCCGGAGTCGGCGTCGGCGACGTAGTGGTGATGCTGCTGGCCAATGCCGGGGTATTGGAGGCCACCCGCGAACACGCCCGCGAGCCTGGCGCCGGTTCGCCGCGCTGATGATCGACGCATTCCGAGCCGGCGACCACGGGCCGCTGCCACCGCCCACCCCGGCCGACGAGCTCCGCAGTTCGATCGCCATGTTGACGGGTGACACACTGCGAATTCCCGCCGACAGCTGAGCCCGAGGCGGTTTCGCGCGGCTTTCACTGGGAGCGGTAGGCGTCCGGGCGGCGGAATACACCGACGACGGTGACGCGCTGGAGCTCATCGTCGATTCGGTACAGCACACGGTAGGTGCCGCGGCGGGCGCTGTGGCGGTCGTCGAGTGGTGTGCGGAGCCGCTTGCCCACGCGGTGCGGGTTGTCGAGTAGTGCGTTCGCGTCTACCCCGCCTGACAGTCCGGGCGCGTCGATTGCCATGCTGACCTAGCCGTCGACCACCCCCGTCGATGCGGGCGTCCATCTGGGCGTAGGTCAGCTCGAGGTGCCGCCAGAGCAAGACCCGGTGGTCGGGGAGGGTGGTGGCGACGGTGTGGAACACCGACGAGAGGTCGAAACTGACGTCGCTGCTGCCCATGGACTCTCCTGCGCTGGCCGGCCCGAACTAGAACGCGTTCTAGTCTGCCATGCCGACGAACGTCGACTTGTTGCGGAGGAGTGCGATCAGGGCCGCAACAAGTCGACGTTCGTGAGACCTAGGCTTCTCACCCCGCTGGACGAAGAGCGCCATCACCGCGCCCACCGCCGCGGCCGCGGCACCGACCCACATCGAGGTCTGCAGTCCGGCCATGAAGGCCTCGTGGCTGCCGCCTGCGATCGCCGCTGTCAGCTGAGGCGGGGCGCCGGGAATGGACGGCGCCATCCCCTTGGCCACCAACTCCTTTGCCGGAGTTAGCTTTTCGGCGATCGGCGCGGGGGTGCCCGCGGCCGTCAGCTTCTCGAACAGCGTCGAGCCGACCTTGCTGGACAGCACCGAGCCCAAGATGGTGGTGCCCAGCACGGCACCGAGCTGGACCGAGGTGCTCTGCAGCCCACCGGCCACGCCGGCGTCCTCCTCAGGCGCGTTGCCGACGATCGCGTCCGAGCTGGCGGTCAGCACCAGACCGATGCCCGCGCCGAGCAGAGCGAACGCCGGCCAGATCGCACCGTAGCCCGAGTCGGCGTGCAACTGGCTCAGCAGCGTCAGCCCACCGGCCGCGCCGAGCAGGCCGGCGACCATCGCCGGGCGCGGCCCGAACCGCTCGGTCAGGACACCTGAGAGCGGGGCCGCGACCATCATCGCCGCGCTGAGCGGCAGCGTGCGCACACCGGTCTCCACCGGGCTCCAGCCCTGCAGGTTCTGCAGGAACAGGGTCATGAAGAACAACGCGCCGAACAGCGCGAAGAAGTTGATCGTGGTGGCGGCGGCACCAATCGACAGCGACCGGTTGGCGAACAGGCGCAGCGGCAGCATCGGGTCGCTGGCGTTGCGCTCCACGATGATGAAGGCCGCCATCAGCAGGACGCCGCCGATCAGGAACGCAACGGTCTGCGGGTCCAGCCAGCCCCACTCGGGAGCCTTGATCAGGCCGTACACGAACAGGAACAGGCTGCCGGACAGGGTCAGGATGCCTGCGACATCCAGCCGACCCTCCTCGTCACCACGGCTCTCGACGATCGAGGCCGCGCCGATGACCACGGCGATGACCGCGATCGGCACGTTGATGTAGAACACCGACTCCCAGCTGAGGTGCTCGACCAGGAGGCCGCCCAGGATCGGGCCCGCGGCCACGGACACACCCGAGGCGGCGCCCCAGATGCCGATGGCCGTGTTCAGCTTGTGCGGCGGGAAGGCGTTGCGCACGATCGCCAGCGTGCTGGGCATCAGCAGTGCGCCGAACACACCCTGCAGGGCGCGCATGGCGATGACGCCGTCGACCGTCCCGATCAGCCCGATGCCGACCGAGGTGGCCGCGAAGCCGACCACGCCGACCAGGAACACCATCCGCCGGCCGAACATGTCGCCGAGTTTGCCGCCGAAGATCAGCAGTGACGCCAGGGCCAGCAGGTACGCGTCGGTGATCCACTGCAGGTCCGACAGCGACGCGTTGAGATCGACGGCGATGCGCGGGTTGGCGATCGCGACGACGGACGCGTCCAGGCCGACCATGATGACGCCGAAGGACACCGCCGCCAGAATCCACCACGGAATTACCGCGCATCCCCTGCCTCGGCTGCGCGTGCCGCGCGTGCTGAGGTCTGTGAACTGTGGTGATAGCCACGTTTGAACTCCCTTCGAAAGTGGAGGGTCTCCACCACTTCTTGTTGTCGACGATAGCCGCAAGTGGTGGTGCGCCTCCACTTCTAGCGGTACTCTGGCGTCGTGATTCCGCGCGCACAATGGGGTGTGGAGCGATCCAGGCCACTCCGAGCCGATGCCGAACGCAACCGGGAACGCATCGTCACCGCCGCTGCCCGGCTGTTTGCTGAGCAGGGACTGTCGGTACCCCTGGAAGACGTCGCACGCAGCGCAGGCGTCGGCGTCGCGACCCTCTACCGCCGTTTCCCCACCCGCACCGACCTGGCCATCGCTGCGTTCGAGCGCAACATGACCTCCTATATCGACGCGGTGGAGAAGGCGCTGGCCAACCCGCGGCCCTGGGACGGTTTCCGTGACCTGGTCTTCGACCTGTGCGCGCTGCAGGCCTCCGACCCAGGCCTGCGGGCGCTGTTGACCACGGCGTTCCCCGCCAGCTCGGTCATCGAGCAGCGCGCCGCCGAGACCGTGGACAAGGTCGGCGAGGTGATCGCCCGCGCCCAGCAGGACGGCTCGCTGCGCCCCGACATCGGCGTCGGCGACGTGGTGGTGATGCTGCTGGCCAACGCCGGCGTGCTGGAGGCGACTCGCGAACACGCGCCGAAAGCCTGGCGGCGGTTCGCCGCGCTGATGATCGACGCGTTCCGGGCCGGTGATCACGGGCCGCTGCCGCCGCCCACCCCGGCTGAAGAGCTCCGCAGTTCGATCGCCATGCTGACCGGTGACACACTGCGAATTCCCGCCGACACCTGAACCCTGAGCCGTTCCATCACCCGACACTCGGGTCGATTTCGCTCGAGGTCTAGGGAAATCCCGGTATGGCGACCGGGGGCTCAGGTTAGTAGCGTTTGTGGCCGGATTGGGATCGCCG
The DNA here is from genome assembly GCA_963765445.1 of uncultured Actinomycetota bacterium. Classification (GTDB taxonomy): domain Bacteria; phylum Actinomycetota; class Actinomycetes; order Mycobacteriales; family Mycobacteriaceae; genus Mycobacterium. The sequence continues at coordinate 17,282 of CAVXWQ010000024.1, forward strand.
TCGGAGGTCGCCAAAAGGAGATGGTCATGGCCGGGCCGTCACGTGTACAGCGCACCGCGGTGACTACCGGCCAAGGCGCCACCCGACGCCATACGCCGGCGAGTAATCGCTCGGGTAGTCGATCTAGCAAACTCTGAACCCGCTCGTGCTGATCCTGTTTCTGTTGATTTGCTGGCAATCGCCTACCGAAAACCTGTAGACCTCGGGTAAGCTCAATCGTAGCTCTGAACTGCGGTTTCCCTCTTGGTCTCGTTGCGTGTGAGCCGGCCCATCCAGAATAAGGTATCGGACTACTCATGCGCTGGGATCGCAAAAGCCCTCGAGCACCGCTGACAGCGAAAAATCCGACCACACGCGTGGAGATGTTCGTGGGGGGCACTGTGAACAGGTTCGTCGCGGAGCGTGCGGTGGACCTAGCCGACCGATCTGGGCGCGGTAAGCGGTGACGATCGCCATGCCCCGCAAGCCTCGCCGCCGATCCGGCAGGGACTGTCGCACCTCGGACCTTCGGTGTCGGATCCACTGACCCGGCCGGACGAGTCCCGCGCCGTCTCGGAACTGCTCACACGTGCCGGGCGACACCAGCGGCGTTGCTCTTGGAGAGCAGGCGGGCATCGGCAAGACGACGCTGTGGCTGCGCGCCACCGAAGATGCTGCCGCCGAGGGCTTCCCGTCCTGGTCGCGCGAGGCGCCCCGGCCGAAGTGACGTTCGCCTACGCCGCGGTGGCCGATCTGGCTCGCACCGTCGAGGACACGGGTGGCCGATGTGCCGTCGCGGCAGCGCACCGCGATCAACCGGGTGCTACTCCGCGATGGGGACGGCCCGGACACCGACGAGCGAGTGGTCGGCGCGGCGTTCGCCGCGATCGTGGCGCGACTGGCCGCCGACGCCCCGGTGCTGTTGGCCATCGACGACGCGCACTGGCTGGACGCCGCGAGCCGGGCGGTGCTCGGCTCGCCGCGTCGCGACTGGACGGACGGATCGCGATGCTGCTCACTGCGCGTATCGGCGACGACGTCGCCACGGATGTGCTGTCGTGGCCGCGATTCGGTCACCCCGAAGCCACCGCGCGGCTGAGGATGCGCCGCTGAGCTTCGGCGCGATCCATGCCCTGGTCTCCCGGCGACTGGGGCGCTCCCTACCCCGGCCGTCGTGGTAGATCACGAGATCTCTGGTGGGAATCGTTTTTGCCTTGGAACTGGCCCGGGCGGCCGGCGAATCCGGCCCGCAGGCACTGACATACCTGCCCGACAGCCTCGCCGGATTGGTGCGTGACCGCCTGGCCCGCCTGCCCGAAGAGGCACGCGATGTGCTCCTGGCCGCGGCCTGCCTCGTCCGTCCCACGACCGAGCTATTGGCGGCGGTCACCGGACAGCGCATCGAGGAACTCCTCGACCTGTTGGACGCCGCCGTCGCCGAAGGGGTCGCGTTCAGCAGCGGCAACCAGGTGGGCTCCACCCACCCACTACTGGCCCGCGCCGTCTACACCGAGGCGACCCGACGCAACGCCGCGGGATGCCCGCCGACTCGCGGCAATCGTCGAACAGCCCGAACTACGCGCCCGTCATCTGGCGCTCGCCGCCGTCAGCCCGGATCCGGAAACGCTGGCCGCGCTGGACGTCGCCGCCGGCGCCGCCGCGGCGCGCGGGGCCCCCTCGACCGCGGCCGAGCTGATCGAACTCGCGATCGGGTTGGGCGGCGATACGCCTGCGCGGCGACTGCGCGCCGCAGATCAGCACTTCCGGGCGGGCGCTATGCGGCCCGCCCAACGCCATCTCGAACCATCGCGGGCCCGCGCGCGCCGGTGAGCTGCGATGGGTGGCGCTGATCCTGCAGGGAGCACTGCACAGCTTCGGCAACAGCATCCCGGCCGGGGTGCAGGCCGCAGCCCAGGCCGTCGAGGGGGTCGCCGACAACCCGGTGCTGCGGCTGCAAGCCCTGCTGCTGCTGGCGCCCCCTTGGCAGTCACCGGCAACCGCGCCCGCGCCGTCGAGCATGCGGCAGCGCCGTGCGCACCGCCGAGCAGCTCGGCGTGCCCGCCCTGCTCAGTCAGGCGCTCTCGATGTGGCTGAATCTGGGATTCCTGTATGGCGTGGGGGTCGACAACGTCGCGCTCGAGACCGCGCTACAGGGCCAGGACACGCAGGGCACCGCCTACGTCAGCACCAGGGCCGACGCCACCGCCGCGGTGCTCGCCGCTTGGACGGGCCGGCTGGTCGAGGGCCGCGCCGGGATGAGGGCGGTGCAACCGTATGCGCCGAGCGGGGTAGCGAGGCCGACGTGATCTGGGCGGCCAGCCGAACCACCACAATGGACCTCTGGCTGGGCTGCTACCAGGACGCAGCCCGAAGCCGCCGAGCGGGCTCTACTGCACGCCGAGCAGATCGGCGGCACCCTGATGCTGGTAGAGGCCCTGACCGCGAAGGCGGCGGTGGCCGCCTACACGGGGGACCGCGACGAAGCTCGCGCCGTCGCGAGCCGGGCGCTGCAGTGCGCCCGGGACATAGGTGCCGACTTCATCACGCGCTATCCCTTGAGCACCCTGGCGTTCCTGGACGTCTCGTGTGGCGAGCATGCCGCCGCAGTGGCCACGCTGGAGCCGCTGCTGGCCGGCTTCGATCCCGACCATGACACCGAGATGTTGGTGGGCGGCTTCCTGCCTGACGCGATCGAGGCGCTGGTGGCGGTGGGCCGCCCAGCTCAGCCCGAGCCGCTCGCGCCGCCCTGGAAGCCAACGGCACCCGGCTGGGACGGGCGTGGATGCTGGCGGTGGGGGCCCGGGGAGCGCCAGATGCTGTCCCCGCAGGAGATTTGGGTGCTGCTGAGCAGGCGGCGCTGTCAGCGCTGGAGCACCACCGGGAGCTGTGGATGCCGTTCGAGACCGCCCGCGCTCGGCTGCTGCTACGCCAACTGCAGCGCCGGCGCCGCCAGCGCCAGGCCGCCGCGGACACCCTGACCGCCGCGCTGGGCACGTTCGAGGCGCTGGGCAGCCCACTGTGGGCACAGCGGGCGCGCGACGAGTTGGAGCGGCTGACCGCGGTATCGGCCGAGGGGCTGGGGTTGACCGCGGCCAAGTCGCGGATCGCCCAGCGTGCCGCGGCGGGACTGTCCAACCGTGAGATCGCCGCTGAACTGTTCCTGTCACCCAAGACGGTGGAGATGAACCTGTCCACGGTCTATCGCAAGCTCGGCATCCGCTCGCGTGCCCAGCTGCACCGCCGGCTCAGCGCCTGAGCCGCGCTGTTAGCGGGCGCGGTAGGCGTCGCGCGGCTGAATACACCGACGACGGTGACGCGCCGGTGCTCATCGTCGATTCGGTACAGCACACAATAGGTGCCACGGCGGGCGCTATGGCGGTAGTTCAACGGGGTTCGGAGCCGCTTGCCGACGCAATGGGGGTTATCCGGCGAGGGGCGGACATGAACTCGTAGGCCGCGAAGGCAATGGATTCCGGGAGCTGTTCGGTCAGTTGTCGGCGGGCGGTGGGAGCGATGACCGACTCGTATCGGCGATCAGTCACTTCCCGGCTCGTCGGGTTCGCATAGCCGCGGCCAGGCTGTTCGCGCTACCCCCTTCGCCACGTGCGGCCTCGGCGTCGGCTTCGCCCAGCGCGCGCAGAGCAGCCGGGTCGGACAATACCGCGATGGTCTCCTCGAGCGACTCCAGATCGTCGACGGCGACAAGGACGGCCGCAGGGCGTCCGTGCACCGTGACGGTGATCCATCATGTTGACTGCTGACCCGGGCCACCAACGCCGACAGGTGTGCCTGGTCTCGGCGAGCGAGCTGACCTCAGGCACAGTCGCAGTATGACCGATCGTGGTTGCGGTGTCCACAACGGTCCCGGTGAGAGGATGGGTCTAAGCGCGCGCAGGGCCGACCGGATCGGGGTGTGCTGTCGCATGGGTGGCGTTCAGCCGAGCGGAGAGCTGCGCCCGGGAGCGGATCCCGAGTTTGCGGTAGACGCTGGACAGGTTCATCTCGACCGTCTTCAGCGAGGACAACTCGGCGGCGATCTCCCGGTTGGACAGGCCGGCCGCGGCACGCTCGCTGACGCGCTGCTCGTCGGCGTCAGGCCGAGCGTCTCGGCGGAAAGTGACTGCAGGCGTTCGAGTTCGGCGCGGGCTCGGGCCGCCCACAGCGGGCTGCCGAGGGCCTCGAACGTGCTCAGCGCCGCGCTCAGCGTGGCGGTGGCGGGTGGGCGTCGGCGCCGGCAGCGCAGCACCTGACCTAGCAGCATTTGCGTGCGCGCGGTCTCGAACGGCATCGGCAGCCGCTCGTGGTGGGTCAGCGCCTGCCGGGCCCATTCTCGGCGCCATGGAGATCACCACGGGCAGCGAGGATCTGGGCGCGCCCACGTGCCCCGGCCGCGGCATCCACGGCCGATCCAGGCGCGCGCCATTGGCCTCCAGCGCGGTGATGAGCGCTTCGGCCTCGTCGAGCCGGCCCACCCCGATGAGCGCCTCGATGGCATCGGGCAGATAGCCGCCAACCATGGTCTCGGTGGAGTGGATCGGGTCGAAGGTGGCCAGCAGGGGCTCGAGGACGGTCAGGGCGGCGGCGTAATCTCTCGGGACGCCTCCAGCAGGGCAAGGCTCGCGGTCGGGGACACGGCGAGAAACTCGATCCCGCTGTCGTAGGCAGCGTCGATGGCGGCCCGTGCGGCGCGGCGGGTGTCGTCGGCCCGGCCGGTGTAGGCGGCGACGGCGGCCTGGCAGAAGTGTGCGGTGATCGTCATCAGGTGACCGCCGATCTGGCCGGCGCGTTCCATGGCGTCGTCGGCGGTACGGGCCGCCTCGGCCCAGCGGCCCGACCAGAGTTCGATCATGGTGAGGAACTCGGCCGTCCACACGACGTCGACCTCATTTCCGCGGTCCTGGCAGCGCTTCGCCACCGCCGTCATCTTCGTACGGGCCTCGTCCAGTCGCCCCGTCCATGCGCACATAACGGCGTCGATCGCGCGGGCTTGGAGAGTGGCGGGCGCGGTGCTGTCCGGATCCTCCGAGTCGAGTGCGGTCTGCAGTGCCCTGCGGTCGATGCCCAGCCCGTACATGAAGCTTACGTGTGCCGCCAGGGTGAGCGCCTGGCTGCGCAGCGCCGGGATACCCAGCCGGTCGGCGTCGTCCACCGCCTGGCGGGCGTACTCGACGGATTGCGCAATGTCGCCGGTAATGCCGACGGCCAGAGCCAGCAGCAGCAGGCCCTGCATGCGCAGCGCCGGGTTGTCACCGGCCTCGTGGACCCCCGCCGTCAGAACGTCGACGGCGCGGCCCACTCCGTCGCGGTAGCCGTACACGGCCCCGCGGAGCAAGAGTGAGATCGCCCGCAGGGCACCCGGCGGCAACGTGTCGATTACCGGTCCAATTCGGGCGTCTGCTTCGTTGAGATCGCCCGCCCGGAAGTGCATTTCGGCGGCGCGCATACGCCGCAGCGGAGTGTCGCCCCCCAGCCCGATGGACAGGTCGATCAGTTCGGCGGCGGCGCTGTGCCCACCGCGGGCCGCCGCGGCGTCCGCGGCGGCGTCCAGCGCCTCCAGGGTTGCGTCGTCGGGACCTGTTGCGGCCAATGCCAGGTGGCGGGCACGTAGCTCGGGCTCGTCGGTGATCGCAGCGAGGCGGCGGTGCATCGCGCGGCGCTGCGCCCCACCGGCCTGTGCGTACACCCCGTGTGCGAGCAGTGGGTGGGTGAAACGCACCCGGTTGCCATCGAGGGTGACGATGGCGCGGTTCTCGACGTCTTCGAGAAGCGCGATCACGCGCTCGGCGGTGCTCTCCGTGGCCTGGGCCAGATAGGCAACGGTGGGGTCGGCTGCAGAGGCCGCGGCCAACAACACGCGAGCAGAAGCGTCGCTGACCGTTCCGAGGCGCCGCTCGACGACGGCGTTCAGTGAACTCGGCAGCGTCACTTCATGTTCGGAGTCGTTCTCGTCGACGGTGCGCGCGAGTTCCAGCGCGAAGAAAGGGTTTCCACCGGAGATCTGGTGGATCTTGGTGATGAGTGGTCGAGGCAAGGTACGGCCGAGCTGGTCGGCGATCACGCGGTGCAGAGCGCCTAAGTTCATCGGGCGCAACAACAGCCGCGTCAGGCCATCGTGGTCGGGCAGTTGCAGCCAGGAGATGTCGGCCCCATCCGGGTCGCCGGTGCGTGCGGTGACCATTACCCCGATCGGACCCTTGAGCCGGCGCGTGGCGAAACCCACCGCGGTCCTGCTCGGGGAATCCAGCCACTGCACGTCGTCGATGGCGACCAGAACCGGTGATTGCGTGGCCAGTGATTCCAGCACGGACAGAAAAGCCGCCGCCACCACCCGCTCGTCGGTGGCGGGACCGCCATCACTGCGCAGCAGAACCCGGTCCAACGCGCTGCGCTGCACGGACGGCAGAGAGTCCAGGAGACCAAGATCGACACCGCCGAGAAGATCGGCGAGCGCGGTGAAGGTCAACCTCGCCTCGGCGGCCGATGACTGCGCCGAGAGCACCCGCACTCCGGACTGGGTGGCCCGTCGCGCGGCGTGTGCCCACGCGGTGGTCTTACCGATGCCGGCCTCGCCCTCGAACATCAACCCCGCCGGACCCGCGCCGAGCCGGCCCAGGAACTGCGACACAGCCGAGGACTCGGGTCGGTATCCGCCCCCGCCGCCGTCACGACCAGCATCATGACAGCCGCCACATAGTGACGTTGACAAGAACCCCGAATTTCGAGCTGTAGGGACTATCCGGCCCTGGTGACGTGGGTGTGGATGTCAGCGGTAATCCGGTCGGGGGGCCAGCCAGCCCTCCGGCAGGCTCGCATGACCGCGTCGGCCGAGTCGGCGGCGAACACGCTGTAGAGCACGTCGTCGGTGGGGGCGGCTACGGTCACCAGCACCTGCACCGCCGCGCCCTCGGCGCTGACTGCGGCAGCACCGCGATCGAGCTGCGCGGCGATGTCCTCGGTTGCAGTGCGGGCCAGATCGCTGTGATACCACTCGACCAGGAAACACAGAGCCGGCGGTTCGGGTGTAATCATTCCTTCGACGCTAGCCGCGGGCCCCGTCGGGCGAATCAGGGATTTCCCTGGAATTTGGGCGCGACCGGAACCCGGGGGTGCCGGCCAGAATGGGCCTCCCCATCAGGCAGGAACGTCGGCGTCGGGTAAGGCGAGACGGTCGTGGCTCTCACGGTGCCTGTTCGGGGAGCAGACACCATGGTCGCAGGATTCAAATGCGGTGACGGCCCTCAAGTCTTCGCGTGCAAACACGGTGCGCGGACAGCGTCGTGCGTCGCCCGCCACGGTGATGGGACCGGTTTGAGCTGGGTTTAGCCACGGTCATGGGACCACCTGATTGTCAGTGATGGGACCACCGGCGTGTCGCGCCGGGGGCCGCTCGATAACTGGATCGGATCGCTTCACATCGAAGCCGTGTGAAGGTGTCCGCCGATGATTCGGGAGGTTTCTGTGGTCGAGATTCGTGAAGTACTTCGGGCGTGGCTGGCCACGGGCTGCGGACGGTGGCCACCCAGGCCGGGGTGGATCGTAAGACTGCTCGTCGCTATGTCGGGCTGCGGTGGCCGCCGCGGGCTGGAACGGGCCGGTGGTGTCGATCAGCTCGATGATGAGTTGATCGGCGCGGTGGTAACCGTGGTGCGGCCGGACCGCCCGCAGGGTTTTGGGTCGGCGTGGGAACTGTTGTGCGCCAATCGGTCAGCCAGAACCTGGTCCATCACGCCGAATGCCCGGTGCTGGTGCTTCGGTAGCGAATTCAGCCAGAGACACATGCACAAGGTGTTCGGGGGCTGAGCTGGCTTCTGCTAGTCCGGAATGCCGACTCTCGGAGGGGGTTGGAGCTGTCGCCCCTCGAGTGCGAGGATTGCGCCAGGTTTGGCGGACTCCTCGTTGCCGTCCTGGGCGATGTCGGCCAACTCGAGGGCCCCGTTAACTTGCATGGGAACTTTCAGCAAGGAGGGGGGAGTCACAAAGCTCGAGCCGTTCTTTCCCAACCAGTGGGCAAGGTCGACGAAAGTCGTATGCGTCCTCGCCTGTCCGTTGAGGTAATCGCGCTCCGCTTGCTCTTCGGACGAGTACTGGGTGACCGTCCAGTCCGATTGGGCAATCTCATTATCGAAGATGAAGCCACCCACGACGCCGTCAGCCGATCTGTTCTTGAACAGTTCATAAGGGAATTTTCCCTGCGGGACTATTGCCGGAACATATGTGACGAAAGGGACGAAAGGGTTGAAACTTCCATAGTCGTCCTTGACGGTGATCGGATCTCCGATACCCATTTTCCGGTAGCCCATGACGTACGATTCGAGCGAATGGTCAATCCCAAGACCGACATTCAGAAGCGAAAGCATATATACGTCTGGGACGAGGGGGGCGCCATCTTTGTCGTGACCCCACATATAAAGGGGCGGAACGCCTGTGCGCCTGTAGTTAACGACGCTATAGGTCCAAGTCCACCCCGGCGTATGCTCAATCGGCTGTGGATGTGGATCCCGGAGGTTGATGCAACCGTCCGTTGTGCAGGCCAATTCCCATTTTTGGTCAAATAGGTCAGAGACCCAATGTCCGTCGATAGTGCGACCTCCTGTGAGAGTTCCAAATTCTGCAACAGTGAGCAATGGCGGCTGGACCGTCTCCGTCGGGAAGCCATTCGGCAACAAGACTGCCGTCACCGGAATTTCGGTCACGTTCCCCTCGCTGTCCGTCGCGTTCACAGCGAATAAAGCGGTGATGACGCTGTCGGATTGTTCGGCGAGCGCGCGCGCCTCGGGGCTCGGCGTGAAGACGAAGCTGCCGTCTGGCTTGACAACGACGGTTCCTAACAGATCTTGCGTGGAACCGGTGTACCCGACAGCGCCCGTAGAGGTCACCTTGCCGGTGACGACCCCAGTGCTCGGGTCGGGGTTTGTCGTCACCTCGTACGGAGGCGGCTCGTCAGGACTGGTGGTCGCGGGTTTGGTGACCACCTGGACCTGAGGCTGGTATGTCTCGCCGACCTGGGTCACGGCGGTATAGCTCCAGTACACGGTTCCATTCGCGACCGTCACCGGACTTGCGAGGCCGCCGCCCGTCGCGACCGTTCGTGTCACGCCGGATGAGGTGATCCCGAGAACCTCTGCGCCAGACGCGGCGTTGACCGCCAGAAAGGCGGTGCCATCCGGATTGAAGCCGAACGTACCGGGATCCTTGGAAACTCCGGGAAAGGAAACCCCGACGCTGGGTGTGGAGAGGTCGACGACCGTCTCACCGTTAGGCGCCATCGCCACGACCCTGGTGTCGTACCCGTCCGGCGTCGCTGGGTCGGCGACCGGGACGACGAGCCAGGCGGTGCCGTCGGGACCGACCCTCAGGTCGCCAGGCTGCGCGCCGGCGTCGGCATCGACGGCAATCGGGCGGCTCGTGCTTCCGGTGGACAGATTCTTGATGAAGAAGCCAGTGTCGCCGCGAACGGTGAGGAACGGTGTGCCGTCGGCACCGAAGGCGATGTCCCCGGACGCATAGCCATCGAGTGGAACGGTGACCCCCGAGCCATCCGACGCGAGGATGGAAATCTCCTGCTGGGTGTCGAGAAGCACTGTCGCGTAGGCCTTGTTGTCGGGGCCAACGACGAACTCGTGCACCACGTCGTCAAGAGGGACGAGGGACACGCGGCCGGTGGGGCTGATGGCCACCATCTTCCAGGCACCGGTTTCGGTGGTCATGACCTGGAAGGCAGAACCGTCGGCAGCCACCTGCAAATCGGTCTCGGGTGAGCCCGCGATCGGATCGCTGGTGCCTCCGCCGATCCTGGTGATGTACATCTTACGGCTGCCATCGACACTGGAGAATGTCGAGGTAGTTTGGTAGGCAACGCCATTGGCGCCCGCGACCACTCCACCTTCTGCTGTACCGACGATCACCTGGGTGATGGTTGTCGACCCCGAAACAGTCATCACCGTGGTCGTGTCGACGGAGTCGCCGGTGTCCGGGTCCGTCTGGTAAGTGCGCACGGCCAGGTACGCCGTCCCGCTCGGCCCGGGCGCTGCCGAACCCTCCGCCCGACCGGGGACGAAGTCCGAAATTCGTGCGTCACCGAGCCCTGGAATCACCATGATGGCCGCACCGTTCTTGAGCTGCCGTCGGCGCTGAACCCATCTAGACCCAGGTAGGCAGTGCCATCCGGACCGGTAACCAGATTCCCCGACGGCGAGAACCGCGCGGCGTCGGGGGAGAAGGTGCTGAATGTCCCAAACGGTGTCACCCGTACCACGGAAAATGTGGAATCCCTGGTGTTCTCGATCGCCTGGTACGCCGTCCCGTCGGCGGCGACGACCAGCGGCCCCAGGGGTTGGCCGTCGACCTCTTTGCTCTCGATGGCACCGTAGGCGTTGATCGTCGACACCTGCACGGAGGTATAGGCGCCTTGGTTGTACGAATACGTTGAGAGGACAACGTCGCCGAGCGGGCGGGCGTAGAGGGGGGAGCCGACCGTCGTTCCGGGGAGATCGACAGTGGTCTTCCCACCCAGCGGCGTGAAGACTCTCACCCTATAGATGTTCTCGCCCTCGGCGGAAGTGCCCACGGTGTTAATCAATTGGTAAGCAGTCCCGTTTCTTCCGACCACGATGGGCCCATCGGCAACCCCAGCAACAGTCGGCTGTGTCGCCGCCTCGACGACCGTAAGGCTCACGTTCGTGTCGGTGCTGGTGGCTCCGGCGGTGTCGTTGACGCGGTAGGTGAACGACGCCAGCCGCCGGTGTAACCTGGTTTGCGGGCGAGGGCGACGTGGCCGTTGGCGTCGTCAGTTCGGATGGCCAGGCGGTACCGAAGCTATCGAACTCCACTCAGCGCGCGCCCCGTAGGGTGTCTCGGGGTCGGTGCCCTGGCCGACCAATGGGGCTGTGGTCGGCGTCAACGGCCTGGTCCTGGTGACGGTAGGCAGGGGCCGTCGCCGACCCCTGTCTGGGCGTCGTGACGGCGGCAACGGTGATGCCCACGGTGGCGCTATTGGCGCTCACCGCGCCGGTGGCGTCTTTGACGGTGTAGGTGAACGATGCGCCGCCGGTGTAGTTGGCGGTGGGGGTGAACTTGACCGAGCCGTCGCCGTTGAGGGCGACCGAACCGTTACTGGCCCCGGCCACCGAGGCCACCGAGAATTTGTCCCCGGGGTTGGGGTCGGTGCGATCGCCCGCCGCCTGGGCCGCACTCAGCGTGAGCACGGTGTCCTCAGCAGTGGCGAACCCGCTGTCGTTGACCGCCGTCGGCGCCTGATTGACCGCGATGACCGTGAGGGTCACGGTGGCGTCGGTGGCGCTGGTGGCCCCGGCGGTGTCGTTGACGCGGTAGGTGAACGATGCCGCGCCGGTGTAGTCGGTGGTGGGGGTGAAGGTCACGGTGCCGTCGGTGTTGAGCTTGGCGGTGCCGCCGCTGGCCCCGCCCACCGAACCCACGCTGAGCGTGTCGGCGTAGGGGGTGTCGGGGTCGGTGTCGTTGCCCACCAACTGGGCTGCGGTCAGTGTCAGGGGGGTGTTCTGGGTGACGCTGAAGGGACCGTCGTTGACCCCGTGGGGGGCGTCGTTGACGGGGGTGACTTGATGCCCACCGTGGCGCTGTTGGCGCTGACCAGCCCGGCGACGTCTTTGACGGTGTAGGTGAACGCCCCCGGGCCGGTGTAGTTGGCGGTGGGGGTGAATTTGACCGAGCCGTCCGGGTTGAGGGCGACTGTACCGTTGCTGGCCCCGGCCACCGAGGCCACCGACAAGGTGTCCCCGGGGTTGGGTCGGTGTCATTGCCCACCAGCTGGGCGGCGCTCAGGGTGATCGCGATGTCCTCAGCAGTGGCGAACCCGCTGTCGTTGACCGCCGTCGGCGCCTGATTGACCGGTTGCACCTTGGCGACGGTCACGGTGACGGTGGCGGTGGTCGGGCCCAGCAGGCCCAGCAGTCCGTGACTCACCCCGGTGCCGACGGTGTCATCGATGGTGAAGGTGAAGTTGTCGGTGCCTCCGGTGGCGGCGATCTGCGTGCCGGGGACGTAGGTGAAGTTGCCGTCGGCCTCGACCGTTACCTCGCCTTTGCCGGCCGGGCCCACCGAGTAGGTGAGCGGATCGTCCTCGAAATCGGTGGCGTTGAGGCTGCCGCGGATGGTGCCGTCGGGGTCTTGTCCGGACAGTGTCGGCTGGGCGGTCGGCCGCTGGTTGTTCAAGGTGCGCTGGACCTCGCGCACACCCAGCCAGAGACTCTCGATGAAGGCCGGCACCGGCAGATCGGGGATAGGCAACAGCGGAGCCAGCCTACCCAATCCAATCCAGGTCAGTGTGTCGGTGACGATGGTCTTGAGCGTGATCGGCGCCGGGCTCGCCGCAGCCATCAACGCTGGCTGGTCCTGGACCGGACCGGTGAGCGACGACACGGTTGCCGCTGTGCTCGCCACCGCCGGTAACGAGCCCACCCCGGCATCGACGACGGTCTCGAGGCTCCCGTTCGTCGTCTCCGGCAGTGCTTGCTGCCGCCGAGCACGGCGTGTCTGCTGATACGCGGTTGCGGCCGGCGCCGAGTCGTTGCCAGCAGTGCCCACCGTCGAGACGTCGTTCGCGGCGGCGATCCCGGGTTGCGCCGGACCCCTCGCGCCGGCGCTCCCGGGCTGCACCGATCTCCTCGGTTCCGCACCACCATTGCCGGTGCCCCGGCCCGCATTGACCGTGTTGGCGGGTGCGGGTGTCCTGCCCTGCGAACTCGTGACTGAACTGGTGGCCGCCGAGTCGCGCCGCGCGCGTGCCGGCGATCGCATGCCGGTTCCGTTAGACGCACCGCCCGAAGCGTTGCCAGCCGAGGCTGGCCCGCCGGATTGATCGGAGCTCGATGACGTAGAGTCCGGCCCGGTGGCGCCGGCGATGCCGCAGCCCAGTGGGGTGCCGAGGCCCACACCGACCCCCAGCACTACCGCGAGCGCACCCACCCGCCCGATCGCCTTCTCGAACCCAAGCTCCCTCGCCGCGGAATCCAGCCGACGTGACCCATTGGATGACTTCATGGTGTGACCCCTCCACTGCCTTAGGCGTTGCGTCCTGACGGGAACCCTAGGAAGGAAGGGCACAGCGGCGATACAGGGATTTCCCTGGTATTTCCCAGGTTGGGTCTGCCGACTTGGTCACCGCAATGTTTGCTGTACGCTCGTGCCACCCGTTCCACCGGAAGGGACTCGCCGACCCCGGTCAGCTGACCGCCGACCAGTGACCGCCGACCACTGAACCTGGGGCAACGTATCGATGCAAAATCGCGTAGTGGCCGGCCCGTAAATTGACACCGCAACGACCGCGCAGCTCGATCGCCATGCTGACCGGTGACACACTGCGAATTCCCGCCGACACCTGACACCCGAGGAGCGGACCTGTGACCGAGCGCCCCCAGATCGACTTCCCGTCCCGCATCGGCGTGTGGTGGGGAGCCATGGCGTGGCCCATGCCGGCCGCCCAGGACGTGGCCCGCGAGATCGAAGCGCTGGGCTACGGCTCGCTGTTCATTCCCGAAGTCGGGATGAAGGACTGCCTGGTCGAATCGGCAGCGCTACTCAACGCCACCGAGAAGCTGGTGATCGGCACCGGCATCGCGAATATTCACGCCCGGCTGCCGATGGCCGCCGAAGGTGGCGGCCGCACCCTGACGGCGCTGCATCCCGGCCGCTTCGTCCTCGGCCTTGGCGTCAGCCATGGGCCGTTGGTGGAGAACGCCTTTGGGCTGACCTACGACAAGCCGCTGGCGACCATGCGCACCTATCTCGAGCGGATGGCCGCACTGCCCGAGTTCATCGAGCCCGGCGCCGGGCGGCCCACTCGGCTACTAGCGGCGTTGGGCCCCAAGATGATCGAGCTGTCCAGCACGATGGCCGACGGCGCGCATCCCTACCTCGTCACTCCCGAGCAGACCGCGACCACCCGCGAGATCCTCGGGCCGGACAAGTGGATCGTCTCTGAGCAGGCCGTCGTGGTCGGCGAAGATCCCGACGAGCAACTTCGCCGCGCGCATCTGCACCTCGAGGTGTACTCGGGGCTGCCGAACTACCGGAACTCCTGGCTACGCCAGGGATTCGAAGAGTCCGACCTGGTGCGCGGTGGCTCCGACCGACTGGCGAAGCGCATCGTCGGCATGGGCTCGGTGGAGCAAGCCGCAGCGGCGGTGACCGCACATCTCGATGCCGGCGCCGACCACGTCGTGGTGCAGGTGCTCGGTGACGGCGACCCGAGGTGGGACCCGCGTCCCGCATTGCGCGAACTCGCGGGAGCGCTCAACCTCTGAGCGCCGCTCGCGGCTTACGGGTTGATGGTGTTCTCGCCGATCTGACGTCCCCACACGTACTCGGTGAGGAGCGGCTGGCCCAGCTCGAAGTGGTTGTAGGGCGCCAGCGATGCGCCGTAGTCGGCGACCAGGAACGGCGCCGGCCAGAAGTCGTGGGTGATCTCCTGCCAGCAGCCCGGTGCGCCGCCGGGTCCGCCCTTGGCGTTCACCCGCGGCAGGTTGTCCGGATAGACGTACGGGTTGGGGGCGCCGGTGAGCCCGATGTGGAAGTCGATCGAGTAGCCGTTGCCGCCCGCGCTTTCCTTCGCCTTGGAGGTCGCGTAGTTGCGGATCATGCAGAACAGCTCGGGGCTGTAGGTGTCCAGCAGCCGGGACGTGGGCACCAGATCGCGCTGGCCGGCGATGAAGTACGGGGCGCCCGCCTCGAACACGTCGGCTCCGGTGTTGCCGAACCCTGTGGCGGCGAGCAGTGCCGCGTCCAGGTCGCCCTGCTGCCTGTTGAGGGTGCTGGCGGTGGTCACGGCCTTGTCCAGGAAGTTCCAGAAGTCGGGGCTGGCCTTGGTGTAGATGTCGGCCAGGTTCGCCAGCTGCTTGATGTTGGAGCGGATCTGCGGCATCTGCGGGTTGATGTCGTCGAGGACCGCGTTGGCGTTGATGACCGCCTGCCCGAACTTGGTGCCCAGGCCGTTGAGCGCCTCGGCGACGGCCGACAGGGTGAGGTTCAGCTTGACCGGGTCCACCTTCTCCGAGATGGAGGTCAGCGTCTCGAAGAGGGTGTTGAACTCGGTCGTCACGTGCGTCACGTCGATCACGTCGCCGCTGGCGATGCGCGCCTTGCTGGGGTCGGGCGGGCTGCGGAAGGAGACGTACTTGTTGCCGAAGACGGTGGTCGCCTTGATCTCGGCGATGGCGTTGGCCGGGACGAGGTCGATGTACTTCGGCTTGACTTCCAGCGAGAGTTTGGCCCTGGTGATGTCGCCCTGATTGACCGCGTCGACGCCGGTGACACGACCAATCTCGACGCCGTTGAAGGTGACCTTCGAGCCCGGATCCATCACCAGACCGGCGCGGTCGGAGATCATGGTCAGCTGGGTCTTCGGGGCAAACTCGCCGCGCCACTGCATGAAGACCAGCACCACGATGATCGTCAGGAGGACCGCGGTGATCGCGAACGCGGTCTTGAGCGGCGGATGGAACTGCCAATGCCGGGTGTGCTCCTGCCACCAGCCCCCCGGCGCGCGCTTCTCGGCGCTCACGCCCGGCCCGCTTTCTTGAGGCCGACCACTCCTACAAGTCCTACAAGCATTGGAAATCCCCTCCGCAACAGCTGTTCGTGCAGCAGAGCCAACTATCCCACGGACATGGCGCACGGCCGGCCTTTCAGTCAAATGACCGGCAGTGACAAGCACCGATCCGGCAGAGCAATAGTGACCTGCGTCACACCGGCTAGGCGGTGCGCTGGGCCAGCCGAGTTCGGTCGGTAACGGGTTGCAGCACCGGGTACTTCGGGTCGCGACCGTCGCCCGACGACCTGCCCCGCAGATGCCGCCACAGCCACGGGATCAGCAACCCGTGCGTCCACTGGATCTGCGCGTACACCCGCCGCCAGAACCCGGCGTCATCGGTGTCGCCGGTGGCGACCGTCCAGTCGTCGTTGCTGCCCGGCAACCCGAGGGCCCGCGCGGCCGCCTCGGCGAACAGCCGATGACCGCGGGGTGAGGCATGCATGCGGTCGTGGCTCCAGGTCTGGGCTTCGCTCATCGACGGCGCGTTGTAGAGGTCGACGAGGCCGAAGCCATGGCGGTGTGACGCGTTGCGGATGACCGCGTTGATCTGCAGCACTCGTGAGCCGATGAACCTGCCCACCGGCAGCATCTTGGCCACATCCGGGAACGTGGTGGTCACCACGGTGGCTCCGGACGCCGCCAGTTGCGTGTACACCTCGTCGAGGTCAGCCAGCGCGGCGGTGAACGCTCGCCCGGGCCGGGTGACGTCGTTCATGCCGATGCAGACGGTGACGAGGTCGGGTTGCATCGCCAGCGCGCGTGGCAGTTGGTCCTCTAGTACGTCGACGACGCGGCGGCCGCGGATGGCGAGGTTGGCGTACACAAGCCCGGGGTAGAGCGAGTCGAGGATGGCCGCGAGGCGGTCGGCGAACCCCACAACTCCCGTGGAGTCGTCACCGTCCCACAATCCCTCGGTCTGGCTGTCCCCGATGGCGACATAGCGCGCGAACCCGTTGTCCGACACGAACTCCAACTGTAACGGCCGACATCGGAGTGGGGCCGGCACGCAACGAAAAGTCGGCGTGTACGGGAGGTGAAGTCGTCGGTGCGCCCAGGGCTCAGCGCATGAGCCAGGCGCGGACCTTGTCGAGTTGGCGCGTGTAGGACTCGAACATCTCGTCGTCGAAGAACGACGCGCCGCTGATGGCCTCATCCCCCTGCCAGATCACCCGTACCCGGACCTTGGCGCGGGTGAAGACGTCGGCGCGGTCGGCCTCGCGGCTGCTCCAGCCACGCTCTTCGCTGAAATTCCGCAGGGCGAGTCGTTCTCCGCTGACAGCCATCTGTTTTCTCCTCGTGTGAATCCGCGCTAGCTCCTCGGGCAAGACTACTGCGGCACTCAGCGGGCATAGACCGTCCCCGCGATGGGCATAGATAGACCGACAGAAGAGGAGGCTGTGCCAGATGAGCGACGAACCCGAGAGCGCCCCGCAGGAGAACCCGGCCAAGGACCAGTCGGACTGGGTCACCGGCGACGAGCCGATGACCGGTCCGCATCGCAGCTACCTGGGCACGCTCGCGCAGGAGGCGGGGATCGAGGTTCCCGCACACCTGACCAAGGCGCAGGCCTCGGAACTGATCGACGAGCTGCAGCAGACCACCGGGCGCGGCGCCTGATGGTCACCGCCGATGACGTCCGCCGCCTGCTGGCGGCCGGTACGGACGCCGTGTTGGTGCTGGTGGAAGGCCGGGTCGACGTCGTCGCTCCGGCCGAGCTGGACACCGAGGCGTATCGCGGCGCACTGGAGGTCATCACGCGTGACGAGCTTGTTCGCGGCGCCGGCGGTGTACAGCTCTCCGAGCGGGAGCTGAAAGAGCAGGCCGCAGAACTGGACTCGGCGGTCTCCGAGCTTGGTGGCTAGCTCACGCGCGACGGGCGCGAGCGGTGAGATCGGCTGCCGCCGAACGTAATTCGTCGGCCGAATTCAGCGGTGCGCCGAAGCCGACCCGGGTGTAGGCGTATCCGCGCGGGGTGTCGACGCGTAAGTCGAGTCCGTAGCGGTCGATGCTCGTGCACACCGCGGCGGTGGTGTCCGGGTATCCGCCCAGCGAGCGGGCCATCAGCGTGAGCGATTCGGCGTGGTCGGCGTTCAGGTGGGAGATCGCACCAGACGCCAGCGGACGTATCGGATCGGGTTGCGCCGCAGCATAATCGGCTCCGGTGGCCGAATCCATCCGGCCGTAGCCGCCGACCCAGCGGACCCGGTGCACCCGCAACACCCACACCGAGAAGTCCGAGTAGTCGATGTAATACTTGGCGGCGTCGACGGCGGCCAGGTGCGCTTCGCGCGCGGCGGCCAGTTCAGCGCCGACCGGACGTTCGGCGACTCCGGCAAGGGTGATCCGCCCGCTTGCCAACGGGTCGCTCTCGGTTGTCGGCGCCACGATCGCGATGCTGGCGCGCGGATCGCCGCCGAGGTTTCGGCCGTGTTCGGCCATGTGCGACACGCACAGCACCGGCGCCCCGTCCAGCAGGCCGTACGTGACGAACGAGGCCCACGGGTCGCCGGTCGAGGTGAGGCTCGCGAGTGTTCCGGTGTTGGTGGAGGCTGCGATGGTGCGGGCCTCCTCGGCCGCCGACGGACGTGTCTCGTCGGCGATGTCGCTCAGTGGCGGCGGAACCGAGGGGGCATCACCAGGGTCGCCATGATCACGGGATGCCACATCGGTGACCATACCGCCTGACCTGCGGGGCGTTTGGCGGCATGCGGCCGGAGGTACACCGGCAGGGTTCGCGGCCCACACAGGCACGAACTAACTGGAAAGGGGTCGCACATGAGCGCCTCAGACAAGATCAGCAACAAAGTCGACGATCTCGGCGGCAAGGCCAAAGAGGGTCTCGGCAAGGTGTCCGGCGACAAGAGTACCGAGAACGAGGGCAAGCTGGATCAGGCCAAGTCGAGCCTGAAAGACGCCGGCGAAAAGGTCAAGGACGCCTTCAAGAAGTAGACCTCTCCTGCGGCGTCACGGGTCGGCCAATCATGCTGTGGCCCAAGCGATCAGCCTGTCACAAAGGCCAGACCCGTGATGCCCAGGATGTAGAGCACCAGGACCACGATCGAGTCGGGGCCCATCCGCAGCCACTGACGCTGCGGACGGAAGATCAGCCCGACCATGTAGACAACCGTGAGCAGGCCCGCCAACGCCGTGAGATAGATGTCGGTGCGATGTGCGCGGAGTAGCACGGCCGGATGCATGTCTGCTCTCGATACCCCCGGCAGGGCCGCCTAAATCAAACACGGCATCCGGGATTGCCTGCGCCGGGTACGTTGTCGTGCATGAGCGAGACCAATTTCGCCGAGCAGGAGCGCGCCCGACTCGAGGCGGAGCTTGCCGACCTGCGTCGACGGCGGGAAGAGACGCGAGCCGAACTGGAAGGTGACGCGGGCACTGTCGGTGATCGGGGCGACGCCGCCGACGCCCTGCAGCGCGCCGAGGATCTCGCCGGCATCGAGGAGCAGATCAGCCGGCTGGCCTGGCTGCTGGCGGGCGGTAACGCGGACGTCCCGGGCCAGCTGCCCAACGGCACCGAAGTCACCCTGCGCTTCCCCGGCGACGAGCCGCTGCGCATGCGGGTGATCAACTACCTCGAGGAAACCCCGGCCGGCGCGGAGGACACCACGCTGACCGCCGACAGCCCGCTGGGCCTGGCGCTGTTCGGCCGCAAGGCCGGCGACACCGTCACCTACTCGACACCGCGCGGCGAGCTGCAGGTCGACCTCCTGGCCATCGACTATCCGAAGTAGCCTGCTGGCGTGAAACACTGGCCACTCGACCGAGTCAGTGTGGAGGTGCGATGCGCGCGATCAGGGTGACCGAGCTCAGTGGCCCGGAGGCGATTCAACTCGTCGAGGTCGACGAACCGGCCGCCGACGGCGGAATCGTGGTCGACGTCCACGCTGCCGGGGTGGCCTTTCCCGACGCACTGCTGACCCGCGGGCTCTACCAGTACAAGCCCGAGCTGCCGTTCACGCTGGGTGCCGAGATCGCCGGTGTGGTGCGCTCCGCGCCCGCCGATTCGGCGGTCAAGCCCGGTGATCGGGTGGCGGGGCTGACGATGATCACCGGCGCGATGGCGGAGACCGCGGTGCTGACCGAGGATCGTGCGTTTCCGCTGCCCGACAACGTCAGCTTCGAGGCGGGCGCCGGGCTGCTGTTCAACGACCTGACGGTGTACTTCGCGCTGACGGTCCGCGGCCGGCTGGCCCAAGGCGAGACGGTTCTGGTGCACGGCGCGGCCGGCGGTATCGGCACCTCGACGCTGCGGCTGGCGCCCGCGCTGGGCGCGGGCCGGGTGATCGCCGTGGTCAGCACCGAAGATAAGGCCGAGGTGGCCCGCGCGGCCGGTGCCACCGACGTCGTGCTGGCCGACGGCTTCAAGGACGCGGTCGCCGAACTCACCGGCGGTAAGGGCGTCGACATCGTCATGGACCCGGTCGGCGGCGACCGGTTCACCGATTCGCTGCGCTCCCTCGCGCCCGGTGGGCGACTGCTCGTGGTCGGTTTCACCGGCGGTGAGATCCCGACGGTGAAGGTCAACCGGTTGCTGCTCAACAATGTCGACGTGGTCGGCGTCGGCTGGGGAGCCTGGACCATGACGCATCCGGGCGCGCTGACCGAGCAGTGGGACGGGCTGGCCGAACTGCTGAAGTCGGGTCGACTGGCCGCGCCGCAGCCGGAGGTCTACCCCTTCGAGCAGGCGGGTGCGGCGGTGGCATCACTGGAGAACAGGACCGCCAAGGGCAAGGTTGTAGTCCGGGTCCGCTGATCGTGGAGAACGCGGAAAGCCAGCCGACCGAGGCGCACGGGGCCCACCGGACTCGGGTGTTCCCGCTCACCCGGCTCGAGGCGTTCTCGGACGGCGTCTTCGCCATCGTCATCACCCTGCTGGTCCTTGACCTGCATGTGCCCTCCAGCCCGGACCGGCTGCTCGGTCAGTTGGAACACATGTGGCCGTCGTTTCTGGGCTATCTGGTGAGTTTCGCGTTCATCGGCGGTTCCTGGGTGGCCCATACCGGCCTGACGCAGCTGTTGCGCGCGACGGATGGTGTGTTCGTGAGCCTGAATCTGCTGCTGCTGCTCTTCGTGTCGTTCCTGCCGTTCTCGACGAGCCTGTTCACCACACACATGACCGACTCCGGGCAGCGCGTTGCGGTGGTGGTTTTCGGGCTGAACCTCACCCTGAGCGCAGTAGTCGCCAGCTGGCTGGCCAGCTACGCCGCCCGCGGCGAGCGACTGAGCCGTGATGCGGACCGGGCCCAACTGGCGTGGCTGGAGCGGGAACGCTGGGCGGGGGTTGCGCTGATGTCGCTGTCGACAGCGGTCAGTGCCCTGTTCCCGAAGATCGCGGTGGTCTTCTACTTGACCGTGTCGATGCTGCTGATCCTGCACCCGGTGTGGCGGCTGCACGGTTTGGGTCGCGTCCGCGGTCAGGCCGGGCCGCCGAAACTCAAGGGCAGCAACTGAGCTCGCCACGCGTTACGCTCGCTACGGTTCGGTTCGGTTGGGTCGGTGCGGGGTAGTGGAAGCTAGATGGAGTTGAGCAGCGACCCGGCAGAGGGCAGCCACGTCGAGGACGGTGTCGTCGAGCACCCGAACGCCGGCGACTTCGGGCAGGCGCATGCGCTGCCCGCCGACCGCACATGGTTCAAGAGCGCGGTGTTCTACGAGGTGCTGGTGCGCGCCTTCTACGACTCGAACGCCGACGGCTCCGGTGACCTGCGTGGGCTCATCGAGCAACTCGACTACCTGCAGTGGCTCGGCGTCGACTGCCTGTGGCTGCCCCCGTTCTACGACTCACCGCTGCGCGACGGCGGATACGACATCCGCGACTTCTACCGGGTGCTGCCCGAGTTCGGCACCGTGGACGACTTCGTCGCGCTGCTCGACGCCGCCCACCGGCGCGGCATCCGGGTGATCACCGACCTGGTGATGAACCACACTTCCGACTCCCACCCGTGGTTCCAGGAGTCGCGGCGCGACCCGGATGGCCCCTACGGCGACTACTACGTGTGGAGCGACACCAGCCAGCGCTACGCGGACGCGCGAATCATCTTCATCGACACCGAGGAGTCGAACTGGACGTTCGACCCGGTGCGCAAACAGTTCTACTGGCACCGGTTCTTCTCCCATCAGCCCGACCTGAACTACGACAACCCCGCCGTGCAGGAGGCGATGATCGACGTCCTGCGGTTCTGGCTGGACCTCGGAATCGACGGGTTCCGGCTCGATGCGGTGCCGTACCTGTTCGAGCGGGAGGGCACCAATTGCGAGAACCTGCCCGAGACGCACGCCTTCCTCAAGCACTGCCGCAAGGTGATCGACGACGAGTTCCCCGGCCGGGTGCTGCTGGCCGAGGCCAACCAGTGGCCGGCCGACGTTGTCGAGTACTTCGGCGACCCCGACATGGGCGGCGACGAGTGCCACATGGCGTTCCACTTCCCGCTGATGCCGCGCATCTTCATGGCGGTGCGCCGGGAATCCCGCTTCCCGATCTCGGAGATCCTGGCGCAGACGCCAGAGATCCCCGATATGGCGCAGTGGGGCATCTTCCTGCGCAACCACGACGAGCTGACGTTGGAGATGGTCACCGACGACGAGCGTGACTACATGTACGCCGAGTACGCCAAGGATCCGCGGATGAAGGCCAACGTGGGGATCCGGCGCCGGCTGGCTCCGCTGCTGGAGAACGACCGCAACCAGATCGAGCTGTTCACCGCGATGCTGCTGTCGCTGCCAGGTTCGCCGGTGCTGTACTACGGCGACGAGATCGGCATGGGCGACATCATCTGGCTGGGCGACCGCGACGGTGTGCGCACCCCGATGCAGTGGACGCCGGACCGCAACGCCGGCTTCTCCACCGCGAACCCCGGACGGCTCTACCTGCCGCCCAACCAGGACCCGGTCTACGGCTACCAGTCGGTGAACGTCGAGGCCCAGCGGGACAGTTCGACGTCGTTGCTGAACTGGA
This sequence comes from uncultured Actinomycetota bacterium, assembly GCA_963765445.1. Classification (GTDB taxonomy): domain Bacteria; phylum Actinomycetota; class Actinomycetes; order Mycobacteriales; family Mycobacteriaceae; genus Mycobacterium. The sequence goes on from CAVXWQ010000024.1 coordinate 39,796, forward strand.
CGCGGACCATGCTGGCGGTGCGGCGCCGCTACGACGCCTTCGCCGTCGGTACGTTCCGCGAGCTGAGCGGCTCCAACCCGTCGGTGCTGACCTATGTGCGTGAGGTCGACGACGGCGACACCGTGCTGTGTGTGAACAATTTGTCCCGTTTTCCGCAGCCGATCGAGTTGAATCTTCAACATTGGAATTCCTACACACCGGTGGAACTGACGGGGCACGTGCCGTTCCCCCGGATCGGCCAGTTGCCCTACCTGCTCACGTTGCCGGGACACGGGTTCTACTGGTTTCGGCTGTGCCCCTCGGAGGTGAAGCAATGAGTTGGCCGCAGAACCTTCCGTGGAGCGACTGGCTGCCGGCGCAGCGCTGGTATGCCGGCCGCGGCCGCACGATATCGTCCGCCGACCCCGCCGTGGTGGTGTCGCTGCGGGACGGGCTGGATCTGATGCTCGTCGACGTGTCCTACACCGATGACTCTGCCGAGCGCTATCAGGTTCTGGTGCAATGGGATTCGTCCCCACTGTCGGAGTACGGCACGATCGCGACGATCGGCGCGGCCGACGATCACGCCGCCTATGACGGCTTGTACGACCCGTCGGCTGTGCAGTACCTGCTGTCGCTGATCGACTCGTCGGCCACGATCGGTGATGTCACGTTCGGCAAGGAGCCCGGCGTCGAGCTTCCGCTCGATTCCGCACCCCGGGTGTTCGATGCCGAACAGAGCAACACCAGCGTGGTGTTCGGTGAGGAGGCGATCCTCAAGCTGTTCCGCCGGGTGGCCTGCGGGGTGAACCCCGACATCGAGCTCAACCGGGTGCTGGGCCGGGCAGGCAACCCGCACGTGGCGCGGCTGCTGGGGACGTTCGACACCAGTTCTGACGGCGAGCCCTGTCCGCTGGGGATGGTGACCGCGTATGCGGCCAACTCCGCCGAGGGTTGGGACATGGCCACCGCGAGCACCCGCGACCTGTATGCCGAGGGTGACCTGTACGCCTACGAGGTGGGCGGCGACTTCGCCGGTGAGGCATACCGAATGGGTGAGGCCGTCGCATCGGTGCATGCCACGCTGGCGCAGGAACTGGGCACGTCGACCGGCCACGCTCGGGGTGGACGCGATGCGCGAACGGCTCTCGACCGCCGCGGCCGCCGTGCCCGAGCTCGCCGACTACGTGCCGGCGATCGAGGAGCGGTACGCGAAGCT
>CAVXWQ010000025.1:0-117401 GCA_963765445.1 uncultured Actinomycetota bacterium
TCTATAGTCAAGTCATGACATCTCAGTTGGACACCGGCGCCGCGCAGGCGCCGGCCACGCAGTGGCGGGACAAGAAGCGCTATCTGTGGCTGTTCGGCCTCGTGCCGCCCACGGCACTGTTCGTGATGCTGCCGATCATCTGGGCTTTCAACCAGTTCGGCTGGACCACGGCCTCGCAGGCGTTCTTCTGGGTCGGGCCGTTCCTGATCTACGTGCTGCTGCCGACCCTGGACATCAAGTTCGGCCGGGACGGGCAGAACCCGCCCGACGAGGTGATGGAGTACCTGGAGAACGACAAGTACTACCGGTACTGCACCTACATCTTCATCCCGTTCCAGTACGCGACCGTCCTCTTCGGCGCCTACGCGTTCACCGCGTCGAACCTGAGCTGGCTCGGGTACGAAGGCGGCCTGAGCTGGGTGGCCAAGATCGGGCTGGCGCTGTCGGTCGGCGTGCTCGGCGGCACCGGCATCAACACCGCCCACGAGATGGGCCACAAGAAGGAGTCGCTGGAGCGCTGGATGTCCAAGATCAGCTTGGCGCAGACCTGCTACGGCCACTTCTACATCGAGCACAACCGCGGCCACCACGTGCGCGTCGCCACCCCGGAGGACCCGGCGTCCTCGCGCTTCGGCGAGACCTTCTGGGAGTTCCTGCCGCGCAGCGTGTGGGGCAGCGCGAAGTCCGCTCTGCACCTCGAGGCCGCCCGGATCCGCCGGCAGGGCAAGAGCCCGTGGGACCCGCGCACCTGGCTGGGCAACGACGTGCTCAACGCCTGGCTGATGTCGGTGGTGTTCTGGGGTGTGCTGATCGCGGTCTTCGGCCCGGCGCTGATTCCGTTCGTGATCATCCAGGCGGTGTTCGGCTTCTCGATGCTGGAGTCGGTCAACTACCTCGAGCACTACGGTCTGCTGCGGCAGAAGAACCGCGAACGGCCGCTACGAGCGCTGCACGCCGCAGCACAGCTGGAACTCCGATCACCTGGTGACCAACCTGTTCCTCTACCACCTGCAGCGGCACAGCGACCACCACGCCAACCCGACCCGTCGCTACCAGACGCTGCGCAGCATGGACGGCGCGCCCGAACTGCCCAGCGGCTACGCCACCCTGATCGGCGTCACCTACTTCCCGTGGATCTGGCGCCGGATGATGGACCACCGGGTGCTCGAGCACTACAACGGCGACATCACCAAGGTGAACATCGAGCCGCGTCGTCGGGCGAAGATCCTGGCCCGCTATGGAGCGTCGGCATGAGCGCCTACAAGTGCCCGGTCTGCGACTACACCTACGACGAGGCCAAAGGTGCCGCCCGGGAGGGATTCCCGGCCGGCACCGCCTGGGCCGACATCCCCGACGAGTGGTGCTGCCCCGACTGCGGGGTTCGCGAGAAGGTCGACTTCGAATCCATGGAGGTCAGTAAATGAGTGAAACCGACTACAAGCTCTTCCTCTGCGTGCAGTGCGGCTTCGAGTACGACGAGGCCAAGGGCTGGCCGGAAGACGGCATCGCACCGGGCACCCGGTGGGACGACATCCCCGAGGACTGGAGCTGCCCGGACTGCGGCGCGGCCAAGTCCGACTTCGTGATGGTGGAAGTCGCCCGTCCGTGACCCGCCTCGTTCGCGGGTCGGGTCGGTTACGCTCGCGCGTGTGACCAAGCCTCGGGTTCCCTATCCCGAGGCCTCGCGCGCGCTGTTGCGCGACACCGTGCTCGACGCGATGCGTGAGGAGTTGCTGGCCAAGGACTGGTCGGCCATCACGCTGTCCGACGTCGCCCGCACCGCCGGCGTCAGCCGGCAGACCATCTACAACGAGTTCGGCTCGCGTCAGGGCCTGGCGCAGGCCTACGCGATGCGGCTGGCCGATCGGTTGGTCGGCGCAGTGTCCGCGGCGATCGAGACGAACGTCGGCGACGTCAATGCCGCGTTCCTGCAGGGCTTTCGGGCCTTCTTCTCCGAGTCCGCGGCCGACCCGCTGGTGATCTCGCTGCTCTCGGGTGAGGCCAAGCCCGACCTGCTTCAGCTCATCACCACCGACAGCGGCCCGATCATCACGCACTGCTCGGCGCGGCTGACCGAGTCGTTCATCAGCAGCTGGGTCGGCACCACCGAAGAGGACGCCGGTGTGCTGGCCCGCGCGATCGTCCGGCTCGCGATGAGTTACGTCTCGATGCCGCCGGAGGCCGACCACGACGTCGCCGCCGATCTCGCGCGCCTGATGACCCCGTTCGCCGAACGGTATGGCGTGGCGGACATTTCCTGACGTACGGTGCGCTGATGGCCGAACGAAACCGTCGCTTCCTGCTTCGTCAACGTCCCTCCGGACGGATCGGGCCGGACACCTTCGAACTGACCGAACAGCCGGTTCCCGAGATCAGCGACGGCGAGGCGCTCGTCCGGGTCGACTGGATCTCGCTGGATCCGACCAACCGCATGTGGATCAACGACACACCCACCTACCTGCCGCCGGTCGGCATCGGCGAGGTCATGCGAGCGGCCGGCATGGGCCAGGTGGTGGCCTCGAAGAATCCCAACTACACAGTCGGCCAGACCGTGCAGGGCCTGCTGGGCTGGCAGGAGTACGCCGTCGTCTCGGATGCCTCGATGGTGAATCCGGTCGACGTCGCCGAGGGCATCTCGCCGAGCGCCTACCTGGGCGCACTGGGGATGACGGGGCTCACCGCGTGGGTCGGCATCCGGGACATCGGCAAGCCGCAGCCGGGCGAGACGGTCGTGGTCTCGGCCGCCGCGGGTGCGGTGGGCTCGGTTGCCGGTCAGCTCGCCAAAGCAGCGGGCGCACGCGTGGTCGGCATCGCCGGCGGACCGCAGAAGTGTGCGCTGCTCATCGACGAACTGGGGTTCGACGCGGCCGTCGACCACCGCGCCGACGACTGGGCCGCCCAGCTCAAGGCGGCGACGCCCAACGGTATCGACGTGGACTTCGAGAACGTCGGCGGCGCCTTGATGGATGCGATCTTCACCAGGCTGAACATCGGCGCCCGGGTGGCGCTGTGCGGACTCATCTCGGAGTACAACGACGAAGGTCCCCCGCCGGGCCCGCGGGCGTTCGGCAACCTGCTCGATCCAGCGCGCACTGGTCAAGGGCTTCATCGTCCTCGACCACTTCGGGCAGGCGACCGAGGCGATCACCGAGATCGCGGGCTTGATGCAGCAGGGAAAGCTCAAGCCGCTCGAGACGGTCGTCGAGGGCTTCGAGCAGCTGCCCACGGCGATCAACATGCTGTTCGACGGCAAGAACGTCGGAAAGCTGGTCGTCAAGCTCGGCTGACCCGGTTTGGTCCCGGCATGGTGTTGCGGGATAACGTTGTGGCCATGACTTTGACTGCGGACTCCCGCAACGGAATCGACTACAAGGTTGCCGACCTCGGACTGGCCGAGTTCGGTCGCAAGGAAATCCGGCTGGCCGAGCACGAGATGCCGGGCCTGATGTCGCTGCGCCGCGAGTACGCCGACGTGCTGCCGCTCAAGGGCGCGCGGATCTCCGGCTCGCTGCACATGACGGTGCAGACCGCCGTGCTGATCGAGACTCTCGTCGCGCTGGGCGCGGAGGTGCGCTGGGCGTCCTGCAACATCTTCTCCACCCAGGACCATGCCGCCGCCGCGACCGTCGTCGGCCCGCACGGCACCCCGGAGGAGCCCAAGGGCGTTCCGGTGTTCGCCTGGAAGGGCGAGTCGCTGGAGGAGTACTGGTGGGCCGCCGAGCAGATGCTCACCTGGCCCGAGGGAGACGAGGAGCGGAGCTCGACCCAGGGGTCGGGCCCGGCGAACATGATCCTCGACGACGGCGGTGACGCCACCATGCTGGTGCTGCGCGGCGCCGAGTTCGAGAAGGCCGGCGTCGTGCCGCCGGAGGGCGACGAGCACTCCGACGAGTACAAGGTCTTCCTGAACCTGCTGCGTCGCTCGATCGAGGCCGACAACACGAAGTGGACCAAGGTCGCGGAGTCGGTCAAGGGCGTCACCGAGGAGACCACCACCGGTGTGCTGCGGCTCTACCAGTTCGCCGCCGCCGGCGAGCTGACGTTCCCGGCGATCAACGTCAACGACTCGGTCACCAAGAGCAAGTTCGACAACAAGTACGGCACCCGGCACTCGCTGATCGACGGCATCAACCGCGGCACCGACGTCCTCATCGGCGGCAAGGCCGCGCTGGTCTGCGGCTACGGCGACGTCGGCAAGGGCTGCGCCGAGGCGCTCAAGGCGCAGGGCGCGCGCGTGGCGGTCACCGAGATCGACCCGATCAACGCGCTGCAGGCGCTGATGGACGGCTTCGAGGTCAAGACCGTCGAAGAGGCCGTCGGCTGGGCGGACATCATCATCACCGCGACCGGCAACCAGGGCATCATCACCCTCGACCACATGCGGTCGATGAAGCACCAGGCGATCCTCGGCAACATCGGCCACTTCGACGACGAGATCGAGATGGCCCGTCTCGAGCGTGATCCGGACATCCGCCGAATCAACATCAAGCCGCAGGTCGACGAGTTCATCTTCCCCGACGGCCACTCGATCATCGTGCTGTCCGAGGGCCGACTGCTCAACCTCGGCAACGCCACCGGCCACCCGTCGTTCGTGATGAGCAACAGCTTCTCCAACCAGGTGATCGCGCAGATCGAGCTGTGGACCAAGAACGACGAGTACGACAACGAGGTCTACCGGCTCGCCAAGCATCTCGACGAGAAGGTCGCCAAGATCCACGTCGAAGCGCTCGGCGGTTCGCTGACCAGGCTGACCAAGGAGCAGGCCGAGTACATCGGCGTCGACGTCGAGGGCCCGTACAAGCCGGACCACTACCGCTACTGAGGTTTCTGTCACCTGAGCATTAGGCTCGCTGCGTGCTCATCGTCATCGAGGGTCTCGACGGTGCGGGCAAGCGCACGCTGGGCCGGGGCCTGCAGCAGGCTTTCGAGGCCGACGGCCGGTCGGTGACCACGCTGGCATTCCCGCGCTACGGCGACTCGGTCACCGCCGATCTCGCCAGCGAGGCGCTGCACGGCCAGCACGGTGACCTCGCCGACTCCGTCTACGCGATGGCGGTGCTCTTCGCGCTCGACCGCGCCGGCGCCAAGGACCACATCGCGGCGCTGTGCGCCGCGCACGACGTCGTCATCCTCGACCGCTACGTCGCCTCCAACGCCGCCTACAGCGCCGCCCGTCTGCACCAGGGCATCGCCGGCGAGGTGGTGTCGTGGGTCGGGCGGCTCGAATACGACCGGTTCGCCCTGCCCCGGCCGGACCGCCAGATTCTGCTCGACGCCTCGGTCGAGTTGGCCGCTCAGCGCGCCCGGCACCGGGCCGAGCAGGAGGCCGACCGGGCGCGTGACGCCTACGAGCGCGACGACGGCCTGCAGCAGCGCACCGGCGCGGTGTACGCCGAACTGGCGGCCGCCGATTGGGGCGGGCCGTGGTCGGTGGTGGCTCCGGACGTCGATCCGGCCACGCTGGCCCGGTCATTGCACGCAGGGTAAATGTCGCAACTCGCCGTGTGGTAGCCGGGGTTTGTCGCGATTCGGTGACACCATGGACAACATGAGGCAAAGGATTCTGGTTGTCGACGACGACCCGTCGCTGGCCGAGATGCTCACCATCGTGCTGCGTGGTGAGGGTTTCGACACCGCGGTCATCGGCGACGGTACGCAGGCGCTGACCGCGGTGCGCGAGTTGCGCCCGGATCTGGTGCTACTGGACCTGATGTTGCCCGGCATGAACGGCATCGACGTGTGCCGGGTGCTGCGCGCGGACTCCGGTGTGCCGATCGTCATGCTGACCGCCAAGACCGACACCGTCGACGTGGTGCTGGGCTTGGAGTCGGGCGCCGACGACTACGTGATGAAGCCGTTCAAGCCCAAGGAACTGGTGGCGCGGGTGCGCGCCCGGTTGCGTCGCAACGAGGACGAGCCGGCCGAGATGCTGTCGATCGCCGACATCGACATCGACGTGCCCGCCCACAAGGTCACCCGCGAGGGCGAGCAGATTTCGCTGACTCCGCTGGAGTTCGACCTCCTGGTGGCGCTGGCACGCAAACCGCGGCAGGTGTTTACTCGTGATGTGCTGCTCGAACAGGTGTGGGGATATCGCCACCCCGCCGACACCCGTTTGGTGAACGTGCATGTCCAACGCTTGCGGGCCAAGGTCGAGAAGGACCCGGAGAACCCGCAGGTGGTGCTGACCGTTCGAGGAGTGGGATACAAGGCCGGACCGCCGTGACCCCCGCGGCGACACTGCCGCCCCGTGGCTGAGGAGCGCCGCTTGTGATTTCCCTCGAGCGCGCATCCGCGGTCCTTGGGGGCGATCCGGGCCCCCTGGTTCGGGGCACGAGTGCGCTGAGTCGGGCAGTCGCGCAGGTCTGGCGTCGCTCGCTGCAACTGCGCGTCGTCGTTCTGACGCTGGGTCTGTCGTTGGCCGTGATCCTGGTGCTCGGTTTCGTGCTGACCAGCCAGATCACCAATCGGGTGCTCGACGTGAAGGTGCGCGCCGCCACCGAGGAGATCGACCGGGCCCGCAACACCGTCAGCGGCATCGTCAGCGGCGAGGAGGCGCGCTCGCTGGACAGCAGCCTGCAGCTGGCCCGCAACACCCTGATCTCCAAGACCGGCCAGTCCTCCGGCGCCGCGCTCGCGGGCACCTTCGACGCGGTGCTGATGGTCCCCGGCGACGGCCCGCGGGCGGCGACCGGCACCGGGCCGGTGGACCAGATCCCGAAATCGTTGCGCGACTTCGTCAAAGCCGGACAGGTCAGCTACCAGTACTCCACCGTGCACACCGAGAGCTTCTCCGGCCCGGCGTTGCTGATCGGCACCCCGGCCCCGTCGCGGGTGCCCAATCTCGAGCTGTACCTGATCTTCCCGCTCAACAGCGAGGAGAGCACGATCACGCTGGTTCGCGGGACCATGGCCACCGGCGGTCTGGTGCTGCTGGTCCTGCTGGCCGGGATCGCGCTGCTGGTCTCACGGCAGGTGGTGCTGCCGGTGCGCTCGGCGTCGCGGATCGCCGAACGCTTCGCCGAGGGCCACCTCTCCGAGCGCATGCCCGTTCGCGGCGAGGACGACATGGCCCGGCTGGCGGTGTCGTTCAACGACATGGCCGAAAGCCTGCAGCGCCAGATCACCCAGCTCGAGGAGTTCGGCAACCTGCAGCGCCGCTTCACCTCCGACGTCAGCCACGAGCTGCGCACCCCGCTGACCACCGTGCGGATGGCCGCCGACCTCATCTACGACCACTCCGAGGAACTCGACCCGGCGCTGCGGCGCTCGATCGAGCTGATGGTCAACGAGCTCGACCGGTTCGAGACCCTGCTCAACGACCTGCTGGAGATCTCCCGGCACGACGCCGGTGTGGCCGAGCTGTCGGTGGAGGCGGTCGATCTGCGCTTGACGGTCAACAAGGCGCTGGGCAACGTCGGGCATCTGGCCGACGAGGCCGGTATCGAACTGCTGCTCGACGTGCCCGAGCAGGAGGTCATCGCCGAGGTCGACCCGCGCCGCGTCGAACGCATCCTGCGCAACCTGATCGCCAACGCCATCGACCACGCCGAACACAAGCCGGTGCGGATCCGGATGGCCGCCGACGAGGACACCGTCGCGGTCACGGTCCGCGACTACGGCGTCGGCCTGCGCCCGGGCGAGGAGAAGCTGGTGTTCAGCCGGTTCTGGCGGTCCGACCCGTCGCGGGTGCGCCGCTCCGGTGGAACCGGGCTGGGCCTGGCGATCAGCATCGAGGACGCCCGGCTGCACCAGGGCCGGCTGGAGGCCTGGGGCGAACCGGGCAAGGGCGCGTGCTTCCGGCTGACGCTGCCACTGACCCGCGGTCACAAGGTCACCACCAGTCCGCTGCCACTGAAACCCGTTGCGACAGAACGCCGAGAAGCCCGCAAACAGCAACGCCAACTGCGCCAGCGCGAACCCGCGCAGGAGAGCGTGTGACACGCCGCTTGCTGACCCTGCTGATGGTCGGGCTGGTCGCGATGTTGACGGGCGGATGCGCGGGGGTGCCGAACTCCTCCGCGCCGCAGGCCATCGGGACCGTCGAGCGGCCCCAGCCCAAGAGCCTGCCCAAGCCGACCCCCGGAATGGACCCCGACCAGTTGCTGCGCGAATTCCTCAAGGCCACAGCCGATCCGGCGAACCGGCACCTGGCGGCGCGGCAGTTCCTCACCGAATCGGCGTCCAACGACTGGGACGACCAGGGCAGCGCGCTGCTGATCGACAAGGTGGTGTTCGTCGAAACACGGTCACTCGGACCGGGTTTCGGTGACGATGAAGGCCGACATGCTCGGCTCGCTGTCCGACATCGGAGTGTTCGAGACCGCCGACGGGCAGCTGCCCGACCCCGGCCCCGTCGAGCTGGTGCAGACGGCGGACGGGTGGCGGATCAACAAGCTGCCCAACGGGGTGTTCCTGGACTGGCAGCAGTTCCAGGCCACCTACAAGCGCGCCACCCTCTACTTCGTCGACCCCACCGGCAAGACCGTGGTGCCCGACCCGCGCTATCTGGCGGTCTCCGATCCCGATCAGCTGGCCACCGAACTGGTCAGCAAGCTGATCGGCGGCCCGCGGCCCGAGATGGCCAAGACCGTGCGCAACCTGCTCGGCCCGCCGCTGAAGATGATCGGTCCGGTGACCCGCGCCGACGGCGGCAAGACCGGCATCGGGCGCGGCTACGGCGGTGCCCGCGTCGAACTGGAGAACCTCACCACCACCGATCCGCACAGTCGGCAACTGGTTGCCGCGCAGATCATCTGGACCCTGGCCCGCGCCGACATCAAGGGTCCGTACGTCATCAACGCCGACGGTGCCGCCCTCGACGACCGGTTCGCCGACGGCTGGAACACCACCGACCTGGCGGCCACCGACCCGGGCGCGGTGGACGGCGCCTCGGCCGGTGTGCACGCGCTGCTCGGCGGCGCCATGGTGTCGCTGGACGGTCAGCGGGCGACCCCGGTGCCCGGATCGTTCGGCGCGATGGGGGACCAGGCGGCCGCGGCGCTGTCGCGCACCGGCCGCGACATCGCCTCGGTGGTGACCCTGCGCCCCGGCGCTCCGGACATGGCGTCGTCGCTGTGGATCGGCCCCAACGGCGGGGCCGCCGCGCAGGTGACCGACGCCCGGTCGCTGACCCGGCCGTCGTGGGCGCTGGACGACGCGGTCTGGGTGGTGGTCGACGGCAACAGCGTGGTGCGGGTGATCCAGGAGGAGGCCTCCGGCCAGCCCGCGCGCATCCCGGTGGATTCCGCCGCGGTGACGTCGAAGTTCCCCGGCGCCATCACCGAACTGCAGCTGTCTCGCGACGGCACCCGCGCGGCGATGGTGATCAACGGCCAGGTGGTGCTGGCCGAGATCGAGCAGACCCCGGTCGGCGAGTTCGCCATGACGTATCCGCGCCGGCTGGGCTTCGGGCTGGGTTCCTCGGTGGTGTCGCTGTCCTGGCGCACCGGCGACGACATGGTGGTCACCCGCACCGATCCCGCCCACCCGGTGTCCTACGTCAACCTCGACGGCGTGAACTCCGACGGGCCCAGCGGCAACCTGGTGATCCCGGTGTCGTCGGTGGCCGCCAACCCGTCGGCGGTCTACGTCTCCGACGCCCGCGGGGTGCTGCAGCTGTCGGGCACCACCGCCGAGAACGGCCAATCCTGGTCGGATGTAAGACCTTTCATGGTGCCCGGCACGGTGCCGGTGCTGCCCGGCTGACAAGGAGCATCGCGTGTCCGGACCTGTGCTGCCCGGCGTCATCCGCCAAATCGGTTACATCGTGCGCGATTTCGACCAGACGCTGGACACGTGGGTGCAGCTCGGCGTCGGCCCATGGTATGTGCTGCGGGGGATCACGCAGTCGGGGCTGTATCGCGGTGAGCCCTGCACGGTCACCTTGACCGTCGGTTTCGCCAACAGCGGTGACCTGCAGACTCGAGGTGATCCACCAGGACGACGACACCCCGTCGATCTATTCGGAGTTCACCGACGCCGGCGGCGACGGCTACCACCAGCTGGCCTACTGGGCGGAGAACTTCGACGACGCGCTGGCGGCCGGCCGGGCGGCGGGCTGGCCGGTGGTGTGGTCCGGCGGCGACCCGGATTCGGCGCGGTACGCGTACTTCGAGCCCCCGGCCGCACCGGCGACGATCATCGAGCTGATGGAACTCACGCCCGCGACGGTCGGGATGGCCGAGCTGGTGCGCTCAGCGGCCGCCGGCTGGGACGGCAGTGACCCGATCCGGGTGCTGATGGGTTAGCTAAGCTAAACCGTTGAACTACAGCAGGTTTGGCGTGGCCGATTTTTGTCGTACCCCTCTGGGATGATGACGTCATGTCCTCGACCACCGCGGTAACGCCTGATGAGCGTCTTGAGGTGTTGTTCGAGGAGTTGGCGGAGTTGGCCGGTCAGCGCAACGCGATTGATGGGCGCATCGTGGAGATCGTCGCCGAGATGGATCGCGACGAGTTGTGCGGCTCCACGGGTGCCCGGTCGGTGGCGGCGTTGGTGGCCTGGAAGCTGGGCGCCTCGTCGGCCAACGCCCACACGATCACCACCGTCGCCCGCCGCAGCGAGGCCTTCCCCCGCTGCGTCGGAGAACTGCGAAAGGGTCGGCTGTCACTGGATCAGGTCGGTGTCATCGCCGCGCGCGCGGCGGACGGCTCCGATGAGCATTACGCGCAGTTGGCCGCGGTCGCCACGGTCAACCAGTTGCGCACCGCGGTCAAGCTCGAACCGCGCCCGGATCCCGATCCCCGCCCGGACCCGCAGGCCTCGATCAGTAAGTCTGGCGATGAGCAGTTCAGTTGGTGGCGGATCAGGCTGCCCCATGTCGAGGGGGCGAAGTTCGAGGCGGCGCTGGCCTCCCACCGTGAGGCGCTGATCGCCGAGTGGAAACAGGCCCACGACAACGGCTCGCCGAGCGCGCCGCCGATGCCCGGTGACCTCGAGGCGTTCCTGCGTCTGGTCGAGGCCGGCTGGGACACCGAAGCCGCCCGCCGCCCGCACGGGCAGCACACCACCGTGGTGGTCCACGTCGATGTGAGGCAGCGCGCCGCCGCCCTGCATCTGGGTCCGCTGCTGTCCGAGGCCGACCGCCGGTATCTGAGCTGTGATGCCACCTGCGAGGTGTGGTTCGAACGTGACGGCCGACCCATCGGTGTGGGCCGGGCCACTCGCACGGTCAGCCGGCGGCTGCGCCGCGCCCTGGAGCACCGCCACCCGACATGCGCGGTGCCCGGCTGCGGGGCCACCCGCGGGCTGCATGCCCACCACATCCGGCACTGGGAAGACGGCGGGCCCACCGAGCTGTCCAACCTGGTGCTGGTCTGCCCGTATCACCATCGGGCCCATCACCGCGGCCTGATCACCATCACCGGACCCGCCGAGGATCTCACCGTCACCGACAGCTGCGGCAGACCACTCACCGCAGGATCACTCGCGCGCCCACCCACCGGTCCCCCACCCGACGTCCCACCCTGTCCCGGACCGACCGGCGAACGCGCCGACTGGTGGTGGTACGAACCCTTCCAACCCCAACCACCACCCACCACCAACTAGGCTTGTTGCCTGGATATTCAAGGCCGACAACCCAATCCGCCACGCACACCGAGAGCCCAGCCGACATGCGCTCCAATTCGAGCCAAGCCGAAAGAGCAAGATGAGCTCTGAGCTGTCACACCCTGGCGGCACACTGACAACATGCTCGACCTGGTCCTGCCGCTGGAATGCGGTGGCTGCGGCGCGCCGTCGACCCGGTGGTGTGACGTTTGCGCCGCGGCGCTGGAGGTCAAGTCCGACGAACCGCACCTCGTTACCCTGCGCGTCGACCCCGGCGTGCCCGTCTTCGCCCTCGGCCGCTACGCCGGCCCGCGCCGGCAGGCCATCGTCGCCCTCAAGGAACACGGCCGTCGCGACCTCGTCGCGCCGCTGGCCCGTGCCCTGGCCCTCGGGGTCCACCACCTGATCCACTGGGGCATTCTCGACACCCCGGTCACGGTCGTCCCCGCCCCGACCCGCGCGTCGGCAGCCCGCCGCCGCGGCGGCGACCCCGTCACCCGGATCGCCACCGCCGCGACCCGGGCCCACCCCGCCATCACCGTCGTGCCGGCCCTGCGCACCAGGGCAATGGTCCGCGACTCGGTCGGACTGACCAGCACCGCGCGCCAGCGCAACCTCGACGGCCGGGTGCGGCTCACCCGGCCGGTCTCGGGCCCGGTTCTGCTGGTCGACGACATCGTCACCACCGGCGCGACGGCCCGCGAAGCGGTGCGAACACTGCACACTGCAGGGGCGAAAGTGACAGCTGTGCTGACCCTGGCGCACGCGTGACTTTGGTCCTTGTAACGAAGGTCGAAAGAACACCGAAACTGGGGCGACGAAAAGGTGGCACCACCGCGTGAACACCGACTACCGTCGGGGCCAACACACCGTGAACACATCACGGGGGGACCTAGCATCAGGTCCGCCACTTCGCCGAGAACGGTAGGAGGTGAGTTCTTCGACCTCTGGCGCCGGCGGGTGAGAGTCCGTGCCTTTCCTGCCTTGCGCCGTCATCGAATGACAGGCCGGGCACGCCGCAGTGCGTGCAACCCGTAAGAGAAACGAGTTGTCAAGCATGTCAACACAATCCGTGAACGCCGATCAGCTGACCGACGCCGACGAATCCGCCGAGACCGAGGGGCGCGCCGAAGTCCAGGTGACGGGCCGCAACGTCGAGGTCCCCGACCACTACCGCGTCTATGTCGCACAGAAGCTCGCTCGCCTCGAGCGGTTCGATCGCTCGATCTACCGCTTCGACGTCGAGCTCGAGCACGAACGCAACCGCCGCCAGCGCAAGAACTGCCAGCACGTCGAGATCACCGCGCGCGGACGCGGCCCCGTCGTCCGCGGTGAAGGCTGCGCCGACAGTTTCTACGGCGCCTTCGAGGCCGCGGTGCACAAGCTGGAGAACCGGCTGCGCCGCAGCAAGGACCGCCGCAAGGTCCACTACGGCGACAAGACGCCGGTCTCGCTGCACCAGGCCACCGCGGTGGTGGACGCCGTCGAGGCGTTCGCGCCGAACAAGGAATCCGCATCCGCCGTCGAGCAGGCCGCCGTCGAGGATCACGAGCCTGGCCGCATCGTGCGGACCAAGGAGCACCCGGCCAAGCCGATGACGGTCGATGACGCGCTCTACGAGATGGAACTGGTGGGTCACGACTTCTTCCTGTTCCAGGACAAGGAGACGGATCGCCCCTCGGTCGTCTACCGCCGCCACGCCTACGACTACGGCCTGATCCGGCTTGCCTGAACTCCGCTGACGGGGGTGGACCAGCACGTGACCTAGGATGGAGGGCGCTCAAGCCTCCAATCCACAGGGGAACACACTGTGCTGTCGAAGTTGCTGCGCCTCGGCGAAGGTCGCATGGTCAAGCGCCTCAGGGGGGTGGCTGACTATGTCAACACCTTGTCCGACGACGTGGAGAAGCTCACCGACGCCGAGCTGCGGGCCAAGACCGACGAGTTCAAGAAGCGCGTCGCCGACGGTGAAGACCTCGACGACGTGCTGCCCGAGGCCTTCGCGGTGGCCCGCGAGGCGGCCTGGCGGGTGCTGTCCCAGCGCCACTTCGACGTCCAGGTCATGGGTGGCGCGGCCCTGCACTTCGGCAACGTCGCCGAGATGAAGACCGGTGAGGGCAAGACCCTGACCTGCGTGCTGCCCGCCTACCTCAACGCGCTGGCCGGCAAGGGCGTGCACGTCGTCACCGTCAACGACTACCTGGCCAAACGCGACAGCGAGTGGATGGGCCGGGTGCACCGGTTCCTGGGCCTGGAGGTCGGGGTGATCCTGGCCGGATGACTCCCGACGAGCGGCGCGTCGCCTACGCCGCCGACATCACCTACGGCACCAACAACGAGTTCGGCTTCGACTACCTGCGCGACAACATGGCGCACTCGGTGGAGGAGATGGTGCAGCGCGGTCCACAACTTCGCCATCGTCGACGAGGTCGACTCCATCCTCATCGACGAGGCCCGCACCCCGCTGATCATCTCCGGCCCGGCCGACGGCGCCTCGCACTGGTACAGCGAGTTCGCCCGCATCGCGCCGCTGATGGAGAAGGACACCCACTACGAGGTCGACATCAAGCAAGCGCACCATCGGCGTGCACGAGCTGGGCGTGGAGTTCGTCGAGGACCAGCTCGGCATCGACAACCTCTACGAGGCGGCCAACTCCCCGCTGGTCAGCTACCTCAACAACGCGCTGAAGGCCAAGGAGCTCTTCCAGCGCGACAAGGACTACATCGTCCGCAACGGCGAGGTCCTCATCGTCGACGAGTTCACCGGCCGCATGCTGGTCGGCCGCCGCTACAACGAGGGCATGCACCAGGCCATCGAGGCCAAGGAGAACGTCGAGATCAAGGCCGAGAACCAGACGCTGGCCACGATCACCCTGCAGAACTACTTCCGGCTCTACGACAAGCTCGCCGGCATGACCGGCACCGCCGAAACCGAGGCCGCCGAGCTGCACGAGATCTACAAGCTCGGCGTGGTGCAGATCCCGACCAACCGGCCGATGGTCCGTCAAGGACCAGACCAGACCTGATCTACAAGACCGAGGAAGCCAAGTACATCGCCGTCGTCGACGACGTCGCCGAGCGCTACGAGAAGGGCCAGCCGGTCCTGATCGGCACCACCAGCGTCGAACGGTCGGAGTACCTGTCGCGCCAGTTCCAGAAGCGGCGCATCCCGCACAACGTCCTCAACGCCAAGTACCACGAGCAGGAGGCCGGCATCATCGCCGAGGCCGGCCGCCGCGGCGCCATCACGGTGGCCACCAACATGGCCGGCCGCGGTACCGACATCGTGCTCGGCGGCAACATCGACTTCCTGGCTCGACCGGCGGCTGCGTGAGCGCGGCCTCGACCCGGTCGAGACGCCCGACGAGTACGAGGCGGCCTGGCACGAGGAACTGCCGAAGGTCAAGGCCGAGGCCGCCGAGGAGGCCGAGGACGTCATCGCCGTCGGCGGCCTCTACGTGCTGGGCACCGAGCGCCACGAGTCACGCCGTATCGACAACCAGCTGCGCGGGCGCTCCGGCCGTCAGGGCGACCCGGGTGAGTCGCGGTTCTACCTGTCGCTGGGCGACGAGCTCATGCGGCGGTTCAACGGCGCGACGCTGGAGTCGTTGCTGACCCGGCTCAACCTGCCCGACGACGTGCCCATCGAGGCCAAGATGGTCACCCGCGCGATCAAGAGCGCGCAGACCCAGGTCGAGCAGCAGAACTTCGAGATCCGCAAGAACGTCCTCAAGTACGACGAGGTGATGAACCAGCAGCGCAAGGTCATCTACGAGGAGCGCCGCCGGATCCTCGAGGGGGAGAACCTGCAGCAGCAGGCCCACGACATGCTGGTCGACGTCGTCACCGCCTACGTCAACGGCGCCACCGCCGAGGGCTACTCCGAGGACTGGGATCTCGAGCAGCTGTGGACCGCGCTGCGGCAGCTCTACCCGGTGGGCATCGACCATCACGACCTGATCGACTCCGACGCGGTCGGTGAACCCGGTGAGCTGACCCGCGAAGAGCTGCTCGACGCGTTGATCGGCGGACGCCGAAAAGGCTTACGCCACAAGGGAAGCCGAGATCGAGGCGCTCGCTGGCGAGGGCGCCATGCGCCAGCTCGAGCGCAACGTGCTGCTCAACGTCCTCGACCGCAAGTGGCGCGAGCATCTCTACGAGATGGACTACCTCAAGGAGGGCATCGGCCTGCGGGCCATGGCGCAGCGCGACCCGCTGGTCGAGTACCAGCGCGAGGGCTACGACATGTTCATCGCCATGCTCGACGGCGTGAAGGAGGAGTCGGTCGGCTTCCTGTTCAACGTCCAGGTCGAGGCCGTGCCGCAGACGGCGCCGACGGTCGCCCCGGTCGCCACCCCGCAGGGGCTGGCCGATCTCGGCGCGCCCGAGGAGGACGAGGAGCCGAGCGGACGCCACGCCGCTCCGGCGGCTCTGCGCGCCAAGGGCATCGAGGACGAGGAGTCCCGCCAGCTGACCTACAGCGGTCCGGCGGAGGACGGTACGGCCGAGGTGAAGCGCAACGGTGGCGGCAAGCACGCCGCCCCGGCCGGTGGCACCCGCAAGGAGCGCCGCGAGGCCGCGCGGCAGCGTGCCAAGGACCAGAAGACGCTGCGTCGGAGCTAACTCGTGTGTTTGGACCGGGAGGCCACGTCACGCCAGTTGCCCTTGTACGAGCGCGCCGTCTCCCACAGGTCCCGGGACTTCTCCCCGGCGGAGATCAGGTAGTCCAGCCGCGCCCCGACGGCCTCGACGATGATGAGCCGGCGATCTTCCGGTTCGGGCGGGAGCCGGTCGAGGATGTCCAGATCCTGCTTGATCTGGACCCGCTGATCGGGCGCGGCGCCGGCGAACCGGCTGGCGGCGATCGCCAGCAGCGCGCCACCGGCCACCGGTGCGGTACCCATTGCGATTGAACTCAGGCCACTCATGGCGACCGATTATTCACACACGCGTCAACCGATGTGCAGGGCGACGACCTGCCAGCGCACCCCGGTGACCGTCGCCACCTGCTCCACCCGGCAGGCGATCGCGCGCACCCGCTCGTCGCGGGTGTAGATCGCGGCCACCTCGGCTGCCGTGCCGTCGGTGCCGACGGGTTGGACCCGCACCCGCCGCAACCGGGCGGCGCTGCGCCGGTCGTGATGGGCCACGGCCGGCAGGAGCGAGTCGACCAGCCCCGCCGCCAGTAGCGGCCGCAGCTGGGCCAGGGGCCGGCGACGGTCGATCACCTCGAGTACCCGCCGCAGTGCCGCGTCGGCGAACCCGCCGGCGGCCCGCAGCGGCGTGGTGTCGGGGACCGGTGCCGGACGCGTCGGCGCGGCCGGCGCGCGTCGGCGGGTCAGGCGCACCGGGCCGGGAGCGTGCAGCGTGGGCGGCTCGTAGTCGACGACGGGAACGACGCTGGACATGGGCACTCTCCGGTGATCGGCCGACAGGGGACCGGTCGCTGGAGAGGGGCGAACCGATGCCGACATGATGGCACAGACAGCGCGTACGCGTATGCACCCGCGATGCGGGGGACCGGTATTGGCGGTTACCGTGTCCAGACGGATTCGGGTGCTCGGCGGGCAGGAGCGGAGCGACCCGGGGAAATGGTTGTAGTCGAAGAGGGGAATGCCGCAACGATGGTGACTCGGCTGTCAGCATCGGACGCCTCGTTCTACTACCAGGAGAACACCTCGACGCCGATGTACGTCGGCTCGCTGTCCATCCTGCGCAAGCCGCGGTCGGGCCTGAGCTACGACACCCTGCTGGAGACCATCGAACGCCGGCTGCCGCAGATTCCGCGCTACCGGCAGAAGGTCCGCGAGGTGACGTTCGGCCTGGCGCGCCCGGTGTGGGTCGACGATCCCGACTTCGACATCACCTATCACGTGCGCCGGTCGGCGCTGCCGTCGCCGGGAAGCGACGCCCAGCTGCACGAGCTCATCGCCCGGCTGGGCTCCCGGCCGCTGGATCGGTCGCGCCCGCTGTGGGAGATGTATCTCATCGAGGGTCTGGCCAAGAACCGGCTGGCCGTCTACACCAAGTCGCATCAGGCGCTGGTGAACGGCATGACGGCACTGGAGATCGGCCACGTCATCGCCGACCGCACCCAGCGGCCGCCGGCGTTCGGGGAGGACATCTGGATCCCCGGCCGCGAGCCCAGCAGCCGCCAGCTGCTGCTCGGCGCGGTCGGCGACTGGCTCGCCCGGCCCGGCCAGCAACTGGAGGCGGTCCGCTCGACGGTCACCGACGTGATCACCAACAGCGGCGAGCTGGCCGACCTCGTCCGCCGCGCGAGCGACCTCGCCCGCACGGTGGCCCGCGGCACGGCGCCGGACAGCCCGCTGAACACCAAGGTCTCCCGCAACCGGCGGTTCACCGTGGCGTCCGGCTCGCTGGCGGACTACCGGCGGGTCCGGTCGCGCTACGACTGCGACGTCAACGACGTCGTGCTGGCCGTGATCGCCGGTGCCCTGCGCAACTGGCTGCTGTCCCGCGGGGAGCCGGTCACCACCACCTCGACGGTGCGGGCGATGGCCCCGACGTCGGTGTACCCGGAGGCCGAACTGGAGTCCTCGGGTCCGGGCCAGGCGATCAGCGAGGTGGCGCCGTTCCTGGTGGATCTGCCGGTGGGCGAGGGCAACCCGGTGGTGCGGCTGTCGCAGATCGCCCACGCCACCGAGTCGCACTCGGCGGCGGCGACCCTGGTGGATGCGCGCACGATCGTGACGCTGTCCGGGTTCGCGCCGCCGACGCTGCACGCGATGGGCACCCGGGTGGCCACCCAGTTCTCGGCCCGCCAGTTCAACCTGCTGATCACCAACGTGCCGGGCCCGCAGTCGCAGATGTACCTGGCCGGGACCAAGCTGCTGGAGACCTATGCGGTCCCGCCGCTGCTGCACAACCAGTCGCTGGCCATCGGGGTGACGTCCTACTGCGGGATGCTCTATTTCGGCATCAACGCCGACCGCGACGCGATGAGCGACGTCGACGTGCTGCCCGCACTGTTGGCCGAATCACTCGAGGAACTTCTCGAGGCCGCTCAGTAGAACGCGCCGCCGACGTAGTATGCGGCGGTGAGCAAGGACCATTCCGACGGTGACGACCTGAAAAAGAAGGTCGACCGCAAGCTTCCCAAAGACGTCTACGAGGCCGAATTGTATCGGCTGCAAACCGAATTGGTGAAGCTGCAGGAGTGGGTCAAGGCCACCGGCGCGCGGATCGTGGTGGTCTTCGAGGGCCGCGACGCCGCCGGCAAGGGCGGCACCATCAAGCGCATCACCGAGTACCTCAGCCCGCGCGCGTCGCGGATCGCCGCCCTGCCCGCGCCCACCGAGCGGGAGCGGGGCCAGTGGTACTTCCAGCGCTACATCGAGCACCTGCCGGCCCGCGGTGAGATCGTGCTGTTCGACCGGTCCTGGTACAACCGCGCCGGGGTCGAGCTGGTGATGGGGTTCTGCACGCCCGCAGGAGCACACGCTGTTCCTGCGGCAGTGCCCGATCTTCGAGCAGATGCTCATCGACGACGGGATCATCCTGCGCAAGTACTGGTTCTCGGTGTCCGACGACGAGCAGCTGCACCGGTTCAAGTCCCGCCGCAACGACCCGCTGCGGCGCTGGAAGCTCAGCCCGATGGACCTGGAGTCGATCTACCGCTGGGAGGACTACTCGCGGGCCAAGGACCAGATGATGGTGCACACCGACATCCCGGCCAGCCCGTGGTTCGTCGTGGAGTCCAACAACAAGAAGCACGCGCGGCTGAACATGATCGCGCACCTGCTGTCGAGCATCGAGTACGAGGAAGTCGAACAGCCCGAGGTCGAACTGCCCAAGCGATCGGTGCTGGGCAACTACCACCGGCCGCCGCGCGAGCTGTCGACCTACGTGCCCGACTACGTCTCGACCCTGCTCAACCACTCGGAGAAGGACCACTGATCTAGGTGCGGGTCTACATCCCGGCCACGCTGGCCATGCTGCAGCAGCTGGTGGCCGTCGGGTCGGTTCAGCCGCTGTCCGGTACGGCGTTCGCGGTGACGCCGACGCTGCGGGAGTCCTACGCCGAGGGTGACGACGAGGAGCTGGCCGAGGTCGCGATCGGGGAGGCGGCGCTGGCGTCGTTGCGGCTGCTGGCCGCCGAGCCCGGCGACTCGGGGCTTCCGCTGCGCCGGGCGGTCCTGGTGGCCGACGCCCCCGACGCCGACGTGACGCCGCGACCGGATCTCGACGACGCCGTGGTGCGGATCAGCGGGCGGGTGGCGCTGAACCAGGTGGTGGCCGCCTACGTCGACAACGCCGCGGCCGAGGACGCGGTCAAGGCGGCGATCGAGGTGGTCGACGAGGCGGATCTCGGCGACGAGGACGCCGAGCTCACCGTCGGTGACGCCCAGGATCATGACCTGGCCTGGTATGCCACCCAGGAGCTGCCGTTCCTGCTGGACTTGCTCTGAGGGCCTGGATACGGAACCGTAGGTTACGGTACCGTAGGTTGATGGGGAAGAACGACGTCAAGATCAACGCGAAGGTGGTCGACACCGTGCGTCCGAGGGTGGCCGGGGCCGGTAAGCGGCCGGCGGTCGATGCGGTGCGCGCCCTGGTGGGGCGGATCACGACACCGCTGCTGCCCGACGACTACCTGCAGCTGGCCAACCCGCTGTGGTCGGCCCGCGAACTGCGCGGCCGGGTGCTCGACGTCCGCCGCGAGACCGAGGATTCGGCAACGCTGGTGATCAAGCCCGGCTGGGGGTTCACCTTCGACTACCAGCCCGGCCAGTACGTCGGCATCGGACTGCTGGTCGACGGGCGCTGGCGGTGGCGGTCGTACTCGCTGACCTCGGCCCCGGCGACATCCGGCCGGTCCGCGCACCATCACGATCACGGTCAAGGCCATGCCCGAGGGCTTCCTGTCCACCCACCTGGTCGGCGGCGTCGCGCCCGGCACGGTCGTGCGGCTCGCCGCGCCGCAGGGGAACTTCGTGCTGCCCGATCCGGCGCCGGCGTCGCTGCTGTTCTTGACCGGGGGCTCCGGGATCACCCCGGTGATGTCGATGCTGCGCACGCTGGAGCGCCGTGAGCAGCTCGGCGGCCCCGGTCATATCGTTCATATCCATTCGGCCCCAACGCAATCCGATGTCATGTTCGCCGCCGAGCTCGCGGAGCTGGCGCGCGCACACGAGGGCTACCGGCTGACGGTGCGCACCACCCGCACCCAGGGCCGGCTGGATCTGCAGCGGCTGGACGACGAGGTTCCGGACTGGCGGCAGCGCCAGACCTGGGCCTGCGGTCCGGAGGGGATGCTCGACGCGGCGCACACGGTGTGGCAGGCGGCCGGGATCGCCGACCGGCTGCACCTGGAGCGCTTCGCGGTGTCGCGGGCGGCGCGCTCACGGCGAGGGCGGCACGGTCACCTTCGGGCGCAGCGGCAAGACCATCGATGCCGACGCGGCCACCTCGCTGATGGAGGCGGGCGAGAAGGCCGGCGTGCAGATGCCGTTCGGCTGCCGGATGGGCATCTGCCAGTCGTGCGTGGTGGGTCTGGTCGACGGGTACGTCCGCGATCTGCGCAGCGGTGCCGAGCACGAGCCGGGTACCCGGATTCAGACCTGTGTGTCGTCGGCATCGGGCGACTGTGTGCTCGATGTCTAGGGTTTACTGACAGGTAACCTACGGGTACGTAGGTTACGGTAGCGTAGGCAGAGAAGGGAGGCGTGACACATGGCCATCACCGACGTCGACGCGTTCGCGCATCTGACGGACGCCGACATCGAAAGCCTGGGTGTCGAGCTCGACACCATCCGGCAGGACATCGAGGATTCCCTGGGCGCGCGGGACGCGCGCTACATCCGCCGCACCATCGCCGCGCAGCGCGCCCTCGAGGTCGCCGGACGGCTGATGCTGGCGGCGAGCTCCAAGCGCTCGGCGTGGTGGGCCGGCACCGCGACGCTGGGCGTGGCCAAGATCATCGAGAACATGGAGATCGGCCACAACGTCATGCACGGCCAGTGGGACTGGATGAACGATCCCGAGATTCACTCCTCGACGTGGGAGTGGGACATGAGCGGGGCGTCCAAGCACTGGCGGTTCACCCACAACTTCATGCACCACAAGTACACCAACATCCTGGGCATGGACGACGACGTGGGCTACGGCGTCATCCGGGTGACCCGCGACCAGAAGTGGAAGCCCGTTCAACCTCTACGGCAACCTGCTGTTCAACACCCTGCTGGCGATCGGCTTCGAGTGGGGTGTCGGGCTGCAGCACCTGGAACTCGGCAAGATCTTCAAGGGCCGCGACGACCGCAAGGCCACGCTGATCCGCGTGCGCGAGTTCGGCGTCAAGGCGGGCAGGCAGGTCTTCAAGGACTACGTCGCCTTCCCGGCGATCACCTCGCTGTCGCCGGCCGCCACCTACCGCTCGACGCTGACGGCCAACGCGGTGGCCAACGTGATCCGCAACGTGTGGGCCAACGCGGTGATCTTCTGCGGCCATTTCCCCGACGGCGCAGAGAAATTCACCAAGACCGACATGGTCGGCGAGAGCAAGGGCCAGTGGTATCTGCGGCAGATGCTGGGCAGCGCCAACATCGACGGCGGAGCCGGTGCTGGGGTTCATGACCGGCAACCTGTCCTACCAGATCGAGCACCATCTGTATCCGGACCTGCCGAGCAGCCGGCTCTCCGAGATCTCGGTGCGGGTGCGGGCAGCTGTGCGACAAGTACGACCTGCCCTACACCAGCGGGCCGTTCCTGGTGCAGTACGGGAAGTCGTGGCGCACCATCGCCAAGCTGTCGCTGCCGGACAAGTACCTGCGCGACACCGTCGACGACGCGCCGGAGACCCGCAGCGAGCGGATGTTCGACGAGCTCGAGCCGGGCTACGCCGGCGTCGATCCCCGCACGGGCCGCAAGCGCGGACTGAAGACGGGGATCGCCGCGGCACGGCAGTGGCGGCGGGAGAAGCGCGCGGCCAAGGCCGGCTAGCTTTGCGCCGAGTGTGCCTGGGCTACTTCGGGATCCAGTCGAAGGTGTCGGGGTCCGGGCCGCGGCGGCCGGCCACACCCTTGTCCAGCTCGGTGATCGCGTCGATCTGGTCGTCGCTGAGCTCGAAGTCGAAGATGTCGATGTTCTCCCGGATGCGTTCGGTGGTAACCGATTTCGGGAACACGATGTCGCCGCGCTCGATGTGCCACCGCAGCACCACCTGGGCCGGGGTCTTGCCCACCTTCTGCGCGATCTGACCCACCACCGGATCGTCGAGAACATCGCCCTGCGCGATCGGCGACCAGGCCTCGGTGACGATGGTGTGGTCGAGGCCGTAAGCCCGCACCGCGTCGTTGGTGAAGTAGGGGTGAACCTCGATCTGGTTGACCGCGGGCACGGTCTCGGTGTCCCTGGCGAGCTCCTCGAGGTGGTGGATTCCGAAGTTGGACACCCCGATGCTGCGGGCCCGGCCGTCTTTCTTGAACTCCTCCAACGTCTTCCACGTCGAGACGAAGTCACCGTCGTAGAGCGTCGGCAGCGGCCAGTGGATCAGGAACAGGTCGACGTAGTCGAAGCCCAGCGCGTCGATGGTCGCGTCGAACGCGCGGCGGGCGTCGTCGGGTTTGTGGAAGCCGTTGTTGAGCTTGCTGGTGATGAACACCTCGTCGCGGTCGATGCCGGCGTCGCGGACGCCTTGGCCGACACCCTTCTCGTTGCGGTACATCTCGGCGGTGTCGATGTGGCGGTAGCCGAGCTCGAGCGCCGTGCGCACCGCGGACGCGGTGTCATCGGGCGGGATCTGGAAGACGCCGAACCCGAACTGCGGGATCCGGTTGCCGTCGTTGAGGACGATCTGGGGAACCTTGGGTGCTGAAGTCATGACTGCGGTGTGCCTCTCTGTTGGCTGGGTCAAACAAATCAGTACGCGGCGGCTTCGGTCAACGCCGACAGCAGCCGCCGGGCGGCGGCCACCCGCCGGCGCCTGCGGGCCGGTCAGCGCGTCCAGCGCGCACTCCGGGTCGGCGGGCGGGCCCAGGTGGCCGCAGCCGCGGGGGCACTCGGCGATGACATCGGCGAGATCGGAGAACGCCCGCAGCACGTCGTCGGGTTCGATGTGGGCCAGGCCGAACGACCGGATTCCCGGGGTGTCGATCACCCATCCGCCCTGGGGCAGCGGAAATGCCACCGACTGGGTCGAGGTGTGCTTGCCCTTGCCCACCCCCGAGACCTCACCGGTGGCCCGGAACGCATCCGGGACAAGGCGATTCACCAACGTCGACTTGCCGACTCCGGAATGGCCGAGCAGCACGGTGACGTGTCCGGTCAGCAGGCTGTCCGCCGCATCCAGCGGGTCGTCACGGCCGGCGGTGATCACCGTGAGATCCAGTTCGGCGAACTGCTCGGCGAACGGCTGCGCCGGCGCCAGGTCGGTCTTGGTCAGGCACAGGATCGGCCGGATACCGGCGGCGTAGGCCGCGATCAGCGTCCGGTCCACCAGCCCGGTGCGCGGCGGCGGGTCGGCCAGCGCCATCACGACCAGCAGTTGGTCGGCGTTGGCCACCACCACCCGTTCGGTGGGGTCGGTGTCATCGGCGGTGCGCCGCAACACCGTTCGCCGTTGGCCGCGCCGCACGATGCGGGCCAGCGTGTCGGGCCGGCCGGACAGGTCACCCACCACGTCGACCTGGTCGCCGACGACGATCGGGGTCCGGCCCAGCTCGCGGGCCCGCATCGCGGTGACCAGTCGCTGCGGATCGCCGTCGAGGACGCAGCCCCAGCGGCCGCGGTCGACGGTGACCACCATCGCCGGCACCGCGTCGGCGTGCTCGGGGCGGGTCTTGGTGCGGGGACGCGAGCCACGGCCCGACCGGATCTTGACGTCGGACTCGTCGTACTCGTGTCGTCTCAATCGCGCCCCAGCATCTCGGCCCACAGCTGCGGGAACTCGGGCAGCGTCTTGGCGGTGGTCGCGATGTCCTCGACCGCCACGCCGGGGACCCGCAGCCCCACGATCGCCCCGGCCATCGCCATCCGGTGGTCGGCGTAGGAGTGCCAGGTGCCGCCGTGCAGCGGGGTCGCCGTGATGACCAGACCGTCGTCGGTCTCCGCGCAGTCACCGCCGAGCGCGTTGATCTCGGTACTGAGCGCGGCCAGGCGGTCGGTCTCGTGGCCGCGCAGGTGCGCGATCCCGGTCAGCCGCGACACCGAGCCGGGCGCGGCCAGCGCGGCCAGCGCCGCCACCGCGGGCGCCAGCTCGCCGACGTCGTGCAGGTCGACGTCGAAACCCGGGTAGCCGCCGGCTGCGCCGTGCGCCTCGAGGTACGAATCCGTCAGGCGCACAGTCGATCCGACCAACTTGAGAATGTCGAGGATGGTTTCGGCCGGCTGCACGCTCACGCTCGGCCAGCCGGTGATGCGCACCGCCCCGCCGGTGACGGCGGCCGCGGCCAGGAACGGCACCGAGTTGGACAGGTCGGGTTCGACGTGCCAGCGTCGCGGCGCGACCGGGCCGGGCTCCACCCGCCACTGGTTGGCCACCGTGTCGTCGACCACCACCCCGGCCTGGCGCAGCATCTCGACCGTCATCGCGATGTGCGGGGCGGACGGCACCGACGTGCCGGTGTGCACCAACGTCAGGCCGGTGCGGAAGGACGCCCCGGACAGCAGCAGACCGGAGACGAACTGCGAGGACGCCGAGGCGTCGATGTAGACCGTGCCGCCGCGCACCGACCCGTGCCCGCGGACCAGAAACGGCAGCCCGTTGCCCTCGATGTCGACGCCGAGTCCGCGCAGCGCGTCGAGCAGCGGGGCGATGGGCCGGGCCCGGGCCTGGTCGTCGCCGTCGAACTCGACGGCCGAGGTGCTCAGTGCGGCCATCGGCGGGACGAACCGCAACACCGTGCCGGCCAGTCCGCAGTCGATGCGGGCGCGCGCGCCGGGGGACAGCTCGCCGCCGACGGTGAGGTCGGTGCCGTCGCCGTCGACGTCGAGGCCGAGGGTCTGCAGCGCACCGATCATCAGGTCGGTGTCGCGGCTGCGCAGCGCGCCGATGACGGTGGAGCGGCCGTGCCCCTGTGCCGCGGCCAGCGCGGCCAGGATCAGCGCGCGGTTGGTCTGCGACTTCGAGCCCGGCACCGTGACGGTGGCGTGCACGGCGACCCGATGCGCTCGGTGCCGTCCACGGCTCGGTGCCCACGGGCTACATCCTGCCCTGTCGGGCGCGCTTGCCACTATGGAGGCATGTGCGGACGATTCGCGGTCACCACCGACCCGGCCCTGCTGGCCGAGAAGATCCACGCCATCGACGAGGCGACCGCGGTGGCGGGGGAGACTCGCGGGCCGAACTACAACGTGGCCCCGACGGCGACCATCGCCACCGTCGTCAGCCGCCACGACGAACCCGAGGACGCCCCGACGCGCCGGGTGCGGCTGATGCGCTGGGGTCTGGTGCCGCCGTGGGTCAAGGCCGCTCCCGACGGCACGCCGGAGAACAAGGGGCCGCTGCTGATCAACGCCCGAGCCGAGAAGGTCACCACCTCACCGGCTTTCCGCGCCTCGGCCAAGAGCAAGCGCTGCCTGGTGCCGATGGACGGCTACTACGAGTGGAAGCCCAATCCCGACACCCCGGCCGGCAAGAAGGCCCGCAAGACACCGTTTTTCATGTACCGCGCCGACGGTGAGCCGCTGTTCATGGCCGGGCTGTGGTCGGTCTGGAAGGCCGAGCAAGGAAGCAAGCCCGCTGTTGACGTGCACGATCATCACCACCGACGCCGTCGGCGAGCTCGCCGAGATCCACGACCGGATGCCGCTGGTGGTCGACGAGGGGGACTGGGACCGCTGGCTGGATCCCGACGAGCCCGCTGCCGCCGAACTGCTCGCCGCCCCGCCCGACATCAGCGGCATCGCGATGCGCGAGGTCTCGACGCTGGTCAACAACGTCCGCAACAACGGACCCGAACTCATCGAGCCGGCCGAGCCGGACAACCAACCGGTTGGCCTGTTCTAGGAACGCGGCGGCCGTTAGGCTCACAGGCACAATCCGCCCAGCGAGAGGAGCGGCCATGACCGCGGTCGAGCCCAAGTCCGATCAGGCCACCATCACCGTCCGCAATCCGGCCGACGGCCGCGTCGCGGGCACCGTCCCGATCGACGGCCCCGACACCGTGGCCGAGAAGGCCCGCGAGTTGCGGCTGTTCCAGCCGGAGTGGGAGGCCATCGGGCCGCGCGGCCGCAAGGCCTGGATGATGCGGTGGCAGGACTGGGTGCTCGACAACGCCGATCACCTGACCGAGGTGCTGATGTCGGAGACCGGCAAGTCCCGCGGCGACGCGAGCCTGGAGCCGATCACCATCGCCGACGCGATCAACTACTGGGCCGGCAACGCCGAGGAGTTCCTCTCCGACCGGCATCCCAAGGCGCACACCCCACTGTTCCGGGTCAAGAAGCTGACGACCGTGTTCCGGCCCTACCCGCTGGTCGGGATGATCGAGCCGTGGAACTTTCCGCTCGCCATGCTGGCACTCGACTTGGTTCCCGCGTTGGCCGCCGGTGCCGCCGTGTTGCTGAAACCCTCTGAGGTGACACCACTTTCGGCGGTGGAACTGGTCCGCGGCTGGAACGAGGTCGGCGCCCCGCCGGTCCTCAAACTCGCGACCGGCTACGGCGACACCGGCGCATCGGTGATCGAGAACTCCGACTACGTCCACTTCACCGGCTCGACCGCGACCGGCCGCAAGGTGGCCGTCGCGTGCGCCGAACGGCTCATCCCGTTCAGCCTCGAACTCGGCGGCAAGGACCCGGCCATCGTGCTGGCCGACGCCGACATCGACCGTGCCGCCAACGGCATCGCCTGGGGCGGGATGTTCAACTCCGGCCAGGTGTGCATCTCGGTGGAGCGGGTGTTCGTCGAAGCTCCGGTCTACGACGAGTTCGTCACCAAGCTCGCCGACAAGGTGCGTGCGGTCAAGCAGGGCCAGGAGGACTCCGGCTTCAAGTACGACACCGGCGCCATGGCCACCGCCGCCCAGCGCGACATCGTCGAGCGGCACGTCGACGAGGCCGTCGCCGCCGGCGCCAAGGTGCTCACCGGCGGAAAGCCCACCGGGGTCGGCACCTTCTTCGAGCCGACGGTGCTCGCCGACGTCACGCCCGAGATGAGCTGCATCGCCGAGGAGACCTTCGGCCCGACGCTGCCGGTGATCAAGGTGGCCGACGAGGAGGAGGCCATCCGGCTGGCCAACGACTCGCAGTACGGCCTGTCGGCCAGCGTGTGGACCGGGGACACCGAGCGCGGCGAGCAGGTGGCGCGGCGGCTGGAGGTCGGCGCGGTCAACATCAACGACGCGCTGGCCAACGTGTTCTGCCCCGGCCTGCCGATGGGCGGCTGGAAGGACTCGGGCATCGGCTACCGCGGCGGCGGTGCCGCCGGGCTGATCAAGTTCTGCCGCCAGCAGGCCATCACAGCTCCCAGGCTGCCCACCCAGAAGTCCGAGATGCTGTGGTACTCCTCGCCGAAGAAGCAGAGCCGCTTCGCTCTTGCGGCCATGCGGGCCTTCGCCGGTCACGGCCGTCGCCGCTTCGGTCTGGCACCCAAGAAGGGTTGAGTAGCCCAATACTCTGTGCGGCCGGCCTCACGAGCGGACAGTGAATTCCGGGCGACTTCGTCGATCGCCCGGAATGGAGATCCGCGATGAAGTGCAAGGCCGCAGTGCTGGAAGGTGTCGGCAAGGACTGGGAGATCTGCGAGATCGACCTGGACCCGCCTCACGAGGGTGAAGTCCTGGTCAAGATGGCGGTCGCCGGGATCTGCCACTCCGACGATCACTACGCCACCGGTGACGCGCTGCCCGGACCCGAACTCGCCGCGCTGATCGAAGCCAGCGGTGCGCCGGTGCCCGAATACTTTCCGCTGCTCGGCGGCCATGAAGGCGCCGGCGTCGTCGAGCAGGTCGGGCCGGGTGTGCGCTCGGTCCAGCCCGGTGACCACGTCGCCACGTCGTTCATCCCCGCGTGCGGGCGCTGCCGGTGGTGCGTGTCCGGGATGAGCTACCTGTGCGACGCCGGTGCGATGCTCTTCGCCAAGGAGATGACGACCGACGGAACCTGCCGCCGTCATCTCGGCGACGAGGACCTCGTCGCCATGACCCAACTCGGTACCTTCGCCGAATATGCCGTCGTCGCAGAGGATTCGGTGATCCGCATCGACGAGTCGATTCCGTTTCACGCCGCGTCGCTGGTGTCGTGCGGGGTGGCGACCGGCTGGGGTTCCGGCACCGCGGGCGTGGGAACCCGGCCCGGGGACACCGTCGTCGTCGTCGGCACCGGCGGGGTGGGACTCAATGCGGTCCAGGGTGCTCGGGCGGCGGGCGCCAGGAACGTCGTCGCGGTGGATCCCGTTGATTTCAAGCGTGATTCGGCGAAGATCTTCGGGGCCACGCACAGTTCGCCGTCAGTGTGGGAGGCCATGCCGCTGGTCCGCGATCTCACCTCGGGCGTGATGGCCGATCGCGTGGTGCTGACACCGGGCGTGCTCGACGAGGACCTCGTCGGCGCCGGTCTGCTGCTCACCGGCAAGGCCGGCACCTGCCTGCTCACCGCGATGCCACGGATGAGCCAGACCTCGGTGCCGATGTTCCTGGTGGACATGATCCAGTTCGGCAAGCAGCTCAAGGGCCTGCTCTACGGCGGGATGAACCCGCGGACAAGCACGCCGATGCTGCTGTCGCTGTACCAGGACGGCGAGCTCAAGCTCGACGAACTGGTGACCCGGCGCTACCGGCTGGATCAGATCAACGACGCGATCCGCGATATGCGTGACGGCCGAAACATCCGCGGCGTCATCGAGTTCGGGCCCTAGGGCTTGGTGTAGCCCGGCGGGTTGGGGGTGTCGACCCACAGGTCCACACCCAGCTCCGAGCCCGGGATGCAGTCGTACGCCGACAGGTCGGTGACCCCGGCGTCGAGCAGCACGTCCTCGCACAGCAGGGTGTGCCCGGTGAACTCGCGCGCCGGCTTGCTCAGCACCGCGTAGGCGGCGTCGGCGTACACCTCGGGCTTGCGCGAGCGGGCCATCGCCTCGTCGCCGCCGAGCAGGTTCTGCACCGCCGCCGTGGCGACCATGGTGCGCGGCCACAGCGTGTTCGACGCGATCCCGGCTTCGCGCATCTCCTCGGCAATACCCAACGCGCACAACGTCATTCCGAACTTCGCCATCATGTACGGCGTCGGCTTGAGCCACTGCGACTCCAGCCGGATCGGCGGCGACAGCGTCAGGACGTGCGGGTTCTCGCGGCCCTTCATGTGCGGGATGCAGGCCTGCGACACCGCGTAGGTGCCGCGCACCTGGATGCCGTTCATCAGGTCGAAACGCTTGAGCGGCACCTCCTCGATGGAGCCGAGGTTGATCGCCGAGGCGTTGTTGACACAGATGTCGATGCCGCCGAACTGCTCGACGGCCTTGGCCACGGCCGCGGCCACCGAGTCGCCGTCGCGGACGTCACCGACGATGGGCAGCGCCTGCCCGCCGACCTCCTCGATCTCCTTGGCGGCGGTGTAGATGGTGCCCGGCAGCTTCGGGTGCGGCTCGGTGGTCTTGGCCACCAGAGCGATGTTGGCGCCGTCTGCGGCGACGCGCTTGGCGATGGCCAGGCCGATGCCACGGCTGGCTCCGGAGATGAACATGGTTTTGCCGGCGAAGGTCATGGCGTCACCCTAGGGCGCGGATGTCGGCGGCCACCGCCTGGGTCAGCGCAACCAGGTCCGCAGGGGCCAGCGCGACGTCCCAGCCGCGCTTGCCCGCGCTGCAGAGCACCCGGTCGAAGCCCAGCGCGGAGGTGTCGACGACCGTCGGCAGCCGTTTGCGCTGCCCCAGCGGAGAGATCCCGCCGAGCACATAACCGGTGGAGCGTTCGGCGGCGGCCCGCTCGGCCATCGTCGCCTTGGGCAGCCCCAGCGCTGCCGCGGCGGCCTTCAGCGACAGCTTCCACGGCACCGGCAGCACCGCCACCGCCAGCCCCGACGGCCCCGCGATGACCAGCGTCTTGAAGATCTGCTCGGGCGCCAGCCCGGCGCCGGTCAGCGCGGCCACCGCCTCCTCGCCGTAGGACTCCGAGCGGGGGTCGTGGTGATAGCGCAGGACCTCGTGGTCGACACCGGCCTTGACCAGCGCGGCAATCGCAGGAGTGGCCGCCCGAGTCACGGAATGTGAGCTTAGGGCGGGAATTAGCCGGGTCGCCAATCCCGTTATGCCCAGTGGCTGCACGCGGTCGAAAGGGCCGCGGAGAAAAATTTGTCGGCCACGGTCTTAGGATTGGAAGGAGAGAAGCCAGTGTCGGCTGCCATGACCCTGGTACGCGACGAGCGGATGCCGTCGTTTCTCATCCGTCCGATATCGCTGCCGGAGCCCATCACGGGCACCGCGGCAGAAGGGACCGTGTCAATCACGATGACCGACATCGAGGGCACCGACGGGTCCGGCCACGCCGACACCGCCGTGCGCGAACCCGACGACGAGTTGATGGCGCGCTTCGAGCGCGACGCGATCCCGTTGATGGACCAGCTCTACGGCGGTGCGCTGCGGATGACCCGCAATCCCGCCGACGCCGAGGACCTGGTGCAGGAAACCATGGTCAAGGCCTTCGGCGCGTTCCGGTCGTTCCGGGAGGGCACCAACCTCAAGGCCTGGCTGTACCGGATCATGACCAACACCTACATCAACAGCTACCGCAAGAAGCAGCGGCAGCCCGCCGAGTACCCGACCGACGAGATCACCGACTGGCAGCTGGCCGCCAACGCCGAGCACACGTCGACCGGTCTGCGTTCGGCCGAGGTGGAGGCTTTGGAGTCACTGCCCGACTCCGAGATCAAAGAAGCACTGCAGGCGTTGCCGGAGGAGTTCCGGATGGCGGTGTACTACGCCGACGTCGAGGGCTTTCCATACAAGGAGATCGCCGAGATCATGGACACTCCGATCGGGACGGTGATGTCCCGGCTGCACCGCGGACGGCGCCAACTGCGCACCCTGCTGGCCGACGTCGCCAAGGAGCGCGGCTTCAACCGGCGGGCAGGAGCGGAGCGACCCGGGGATGAATCCCGTGGTGGCCAGGACGCGGCCGAGGAGGTGTCGTCATGAGCGACCGAGGACCGCTGGAGCGCGCCGATCGGCCCGGTGGACCCGGAGCACCCCGAGTGCGCGGCCGTCATCGCCGAGGTGTGGACGCTGCTCGACGGCGAGGTGACGGCCGGAGTCGCGGGAACGCCTGCGCCATCACCTCGAGGAGTGCCCGGCCTGCCTGCGGCACTACGGGGTGGAGGAACGCATCAAGAAGCTGATCGCCGTCAAGTGCAGCGGTGAGAAGGCTCCGCAGTATCTGCTCGAGCGGGTGCGGATGGAGATCCGGCGCACCACCATCATCTGGCGCGAGGAACCCTGAGATAGACCCTGAAACGGAAAGTGCCCGGCATCATGCCGGGCACTTTCTTGTTAGTTCTTGCTGCCCGCGTTGGGGCGCTTGCCGTGGTTGGCTTTGCTGTGCTTGCGGTCCCGCTTCTTGCGGCCACGCTTGGCCATGGTGTACCTCCGTGTGTATTGGATCGTTGCCTCCAGTGTCTCACGGCCGCATCAGCAGGCCTGACCACCCGGTCGTGTGGTTCGATAGAGCAGCACTTCAGGTAGAGCTGCTTGCAGAGTGAGGGTGGAAATGGCCGAGGATGTTCGCGCCGAGATCGTGGCCAGCGTGCTGGAGGTCGTGGTCAGCAAGGGTGACCAGATCGGCGCCGGCGACACCTTGGTCCTGCTCGAGTCGATGAAGATGGAGATCCCGGTGCTGGCCGAGGTCGGGGGCACCGTGACCGAGGTCAACGTGTCCGTGGGTGACGTCATCCAGGCCGGCGACCTCATTGCCGTGATCGACTAACTTCCGTGTCAACCCTCGGTGACCTGCTCGCCGAGCACACGGTGCTGCCGGGCAGCGCCGTGGACCACCTGCACGCGGTGGTCGGCGAGTGGCAGTTGCTGGCCGACCTGTCGTTCGCCGACTATCTGATGTGGGTGCGCCGCGACGACGGCGCCCTGGTCTGCGTCGCCCAGTGCCGGCCCAACACCGCCCCGACCGTCCTGATCAAGGACGCCGTCGGCACCGTCGTCGCCGAAGGTGAGCTGCCCTTCTTGACCTCCGCGTTCACCTCCGGAGCCATCGGCCGCGGCGGCGGCGACCCCTCCCTGCGCGAGCCCGGCCTCAACGTCGAGGCGGTGCCGGTGCGCCACGGCAAGCAGGTGGTGGCGGTGCTGACCCACCAGACCGCGCTGGCCGAGCGGCGCACCTCCTCGCCGCTGGAGAAGGCCTACCTGGACTGCGCGGGCAACCTGCTGCACATGGTCTCCGAGGGCACCTTCCCCAACGTCGGCGACCTGGCGGTGTCGCGGTCCAGCCCGCGGGTGGGTGACGGCTTCATCCGGCTCGACGTCGACGGCGTCGTGGTCTACGCCAGCCCGAACGCGCTGTCGGCCTATCACCGGATGGGTCTGAGCGCCGAGTTGGAGGGCCACAACCTGATGGCCATCACCCGGCCGCTGATCTCCGACCCGTTCGAGGCGCAGGAGCTGGCCGAGCACGTGCGGCGAGTCGCTGTCCGGGGGCTCCAGCATGCGGATGGAGGTCGACGCCGGCGGCGCCGCGATACTGCTGCGCACCCTGCCGCTGGTGGTTCACGGCGCCGCAGCGGGGGCGGCGATGCTCATCCGGGACGTCACCGAGGTCAAGCGGCGAGACCGCGCGCTGCTGTCCAAGGACGCCACGATCCGCGAGATCCATCACCGGGTGAAGAACAACCTGCAGACCGTGGCGGCCCTGCTGCGGCTGCAGGCGCGCCGAACCAACAACGAGGAGGGCCGCGAGGCGCTCATGGAGTCGGTGCGCCGGGTGGCCTCGATCGCGCAGGTGCACGAGGCGCTGTCGATGTCGGTGGACGAGGAGGTCAACCTCGACGAGGTGATCGACCGGATCCTGCCGATCATGAACGACGTGGCCAGGGTCGACGCGCCCATCCGGATCAACCGGGAGGGGGCGCTGGGGGTGCTCGACGCCGACCGGGCCACCGCCCTGGTCATGGTCGTCACCGAACTCGTTCAGAACGCGATCGAGCACGCCTTCGAGTCGTCGGACAAGCAGGGCTGCGTGACCATTCGGGCCGAACGGTCGGCGCGCTGGCTCGACGTCGTGGTGCACGACGACGGGCGCGGCCTGCCGCAGGGTTTCAGCCTGGAGAAGTCCGACCGGCTGGGGCTGCAGATCGTGCGGACGCTGGTGTCGGCCGAACTCGACGGATCACTCGGGATGCACGATGTTCCCGACGGGCGGAACCGACGTGGTGTTGCGGGTGCCGATCGGCCGGCGACCTAGCCGCGCGGGTGCCGCAATAGCAAATGTGACGTGAAATACACCCAGGCAAAAAGTAAACGGCCCCGGCATTTGCCGGAGCCGTTTACTTACGTATTGCGAAGCGGTGGTCAGACCCCGCTGCGGGCCCGGGTGCGAGCGTTGCGGCGCTTGAGCGCGCGGCGCTCGTCCTCGCTCATGCCACCCCAGACGCCGGCGTCCTGGCCGGAGTCCAAAGCCCAGCTCAGGCACTCGGTAGTCACCGGGCACCGGTTACAGACGAGCTTCGCGTCAGCGATCTGCGCGAGTGCCGGTCCGCTGTTCCCGACCGGGAAGAACAGCTCCGGATCCTCGTCACGGCAGACCGCCTTGTGGCGCCAATCCATTAGTCGCTACTCCTTAACTGTGTGCGCAGCGAAGCGCACTTGTTTACCTTCGGCTGTTAACGCGTGCACACAAATGTTTCTGCACTGTTGCATCCGATCGTTTCACAGCCTCGACGGATGTCAATAGAACTCAGTTAACACGTGTGCAACGTCACTACGGGGGGTACGTTCCCGAAGCCCTTACCCGTTTGTACTAGACTCAACCCACTTGCGCTCTAATTCAGCCGAAGCGCGTTCGTTGTCGCTGGTCAGCGCATTACTTAGCGGGTGGAGCGACCACGCTCACAGCGCCCGGAACCGCACGGAACGTCATTTCGGCTCGCAGACCGAGGTAATCACCGTCGATCTGGCTCGCGACCGGTTCGGAGGCGGTGATCCGCACGCAGTCGACGTCGTCCTCCCGGATCAGGTGCTTGGCCTTGATGTTGGGCTTCTTGGCCAGCATCCGCCGCACCAGCATGAGGTTCTTCCACACGTTCATGCTGGTCGTGGCGAAAACGCCCAGGCCGGTGTCGAACGTCGTCTCCGGGTTGGTCCACACCGGTCTGGTGTTGGCGTAGGTCCATGGGCTGGCGTTGGAGACGAAGGCGAAGTAGACCCCCGACACCGGCTCGCGGCCCGGCAGTTCGAGGGTCAGCCGGGGTTCCTCGCGCACGTTGGACAGCATCTCGCGCACCGCGATCCGGATGTAGCGGCCCGCGGTGACCTTGCGGCCCTTGGCCCGCTGGGCCTCGACCGCGGCGACCACGTCACCGTCCACGCCCATCCCCGCGGTGAACACCGCCCACCGCTCGCCGCAGTCCATCAGGCCGATCCGGCGCCACGAACCGCCGTTGCGGCGCTCGCTGAGCAGGTCGATCAGCTGGTTGGTGGCCTCGATCGGGTCGGGACTGATGCCCAGCGCGCGGGCGAAGACGTTGGCCGACCCGCCCGGCACCACCGCGACCGCCGGCATCGGCCCGTCCGGCAGCTGCCTGTTGCCCTGGCCGGGTACGCCCAGCAGCCCGTTGACCACCTCGTTCACCGTGCCGTCGCCGCCGTGGACGATGATCACGTCGATGCCGTCGCGTCGGGCCGCCTCGGCGATCTCGATGGCGTGCCCGCGGTGGTCGGTGTGGATGACGGTCAGCTCCACCCGGCTTTCCAGCGCGTGGGCGAGCAGGTCGCGGCCGGCCGGGGTGGTCGAAGTGGCGTTCGGGTTCACGATCAGCACGGCGCGCACGAGCGTTGAGCCTAACCGGAGAACTAGGCTCGGCGTCGTGACTGTTCCCGCGCCCGCAACCGTGCGACAGGCGGCCGTGCTGGTGGCCCTCGAGGGGGCGGCCGCGCTGATCGCCGCGGTGGTCTTCGTGGTCCGCGCGTTCGCCGGTGCTGACCAGCACGTGGTCAGCGGATTCGGCAACGCCGCCTGGTTCGCCGTGATCGGCGCCGCGGTCCTGGCGGCTGGCTGGGCACTGTGGACCGGACGGCGCTGGGGGCGGGGGATCGCGGTGTTCGCCCAGCTGCTGCTGTTGCCGGTGACCTGGTACATCGGCGTGGGCTCGCACCAGTGGTTCTACGCGGTCCCCATCGCGGCGGTCGCGGTCATCACGCTGGTGCTGCTGTTCAGCCCTGCGACGTTGCAGTGGCTGACGTCCTGACGACTCGTCGGCCAGCGCCGACAACTCCGGGCCCGAGACCCGGTAGGTGATCCACTCCGACATCTGCTTGCCGCCGACGGCGTCGTACAGCGCGATCGCGTTGACGTTCCAGTCCAGCACCGCCCAGCTCAGCCGGCTGTAGCCGTTGTCCACGCATTCGCGGGCCAGGGTCGCCAGCATCAGGCGGGCCAGCCCGCGGCGGCGAAACGCCGGACGCACGAACAGGTCTTCGAGGTAGACGCCCGCCACGCCGTCCCAGGTGGAGAAGTTGCGGAACCACAGCGCGATCGCGGCCGCCTGGCCGTCCACCTCGGCGATGTGGCAGAAGCCCGCCGGGTCCGTCGCCGAAAAGCGCTGTGCTGATCTGGCTTTCGGTGACCGTGCACTCGTCGGCGGCGCGCTCGAACTCGGCCAGCTCGCGGATCATCGCCACGATCTCGGTCTCGTCGCCCGGGCGGGCCCGACGGATCACGGTCACTGCTGCACTCCCAGCGCCGACAGGATGGTTCTGAACTTCGTTGTGGTCTCGGCGACTTCGTCGTCGGGATCCGATTCGGCCACGATACCGCCGCCGGCCAGCGCCACGCGCCTGCAGGCGGTCGGCGGACAACTGCGCACCGCGGATGGCCACCACCCACCGGCCGTCACCGCGGGCGTCACACCAGCCCACCGCGCCGGCGTAGAAGCCGCGGTCGCCCTCGAGTTCGGCGATCAGGTCCACCGCGGCGTCGGTCGGCACACCGCCCACGGCCGGGGTCGGATGCAGCGCCAGCGCCAAATCAATTGCGGTGGTGCTCTTTTCGCGCAGCGTGCCGCGGATCGGGGTGGACAGATGCCACAGCGCGGCGGTGCGGCTGAGTTGCGGTTCGGCTGCCACGTCCAGTTCGGTGCACAGCGGTTCGAGCGCGGCGCGCATGGTGTCGACCACGAGCTGGTGTTCGTGCCGGTTCTTGCCGGACTCGGCCAGCGCCGCGCCGTTGGCGGCGTCGGTCTGCGGGTCGGCCGACCGGGCGGCCGATCCGGCGAACGGCTGGCAGGTCACCTGATCGCCGGAGCGGGCGACCAGCAGCTCGGGGCTGGCGCCCACCAGCACGGCGCCGGCGTACCCGTCCCCGGCCGGGGACAGGTCCGCCAGGTACGCGGTGGCCTCGGCGTCGGCGTCGATCAGGCGCCGCAGGATGGTCCGCTCGTCGAGACGGCCGTCGGCGACCAGCCGCAGCGCGCGCGCCAAAACGACCTTCTGCAAACCACTTTCGCTGTCGTTGAGGTAGCGCAGCGCCGTGCGGATGCGGGCCCGGTGTTCCTCGGGGGCCGGCAGCGTCTCGGCGATCCGCACCTGCGGAAGCGCACCCGTCGGCCAGGCCGGCAGCGCGTCGCCGAACGTCACCGACACCGGGGTCAGCAGCGCGGCCCTGCCCCGCACGTCGAACGGAAGCGCACCGACCACCACGTCGGCCGAACCGTCGGCCAGCGCCGCCGACGCGGCCGCGACGTCGTCATAGCCCGTCCTGATGCCCTCGGCGACAACCGTTCCGGCGGGCCCGCTCAGTACGAACGACGTCCGGGCCGTCACGTCCCGGCGACCGGCTCGCGGTGACTGGTCATCCCCAGCGCCGAGAGCTGCCGTAGGCCGTACTCGAAGGCGCACACCGCCACCGACGCCGCCCCGAACCCGTAGCGCGACCCTTCCCGCAGCGGCTGCTCGACCCAGCGGGTCACCACCGACCGGGAGAAGTGGCCGTGGCCGACGAACACCACGTCGCGCTCCACCATGTGGTCCAGGGCGTACGAAACCGCCTGGTCGGCGCGCATGCTGACCTGGTCGACGCTTTCCCCGCCCGGGCAGCCGTAGGTCCACAGCAGCCACCCCGGCGTCTCGGTGCGGATCTCGTGGGTGGTCAGCCCCTCGTAGTCGCCGTAGTCCCATTCGGCGAGCAGGGGGGACACCTCGTCGACGGTGAGTCCGGCCAGTGCGGCGGTGGTCAGCGCGCGCTTGCGGGGCGAACTGACCACCAGCGGGTTGTTCAGCTCGAGCCGCTCGAGGGTCAAGGCGGCGAGCTCGGCCTGTTCGCGGCCGTAGTCGGTCAGGTCGAGGTCGGTGCGGCTGGTGTGCTTGCGGTCACGGGACCATTCGGTTTCGCCATGTCGAAGCAGGACCAGCCGATGGTTGCCGACGCTCACGTCCACCGATTCTGCCGGATCGCGTGGTGTGGCGTGGCAGCCGGGACGTCTCGGGGCGGAACCTGTAAGGATGGGTGTCGTGACCCGAGTACTGGCGGTGGCCAACCAGAAGGGCGGGGTGGCCAAGACAACCACGGTCGCGTCGTTGGGGGCGGCATTCGTCGATGCAGGTAAACGGGTGCTGCTCGTGGACCTCGACCCGCAGGGATGCCTGACGTTCTCCCTGGGCGCCGACCCCGACAAGCTCGCGGTGTCGGTGCACGAGGTGCTGCTCGGCGACGTCGAGCCCAACGCCGCGCTGGTGACCACGGCCGAGGGCATGACGCTGCTGCCTGCCAACATCGACCTGGCCGGCGCGGAGGCCATGCTGCTGATGCGGGCCGGCCGCGAGTATGCGCTCAAGCGGGCGCT
Organism: uncultured Actinomycetota bacterium; assembly: GCA_963765445.1. Taxonomy (GTDB): domain Bacteria; phylum Actinomycetota; class Actinomycetes; order Mycobacteriales; family Mycobacteriaceae; genus Mycobacterium. Next base: position 38,507 of record CAVXWQ010000025.1, read on the forward strand.
GGCCAAGCTGGACGACCAGTTCGACGTGGTGATCATCGACTGCCCGCCGTCGCTGGGGGTGCTCACGCTCAACGGCCTCACCGCCGCCGACGAGGTGATCGTGCCGCTGCAGTGCGAGACGCTGGCGCACCGCGGGGTGGGGCAGTTCCTGCGCACGGTCGCCGACGTCCAGCAGATCACCAACCCGGACCTCAAGCTGCTGGGCGCGTTGCCGACCCTGTACGACTCGCGGACCACGCACAGCCGCGACGTCCTGCTCGACGTCGCCGACCGCTACGACCTGCCGGTGCTGGCCCCGCCGATCCCGCGCACCGTCCGGTTCGCCGAGGCCAGCGCCTCGGGGTCATCGGTACTGGCCGGCCGAAAGACCAAGGGCGGCACCGCTTATCGCGAACTCGCCGCGGCGCTGCTCAAGCATTGGAAGTCGGGCAAGGCGCTGCCGACGTTCACCCCGGACGTTTAGGGCCCGAAGGCGGTCAGCGCGTCGCCGCGCTGCTCGACCACGAACGAGCCGGTGACCGTCGGCACCACCGGACCGTTGCCGGCCGGGTGGTTGACCGGGATCACCCGCTCGTTGGCGCCGCTCGCCGGGTCGTACACCCCGAGGCCGGTGCTCAGCGGGATCAGCAGCCGTCCGGCCATCATCGCCGCCGGGCCCAGCGGCGACACCGGGCCGGCCGCCTCGATGGTGTAGCGGTAGGACGAGCTTGCTGTCGAAGACCTCGACGCTGTCCCCGGTCCACCAGGTGATCAGGTCACCGGCTCTGGTCACCGCCTGGGCGGGGTTGGCCAGCACGGGTGCGCTCTTGAGCAGCGTGCTCGACACCTTGGTGCCGGTGTCGTCGTAGACGGCGATCTCGGGCTTGGGTGTGGGCAGGTACACCGCGGTGGTGGAGCCCGACACGGCGAGCACCCGGGCCTCGGAGTCGCTGGCGACGCCGGGCAGTGCCACGTTCTTGGTGTCGGGCTCGTCTTCTTCCTTGGCCGGCTTGAGCAGGGTCAGCCGCAGGTCCTTCTGGTCGCGGCAGGCTTCGAGCACCGAGACGGCCTCGTCGCTGGCGGCCGCCGACATCAGGGTGCAGCCCATGCCGATGCCCTGGTTGACCGGCTTGACCCTGGCATCGATCTCGCCGTAGGACAGCTCGCGGACCAGATCCGAGCGCCACATCTCCAGCCGGGTCGGCCCGGCGGCGAGCACCGAGCTGCCGCTGGAGCTCAGCACGATGTGGTTGTCGGCGTAGGCGGTGCGGGTCGGGCCGCGCCGGCCGGTGCCGCCGTTGATGCTGCTGACCTGTCCGCAGCCGCGCACGTCGGGGTAGACGGCCACGGCGAGGTCGTAGACGTAGGACACCCCGCACAGATCGGTGTCGCGGGCGAAGGTCCAGCGGGTCTGGCCCGTCTTGGGGTCGTGGCCCTCGACAGTGCGCCCGTCACCGGTCACCACGGTGCCGCTGACCACGATCGGGCTCAGCGTGCGCGGGCTGGTGGCCGTCCACAGCTGGCGCAGCGTGTCGGGCACCACCCGCGCCGGAACGGCGTTGGGCGGGGGGCTGGTCGCCGGGCGGCTGATGGTGGCCCGCGCCGAGCTGTTCCACCAGAACAGGGCGGCGACGACAACGACGACAAGCGCGATCGTCGCCGCGGCGAGCAGATCGCCCTTGGTGCGGCGCTCGGGTCTGACCATCTAGCCGACGATAGTGGCGGTCAGCCGGCGGTCGGGGTGGCCTCGGCCGCGTTGCGCGGACGACGCCGGCGCCGGCGCTTGCGGGCGGCGCCGCCGTCACCTGACGCGGCGGGCTCGGCGGCATCGCCGTCGGACTGCGCCTCGGCCGGCCGCTCGACGTGCCCGGTCGCCGACTGGCCGGCGCGGGTGCGCTGACGTGATCGGTTACGGCTCGGACGTTCGCGCTCGGAGTCGGTGGAGCTGACCCGGCTGCCGCTCTTGGCCTGCTGCGGCTTGCGCGGTGTGCCGATCGTGCCGGTGGCGTCGGCGGGAATGCCGAGTTCGGCGTAGAAGTGCGGCGAGCTGGAGTAGGTCTCGGCCGGGTCGGGGCAGTCCAGCTTCAGGATCCTGTCGATCATCGCCCAGCGCTCGAGCTCGTCCCAGTCGACCAGGGTGATCGCCACGCCGGTCTTGCCGGCGCGCCCGGTGCGGCCGATGCGGTGCACGTAGGCCTGCTCGTCCTCGGGGATCTGGTAGTTGATGACGTGGGTGATGTCGTCGATGTCGATGCCGCGGGCGGCGACGTCGGTGGCCACCAGCACGTCGACCTCACCGTTGCGGAAGGCCTTGAGCGCCTTCTCCCGGGCGATCTGGCCCAGGTCGCCGTGCACGGCGCCGACCTTGAAGCCGCGTTCGGCGAGCTCGTCGGCCACCTTCTGCGCGGTGCGCTTGGTGCGGGTGAAGACCATCGTCGCGCCGCGGCCCTCGGCCTGCAGGATGCGGGCGACCATCTCGACCTTGTCCAGCGCGTGCGCCCGGTAGGCGAACTGCTCGGTGGTGTCGTGGGTGGCCGAGGAGTCCGGCGCCTCGGCCCGGATGTGCGTCGGCTGGTTCATGAAGGTGCGGGCCAGCGTGATGATCGGGTCCGGCATGGTCGCCGAGAACAGCATCGCCTGCCGCTGCTCGGGGATCTGCTTGAGGATGCGCTCGATGTCGGGCAGGAAGCCCAGGTCCAGCATCTCGTCGGCCTCGTCGAGCACCAGCACCGACAGCCCGCCGAGCTGCAGGTGGCCCTGCTGGGCGAGGTCGAGCAACCGGCCCGGCGTGCCGACGACCACGTCGGCGCCCTTGCGCAGCGACTCGATCTGCGGCTCGTAGGGGCGGCCGCCGTAGATCGAGACCACCGACAGCGGCCGTCCGCCGTCGGCCGTGAGGTACTTGGCCGCGCCGGACAGGTCGCCGTGGACCTGCAGGCACAGTTCGCGGGTGGGCACCACGATCAGCGCGCGCGGCGTGCCGTTGAGCGGGCGGTCGGCGGCGGCTTCGGTGGTGATGCGGTGCAGCAGCGGCACGCCGAAGGCGAAGGTCTTGCCCATACCGGTGCGTGCCTGGCCGATGAGGTCGTCGCCGCCCAGCGCCAGCGGGAGGGTGAGCTCCTGGATGGCGAAGGCGTGTTCGATGCCCTGCTCGGTGAGCGCCCGGACGATTTCGTCTCGGACTCCGAGCTCGGCGAATGTGATCTGGTGATGTGAAAGTGCGGTCATATGTTGGCGTTTGGCCTTCCGATGTCGTTCCTCGTTAGTGCTTCTACGCGCGCACGAGTTCTGACTTTCGGAATGGATTCGGTCATCGTCTCGATGCCGATTCGCCGGGCCCTGCACTGAGGGAGGCGGGCCCACTGCGTGCACGCACATTTCCTGAACTGCGATGTGACACCGCGGTCCGCTTCCATCATAGCTGGTCGATGCCTTCGATCGGGTTTGGCCGCCGGTCGCGACTACAGTGACGGCCATGACCGCGTCGCAGCCCGTTCCGGCCGCCGGAGATGTGACCGAAGCTGCGGGAGGCGGCTCGTCCCGCGTTCCGGCCGACCATCCGGCCATCAACGAGCTGTTCGCGCTGCTGGCTTACGGCGAGGTCGCGGCGTTCTACCGGCTGACCGAGGAAGCCCGGATGGCCCCGGATCTGCGGGGCCGGATCAACATGGCCAGCATGGCCGCCGCCGAGATGGGCCACTACGAGCAGCTGCGCGACGCGCTGGCCGCGCGCGGTGTCGACGTGGTGCCCGCGATCACCCGGTATGCCCCGGCGCTGGAGAACTACCACCGGCTGACCACGCCGAGTACCTGGCTGGAGGCCCTGGTCAAGACCTATGTCGGTGACGCGATGGCGGCCGACTTCTACCTCGAGATCGCCGACGTGCTGCCCGACGAGGTGGCCGGCGTGGTGCGCGCGGTGCTCTCCGAGACGGGCCATTCGCAGTTCGTGGTCGCCGAGGTGCGCCAGGCCGTGATGTCCAGCGGGCGGCAGCGCAGCCGACTGGCGCTGTGGTCGCGGCGGCTGCTCGGTGAGGCGATCACCCAGGCGCAGTATGTGCTGGCCGAGCACGACGAACTCGTCGAGCTGGTGCTCTCGGGTCCCGGCGGGCTTGGTCATGTGGCCGAATTCTTCGGCCGGTTGCAGCGCACCCACGACGATCGGATGCACCAGCTCGGGCTGGCCTGACTAGCGGTTGCAGGTCGCCGCGACGGCGTTGTCGGTCTGCGCGACCACGGTCGCCCCGCTCGCGTCGGTGATCCAGCAGTTCAGCTGGCTTCCGGCGCTGCTCGCGGTGACGTAGTTGACCGGAACGTCCGGAATGACGGTGAGCCGCCACGGCAGGGCGACGTTCTCGACGGTGCGCAACGCGCCGGTTTCGTCGGCGTAGACGACGGTGACCGGATCGTTGGGCCGCACGTTGCCCGCGACGGTGTAGACGACCTGGCGCGGATCGACCAGCGGCTGGGCCAGCGGCACCGCGGCGGGCGTGCTGGGTGCCACGGTGACGGCGGTCTCGGCCGGCATACCCGGAAGGGTGACGGTGACCGGCGCCGGCGCCGGAGTCGACGTGCGCGGCCCGGAGGTGGCCACCACGGTGCGGGTCGGGGGAGCGGCGCCGGAGTCGGTCGCCACACTCGCGGCTCCGCCGGTCCGGACGACGAAGGTGGTCGCCGCGACAGCGGCCAGCACGCCGGCGGCGGTCATGGCCACCCGCTGCCACTGGGGCAGGCCTGCCCGGCGTCTGTTGTCGGCCACGGTCAAAGGCTAGGGACGCGCCATGCCCGCACCGACACGCCGCGCGCGGGCGTTGCCATGCTGTTACCGCAGCTTGATGCGTTATTCGCTGACCGCGAACGGCTGCCCGTCACCTGGTTGGCGGGCGTCCACTAGCGTTATGGGGTATCGCGCATTCGAACGGAAGGGTCCAGCGTGGAGGTCAAGATCGGTGTCTCGGACAGTCCGCGTGAGCTCGTCTTCACCAGCTCGCAGACGCCCGCGGAGGTCGAAGACCTGGTGACGGCGGCGCTGTCGGGCAGCGGCCCCGATGTGCTGAGCCTGTCCGACGACAAGGGTCGTCGCATCCTGGTGCACGCCTCGAAGATCACCTACGTCGAGATCGGCGTGGCCGACGTCCGACGGGTCGGATTCGGGATCGCCGCAGGTCCGGCTGCTGGCGCCTGACGTCAGTTCCGGGTGAGCGGGACGTGTGACAGGCCGCCCCAGGCGAACTGCGACCGTGCCCTCCACCGCGTCTTCCTTGGTGATCGGCCGGTTGGAGTTCAGCCAGTAGCGGGCGCAGTCCACGCTGATGGCGACCAAGCCCACCGCGATCATCCGGGCGCGGTGCGGGTCCAGCCCCGAATCGCGGCTGATCAGGTCGAACACCGCATCGGTGCATGATTCGGTGGCGACTTTGACCTGAACCGCGACCTGGGGCTCGCTCACGTAGTCGTTTTCGAAGATCAGCCGGTAACCCTGGCTGTCGTGCTCGATGAAGTCGAAGAACGCCTGCACCGCGGCCCGCAGCCGCTGCCGGTTGTCGGTGGTGGTGCGCAGGGCCTGCCGAACGCCGGAGACCAGGTTCTCGACATGGCGCTGCAGCACCGCCAGGTACAGCTCCAGCTTGCTCGTGAAGTGTTGGTACAGAACGGGTTTGCTCACACCCGCACGGTCGGCGATCTCGTCCATGCCTGCGGCGTGATAGCCGCGGTCGACGAAGACCTCACTCGCGGCGATCAGCAACTGGCCGCGCCGTTCGTCGCGAGGCAGCCGGCTGCCGCGTCGGCTCGGAGTGCTGGGACGGTCGCCATTGGCCGGCCGGGCGGGTCGCCGCTCGGAGGTCTTGGCGAGATCGCTCATGAGCCCCTCAATCATGTGGTTCGGCCGACGTGCGCAGCGCTGCGGTTTCCGGCTCGTCGCTCCGACACTACTACCCGCCGCTTGTTACTCGCCCGTAGCGGCTCGGGCCGCTGGTACGGGCGCGCCGGGAGTCGGGCGAACAGGTGTTGTGCCATCCTGGGTCGGTGACCTACGACCCGGGGCACCGCGGGGGCGGTCGCGTGCCGGTGCTGCGCAGTGACGTGCGCGAGCCGCTGCGCGCCCAGCGCGACCCACTCGCCGGGGACTCGGGCCGACCCCGATCCAACCGGGATCAGCGCCGCCAGTGGCGCAAACAGACCTGGCTGGGCCGGTTCGTGTCGACCTACGGCTGGCGTGCCTACGCGCTGCCGGTGCTGGTGGTGCTCACCGGTGTCGTGCTCTATCAGACCGTCACCGGCACGGCCGCTCCCGCGTCGGAAACCCAGGACGCCGTCGTGGGGCCGCCGACCATCGGGTCGAGTGGCACGGCGATCATCGGGGCGCCGCCGCGCGGGCTGACCGCGTTCGACGCCAACCTGCCCACCGGGGTCCTGCCGGAGGGCGGGGCGTTCACCGAGGCCGGCGCCAAGACGTGGCACATCGTTCCGGGCACCACCGCGAAAGGTCGGCCAGGGCACGGCGAAGACGTTCACCTACACCGTCGAGGTCGAGGACGGCGTGGACACCTCGTCGTTCGGCGGCGACGAGGGCTTCGCCCGGATGGTCACCGAAACGCTGGGCAATCCCAAGAGCTGGATTCACAACCCGCAGTTCGCGTTTCAGCGGATCGATGCCAGCACCCCGGACGATCAAGCCCGATTTCCGGGTGTCGCTGTCCTCGCCGATGACGGTGCGCGAGGGCTGCGGTTACGAGATCCCGCTCGAGTCGTCCTGCTACAACCCGGCCTACGGCCCGGACGCCGACCCGAGGGTGTTCATCAACGAGGCGCGCTGGGTGCGCGGTGCGGTGCCGTTCCAGGGCGACATCGGCTCCTACCGGCAGTACCTGATCAACCACGAGGTGGGCCACGCCATCGGCTACACCACCCACGAGCCGTGCGACGAGAACGGCGGCCTGGCGCCGATCATGATGCAGCAGACGTTCTCGACGTCGGACAACGACGCCTCGAAGTTCGACCCGGAGTACGTCAAGGCCGACGGCAAGACCTGCCGGTTCAACCCCTGGCCGTATCCGATCGCCTGACGACGATGCGGGGCGACGGACGAGCGCCGCGGAGGAGTTGCGCAATGGCATCGCCTGACGACGATGCGGCGCGAGGGACGAGCCCCGAGGAGGAGTCGGCAATCGGCCATCGCCTAGCGCGCCGGGAAGCTTCGACTGCTGTTTGTCGTTGCCGCCTGTAGCTGCTGAGATGGATGGTGACCCAAGGTCGTGAGGAGTGAGCGGTGCCATCACCGTTGCCGCCCCTGGTCGAGCCTGCCGCCGAACTCACTCGTGAGGAGGTCGCCCGGTACAGCCGCCACCTGATCATCCCGGACCTGGGCGTCGTCGGGCAGAAGCGTCTGAAGAACGCGCGCGTGCTGGTGATCGGCGCGGGCGGTCTGGGCTCGCCCACGCTGATGTACCTGGCGGCCGCCGGCGTCGGCACCATCGGCATCGTCGAGTTCGACGTGGTCGACGAGTCCAATCTGCAACGCCAGATCATCCACGGCCAGTCCGACATCGGCCGGTCCAAGGCCGAGAGCGCCCGCGACACCGTGCTCGAGATCAACCCGCTGGTGACCGTGCGGCTGCACGAGTTGCGCCTGGAGCCGGACAACGCCGTCGAGCTGTTCGAGCAGTACGACCTGATCATCGACGGCACCGACAACTTCGCCACCCGCTATCTGGTCAACGACGCCGCCGTGCTGGCGCACAAGCCCTACGTCTGGGGCTCGATCTACCGGTTCGAGGGCCAGGTGTCGGTGTTCTGGGAGGACGCCCGGCCGACGAGGCGGCAATGAGCGCGGCCTGAACTACCGCGACCTGTATCCCGAACCGCCGCCGCCCGGGCATGGTGCCGTCGTGCGCCGAGGGCGGGGTGCTGGGCATCCTGTGCGCCTCGATCGCCTCGATCATGGGCACCGAGGCCATCAAGCTGATCACCGGCATCGGCGAGCCGCTGCTGGGCCGGCTGATGGTCTACGACGCCCTGGACATGACCTACCGCACCATCAAGATCCGCAAGGATCCCGAGACCCCGAAGATCACCGAGCTGATCGACTACGAGGAGTTCTGCGGTGTGCTGTCGGAGGCCGCCGCCGACGCCGCGCACGACTCGACGGTCACCCCGCGGAACTGCGCGAACTGCTCGACTCGGACCAGAAGATCGCGCTGATCGACGTCCGCGAGCCGGTGGAGTGGGAGATCAACCACATCGAGGGCGCCGACCTGGTCCCGAAGTCGGTCATCGAGTCCGGCGAGGGCCTGGCCAGGATTCCGCACGACCGCATTCCGGTGCTGTATTGCAAGACCGGTGTCCGCTCGGCCGAGGCGCTGGCCGCGCTGAAGAAGGCCGGTTTCTCCGACGCCCTGCATCTGCAGGGCGGGATCGTGGCCTGGGCCAGGCAACTCGAACCCGACATGGTCATGTACTGACGGCCTACTCGCGCCGCCACGCCTTACCCTGACTCCTGTGACCGACGAGCGCCCGCCTGACCATGTCCTGGCTGCGTTCGGAGTCAAAGGTGTCGAACCGGAGCTGTTGACCGGCGGCTGGGAGGGCGGCTGGCGCTGCGGCGAGGTGGTGCTGTCGGTGATCGCCGATCACGCCCGCGCCGCCTGGTCGGCCAAGGTGCGCGAGTCGCTGTTCGTCGACGGGGTCCGGCTGGCGCGTCCGGTGCGCTCCACCGACGGACGTTACGTGGTGGCGGGTTGGCGGGCGGACACGTTCGTCGCCGGAACCCCGGAGCCGCGCCACGACGAGGTGGTGTCGGCGGGTGTGCGCCTGCACGAGGCCACCGCCAAGCTCGAACGACCGCGGTTCCTGACCCAGCCGCCCGTGCCGCCGTGGACCGACGTCGACGTGTTCACCGCCGCCGACCGCGCCGCCTGGGAGGACCGCCCGCTGCACTCGCTTCCGCCCGGGGCGACGGTGTCACCGGGCTCGGCCGACGGCGAGCGGTCCGTCGACCTGATCAACCAGCTCGCCGGATTGCGCAAGCCCACCAAGAGTCCCAGCCAGCTGGTGCACGGCGACCTGTACGGCACGGTGCTGTTCGCCGGCTCGGCCGCTCCCGGCATCACCGACATCACCCCGTACTGGCGGCCGGCGTCGTGGGCGGCCGGGGTGGTCGTCGTCGACGCCCTGGCGTGGGGTGAGGCCGACGACGGTCTGATCGAACGCTGGGACGCCCTGCCGGAATGGCCGCAGATGTTGCTCCGCGCCCTGATGTTCCGGCTGGCCGTGCATGCACTGCATCCGCGCTCGACGGCGGATGCCTTCCCCGGGCTGGCCCGGACGGCGGCGTTGATCAGGCTCATTCTTTAGCGCTGACCAGGCAATTCAAGACACTGTGCCGGCGGGCTGACGCCGCAAAAAAACTTTCGGAAAAAGCGTGCGACATGTGCGCTCCCGCTGCTCCTACCTATGAACGCAGTCCTGATCTGGGCGGCCTCGAAGCTAAGGAGCAGTCATGACTACCTACTACGACCAGGACGAGACGACCTCTCGGCCAATTTCGCCCGCCCCGTGCCGCGCCAGCAGCAGGCCTATTCGGATCGCCTTCCCCGGGCTGGCCCGCACGGCGGCGTTGATCAGGCTCATTCTTTAGCGCTGACCAGGCAATTCACGACGCTTTGCCGGCGGGCTGACGCCGCAGAAAAAAACTTTCGGAAAATGTGTGCGACTTGTGCGCTGTCGCTGCTCCTACCTATGAACGCAGTCCTGATCTGGGCGGCCTCGAAGCTAAGGAGCAGTCATGACTACCTACTACGACCAGGACGAGACGACCTACTCGGCCAATTTCGCCCCTCGCCCCCGGCCCCGCCAGCAGCAGGCCTATTCGGATTACGACTACAACGACGGCTATGACCCCGTGCGGACGGGCGCCGTCCTACGGCCCGGCCTGGGGACCGGAGCGCAGCGCGCCGGCCCCGCAGAAGTGGAGCTCGATTCCCAAAGGCGCCATCATCGCCGGGCTGGTGGGCGCGGTAGGCGTCGGCGCCGGACTGGTCATGCTCCTGCAGGGCAACACCAGCTCCACGCCAACCCAGCCGGCGGTGCTCATGGTGCCGGAGACAACACCGGTGCCCCCGCTGCGCTGCCCCCGGCCCAGGCCGTGCCGGCTCCGGCTCCTGCTCCGGCACCTGCTCCGGCTCCCGCTCCCGCCGCCGGACCCAGCGTCATCTATGTGCCTCGCCAACGGTCGGTGACCACCACCGTCGTCGTGCCGCCCCCCTCGGCGCGCAGGAGCAGCAATGCCCCTGCCGTTGCACCGGCACCGGCACCGGCACCGGCACCGGCCCGCGCCCGCCCCGCAACCGGCGCCGCAGCCCACCCACATTGGACCGACGATCGTGCTCCCGCAGCTGCCGGACCTGTTCCCGCGGCGCAAGGCTCCCGCACCGGCGGCGGTTCTGCCCCCGCTCCCGCCGGCGGTTCCGCTCCGGCTCCGGGTGGCGGCTGCCGGCTCCTGGCGGTCTGCACCCGCTCCTGCGGTGGTCGGCCCGGCTCCGGCCGGCGGTTCTGCACCCGCTCCTGCTGGTGGTTCGGCCCCGGCTCCGGCCGGTGGTCTGCACCCGCTCCGGCGGTGGTTCGGCGGCTACTGGCTATCGCACTCCGAGTGGCGGCGCCTAGATCGCCGAAGCTGCCGTCGCCGGCGTGACACCAAATCCGAGATCGAAACGCCTCAGATCTGCAAGATCATCGGCACCTGCTGACTGAACAAGCCAGCTACCGCCCGGGACGCCCTCGGCGTCCCGGGCACGAACCCTGAGGGGACGATCATGACGGTATTAGCCGGCTGGGAAGCTGTTGAGCCACGTTACGGACAGAGAACTTGCCCTGGCGGCTGCGGCCGGGGACCGCGGCGCCTTTGCGTGCATCTATGACCGCTACGCCCATCGCTGCATGACTTCTGCGTGGGGATGCTGGGTGATCGGGAGGCGGCGGCGGACTGCGTGCAGGATGCGTTCTGTACAGCGGTGACGTGTTTGTCGGACTTGCGTGAGCCCGACAAGCTGCGTCCCTGGCTGTATGCGATCGCGCGCAGCGAGGCGTTGCGGCGGGTTCGTCACCGCAATCGGGAGCGGTCCACCGACGAGGTGCCCGAGCAGGCCTCGGCGGAGGCGAGCCCGGACACCCTGGCCGCCCGGATGGAGTTGGCCGACCTCATCGAGGCAGCCGCGGGCGGGTTGTCGGATCGTGACCGCTCGGTGTTGGAGCTGGCGTTCCGGCAAGGTCTAGACGGTCCGGAATTGGCTGTGGCACTGGGCGTTACGCAGACCAATGCCAACACGATGGTGCATCGGCTGCGGGAGACGATCGAGCGCAGCCTGGGGGCATTGCTGGTGTCGCGGCGGGTGCGGGCCAATCCGAAGTTGTGCCCGCAGCTGGCGGTCATCCTCGCCGATTGGGACGGACAGTTCACCGTGCTGGTCCGCAAACGCGTTGCCCGCCACATCGAGTCATGTGCCCGTTGCGACCAGGACCGCCGCCGTCTCGTCAGCCCGGCCGCTCTACTGGGGGCGGCACCCGGTTCTCATTCCGGCGCCCGCCTGGCTGCGTCGTCGCACCCTGGACAAGATCCGATTAACCTGTGCTGAAACGGATTTGAGCATCTCGAATCCGCACTCTCGATCCGGTCTGGGCCGTCGAACAGCGCTGCTGCCCGATACATCCACGGAGCGGCTCGCAGTCCGGCCGCGACGAGCGGACGTCACAACCGGGCCGCGGCACCGGTTCGCACTACTGACCACCCTGCTGATCGGCGTCCCACTGGTCGTCTTGGGTGCGACGATCGCGTGGATCTCCCTGCCGCAAAGGTCAGTCGCTCCCATCAGCGCGACGAGTGAGATCGTCACGCCCCGTAGCGCCGTCGCGCCGCCACCGGCTCCGGTGCGACCCACGACTCGGCCCACCGCCCCGCCGAGGACCCGCCCGCAAACCAGGACGGCCGTCCCCGCGCCCGAGATGCCAAGCGAAACAGTGACGTCCACCGCCGCCCCCGAGCCGGCGCCCCGGACACGGGCCCCTCCTCGCCGCCGCCGTTGCCGCCGCCCCCGCCCGTGGCCGCGCCGGCCCCCGAGGATCACGATCACCTTCGCGCCGCCGAGCGCTATTGCGCCCCCGCTGCAAATCCCCTCTCTGCCGACGCCGATCCTTCCCAGACGAGCACCGCGGGAACCGGCGTCCACGCCCGCTCAGCAGCCGGCGCCGGCGCAGGCTCCGAGCGCAGCTGACGTGCCGCCGCCACCTGCTCCCGCGCCGCCGACATCGGTCGGTTCCCGCCCCGGCCGACCCCTACCCGATAATCCGATGACCGACACGGCTTGCTGTTGTGCGCGTTCAGAACACGTGTCGTGACGCGGCGACAGGTCGATCGCGCCCGTCGCTGGCGAGCACTCCCTCGGCGCGCAGCAGCTCCAGCTGCCGGGTGGCCAGGTGCGGCCGCCGGTCGGCCCGACGCCGTGATCACCCGGTGCCACGGCAGGTCCGAGGAGTCGGTGCGCATGATCCAGCCGACGATGCGCGGGCTGGAAAGCTGCTGCGGCCGAGGCGATATCGCCGTAGGTGGCCACCCGTCCGGGCGGGATCGACGCCACCAGCGCCGCGGACCAGTTCGACCTGATCGTCGGTGACGGGCGCCATCGCTAGCGCCGCCCGAGATGGTCCCTGATGACCGCCGCGGTCTCGTCCGGTTTGGCCTGCGCGACCATGTGCTGGCAGTCGAAGTCGAGCAGGGTGAAGTCGGCGCCGAGCCGGTTCGCCAGCCCGTCGATCAGTTCCCGGCTCACATAGGGCGGGTCCGGTCCACTGCGCGCGCACCAGCGTCGTGGGAGTTCCCTTGTGCGGCAGCACGATATCGCGGGCCAGCTCACTCCAGTACGACATCATCGCGGGCACGCTGATCCGCCAGCCGCAGCGGCCGTTGGGCAGCGCGACCAGATGATCGTCGAGGTCGGCGTCGAGCTCGTCGGGCTCCACGTCGGCCCACACCCCGGTGAACTTCTCGGTGCGCGCCTCGTCCCGGTCGGTGTAGTCGGGGGATCCCAGCATCGCGTCGGCGATCTCGCGCCATCCACTGCCCGTCGAGCCCGATCGCCGGGTCCAGCAGCACCAGACCGGACACCAGGTCCGGGCACGCCGCGGCCAGGTGCAGTGCCACCGCGCCGCCGAAGGAGTGGCCCACCACGACGACCGGTCCGTCGGCCTGGTTCTCCACCACGCCGGCCAGCGCGGCGACGTTGGCGTCGAAGGTCCACGGCGCCGACCACGACGACCAGCCGTGGCCCAGCAGATCGGGTGCGGCCACCACGATGTCGGGCAGATGGCGGGTGGCCAGCGTGCGCCAGCGCCGGCCGTGCCCGGTCAACCCGTGCAGAGCCAGAACCTGCACGGGACCAGCTGGGCCCCAACGGTGGAGGTGGAGGTCGGTCACCGCTTCATGGTGCCAGTAGCCGGCAGAAGTTGTCGGACCCCCGTGGTGTCATGCCGACATGACCAAGCCCGTGCTCGCGCCCGAGGACATGCAGCCGTCCGCGGTGCTCGTGCCGGGGCTGCGCGGCACGGTCCGCATCGTCGGCGGCCCGGGCTGCGGCAAGAGCACGCTGCTCGTGCAGGCCGCCGCCGCGCACATCGCCGCCGGGACGGCCCCGGAATCGGTTCTGCTGCTGACGGGTTCGGGGCGGCTGGCCGCCTCCGCGCGCAGCGCGCTGACGTCCGCGCTGCTCAAGGCGCGGTCGGGGGAGCCGTGCCGCGCCGTGGTGCGCGAGCCGCTGGTGCGTTCGGTGCACAGCTACGCGTTCTCGGTGCTGCGCCAGGCGGCCGCGCGGGCCGGCGATCCGCCGCCGCGGCTGGTCACCGGCGCCGAGCAGGACGGCATCATCCGCGAGCTGCTGGCCGGTGACCTGGAGGACGGGGCCGCGTCGCTGTCGCGGTGGCCCGGCCAGCTGCGGCCGGCGTTGGGCACCGCGGGCTTCGCCACCGAGCTGCGCGACCTGCTGGCCCGCTGCGCCGAGCGGGGCGTGGACCCGCCGCAGCTGCAGCGCATCGGCCGGTTGTCGGGGCGCCCGGAGTGGGCCGCCGCGGGACGCTTCGCCCAGCAGTACGAGCAGGTGATGCTGCTGCGCGCAGCGGTCGGCACCGCCGCCCCGCAGGCCACCGTGCCCGCGCTGGGCGCCGCCGAGCTGGTCGGCGCGGCGCTGGAGGCGCTGGCCACCGACCCGGAGCTGCTGGCCGCCGAGCGTGCCAGGGTCCGGCTGCTGCTCGTCGACGACGCCCAGCATCTCGATCCGCAGGCGGCCCGGCTGGTGCGGGTGCTGGCCGCCGGAGCCGATCTGACTCTGCTGGCCGGGGACCCCAACCAGGCGGTGTTCGGTTTCCGGGGCGCCGACCCGGCGCTGCTGACCGCCGACGGCCCGACGGTCGAACTGGGCCGCTCGTATCGCTGCGCGCCCGCGATCGCCGCGGCGATCAGCGGTGTGGCCGCCGGGCTGCCCGGCAGCGGCAGCTGGCGTCACCTCGACGGCACCGGGGACGACGGGTCGGTGGCCGTGCGGGTGGCGGCCTCCGCGCACGCCGAAACCGCGTTGATCGCCGACACGCTGCGCCGGGCGCATCTGGTCGACGGCCTGCCGTGGTCGGACATGGCGGTGATCGTGCGCTCGTCGTCGGCCGCCGCCGCGCTGGTGCGCACCCTGGCCGGTGCCGGTGTTCCGGTCACCTCGCCGTCGGTGGCCGGACCGGTCGGCGAGCAGCCCGCCGCGCAGGCGCTGCTGACCGTGCTGGCCGCCACCGCCAACGGTCTGGACGCCGAGCAGGCGGTGTCGCTGCTCACCGGGCCGATCGGCCGGGTCGACCCGGTGTCGTTGCGCCAGCTTCGGCGGGCACTGCGGCGCGCCGCCGGGGAAGGGGAGCGCGAGTTCGGGGACCTGCTCGTCGAGAGCGCTCACCGTCCGGAACCGCCCAGCTCCCGGCGACGTTGGCCCGGCCGGTCAACCGGGTGCGCGCGGTGCTGGCCGCCGCCGCCCGCGGTCACCGCGCGCACCGCGACCCGCGCTACACCCTGTGGCAGGCCTGGGAGCGCAGCGGCCTGCAGCGGCGCTGGCTGGCTGCCGCCGAACGGGGCGGCAGTGACGGTGCGGCGGCCGATCGCCACCTCGGCGCCGTCACCGCACTGTTCGACATCGCCGAGGACTACGTCACCCGCACCACCGGCGCGTCGCTGCCCGGTCTGCTCGACCACGTCGGCGCGCTGCACCTGCCGCCGGTGGCCGCCGACACCACCTGCCACCGACACTGTCGCGGTGCTCAGCCCGCACGCCGCGCTCGGCCGGGACTGGGAACTCGTGGTCATCGCCGGGCTGCAGGACGGGTTGTGGCCCAACACCACTCCGCGCGGCGGCGTGCTGGGCACCCAGCGGCTGCTCGACGTCCTCGACGGTCTGGGCGACGACGTCTCGGTGCGCGCCCCGCTGCTGGCCGAGGAACGGCGGTTGCTCATCGCCGCGATGGGCCGGGCCAGGAGCCGGCTGCTGGTCACCGCGGTCGACAGCGACGCCGGTGACGAGGCGGCCCTGCCGTCGCCGTTCGTCGCCGAGATCGCCGAGTGGGCCACCGGGGACGCCCCGGCCCCGGCGCAGCCCGTGGTGGCGCCGCCGGTGCTGACGCCCGCCGCGGTGGTCGGGCGGCTGCGATCGGTGGTGTGCGCGCCGGCCGGTTCGGTCGACGAGACGCAACGCATCAGTGCCGCAGACGCAATTGGCGCGGCTGGCGGCAGCGGGTGTCGCGGGCGCCGACCCGGCCCAGTGGTACGGCATGACCGAAATCAGCACGCTCGAGCCGTTGTGGAGCGGTGACGAGCACACCGTCACCCTGAGCCCCTCGACGCTGCAGGCGCTGACCGACTGCCCGCTGCGCTGGCTGGCCGAGCGGCACGGCGGCACCGACCGGCGCGAACTGCGCTCGATGCTCGGCTCGGTGGTGCACGCGCTGATCGCCGACTCGGCCAAGACCGCGGATCAACTCGTCGGTGAGCTCGAAAAGGTCTGGGCGACAATCCCGTTCGACTCGCCGTGGTTCGCCGACAACGAGCTCGGCCGGCACCGGGCCATGCTCGAGGCGTTCCTGGCCTGGCGGTCGGCCACCCGCTACGAACTCACCGAGGTCGGCACCGAGGTCGAGGTCGACGGGGTCGTCGCCGCACCGGACGGCCCGGCGCCGGGGGTCCGCGTCCGCGGACGGGTCGACCGGCTGGAACGCGACGCCGAGGGCCGGCTGGTCATCGTCGACGTCAAGACCGGCAAGAGCCCGGTCACCAAGGACGACGCGCAGCGCCACGCCCAGCTCGCCTTCTACCAGCTGGCCATCGCCGAAGGCGTGCTCGGCGAGGACGACAAGCCCGGCGGCGGACGGCTGGTCTACGTCGGCAAGCCGAGCGCCTCCGGCGCCACCGAACGCGAGCAGTCCGCGCTGACCGGCGACAGCCACACCGAGTGGCGGCAGGCGGTGCGCGACGCGGCCGCGGCGACCGCCGGCCCGCAGTTCGCTGGCGAAGGTCAACGACGGCTGCTCACACTGCCCGATGCGGTCCGGCTGCCCCGCCCACACCGCGCCACGAACGGAGCCGTCATGACCTACAGCCCCACCGAACTGGCTGAGGCCCTTGGTCTTCCGACACCGACCGACGAGCAGGCCGCGGTCATCTGCGCGCCGCCGGGACCGCTGGTCGTCATCGCCGGCGCCGGCGCGGGCAAGACCGAGACGATGGCCGCCCGCGTGGTGTGGTTGGTGGCCAACGGATTCGCCGAGCCGGGGCAGGTGCTGGGCCTGACGTTCACCCGCAAGGCGGCCGGTCAGCTGCTGCGCCGGGTGCGGTCCCGACTGGCCCGACTGGCCGGACACCTCGGCGGCCCGCCGGCGGCGGGCGCCCCGACCGTCAGCACCTATCACGCGTTCGCCGGGACGCTGCTGCGCGAATACGGGCTGCTGCTGCCCGTCGAACCCGACGCCCGACTGCTCAGCGAGACCGAGATGTGGCAGCTGGCCTACGACGTGGTCCGCGCCCACCCCGGCCCGCTGGACACCGACAAGGACCCCGCCAGGGTCACCGCGATGGTGCTGCGGCTGGCCGGCGAGCTCGCCGAGCACCTGGTCGACACCCACCAACTGCGCGACACCCACGTCGAACTCGAGCGACTCGTCCACACCCTGCCCGCCGGCCGCTACCAGCGCGACCGCGGACCCAGCCAGTTCCTGCTCAACATGCTGGCCACCCAGAGCGAACGCACCGCGCTGGTGCCGCTGATCGACGCCGTCCACGCCCGGATGGCGCGCCGAGAAGGTGATGGACTTCGGTTCGCAGATGTCGGCGGCCGCGCGGCTGGCCGCCGAGCTGCCCGCAGGTCGGCGAGGAGCTGCGGCGCCGCTACCGGGTGGTGCTGCTCGACGAATACCAGGACACCGGGCACGCCCAGCGCATCGCGCTGTCGTCGCTGTTCGGCCGCGGCGCCGACGACGGTCTGGCACTGACCGCGGTGGGCGACCCGATCCAGTCCATCTACGGCTGGCGCGGCGCCTCGGCGACCAACCTGCCCCGCTTCACCACCGACTTCCCGCAGGCCGACGGATCCCCGGCGCCGACCCTCGAACTGCGCACCAGTTGGCGTAACCCGCCGAGCACGCTGCACATCGCCAACGCGGTGTCCGCCGAGGCCCGCCGGCGCTCGGTCGCGGTGCGCGCCCTGCGGTCCCGGCCCGGCGCCGAGCCGGGCACCGTCACAGTGCGCGCTGCTGGCCGACGTCGCCGCCGAACGGGACTGGGTGGCCGACCACATCGCCGCCCGCTACCTCGAGGCCGCCGCCGCGGGCGGCCCGCCGCCCACTGCCGCCGTGCTGGTTCGGCGCAATGCCGACGCCGCTCCGATGGCCGAGGCGTTGAGCGCGCGCGGCGTCCCGGTCGAAGTGGTCGGGCTGGCCGGGCTGCTGTCGATCCCGGAGGTCGCCGACCTGGTGGCGATGCTGCGCCTGGTCGCCGACCCCGCCGCAGGCTCGGCGGCCATGCGGGTGCTGACCGGGCCGCGCTGGCGGCTGGGCGCCCGCGACATCGCCGCGCTGTGGCGCCGCGCGGTCGCCCTCGACGGTGAGCGGACGGTGGCGTCGACCGCCGAGCAGATCATCGCCGCGGCGGCTCCCGACGCCGACACCGCCAGCCTGGCCGACGCGCTGGCCGATCCCGGTCCGGCCAGCGCCTACTCGCACGACGGCTACCTCCGCATCACCGAACTGGCCGCCGAATTGGCCCGACTGCGAACGCTTTTGGGCAACCCGGTCACCGACCTGGTCACCGAGGTCCGGCGAGTTCTCGGGGTCGACGTCGAGGTGCGCGCGGCGCGGCCGGTCGCCGCCGGCTGGACCGGGGCCGAGCACCTGGACCGGTTCGCCGACGTCGTCGCCGACTACGCGCGCCGGCCCGCTGCGACCGTCGACGGACTGCTGGCGTACCTGGAGGCCGCGGCGGTCGTCGAGAACGGCCTCGCGCCCGCCGACGTCAGCGTCGCGGAGGACCGCGTGCAGATCCTCACCGTGCACGCGGCCAAGGGCCTGGAGTGGCAGGTGGTGGCCGTGCCGCATCTGTCCGCCCGGGTGTTCCCGTCCACGGCGTCCAAGCGCACCTGGCTGTCCGACCCCGCCGACCTGCCGCCGTTGCTGCGCGGCGACCGCGCAGCCGGGGGACTGCACGGGGTGCCGGTGCTGGACACCTCGTCGGTCAGCGACCGGAAGGGATTGTCCGACAGCATCATCGCCCACCGCGATCAGCTCGAGCAGCGACGCATCGACGAGGAACGCCGGCTTCTCTACGTCGCGATCACCCGCGCCGAGGACACCCTGCTGATGTCCGGCCACCACTGGGGCGCCACCGAGTCCAAACCGCGCGGCCCCTCGGACTTCCTCTGCGAGGTCAAGGACATCATCGACAGCGCCGCCGCGGCGGGCCGGCCGTGCGGGGAGGTGGAACACTGGGCGCCGATCCCCGCCGACGGTGAACGAAACCCGTTGCGCGACAGCGTTCGTCAAGCGATCTGGCCGGCTGATCCGCTGGGCCGGGGCCGCGCCGACGTCGAGCGGGGAGCGGCTCTGGTTGCCGCGGCGGCGGCCGGTGCGCTGCCGCACGAGCGGCGAGGACCCCGAGGGCTGGGCGGCCGACGTCGACGCGCTGCTGGCCGAACGGTCCCGGATCGCCCAGCCGCCGCCGCTCGAACTGCCGGGCCAGCTGTCGGTCAGCGCCCTGGTCGAACTGGACCGCGACCCCGCGACGGCGGCTCGGCGGCTGACCCGGCGGCTGCCGTCACGCCCCGACCCGCACGCGATCCTGGGCACCGCCTTCCACGACTGGGTGCAGCGGTTCTACGGCGCCGAACGGCTCTTCGACCTCGACGACCTGCCCGGCGCGGTCGACGACGGCCCGGTCGAGACCGAGCGGCTCGCCGCCCTGCAGGAGGCGTTCTCCGCATCGCCGTGGGCCGCACGCACCCCGATCGACGTGGAGGTGCCCTTCGAGATGGCGATCGGCGACACCATCGTGCGCGGCCGCATCGACGCGGTGTTCGCCGACCCGGACGGCGGCACGACCGTCGTCGACTGGAAGACCGGCGATCCGCCCGCCGACGAGGACGCGCGCCGGCACGCCGCCGTCCAGCTCGCCGTGTACCGGCTGGCCTGGGCGGCGCTGAGCGGGCAGCCGGAGTCCACGGTGCGCGCGGCGTTCCACTACGTGCGCTCGGGTCAGACGGTCATGCCGGAAAACCTCTCCGGCCCAACCGAATTGGTGGCGCTGCTGGCCGCCGCTAGTAGCGCGGAGCGTTGCGCCTGATCGCCAGCGCCTTGGTGATCATCGGCAGCTGGAACGGCAGCCGAGCCAGCGCGGCGACCTTCATCGGCCACGGCTTGCCCCACCACAGCCGCACCATGTTGACGTTGGCCGGGAACACCGCGATGTACAGCAGGACCGCGGCCAGCGCCCCGGCCCGCCGGGTCCGCGGCACCAGCAGCATCGCGCCGATCCCCACCTCGGCGACCCCCGACGCGTAGGTGTAGAACCGCGCGATTGCCCGGCAGTTCGGCCGGGACGATCGTGTCGAACGGTTTGGGCGCCACGAAGTGTCCGACCCCGATGCCGATGAGCATCGCTGCCGGCTCGGTAGGCGGGCCGTTGGCTGTTGGTGCGTGCGGGTTCGGTTGTCGTCGTCGCCATGGGTACATAATGCTCGTGTGGTGGTACCCGGGCACAACGGTTGGCTGACGGAGTCGCGTGGCCAAAGGTAGGTTGCGGCGCAGGCTCGAAGCGATCGACGAGAACCTGGCCGCCAAGCCGGACAGTGCGCTCGTCGACTACCTGCACATCCCCGAGAAGTTCGTCAGCCCCGGCAGGCGCATCGCGCGCCGGCTGTTCTACGCGTTGGCCGCGCTGTTCGCCGCGGTCCTCATCGTCTACCTCGACCGCGACGGCTACCGCGACGTCCGCGAAAGCCCGCTGACATTCCTGGACTGCTTCTACTACGCCACGGTGTCACTGTCGACCACCGGCTACGGCGACATCACGCCGTACACCGAGACGGCGCGCCTGATCAACGTCCTGGTCATCACGCCGCTTCGGGTGGCGTTCCTGATCGTGTTGGTCGGCACGACGGTGGAGACGCTGACCACCGCGTCGCGCCAGGCTCTCAAGATCCAGCGTTGGAGGAACAGCGTGCGCAACCACACCGTCGTCATCGGATACGGCACCAAGGGCAGGACGGCGGTGGCCGCGATGATCGGTGACGGCGTCGCGCCCGCCGACATCGTCGTCGTCGACACCGACCAGCCCTCGCTGGACCGGGCCAACGCCGCCGGGCTGGTCACCGTGCGCGGTGACGCCAACAAGTCCGACGTGCTGCGGCTGGCCGGCGCCCAGCACGCGAACTCGATCATCGTGGCCACCAACAGCGACCCGACCGCCGTCCTGGTCACCCTGACCGCGCGCGAGCTCTCGCCGAACGCCAAGATCATCGCCTCGGTGCGCGAGGCCGAGAACCAGCATCTGCTGCGCCAGTCCGGCGCGGACTCGGTGGTGGTGTCCTCGGAGACCGCCGGCCGTCTGCTCGGCATCGCGACCAGCACGCCCAGCGTCGTGGAGATGATCGAGGACCTGCTGACCCCGGACGCCGGCTTCGCGATCGCCGAGCGCGAGGTCGAACCCAAGGAGGTCGGCGGTTCGCCGCGGCACCTTCCCGACATCGTTCTCGGCGTGGTCCGCGAGGGCAAGCTGCTGCGGGTCGACGACCCCGACGCCGACGCGCTGGAAAGCACCGACCGGCTGCTCTACGTCCGCAGCGCCGGGGACTGACGCCGGTGGCCTTCCGTCTGCGCAACACCCCGCTGCTGTCGCGCGTCGGCGCCGACCGCGCCGACCACCTGCGCACCGACATCGACGCCGCGACTGCCGGCTGGGCCGACGCGCTGCTGCTGCGCGTGGACAACCGCAACCAGGTGCTCATCGCCGGCGGCCGGGTGGTGCTGGGCTCCGCAGGCACGCTGGCCGACAAGCCGCCCGCCGACGCGGTGTTCCTCGGCCGGCTGGAGAGCGGCCGCCACGTGTGGGCGGTGCGCGGCCCGCTGGAGGCACCCGAGGACGGCGACGCCGAGGTGCTCGACCTGCGCCGCGCCGGACAGGTCTTCGACGACGCCAGCGCCCAGCTGGTGGCGTGCGCCACCGCCTTGCTCAACTGGCACGACCAGGCCCGGTTCAGCGCGCTCGACGGAGCGCCGACCCGGCCCGCCAAAGCCGGCTGGTCGCGGGTCAATCCGCTCAACGGCCACGAGGAATGGCCCCGCATCGACCCGGCCATCATCGTGCTGGTGCACGACGGACACGACCGTGCGGTGCTGGCCCGTCAGACGGTGTGGCCGCCGCGGCTGTTCTCGTTGATCGCCGGTTTCGTCGAGGCCGGCGAGTCCTTCGAGTCGTGCGTGGTGCGCGAGGTCGCCGAGGAGATCGGCCTGACCGTCACCGACGTCGAGTACCTCGGCAGCCAGCCGTGGCCGTTCCCGCGCTCGCTGATGGTGGGCTTCCACGCGATCGGTGATCCCGAGCAGGAGTTCGCGTTCAACGACGGCGAGATCGCCGAGGCCGCGTGGTTCACCCGCGCCGAGGTGCGCGAGGCGCTCGAGCAGGGCGACTGGAGCAGCGATTCGCCGTCGCGGCTGCTGCTGCCCGGCTCCATCTCGATCGCCAGGGAGATCATCGAATCCTGGGCCGGGTCCTGATCGCGCCCAAACCGACAAACGGGCGCGAAAGTGCGAGAAAGCCGCGCCATTTCGTCGATCTCGGCGCGAACGTCAGGACGCCAGCTTGGCCTGCACCTCTTTGAGGCTCGGATTGGTCAGCGCGGAGCCGTCGGCGAACTTCACCGTCGGCACCGTCTGGTTGCCGTTGTTCACCGACATGACGAACTTCGCGGCGGCCGGGTCGTGCTCGATGTCGACCTCGGCGAAGGAGATCCCCGCCGATTTCAGCGCGGTCTTCAAGCGGCGGCAGTAGCCGCACCACGTGGTGCTGTACATGGTGAGCTGGGGATCGTTGCCACTCATGAGAACCGAACCTATCGGAGCGCCCCCGGGAATTGTCGCCGCCCCCTGACAAGATGGACGCCATGCCGGCGATCGTGGACCAACTGACCGGCCTGGACGACGAACAGCGCGAAGCCGTGCTGGCCGCGCGCGGGCCGCTGTGCGTGCTGGCCGGCGCGGGCACCGGCAAGACCCGCACCATCACCCACCGCATCGCGCACCTGGTGACCAACGGCCACGTCGCCGCCGGGCAGGTGCTGGCCGTCACGTTCACCTCGCGGGCCGCGGGGGAGATGCGCGCCCGCCTGCGCGCCATGGATGAAGGCGCCGGCGTCGGCTCGGTGCAGGCGCTGACCTTCCACGCCGCCGCCCGCCGGCAGCTGCACTACTTCTGGCCGCGGGTGGTCGGCGACACCGGCTGGCAGCTGCTGGACACCAAGTTCGCCGTCGTCGCGCAGGCGGCCAACCGCGCCCGGCTTCAGGTCAGCACCGAGGACGTCCGCGACCTCGCGGGCGAGATCGAATGGGCCAAGGCGTCGTTGATCAGCCCCGAGGGCTACGGCGCCGCGGTGGCCGAGGTGAGCCGCGACATCCCGCTCGACGCCGAGAAGGTCGCCGCCGTCTACGCCGGCTACGAGAAGCTCAAGGCCAACCGCGACGGCATCGCGCTGCTGGACTTCGACGATCTGCTGCTGCACACCGCGGCCGCCATCGAGAACGATCCGGCGGTGGCCGAGGAGTTCCGCGGCCGCTACCGCTGCTTCGTGGTCGACGAGTACCAGGACGTCACCCCGCTGCAGCAGCGGGTGCTCAGCGCCTGGCTCGGTGACCGCGACGACCTCACCGTCGTCGGCGACGCCAACCAGACCATCTACTCGTTCACCGGCGCCTCGCCGCGCTACCTGCTCGACTTCTCCCGCCGCTTCCCCGACGCGACGGTGGTGCGCCTGGAGCGCGACTACCGCTCCACTCCGCAGGTGGTGTCGCTGGCCAACCAGGTGATCGCCGCGGCGCGCGGCCGGATGGCCGGCAGCAAGCTGCATCTGGTCGGCCAGCGTCCCCCCGGCCCGTCGCCGACGTTCCACGAACACCCCGACGAGGTCGCCGAGGCCGCCGCGGTGGCACGCTCCATCAAGGGCCTCATCGAATCCGGCACGCCCGCAGCCGAAGTCGCGGTCCTCTACCGCATCAACGCGCAGTCCGAGGTCTACGAGGAGGCGCTCACCGAGGCCGGCATCCCGTTCCAGGTGCGCGGCGGGGAAGGGTTCTTCAGCCGCCAGGAGATCCGGCAGTCGCTGGTGGCGTTGCAGCGGGCGGCCGATCGAGATGCACCAGGGTGAGCTGCCCGAGATCGTGCGGGCGGTCCTGGAGCCGCTGGGCTTGACCGCCGAGCCGCCGCAGGGCACCAAAGCCCGGGAGCGCTGGGATGCGTTGGCGGCGTTGGCGGCGTTGGTCGACGACGAGGTCGCCGCCCGCCCGCAGCTGGACCTGCCGTCGTTGATGAGCGAGTTGCGGCTGCGCGCCGACGCCCGCCACCCACCGGTGGTGCAGGGCGTGACGCTGGCCTCGCTGCACGCCGCCAAGGGCCTGGAATGGGACGCGGTGTTCCTCGTCGGACTGGCCGACGGCACCCTGCCGATCTCGCATGCCCTGGCCCACGGCCCCGACAGCGAGGCGGTGGAGGAGGAGCGACGGCTGCTCTACGTCGGAATCACCAGGGCCAGAACATATTTGGCGCTCAGCTGGGCGCTGGCCCGCGCACCCGGCGGCCGGCAGGGCCGCCGTCCGTCGCGGTTCCTCAACGGCATCGCCCCGCAGACCCGGGCCGAGCCGACGCCCGAACAAGCCGCGCCGCCAGCGCGGTGCCACCCCGCGCTGCCGGGTCTGCAACGCCGCGCTGACCACGCCGCCGGCAATCATGTTGCGGCGCTGCGAAACCTGCTCGGTCGACGTCGACGACGAACTGCTGGGTCAGCTCAAGGACTGGCGGCTGCGGGTGGCCAAGGAACTGAAAGTGCCCGCCTACGTGGTGTTCACCGACAACACGCTGATCGCGATCGCCGAGTCACTGCCCGCCGACGAGGCCGCGCTGGTGGCGATCCCCGGTATCGGTGCGCGCAAGCTCGAGCAGTTCGGGCCTGACGTGCTCGAGCTGGTGCGCGCCCGCCAATAGCTCAGGCCTTCACCAGTTTCGGCGCCTGCCAGGTCCCGTTGAGGGCGTCCGGCTTGGGCCAGTACAGCCGCATGACGACCGTGAACGGTCCCGGCGGGGCGGGCAGCCAGTTGGCTTCCTTCTCCGGTCCCGGCGAGGAGTTCTGGATGTAGATGGTCAGGCTGCCGTCGGGGTTCTTCGCAAGGTTGGGCAGCATCGGGGAGTTGATCAGGTAGCGGTTGATCGGGTTCTCCACCAGCAGGCTCTCCGGCAGCTTGTACATCGTCACCGACCAGAACGCGTTGACCGGCGGCAGCTGGCCCGGTGCGAACGTCAGCGTGTAGTTGTTGGCCCCGGTCAGCGGCTGCCCGTCGGAGTCGAGTGGTGAAGTCGGGATACATCGCCTCGGCCTTGGAGTTGCCGTAGATCCCGAACACCGCACCGGCCATCCGGTAGAGGTAGTTGCCCTTCAGTTCGTCCTTGGTGCCGAACAGATCACCCGAGGTGACCTGCCCGGTGTCCAGCTTGTCCTTCTTGAACGTGTTGAACTCGGCCCAGGCGTCGGCGATCCCGTCTTGGATGGCCTTGCGCATCTCCGGGCTCAGCTTGTCGGCATCGAACGTGCCGTCGGGCCCGATGCCGATGGTGGCGAACCGGTCGCGCATTTCCTTCTCCGACGGCAGCACCGGGGCGTACCGCAGCGCGAAGTTCAGGATGTCGAAGAACTGCGGCGAGGTCTTCTCCTGCTCGGCGGCCAGCGGCGGAACGAAGTCGATCGGCGGCGCGGCAGCGGGTGCCGGCTGTTTGAGGAACGCCGACAGCGGCTGGACGGTGTAGCCGGCCTGGATGTTCTTGACGTTGTCCAGGTCGTCGGGGCCCGAGGAGCTGGGTCCGATAGATGCCCAGCACGAAGTCGGTGTCGGCCTGGATGACCCCGTTGACCCCGTCGGGCTTGTCGCCCTTCCACCCCGGTCCGGCCAGCAGGTACGTGCCGCCGCTGTTGCCGGTGGTGCGGCTGCCCAGGTAGGCGAAGTTGTAGGTGTAGGCGTCGACGAACTGCACCGAGAAGTAGCGGTCCTGCCGATCGGCGGGATGGTCAGCACCAGCGGTTCGGTGCGCAGGTCCGCGCCGAGCATCGAGTACGGGGTGTCGGAGTTCGGCGTCTGGACCGCGGTGTCGGCGGGGGTGTAGACCCGGGCGATGCTGTGCACCTGGTTCCAGTCGCCCTTGTACTCCGGACTGTGCGAGTCGACGAAGTAGGAGTACTGGATCCGGTAGCTGTCCACCATCGGGAAGCCGTAGATGTAGGCCTCTTTCGCGATGGCCCGGGCCTGCTCGGGGGTGACGGCCCGGACGCCTGCGCCGACGTTGGCGGGGCCGACGAACTCGTCGACTCCTTGGCCTTGTTGGCGCCGGCGCATCCGGCGGTCAGGGCGACGAGCAGGACGGCAGCAAGAACGGCACGCAACTTCACCGCACCAGGATGCGGCATCGGCATCCCCGTGCGGTGGATTTCGCGCGACTGCTCAGCTCAGCGCGGCGAGAGCGGCGTCGTAGTCCGGCTCGGTGCCGATTTCGGGCACCAGCTCGGTGTAGGCCACCTTGCCGTCCGCACCGACGACCACCACGGCTCGGCCGAGCAGCCCGGCCATCGGCCCGTCGGCGATGGTGATGCCGTAGTCCTCGCCGAAACTGCTGCGGAAGGCCGACGCCGACACGACGTTGTCGATGCCCTCGGCCCCGCAGAACCGGTTCAGCGCGAACGGCAGATCCTTGGACACGCACAGCACCGGCACACCGGTGCCCGCGGCGCGCTCGTTGAACGTGCGCACGCTGGTCGCGCACACCGGGGTGTCGACCGACGGAAAGATGTTCAGCACCACCGCTTTGCCGCTGTACTGGCCGCTGGCGACCTCGCCGAGGTCGGTTCCGGTCAGGCTGAAGTCGGGCGCCGCGGCGCCGACGGCGGGCAGCTCGCCAACGGTGTTGATCGGGTTTCCACGCAGGGTTATCTGTGCCATGGGCACTAGTTTGTCAGTTCTGCCGCTGCTGCTGCGGGCCGGGTTACCCGATCCTAAAAAGCGCTGGTCAGAAAATCGCTTGTGGTGAATTCGTGTAGGCTCTAGCCTCGAAAGCAACTCCGCGCGAACCGATGGCTCGCCGGCGACGTACTGAGAGGAGGGCCCGACGATGGACATCTACACCGGTGACAACGGCGTAGCTGGCATGGCGCATCGTACGTGGACCTCCCACGCCTTCGCGGCGCCCCAGACCGCCGCGGCGGCCCCGCGCAAGCGTCGCGCCAACGCCGCCCCGACCTTCGCGTCCGTGGACAGGAGCTTCAGCTAGGAAAGCTCCCAGACACAGCCACTGGCCACGGACCCGAAATCACCGGATCCGTGGCCATAGTTTTTCCAAGACTCCCTGGTCCGGATCCGCAGAACAGATACGTAAGCGACACGACCAGGAAGCAGGTGAACGGACATGTCGACACTGACAGTCCGAAAGGAAAAACTGCCGGTGTTGCCGTGCCACGTCGGAGACCCCGACCTGTGGTTCGCTGAGAGCCCCGTCGACCTCGAGCGCGCGAAGGTGCTCTGCGGGGAATGTCCGATCCGGCGGCAGTGTCTTGCCGCCGCATTGGATCGCGGTGAGCCGTGGGGTGTTTGGGGTGGCGAGATCTTCGAGCGCGGAACCGTGGTGGCGCGCAAGCGCCCGCGGGGCCGTCCTCGCAAGGACGTGATCGCGGCCTAGGCAGACTCGCCGGACCCCGGCCCGTCAGTGCACGGGTCGGGGATCGGCGAAGCCGGGGATCAGTTGCTCGGCCAATGCCTGCACCGGCACGTGCGCGTCGAGTTGGGCCGAGATCGCCACGACGGACGCGATCACCCGCAGCGGAATCGCGAGCTTGGCAGGCAGATCCATCTGCCGCGCCGTCTTGATCTGCTCCACCGAGCCGGCCATGTTGACCGCCGCCATCTTCTGCAGCCACTTGCGGGTGTAGTGGAACACCTCGACCTGGATCGGCTCGACGTACTGGCGCAGCATGTCGTCGATCTCCTTGACCGGCACCTGCTCGCCCTTCTGGATGAAGCCCGACCTTCTCCATGGTCGGCAACAGCAGGTCGTAGTTCTTGTCGCGGGCCAGCCGGATGATCATGCCGAGCTCGACCGGCAGGCCGTCGGGCAGCGGCGCCACCGCGCCGAAGTCGATGACGGCCATCCGGCCGTCGTCGAGCAGCATGAAGTTTCCGGGGTGGGCGTCGCCGTGCATCATCCCGACCCGCGCCGGAGCGCCGAACGTCAGCTCGAAAAGTCTTGTGCCGCAAAGGTCTCGCTGATCGACCGTGCCCGAGCGGATGATCTGGGACATCGGCACGCCTTCGGTCCACTCGGTGATCATCACCTTCGGTGAGCTCGCCACCACGTGCGGCACCACGAAATGCGGATCGCCCGTGTACGCCTTGGCGAAGGCGCGCTGGTTCTCGGCTTCCAGCCGGTAGTCCAACTCCATCTCGGTGCGCTCGATCATCTCGTCGACCACGCCCTGGACATCGGCGCCGGGGGAGAGCTGCTTGAACACGCTGACCATGCGCTGCATGGTCTTCAGGTCGGCGCGCAGCGCCTCGTCGGCGCCGGGGTACTGGATCTTGACCGCCACGTCGCGGCCGTCGTGCCACACCGCCCGGTGCACCTGCCCGATGCTGGCCGAGGCCACCGGTGTGTCGTCGAACGAGTTGAACCGGGTGCGCCACTTGGTGCCCAACTGCCCGTCGAGCACGCGGTGAACCTTCGCCGCCGGCAGCGGCGGGGCGTCCTTCTGCAGCTTGGTCAGCGCCTCGCGGTAGGGCTCCCCGAACTCCTCGGGCACCGCGGCCTCCATCACCGACAGCGCCTGGCCGACCTTCATCGCGCCGCCCTTGAGCTCGCCGAGGACGGTGAACAATTGATTGGCGGCCTTCTCCATCAGCTCGGCGTTGACTTCGTCCCGCGACTTCCCGGTGAGTCGCTTTCCGAAGCCCAGCGCGGCCCTGCCCGCAAAGCCGACCGGAATGCTGGCCAGCTTTGCGTTGCGGGCGGCTCGCCCGCGCCTGATGTCTGCCACGCTCCCCATCATCCCCGACGTTTCGGTACTGGCAACCATCGATGTCAGCATTGGCAGCGAGGATGCCTTGACCAGCGACGGGCCAGGATCGTGTTGCTGCTCACATCGACTTCCAGGGTGGTGTTCAGGGTCGACGGCGGCGCGCCGGGGGCATCCGGTCCGCGCACGGCGGTGATGATTCGCTGCAGCTGACCCAGTGCCACGGCAACCGTGCCCAGCACCGTCGGGCGGTCGGCGGTGCCGATCACATCGCGAAGCTGGGCGGCCACCGCGGGCCACGCGGCGTCGCGGTCGGCGCGGTGCAGATCGGCGCACGACAGGCAGCTCGTCACGCCGGGGATCACCAGCGGGCCGACCAGTCCGGTGCCGTCGCGCACCCGCACCGGCAGGTGCGGCACACCGACGGCGTGCAGGTCGCGAACCAGGCGTGGATCGGCGACCAGATAGTCGGAGAGCACCACCATGTCCACGCCGGCGGTGGAGACGACGGCGTTGGCGTGGCTGCTCTGCGCCACCCGCGCACCGGAGCAGCGCAGCGCATCGAGCAGCAGATCCGACAGCGGCCCGCAGCCGTGCACCCGGATCGACAGGGCGTGCGGGGCGGCCGAGCGGGTGCGGTGGTGCACCACCCGCGCGGCCACCAATGCCTCGAGCAGGTCGTCGAGCGCGGCCGGGTCATGCATCCCGTGCGCGCCGGCCAGCCGGTGCAGCGCCGCCACGTCCATCGGAACCTGCATCCCGCGCAGGACGGCGGCCAGCGCGGCCGAGGTCACTCCGTCGGGCGGGCGCACCAGCACGGCGCGGCGCGGATTCCAGCCCACCTGCACTGCGCCGTCGGGTCGCAGCAGCACCGGCATCGCCGGGTCGAGCGCATAGAGCCGGCCCACGACAGCAGCGTGGCATCCACGCGCCACTGCGGGCTTCAGCTATCCACAGGCCCGTCGATGTGTTCCGCGTCTAATGTCGCGCTATGGACCGCTTCTGGCAGTGGGCGTGGGATCGGTACGGGCCGAGGTACCTGGGGGTGATCACGATAGTTGCGTTCGCCTCGGGACTGCCGGTCTTCCTCATTTGGTCCTGGATTGTGTTGGCGGCGGAGAAATCCAGCCGCTACGGTGCAGCGTTCATTGTCGCCGTGGTCGTTGGGCTGGGCATGTCGCTCTTCACCAATCTCCCCGGTAGCCACCACTTTCGTGGCGCAAAGCAGTGGGCGGCCGGCATCGAGGTTGATCGCGCAAAGGCGCTCGAGGATACGTATGCCTGGAGCCGTGCTAAGGCCGTCAGAGCAATGGCGGTGGTACCTGCTTCGGTGATAGTGCTGATTACCGTTGTCGCTGCGATCGCTGGTGCGGGCGCGCCGCGGCTCGTGCAGTACGGAGTCCTCGGGGTTGCGGCAGGAGTCTCGACCGGCACTCATCGGTGTGCACAACGTCGGGGAAGGGGCATTACGTCCAGTCCGGGCTGCTCTCGCTGCGGATTCGGGGATCGGCGATTCCCTGCCCCGGCCCCGCCCGACTTTTGCCGGCTGGCTTGGCCTGTCGCTCGGGGGCTCCATTTTCACGTTCTCGGTAACGGCCGCCATGGTGGCCATGGCGCTCGATCGAGGCAGGGACGGCCCGATACTCGCCGTGGTGATCGCCAGTGCGCTGACGCTGTCCATCGGAGTACCACTCACCGTCGGTGTGATCCTCTCGCCAACCTTTCGGCCCATTCGTGACCTCACCGACGCAACTGACCGCGTCGCGTCGGGTGACTACAGCCAACGCCTGCCGGTGGTCCAGGACGACGATCTCGGGGTGCTGTCCGCCTCGTTCAACCGCATGCAGGCCGGACTCGCCGAGCGGCGACGACTCCACGCAGCCTTCGGCACCTACGTCGATCCGAGCTCTGGCGGCGAAGCCTTCTCGAGCAGGGTGATGACATTTTCACCGGGGAACGCCGCGAGGTGACAGTGATGTTCATCGACATCCGCGACTTCACCCCCTTCGCCGAAGCTAACACCGCCGAGGACACCGTCGCCCGCCTCAACGCACTGTTCGAGATCGTGGTGCCCGCCGTCGTCGAGGCCGGCGGTCACGTCAACAAGTTCCTCGGCGACGGCGCACTGGCCGTTTTTGGGGCACCCAACGACCTCCCCGGTCACGCCGACGCTGCGCTGAGAACCGCGCTGGTCATCGACCGTCTGGTCACTGAGCGTTTCGGCGAAGAGCTTCGCATCGGCATCGGCGTCAACACCGGGGTCGTGATCGCGGGAACCATCGGCGGGGGCGGCAAGCTGGAGTTCACCCTCATCGGGGATGCGGTCAACGTGGCAGCCCGCGTCGAGCAACTCACCAAGACCACGGGTGACACGATCCTTCTCACCCAGCAGTGCATCGAAGCATTACCGTCACGACCGCCGGAGTTGGTCGATCGCGGATCGTATGCGTTGAAAGGAAAGTCGGCCCCCGTCCGCGTCTTCTGCGTCGGCAGCGGGAACATCTGAGACGACCTGAGATCAGCTATCCACAGGCCCGTCCGGCTTGTCGTCCTCCCCGGACTCTGGCCTGTCTGTCGTCCTCCGCGGACTCCGAGCCTTCTGTCGTCCTCCGCGGACTCCTTGCCTTCTGGAACTCGTCGATCGCCGCGTCGATGTCCAGGCCGCTGGTGTCCCCGCCGATCACCCGGTCGATGAACGCCGCCGGGTCGTCGAGGTCCTCCGAGCGGGGCAGCAGGTCGGGGTGGTTCCACACCGCGTCGCGCGCGTCGATGCCGGCGGCCTCGGTCAGCCGCTCCCACAGCACCGCGGCCTCGCGCATCTTGCGGGGCCGCAGTTCCAGGCCGACCAGGGTGGCGAAGGTCTGCTCGGCCGGCCCTGCCGTGGCCCGGCGACGGCGCAGCATCTCCGACGAGCGCCGCGGTGCCCGGGATGCGGTCGCCGAGGGCGGCTCCGACCACGGTCTGCACCCAGCCCTCGACGAGGGCGAGCATCGTCTCCAGGCGCTCCAGGGCGGCGGTCTGCTCGGGGGTGGCCTTCGGCTCGAACATGCCCTGGCTGAGCAGCTGTTCCATCGCGGCGGGGTCGGTCAGCGAGGCCGGGTTGAACCCCTGGGCCAGTTCCTCGATGCCGCTCATGTCGACCTTCATGCCGCGGGCGTAGGCCTCGACGGCGTTGAGCAGCTGGCTCGACAGCCACGGCACGTGGCTGAACAGCCGGTGGTGCGCGGCCTCGCGGGCGGCCAGGAACGTCATGACCTCGCTGCGCGGCTGCTCGAGTCCCTCCGAGAGCTCCTCGATCGCCTGCGGCAGCAGCGCGGCCACCCCCTTGGGGCCCAGCGGCAGGCCGATGTCGGTCGACGTCAGCACCTCGCGCGACAGCCGTCCCAGCGCCTGGCCCAGTTGCGAGCCGAACGCCATGCCGCCCATCTGGGTCATCATCGCCATCAGCGGCCCGGCGATCGCCTTGGCCTCCTCGGGCAGCGCCGAGGCCCACACCGACGAAATCTGCTCGGCCATCGGGTCGCACAGCCGCTTCCAGGTGTCCAGGGTGTTGTCCACCCACTCGCCGGGCGTCCACGCGACGGCCTTGACCGCACCGGCGGGCAGGGCGGTGGCGCCGTCGAGCCAGGTGTCGGCCAGGTGCACGGCGTCG
Organism: uncultured Actinomycetota bacterium; assembly: GCA_963765445.1. Taxonomy (GTDB): domain Bacteria; phylum Actinomycetota; class Actinomycetes; order Mycobacteriales; family Mycobacteriaceae; genus Mycobacterium. Next base: position 71,006 of record CAVXWQ010000025.1, read on the forward strand.
GAGATGGCCGAGGACGGTGGCGGCCGGGATCGGCGCGACGAACCCGATGGAGTTCGACGCCAGCTGGCGGGCCAGGTCATAGTTCACCGGCCCCGAGCTGCCGCCGGCCATCGCCGAGCCCGCACCGCTGAACATCTGGCCGAGTTGGGTGAAGATCTGGCCGAGGTCGGCCGGGTTGAAGTCGCCGCCGCCGAACCCGAACGGGTTGTTGGCGCCGGCGTCTCGGTCCTTCTTCGACTTGTCGCGGTCGGGGTCGTCGCCGGCGGCGAAGCCGAAGGGCAGGTCAGCCATACCTCAACCGTACTCACCTGGGCGCCGGGACGGCCAACCGGCGATCAGCTGTCAGTGAACCGGGCCCCGGCGCGGCTCCGTCTACTCTTGGCGGCGTGAACAGGCGGATTCTGACGCTGATCGCGGCGCTGGTGCCGATCGTCGTCTTCGGCGTGCTGCTGGCGGTGGTGACGGTGCCCTACGTGTCGCTGGGGCCCGGCCCGACGTTCGACACCCTCGGTGAGGTGGACGGCAAGCAGGTCGTGGCCATCGACGGGGCACCGACCCACCCCACCTCGGGGCATCTGAACATGACGACGGTGGCCCAGCGCGACGGGCTGACGCTGGGCCAGGCGCTGACGTTGTGGGTGTCGGGCCGCGAACAGCTGGTGCCGCGCGACCTGGTGTTCCCGCCGGACAAGTCCCGCGAGGACGTCGAGAAGTCGCAGAACGCCGACTTCCAGCAGTCGGAGTTCAGCGCCGAGTACGCCGCGCTGGGCTTCCTGAAGTACCCCGAGGCGGTGCGGGTCGAGAAGGTCAACGACCGAGGGTCCGTCGGCGGGCAAGCTGCAGGTCGGTGACGCCATCGACGCGGTCAACGGCACCCCGGTCGCCAACGTCGAGGCGTTCACGGCGTTACTCAAGGCCACCAAGCCGGGCCAGGAGATCGTCATCGACTACCGCCGCAAGAACGCCCCGCCCGGCACCGCGCGCATCACGCTGGGCAACAACTCCGACCGGGACTACGGCTATCTCGGGGTCGCGGTGCTCAACGCGCCGTGGGCGCCGTTCACCATCGACTTCAATCTGGCCAACATCGGCGGCCCGTCGGCGGGACTGATGTTCAGCCTGGCGGTCGTGGACAAGCTGACCACCGGAGACATCAACGGGTCGAAGTTCGTCGCGGGCACCGGAACCATCAGCGAGGACGGCAAGGTCGGGCCGATCGGCGGCATCACGCACAAGATGATGGCCGCGCAGGAGGCCGGAGCGACGGTGTTCCTGGTGCCGGCCGAGAACTGCGACGAGGCCAGGTCGATGCGCGACGACTCGATGGAGCTGGTGAAGGTCGACACCCTGTCCAGCGCGGTGGACTCGCTGCACACGCTGACGTCAGGCGGTCGTCCGCCCACGTGCTAGCTCGTTGCTGGAAATCGGTCCCGCCGCGGCGATGCGTAGAGTTGTGGCCGTACTTCCGCCCAGAGCGCGCGTCAGCCGCCCGAGACGAATCAGGAGCCTGACAGGTGAGTATGCGGCCCGCCGCCAGGATGCCGAAGCTGACCCGGCGTAGCCGGATCCTGATCGGGGTCGCCCTCGCGGTCGTCGTCTTGCTGCTCATCGGTCCGCGGTTGATCGACGCCTACGTGGACTGGCTGTGGTTCGGCGAGCTGGGCTACCGCTCGGTGTTCACCACCGTGCTGGTCACCCGCCTGGTGGTGTTCCTGGTGGCCGGTCTGCTGGTCGGGGCGATCGTCTTCGCCGGGCTGGCGCTGGCGTACCGCATGCGTCCGGTGTTCGTGCCGACCACCGGGCCCAACGATCCGGTGGCGCGCTACCGCACCGCGGTGATGGCCCGGCTGCGGCTGTTCGGGATCGGGGTGCCGGTGGTGATCGGCCTGCTGGCCGGCATCGTCGCGCAGAGCTACTGGCCGCGGGTGCAGCTGTTCCTGCACGGCGGTGACTTCGGCATCACCGATCCGCAGTTCGGCAAGGACCTCGGGCTTCTACGCCTTCGATCTGCCGTTCTACCGGCTGGTGCTGTCGTTCCTGTTCGTCGCGGTGTTCCTGGCGTTCCTGGCGAACATGGTCAGCCACTACATCTTCGGCGGTATCCGGCTGTCCGGACGCACCGGCGTACTGAGCCGTCCGGCCCGCATCCAGCTGGTGGCCCTGGTCGGGTTGCTGGTGTTGCTCAAGGCCGTCGCCTACTGGCTCGACCGCTACGAACTGCTCAGCCACACCCGCGGCGGCAAGCCGTTCACCGGCGCCGGCTACACCGACATCAACGCGGTGCTGCCGGCCAAGCTGATCCTGTTGGCGATCGCGGTGATCTGCGCGGCGGCGGTGTTCTCCGCGTTGTTCCTGCGGGACTTGCGGATTCCGGCGATCGGCCTGGTGCTGTTGCTGCTGAGCTCGCTGATCGTGGGGGCCGGCTGGCCGTTGATCGTCGAGCAGATCAGCGTCAAACCCAATGCCGCGCAGAAGGAAAGCGAATACATCAGTCGCAGCATCACCGCCACCAGGCAGGCCTACGGGCTGACCAACGAGTCGGTGACCTACCGCGATTACAACGGCGCCGCGCCGACGACGGCCCAGCAGGTGGCCTCCGACCGCGCGACCACGTCGAACATCCGGGTGCTCGACCCGACGATCATCAGCCCGGCGTTCACCCAGTTCCAGCAGGGCAAGAACTTCTACTACTTCCCCGATCAGCTCTCGATCGACCGCTACCAGAGTGCCGACGGCAGCCTGCGGGACTACGTCGTCGCCGCGCGCGAGCTCAACCCGGACCGCCTGATCGACAACCAGCGCGACTGGATCAACCGGCACACCGTCTACACCCACGGCAACGGCTTCATCGCCTCGCCGGCCAACACCGTGCGCGGAATTGCCAACGACCCCAACCAGAGTGGCGGTTATCCGGAGTTCCTGGCCAGCGTGGTCGGCGCCAACGGCAGCGTGATCTCGCCCGGGCCGGCGCCGTTGGACCAGCCGCGGGTCTACTACGGCCCGGTCATCTCCAACACCGCGGCCGACTACGCGATCGTCGGCAAGAACGGCGCCGACCGCGAGTACGACTACGAGACCAACACCGAGACCAAGAACTACACCTACTCCGGAACCGGCGGCGTGCCCGTCGGCAACTGGTTGGCCCGCACCGTGTTCGCCGCCAAGTTCGCCGAGCGGAACTTCTTGTTCTCCAACGTGATCGGGGAGAACAGCAAGATCCTGTTCAACCGCGACCCCGCGCAGCGGGTGGAGGCGGTGGCGCCGTGGCTGACCACCGACTCCAACGTGTATCCGGCGATCGTCAACAAGCGGATGGTGTGGATCGTCGACGGCTACACCACGCTGGACAACTACCCGTACTCGGAGTTGACGTCGTTGTCGTCGGCCACCGCGGACTCCAACGAGGTGGCGGTGAACCGGCTTGCGCCCGACAAGCAGGTGTCCTACATCCGCAACTCGGTCAAGGCCACCGTCGACGCCTACGACGGAACCGTGACGCTGTACGCCCAGGACGAGAAGGACCCTGTACTCAAGGCGTGGATGAGTGTCTTCCCGGGCACGGTCAAGCCCAAGAGCGACATCTCGGCGGACCTGGCCGCGCACCTGCGTTACCCGGAGGATCTGTTCAAGGTGCAGCGCATGCTGCTGGCCAAGTACCACGTCGACGATCCGGTGACGTTCTTCTCGACGTCGGACTTCTGGGACGTGCCGCTGGATCCCAACCCGACCGCGAGCAGCTACCAGCCGCCGTACTACATCGTCGCCAAAGACCTTGCCCGCAATGACAATTCGGCGTCGTTCCAGCTGACCAGTGCGATGAACCGGTTCCGCCGCGACTTCCTTGCCGCCTACATCAGCGCAAGCTCGGATCCGGACACCTACGGCAAGATCACGGTGCTGACGATCCCGGGTCAGGTCAACGGCCCGAAGCTGGCGTTCAACGCGATCAGTACCGACACCGCGGTCAGTCAGGACCTCGGCGTGATCGGCCGCGACAACCAGAACCGGATCCGCTGGGGCAACCTGCTGACGTTGCCGGTGGGGCAGGGCGGTCTGTTGTACGTCTCGCCGGTGTACGCCTCGCCCGGCGCCAGTGACGCCGCGTCGTCCTACCCGCGGTTGATCCGCGTGGCGATGATGTACAACGACAAGGTCGGCTACGGCCCGACGGTGAGTACGGCGCTGGACGGCATCTTCGGGGCCGGCGCGGGTGCCACCGCGACCGGTCCGGCCCCGGCGAGTGGGCCTGGCGCCCAGCCGCCTTCAGCGCGTCCGGGTGCCCCGCCACCGCCGGCCAATGTGGCCGAGGTGCCGACGCCGCCGGTGGCCGTCGTGCCCCAGCCGGGCAACGTGGCGCTGTCGCCGGCCAAGGCCGCCGCGCTGCAAGAGGTGGAGACGGCGCTTTCGGGGGTGCGCGACGCCCAGCGCAGCGGCAACTTCGCCGAGTACGGGTCGGCGCTGCAGAAGCTCGACGACGCGATGAACAAGTACGACGCCGCCAAGTAGCGAAGCGGATTGGCGTGACGGACCGAGCGAAGTAGCCCGCGGTGCGGGAGTTGGTGGTACTCGGGACCGCGAGCCAGGTGCCGACCCGGTATCGCAACCACAACGGCTACCTGCTGCGGTGGGACGGCGAAGGTCTGCTGTTCGACCCGGCGAGGGTACCCAGCGCCAGATGCTGCTGGCCGGTGTCGCACCCAGCAGCGTGACGCGGTTGTGCCTCACGCACTTTCACGGCGACCACTGCCTCGGGGTGCCGGGAGTCATCCAGCGGTTGTCGCTGGATCGGGTGAACCGCCCGGTCCCGGCGCACTATCCGCAGTCCGGCCGGGAGTACTTCGCCAGGCTGCGCCACGCCTCGGTGTTCCACGACACGGTGGACATCCCCGAAGAACCGGTGTGCGGTGACGGACCGGTGGCCGTCGGTGATTTCGGGGTGCTGGAAGCCCGGCTGCTTGACCATTCCATCGACGTGTTCGGCTACCGGCTGGTCGAACCCGACCGGCGGCAATTCCTGCCGGAGTCGTTGGCCGCCTTCGGTATTGGCGGGCCGGACGTCGGACACCTGGACCGGACGGGGTCGATCCGGGTGGGTGACCGGGTCGTCGCGGCCGAGCAGGTGAGCGAGATCAGGCGCGGTCAGCGCTTCGCCTTCATCATGGACACCCGGTTGTGCGACAACGTCTACGCGCTTGCCGACGGCGCCGATCTGTTGGTGATCGAGGCGACGTTCCTCGACGAAGATGAGCGCCTGGCAACCGAATTCGGCCACTTGACCGCACGGCAGGCGGCCAGGGTGGCCCGCGAGTGCGGGGTGCGCAGACTGGTCTTGACGCACTTCTCGCAGCGCTACTCCGAGGCGGCCCAGCGCTACCGGGACGAGGCGGCCGTCGAGTTCTCCGGCGACACGGTGGTGGCCGAGGATCTCACCCGGGTCGCGGTGCCCAAACGGCGTCAGCCTGCCGGCGGCTGATTGCCCAGTCCGACCCGCAGCGCGATGTCCTGCTTCTGGCCGACGTTGGTGACGAACGCGCTCGAGGCGGGTTGGCCTGGCACGCCGTCGAATTCGATCCGCGCCAGCGCGGCGCCCTCGGTGAACAGCAGGACGGTCACCGACTTGGTGCCGTCCGGCGAGGTCCCCGACACGACGGTGCCGCCGTTGCCCACCGGTGAGGGCTGGGGCTGGCCGCCGGTCAACGGACTTGGCCAGATTCGCCTGGGTTTCTTGGAGCGCCGCGGGGGCAGACGCCGCGTCCGGAAGTCCGGCGAGCTGGATGTTGACCGCTTTGGTCTGGTCCTGGTTGACCAGCAAGCACCTCGGCGCCCGGTCGGCCGTCCGGGTTGGGGGTCACGGGTTGGGCGGTGTAGGGGTCGTCGGCTGTCGAGATGTCGCGGGCTTCGAGCAGAAGGCGGGTGTAGTCCAGCCGTTGCGGAGCAGCGGCGGTCGACGAGGTCGTCGCTTTCGTGGTGGTCGACGTGGTCAGCGGTGCGAGCACGGCAGGGGCGCTGGACGTGGCGCCCGGGCAGGCCGGACTGGTTGTCGCAGGCGGCGGCGCCGACGCTCAGGGCGGCGATGATCATTGCGGTGGCGGCTCGGGTCGCGCAGGTTCTAGTCATGTCTGTTCCGAGCCTGTCGGGTATCGGTGCGGGACGCAAACCGCGCAGATCAGGGCGCCGTTGACGGCTGAGGGGAGTGCAGCACGCCCCTGAGCACTCGATTTGGTTGCTTTCGAAGCCATTGGGTAACGTTGTGTTCACCAACGCGGGGTGGAGCAGCTCGGTAGCTCGCTGGGCTCATAACCCAGAGGTCGCAGGTTCGAATCCTGTCCCCGCTACTGAAAAGCCAGGTGAGAGGGTATTTTACCTCTCACCTGGCTTCATTTATGCCCGGTGATTCCGTACTTATTCGGTATTTATTACACGGAGGGCTTCCTGGGTTTTCTTGTGGCTCTGCGCTTGCCGAGTATCGCGTTGTCGACCATGGTGGCGACCTCAGGATGCACTTTTCCACGGCTCAGGTAGTGCTTCATGGTCGTCTGGATGTCGCTGTGCCCGAGGACGTCGGCGGCGATGCGCGGGTCGGCGGTATGGGTGGTGACCAGGTGCTCAGCGTTTTGCGGAAGCTGTGGCCGGTAGCCCCCGACAGATGCTCGCCCAGTTCTTCCCGCGCGTGCCGCCACTGGCGGGCGAAGTTGGTCGGGTCGCGCAGCGTGCCGACTGCCGACGGGAAGATGAGACCGTACTGATTGGCCGTTCGTCCTGCGATCGCACCAGCAGCATGCCTACGGCGAACTGGGGGAGGGCCAAGACCGGCGCGGTCCCTTTCGACGAGCCGACCGTCGATGTTCGCTCCAGACCTTCGCCGTGTACCCACACGACCCGGCCCGACACGGCGATGGTCTTCACGTTGGGGTCCAACTCATCGCACAAGAGGCCCAGCACCTCGGAGACCCGGAGTCCCGTGGCCAGATGCATGAGGATCGGATCGGTCACGTCTTTGTCGCGGCACTTCTCGGACTTCAAGGGCTGTCGAGGAAGCAGGCGAGACCGCGTCAGCGTGCGCTCAGTGGTTCAGTCCGGCTGCACACACCACCGCCCAGAGCACCTCGGGGTGGCGGATGTCGCTGTGGGCGCCGCTGAACGCGGATTGGTTGGCGTTGATGATGGCGTTGGCGTCCAGTTTGTAGAACTGGCCAGCAACGAAGTCATACGGCTTGCCCAAGGGGGCGAGCGGGGTTTCGGTGGGGTCGGGCTGTTGCTGATAGCCGTCGTGCCCCATGGCACCCCACCGGTAGGTGACATCGTCGGCGCCCTCGTTGTCTTGGCGGGCGAGCAGGCTCGCCGCCGGGTACCACCATCCGACGGCGCGATCGGCGGCGGTGAAGGTGGCCAGCAGCGGCCCGTCTACCCGTGTGCCGGCGGCGCTCAGCTCGCCGCCGCGGGTGCCGTCGAACGGCAGCGTGGAGGCAAAGGTGAAGTGCGAGAACGCTCCCTGGATCAGGGTGAGCGATTTGATCGGGCTGGCTGATCCGGTGAGTCCGGCGGGCAGGCCGGCCAGCGTGTAGGCGGCCAGGCGTGCGCCGAAGCTGTGGCCCATCAGGTGGATTCGCGGCGGGCCGGGGAGCCCGGCCAGCAGTGGACCGAGACCGTTCTTGCCGATGACGCCGGCGCGGTTCTTCATTTCGTAGTAGCTCATCGTGCGCAGCAGTTCGCGTGCGCCCGACCAGATCGTGGTGAACGGGTTGGGGATGCCCTGCGCGTCACCGGCCTGGGCGGGTGCCAGCGTCGCCGCGAAGTTCAGCACCTGAAGGGAGTCTCCGGTGATCATGGATGACTCGCCGCTGTCCTCTTCGGCCATCGGCGAGGTGGTGACGAGTTTGGTTGCCAGGGCGTGGAAGTCGACCAGTTTCTGCTCATCCTGTGGTTGGTCGTCGAGCAGCTGGCCCATGGTCGCGAGGTCGTGCGCCTGGTCGGGGAAGGCCGGTGCGAGCGCGGCGGCCAGCTGCGCGCCGGTGGAGGGCACCGGCGGGGCGGTTGCGGGGTCGTCGTCGGGCAGCAGCAGCGACGGCCACAGGATGCCGACGGCCGCGCTGGTGGACTTGTGCCCGCCGAGCTGGTCGGCGAGCAGGGTGAACATCGCCTGGTAGAGGTCGCGGGCGGAGTCGACACCGTTGTTCCAGCCGTGCGCCAACACGAACAGGTCGGTGATGCCACCGGCGGCCACAGCTGCCGGCAGGCCGCCGTCACCGTGTCCGGTAGTGGTGTTCACGGTGCCGTCGGCGTTGAAGTCGATCTCGAAGTACGCGCAGGCCGTTGATCGTGGTCATGTTAATCCTCGTGGGTTAGGTGCTGGACAGGGCGCGCAGGAGGTCGACGAGGCCGGCGCCTTGGAAGAACTGGTGGCGGCCGAGGTCGCTGGCGGTGTCGGCGAGCAATTTTTTGACCATCTCGGGTTGGCCGATGTATTCGGTGCGCGCGGACAGCAGCGCGGCGATCACCCCGGACACGTGCGCCGCGGCCATCGATGTGCCGCTGTCTTCGATGTAGCGGGCCACTGTGGATTCGGTCTCTCCGTCGGCGAGCGTCAGGAGCGGCGCACGGCCGGCGAGCTGCCCGGTGGCCGCTGAGGTGATGCGTTCCCCGGGGGCAACCAGGTTGGGCTTCATGCGGCCGTCCAGCGTGGGCCCTTTCGAGGAGTCGAAGGTGATGCCGTAGGTGTGGGGGCGGTAACGGTGCACCGATCCGACGGTGATGGCCGATGCCGCGTTGCCGGGATCGGTGATGGTCGACAGCTGCCCGTACACATTGGTGCTCTCGCCGGTCTGTTGGCCGCCCGCCCCGGAGTTGCCTGCGCTGACCACGGCGATCACACCGGTGCCGACCAGCAGGTCCAGCTCCCGGCACAGCGGGCTCTGACCGGCGGCGTAATCCTTGGGCAACCAGCCGCAGCCGAGGGACAGGTTCACGCCGTGGATCTGCAGTTCGCGACCGTAGCTGTTGGCCTCACGCACGTAGGCCAGCGCGTCGATGATCACGCTAGACAGGGTTTTGCTGTGGTCGTCGAGCACTTTGAGGCTCACGAGGTTCGCCTTGGGTGCGACGCCCGACAGGGTGGTGCCGGGCGCCAGGGTCCGGGGCGACCACACCGGAAAGTCTTGGGCGGTGGGCTCATTGAGTGCTATGCGTAGCGCGGCCGGGTCAGTCGGGGCGCATCCGGCGATGATGCCGGCGACGTGGGTGCCGTGGCCGACCACGTCGACCAGTGGCGCGTCGGGCATGCCCGGGTCGCGGATGGAGAAGTCCCGGTGCAGATTCTTGACCGCGTCCGCGGTCAGCGTGGCGTACTGGGCGAAATGCGGGTGATTCTGGTTGATGCCGGAGTCGAGCACTGCCCAGACCACACCGCTGCCGCCGCAGCCGTAGGTGCGCTCGGCGGCGTCGGCCTTGATCGTGGTCAGTGATCGGTCCAGGTGCGCCTCGACGACCAGGTCCGGCCACACGTGGTAGATGAGTTGTCGGGCCTGCTCGGCTCGGTGGGCGGTAGAGGAGACATCGGCGCCGACCAGGCGCTGCACTTCGTCGGGTCGCAGTTTGCACCGCAAGTAGTGCTTGCCCACAAGTTGCGGCGCAGGCGGAGTGTCAGTCGCGTCGTATACCGAATCGAACAGGTCCTGAAACTGCCGTTGCACGTCGTCGGCGCGCGCTCCGGGCGTGAGCCGCAACTCGATGAGCACTACCCGACGATTCTGGTCGTCGGTGAGCATCGCGCCGGCCGCGGCGGCCGAAGCGGTGTCGGTGTCGGCGAGCACAAGCGGGCTGACCAGGCTGGGCTGCGGACCATTGGGCTGCGCAGCGCTCACGTCGGCCTCACCCCCGACGCGACAGGGTCCGATCCGATTCTGCAGCGGTGTGGGAGCGCCATAGGACAAGTGTCGTCGCGGAAACGGCGCCGAACACACGTAATGGACTACTCGAATCGCGAGGGCATCTGTTGCCGCACCTCCGAGATCCGCGTTCAGTGCGTCCGGATCAGGCCGCTCGAACGTGCAATCCGCAGCTGTGGACCCCGCACTGCCTCGTCGCATCCGTGCCAGGTCGACACGCGCATGAAGGGGCGCACTATTTGATCAGCCCTGCAATCCTCACAGATAGAAGTGGTCGGCGTAGACCAGTCGTTCGGTGGCGGTGGGTGTCGCTTGGCCCGGCCGCGGGTCGGCCGACAAGATCTCGAACTCCTCAATTTGCACCCGCATGGCGAGATCGTTACCGGGCGTCCGCAACTGTTGGGCCGCTCGCAACGGCAGCTCCGCTGTCCACGTCGCCCGATAGCTGGTCGCGTCGACACCGGCCAGGTCGGCCGGCACCACGGCCACGTCCGACCAGTCCAGATCGGAATCGGCTGCCGCACTGCGGGTTTGCAGCGTCGCCTGTACGCGATGCGAGGCGGTTAGCAGGGTGACCAGGGCGTCATGGTCGGGTGGCGGAGTCGGCAGCGGCTGCACATCGGGCGCATTGGTCACCGCCGTGACGCCGCTGACGGTGACGCGGACGCGTTTGTCGTCCGGTCTGCTCAGTGTCCCGACGCGTTCCGGGGGCAGCTGCACGAAGTCGGTGCCGACCACCTTCGAGAATTCCAGTCCGGGAAGCGAATTCGCTTGGTAACGCGCCACCGCCAGGCGTAGGAACGGCCAGCTGACTCCGGCAGTCTCGAACACCGCGTCGACGAACCAGCGGTCACGCTCGGCGTTGAACTCGGGCCGGTAGGCGTAGGCGTCGAAAACGGCCAACAGATCTTCGTCGACATCCGGGTCGGGCGTGACGACGTGCACCTCCGGCCGGCCGGGCAGGCTTTCCGGTGCAAGCCCGAGCTGCACCGCCCGTTGCTCCCAGGCCGTCAGCACCGGCACCCCGTAGGCGTTCGGGATGCCCGCCCCCACCAGGATCGGGTCGCGCGCCCACAGACTCAGGTGCTCGACGTTGTCGTCGGGCAGCGGCTGGTGGCCGCTGACGATGATCGCGAGCATCTCGTCGTCGCCGCTGGAAAACCATGGCCGGTCCAGCCAGATCCGTACGCCGCTGCGCCGCGTGCGGCGGATCGCGAAGGGGTGTTCGGGCTCGGTGACCTGTTCCCACTGGAACATCGGGATCAGGTCGTGTACGGCGGGCGGGGCCGGCGCAGCCGAGCTCGGGATGTTGACCGGAACGATGGCGCCCATCGAGCCCGGGTCGTTGCTGTCGGGAAGTTCGTTGGGCGCGAAGAACTCTCGGAATCGAGATGAACCGTAGAGCTGATAGTCCACCACGCGGGCCCTGGTGTCCGGCAGGTTGTGGTTGGCGATGCGGATGGGCACCTCGACGGTGCGGCTGCCGACGGTCGACGAACCGACGGGGTCCAGGTTCAGCAGCGAGTACCGCTCGGATTCGCCGATGCGGTAGTCGGTGACCACCTCGTGGGTGGTCTGTTGCACAGGACCGGGCGAGCCCGGGTCGTCGACCCAGTTGGTCCACTGCGCCCGCAGTTCCACCTTGTCGGTGCTGGCGCCGTCCACGTCGAGCACCCCGTCCAGACTCGCGGTCGCGATGCCCGGCGTCCGCGGCTCGGCGGCCAGTTCCGCGATGCGCGGCGGGATCGCCGGGCGTGCGGTCGCGTGCACCATCCGCAGGTCCTCGTCGGGCGTCAGCCACCACAGCCAGCCGTCCCGCGCGGCATTCGCCAGTACCTCCCGGTCGGCGGGCGGCGTGTTGGGGTCGTTGGCCGGGTTGATCACCCACAGCGCCATCTTGGCCAGGTGTTCGTCGTCCAGCGTGCTGGACAGCCGGACCCCGACCTGGCGGCCGGGCGGCAGGCCGACCTCGATGACGTTGTCCTGCAGGCTGGCGTGCAGTGCGTCGGCGCTGTGCAACACCAGCCGGATCGGCTGCAGCTCGGGCCAGTCACCCCGGTAGTCGACCGTCACCGACTGCAGCACCCTCGGGTCGCCGAGCAGGTGTTCGCCGCCGGACTCGTAGAACACCAGCGAGAACCCGACGGCCATCGGGTCGGGCAGGTAGGGCACCGTCAGGTCGTCGACGTCGTGCACGATGTACTGCCCGGCCGCGGGCTGGACATTGGGATCCTGGATCTCGTCGAGAGTCTTGGGATCGGTGACATTCGGCGCCGACAGCAGCGCGATGCCGGGCTGCTCGATGAAGCCGGCCGGATCGTCGAGATCCTGGATGTTCTCGTAGAACAAGCTGCCGCGTTCCTTCAGCCCGATGGCGTAGGCACGCACGACGTCGCCGTTGGCCATCAGCGCATCGAAGCGGCCATCCTGTTCAGCTTGCAGCTGACTACCCTTGGGGGGCACCACATGCCGCTCGGCGCTGCCCGGCCCGTCGGCCAGTCCCGTCCGAATGACCATGCGCTGCAAAGACTCCCCCGTCGCGTATGCCACCCGGGGAACGAGCGCCGGCGCGGCGACCGGATCCCAGCGCAGGAACGGCCGCGGGACGCTCACCGTGGCAGGGTCGCCCGCGGGCGGCGCCAGGGCGGCGAGGTGTTCGGCCGATGTCGTCAGGTCCGGGCGCAGCCGGGTCCGTCCGGCACTGGTGACAGCCGACGTCATCGCCCGCTGGATGTCCGCACTGCGGGCCGTGCTGTCTTCCGAAGGCGACGGGAGCAGATTGCCGGCCTTGAGCAGTGCGGTCGACAAGGAGCTCTGGTCGCGGGAGGCGGCCCCCGCACGTACCGCGTCCAGATGAGCCTGTGCGGCAGCGATATCCGGGCCCGCCGGTATGGTCGGTGCGGCATCCATCGGCACGCTGTTGCCGGCCAGGTCGACTCCGACGATCCGGAACGAATACGTGCGGCCGTACCGCAACGCCGGCAGCGACCCCGGCGCAACGGTGGAATCAACCTCGAGTCCCGGCGCGTCCGGCGGCGGTCCATCGCTGGGCTCCACGAACGGTTTCCACGGCCGAGGCGCCGCCAGGCTCCATCCGTCCCAGCCGGCCAGCACCTCGTGCACGTAGTAGGGATTCGCGTCGTCGCCGGGCACGCGGTTCATCGGCGGATGTTGCAGCAACCCGGCATCGGGCACGCCGGCCAGGATCTGTTGGTGGCCGAACGACGCGGTCACCATGCGCTGGTGAAGGCTGTGCCAGGCGTCGGTGACGTCGTCCCACACCTCGACCCGCAGGCCGCGCAGCAGCGCTTCGTAGTTGAACGTAGGCGCCGTGGGGTCTGGTTGCAGCGCCTGTTGCTGAACCGCTTCGGCGGCCTGCAACTGGGTCTTCAACCGCGTCGGCCGGTCGATCTCGGCGACCGCGAATCCCGTGCAGCGCAAGGCAGCCGGCGAGAACGAGCCGGGGTCGCCATTCATTTCGATGGCCAGCGCGCGAATTGCACTGCGTAGGTGCTGCTCCAGGGATTGGCCGGCGGCGTCGGGATCGAGGTCGAGCACGGTGTAGCGGACGTCGTCGCCGACGCGCAGCCGTCCATCGCTCCACCGGTTCGGATCCTGCGCGACGGCGAGGAACAGGTTTCCGCTGGCGGTGCACAGGGTCACCGGTGACGGATCGGTTTCCACCCCGGCGACGGTGACGTCGCACCAGATCTTCTTGGCCGTGGCCAACGTGGCGAGACCGGCCGCGTCCACCGTGACGTCGACCACCAGTCCGAGGGTGCGAAGCAGCGCGGGCACGTTCGCGGCGGCCGACGCCCGTTCGTGGAAGTCGGGTGGGGGCTGTGTGGGCTGTGTGTCGAGCGGGGCCAGTGTCGTGGCCTTCGGTTGCTCCTCGGGACGGAAGTAGTAGCTGTGGGCCTGATGCGCGTCGCGCAGCATCGCCGCGGCCGGGCCGGCGCCCGGGTTGGTTCCGGCCGGCAGTCCATCGAGGTAGCTGCTGATGTGGCCGTCGACGACCAGGCCCGGCTTCGACAGCAACTCGATCGCCGACGGGGGTACGGGCACGGCGGGCGGCGGCACAACGGGCGGCACCAGTTTGGGATTGTTGTTCACCGGCTGCTGACCGGGTGACCGTTCCGACGGCGCGACGGCGTCCGCCGCGGCCTTCTGCTGCGCCGCGGCCGCGCTGCTGACGTAGTCAGCTCGACTTCGCGGATAACCCTGCAGGGCTGTGATGAGGTCGCCCACTTCACCTTCACTGCCGGCCTGAGCAAACTCCTGCAGCACCGCGGTGGCCAGAGGGCTGCCGCTCACGGTAGGGCGGCTCGCCGGCGACGCGCACAGGGACACCTGGTGCGCGTCGATGGCGTGGTCAGGTATCCGGTTGGCCGGATACGTCCGCCACTCCGTGTCGGTGACCTTCGGCGGCGTGGGGACGCGGACCTCCGTGTTATCGGGAAATGCTGTCTGCCAACCAGTTTCACTGGCGACCTGTAGTTGTGGCGTGCAGGTGATCGGGCTCGCGCTGTTGTCGGTCTGCAGGCTAAGGGTGGCGTTCTGCAGGGTGGCGACCCAGTTGACCATCGCCGGATAGCCCGAGAGGAGTCCCGCGGTGTCGAGTCGGTGGGTGAAATACAGCGACAGGTGGAAAGGCGCTGTGGGGTCGACGGAGTACGGCAGCACGGTGGTCATCAGCCGGACGGTGGCCATGTCATGCTCCGATCGTGAACGACGAGAAGTACTGGTTCCACCTGTCCTGACCGCCTTCATCCGGCCGCAAGACGTCGTACAACGACGGGTCCGTCTTGGACCCTGCAAGCGTTTTCTCGCACGTGACCTCCACCGAGGTCGAGAAGAACGCGATCTCGACCTCGATCCGCAGCGACGCACGTCCGACCAGGTTGCTGGAGCCGTCGGACTCTTGGTAAGTCAGCGACAGTTCCATGGTGATCGAGGCGGACGCGATGTGAAGCACCTGGACTTCGCCGCGGATCCGGAAGTAGGCGGTCAGCTGGCCGGCGTCGTCCTCGAGTCGCATGTAAACGCCGACCATCACCGACACCGATCCGGAGGCGACGCCGAAGTTGAGGGCCAGCGCCGCCCCGGCCTCCAGCCCCATCTCCAGCAACACCATCTTGCTGGGCGACAGCCGGATGCCCACCCAACCGCCGCCGCCGATGGCCATCACCGTCAGCTGGAAAGGCGCCTCCTTGGAACAGAAGTTGAATCCGACGGTGACCGCGTCGCCCAGGAACGGCACTCGGCAGTCCGCGCCGATGCTGATGTTCGCCAGCGTGAACACGCCGATCGCCAGGCTGGGTAGCGGCAGGTCGAATCCGGCCGTGACGCCGGCCGTATTGACGTCGACGTACGGCGGATCGCTGAATCCGTCGAGCGGGATGATGCGGCGCAGATCCTCGATGAACGACAGCGCGCCGACGAAATGCATGCCGTTGAAAATGACGTCGACTTCCGGCTTGCCGCCGGTGCCCAGCCGGAAGCCCACCCGGCCGAATTCCATGCTCATCAACAACGCGCCGGGCATCAGCTGCAAGGCGAAATCATGAAGCTGCGCAGCGACTTCAGCCTGCGGCACGCCGTCCTTGTCGGTGCGGATGTCGACCGAGATCGACAGACCGTTCGCCGTGTCGTGCGGGCGGAAGACGTAGTGGTCTGCGTCCTTCGCGTCCGCCGGCCACCCGGTGATGGTCGGATTCCAGTCGTAGTGGATCGCACCGTTGTGCACCGCCGCGCCCAGCGCATCCAGCAGCGGGCCCGCCGCGGCGGCGGCGTCTGTCACGGTCTTCAGTACCGAACCGATGCCCTGATAGGACCGCTGGATCTGCGAACGCAGGAATGCCGGAAGGTCGGGGTTCTGGAGCAGGACCGGAAGATGACCGATGGCCGTCGCGATTTTGCCCGCGTTGTGGACCGCCGTCTTGATGGCATCCGTTTTGTCGGCCTCCGGGGTGTCGCTGGCGGTCACGGCGTTCAGCGCATCGACCACCGGACCCACCGGAGCGGCCGCCAGCGCCTGTATCGCGTCGGTGGTCTGTGTGAGCAGCTGCGTGTATCGCTGCTTGATGCCGGCGGGGGCGTGGCCGATGCTGTCGGTGTGCAACATGTCGGCGGCCTTCTGCAGCGCGCTGGTCAGGTTGTCGTACTCGCCCTGCACGGTCTTCAGGAAGCCGAGTTGGTCGCTGAGAAGCTTGGGAGCCGTGTCCAACCCCAGATCCTTCGGAAGGATGTCAGTCAGGTTGATCAGTCCGAACAGTTTGGGCAAGGCGCCCTGCAAGAACGCGTCGGGGTCGAACTTGCCGTCGGCGATGCCTCCGCCGCCGACCGCGCCGCGGTCGTCACCGACCGCGCCGTGGGCGCGCGACAGCGCCCGCACCGGGATGCTGGGCTGGATGAATCCGCCGCCGCGGTCACTGCGGGCGGCGAAGTCCAGCTGCGCCCCCTCAGTCAGCTGGAGGAAGAGTTCGGCGCCGTTTCCGAAGCCGGTTCCGGCATATGCCTCGTGGTACTGCACCGGCGTGGCGTCGCCACCGCGGCTCAGCGCCGCCAGTGCCGGAACGGTGATGAACGCCTGGTACATCGACGGCACGCTGGTGACGCCGTACGGGGCACTCGCCACCTTGGTCGGATCGGGATCGAGGTTCGCGACCCCTTTCAATTCGATCTGCTTGACGCGCGACGTGGTGTCGCCCCGGTTGGCTTCCGGCGCGAATGCCACCTCGGCGTCACCGAGATCGAGGAGCTCGTTGGCATCGTTTACCCATGTGGTCTGGGGTAAGTCCGCTTTGACCGCCGGTTTCGCCGGTGGTCTGATCGGGACCGCGACCAACCGCGTCGTCATGGTGATCTGCCGACCGGTGTGATCCACCGCGGTGATCTTCCACCGATAGGGCACGGTGTTGATGGACGGCACGGACGGCACGTTCACTTCCACGTGGTCGAGGTCGGGTGACACCACTGGATCAATCGTGGCCGACACGAATGGGAAGTCCGTGGGCACTCCGGTGACCTCGGTGGGGCGTTGGCTCGGAACACCCGTCTTGCCGTAGAACAGTGTGTGCTGGCGTATCACGAAGAAGTTGCGCTGGTGCAGGTACGCCGCCGGGTTGGTGGCGTTCGGGGCGATCTTGCGTTGGGTGATGGTCACCAGAGTGCACTGATGGCCGAAGGGGAACATGTAGTAGGGCCTGTCGATCCGCACGTACTGGTCACGGCCGAGCCTGGCCTGATGACGGTACGCGGAACCGGTTCGTCGGGATCCCACGCTGCGTGCCAATCCACCCATGCCCCAAGGGAACTGAGATACAGCCGGTCGACGGTGAACGGTTCGGGTTCGGGGCCCTGCATGGGGTCGGCGGCCTGGGTCACCAGTGCGCGGCGCTCACTATTGTTCGGTAACCCGTTTTTGAACGGGTCGGTATCCTTGGCGTCGGTGTGGCGCGCCCAGATCGGCCGTACCGTCCGGTGCGCGGCGTCGCCTTCGTCGACCCGCGGCGCACCCTTGTCCGTCGTGCGGACACCCAGCCGGGTGTGCCACAGCTCGACCCGGTTCGGATCATATTCGGCTGCAACGACATCGGCGGCGTGGGTGAACGCGCCGTATTTTCCGTCGGGTGACACCACCAGCCGGTAGGGCGCCTCGATCGCCGTCACGTCGGCCGCCGGTGCTGACGGGGACACCATTGCGCTTCCGGGCCTCGGGGTTGTCCTTGTCCACCCTCGGCACGGCCAGCGGGGCAACCCGCAGACCCAGTCCGATCAGTCCCGTCAACACCCCGGCGACCGAGAAGGTGAACCCCGTGCCGGCGGGCAGGTCGAACACCACCCGGGACGGATCGGCAGCACGGGCGTCGGCCACCTTGGTAGGCGTCGCGCCCGGGTCGGGGAAGGCCTCTTCGTAGATGTGCTGCACGCCGAAGTCCACCAGCAGGTAGGCGTCGTCCTGCACGGCGAGCAACCGGCGCACCGCCGGCGGCAGATCGGCTGGCGCGGGCAGGATTAGCTGCTGCCCAGCATCGATCACGTTCGGGTCGGGTAGGTGATTGGCGTCGGCGATCAGCTTGAAATCCCCAGGATCGCCGTAGTAGCGAAAGGCAATGCCCGACAGCGTGTCTCCAGGTTGGACGACGTAGGTCTCCGGTAGCTCGCGGCCACCCGGGGTGAGCAGCAGCCGGCAGCCGGTCGCCTCGCAGCTCAGATCGACCATGTCGTCTGGCCGCAGGATCCGGAACGACACCGGTCCGGCCGTGACACCGCGTTCGGCCAACTGCACCGAGCCGTCCGCGCCGATCCAGCACACCTCGGTGACGCCCGCGGTTCGCGACATCGCTGTGATCGCAGCGGTTATCGCGGCGCTGCCGGCCGGCGCCACCGGATCAGCCAGGGCCGTCCAGTCACCGCCCTCGGTCCACGACGCACCACACACCGCGCCGTCGGTGCCGATCCAGTACACCTCGAGGCCGGTGGGATCCGATGACACCGCGGCCACGCCGCCGTCGAGTGCGGCACTTCCGTCCGCGGCGATCGCAGTTCCGTAGGGTGTCCAATTGCCGCCGTCAGTCCACGACGCGCCCTGCACGCCGCCCTGCGGGGTGACCCAGACGACGGCCATGTGGGTGGCGCTGCGCGACACCGCCGCGATGCCGTGTGACGCCGCGGCACTCCCGTCAGCCGCCAGTTGGTAACGCTGCCAAGGCTTTCCGGTGTCGGCGTACCAGTATCCAGCCTCCACCGAACCCTGTGGGCCAACCCACCAGATCTCCATGGCCGTTGGTATCCGCGATACCGCCGCTATACCGCTGAGCTCCGAGGCAGTGCCCGGATCGCTCAGCGAGTAGCGCTGCCAGGCATCGTTGTTCTGATCCTGATACCAAAACGCACCCTGCACGGTGCCGCCGAGGCCGATCCACCAGATCTCCATCGACGTGTCGATCCGGGACACCGACGCCATACCACTGGACGGCACGGCCGCCGTCAGTGGGGCAACCGGATCGCGGTAGGGTTGCCAGCCGTTGCCGTCGTCGTACCAGAACGCACCCCTGACCGAGGTGTCGGCACCGATCCACCAGACCTCCATGCTTGTGTCGATGCGGGATGCGGCGGCCATTCCGCCCGTGGTGGCCGGACCGGGCCCGGGTATCAGATTGGGCCCGCGCCATCCCTGGTCGTCGTCGTACCAGAACGCACCGTAGGTGTCCTGGTCCGGTCCGGTCCACCAGACCTCGATGTTGTCCGGATAGCGCGATACCGCGGCAATCGTCCCATCGGCGGCAGCGGTACCCGCGCCAGCGATCTGATAGCGGTCCCACTCTCCAGAGGTGCCCATCGGGCAAGCCTCACACTGATCGGGAGCATCAAATAGCGTAGGCCACTACTCGAATGGCTACCGGAAGAAGAATCGCACTCTCCGGCGGGGCAACGGGGCGTGCGAGATCGGGGCGCGTATCGCTGGTGAGGAGTTGGAGCGGTGGCGGCGAGGGCGTATTGGTCGGCGCGCCCGTCGAGGTCGCGGACGATGAGTTGTTCGGGGGCGCCATAGGAGACGGTGCTGATGGTGAAGTTCATCGGTTGTGGGGCTTGCACACCAGTACCGCATTAACGGGGTAGGAAGAACCCACTAATGCAGTAGTTGAGTACTCGCGAACACGGTGCATAAGCCAGTCAGACTTTGTGCGTCCACAGTTCGGCGGGACCGGCGTCAAACCACTTGCGGATCCGCTACCAGCGAGAGAGGGAAATCTGATGGCAAAGAAAGACAACAACAGCATTGTCGGATCTGGACCGGGAGTGAGTGCCTCCGCCAAGGAGTATTGGACAGAAGAGCGGCGGGCTGCCGCAAAGCCCGTTCCGCTGCCAAAGGTGCGGCCTGGCAACGCGCCGGCGGCAACTGAGCCGGAAAAACGCGGCCAGACCGGACACACACCACATGGGCACGGTGAGGAGAAAAACCCTGAAGCGCACGAAGAGCCCCGCGGGACTGGAGGGCAGGGAGTCGCGGCGCCGCTGAACTATCCGTACCGGACCTGCGGGAAACTATTTTTCACGCAAGGCGGAAGCGGATTCTCCGGATCGGCGGCGATGATAACTCCCAATATTCTGCTCACGGCGGGACATTGCGTCTACAGCGGCGGCTGGTCTACCAACATCGCTTTCTATCCGTCGTATGGAAAGCGTGGGTCGAACGATCGCGCGTACAAGTTCAACTACAACTATGTGGCGGCCTGGACTGCCTGGACCCAGCAGGGCAACAGGTCCTTCGACTATGGAATGGTCTGGTTTGATTCTGCCCCGGGGAACATCATCGGCTGGTTAGGCACGCTGTGGAACGCTCCGACGGCAGGCCGGACCTGGGATGCTGTGGGCTATCCGGCTACACCGAACCCGCCATTCAACGGAAACGTGATGGATGAGTGTGCCGGATCGGTTGCGTCGAGCTCTACCGCGGGGACGATTGGATTGACGAACGACAACATGGAGCACGGCAGCAGCGGAGGACCGTGGATTACGGCGTGGAATGAAACTGCGCGGACCCATGCCAATGGGCTCCAGAGTTTTCACATTCACGACGGAGACACGACTGAGTATGGGCCTTACTTTACTCAGGACCTTAAGGGGCTCATGGACTGGATCTCGAATCCGTCGAATCGACATTAAGGGAACAACACTAAGAAGATGCGGCTGCCTTATGGGGGCAGCCGCATTTCTCTTGCGGCATAATCAACTTCACTGATACTGCGGCCGAGTCCGGTCCCGGGTCAGCTGTCAGGAGGCCCAGTGGCAGGCTGGCGGCCCGGTCTGGAAACGGGTCGGGTCGAAGCCCAACGTCTAAAGCCCCGTTGGGGTGAGCAACTGAGCGGTCCTTGACGCGGTAAAGCCTGCCGCGTCGTTAGATATCGAGGGAGAGCCGAGCCGGGCGGTTCACAGTGAAGTCGAAGCGCCGCAGGCCCGGTAGGTGCTCTCGCTCGCAGTCTTCATCGACCACACCACGGCAATCCGCCTAACGGAGTTCGTCAACGACGATCGTCAACGACGATCTGAGTTCGACCGCGTTCGTCTAACGCCGGGTAGACGCTCACGCAGCCGGCGGAAGGGGGAACGTCGCATCCCCCTGCGCGGCGAGCAGTTTGGTGAAGTTCGCGATGGTGATGCGGAACGCCTGGCTCGGGCAGATGTTGGGAATCTCGGTCCCCCAGGTGGCACCCCACGACTGCCGGAACCACAGTTCTTCCTTTTCCAAGTCGCATCCGACGCACCAGTATTCGTGCCCGCCGGCCACCGTCCCGGTGGGCTTGACGTAGAAGTTCTTGTCGGGGTTGAACATGCCCTTGGTCCAGTTGGTGCCGACGATGCACGGGCCGGTCTGCAGGCCCGAGATCAGCTCCGAGATGGACAGCGAGTGCTTGTATGAGCCCGCCAGCCCGAACTTCTGCAGCGACTTGGCCGCGGCCAGACCGGATGACCCCGTGTCGTCGGGAGGGTAGGTGCCTGGGTAGCCGTCGAGGACGGTGTTCTCGTGGTAGATCTTCAGCGCGTATGCCTCGTCGGCGAACACGCCGTGCCCCAGGATCTTTTCGCGGATCGGGGTCCACAGCTCGCAGTTGATCAGCTGCGCGGGCGCGTTGCCTGTGCAGGAGCCGACTTGGCCCTGGTCCAGGCCGGGCGCTTCGGTGGGCCAGTAGGTGGTCTTGAGTTTCGTCTTGGCCATCGCGCGCACCACGAAGCGCGGTTCCTTAGAGCGCGAGTCGTGCTCGACATGGCGACCCAGGCGGGGGTCGCTCGGATCGAACCGCTTGTACTCGACGACGAAGCTAGATGCGCCAGTCATGTAAACCTCCATGCTCGGGATCGAGGATGTGCCACGCCAGGACTAGCCGGTACCGCACGCTACGCCGCACGCC
Organism: uncultured Actinomycetota bacterium; assembly: GCA_963765445.1. GTDB lineage: Bacteria > Actinomycetota > Actinomycetes > Mycobacteriales > Mycobacteriaceae > Mycobacterium. The sequence goes on from CAVXWQ010000025.1 coordinate 92,805, forward strand.
CTGAAACCACTGTCGGACAGCGGATGAGGATGCGCACGAGTAGTGCACTACTCGTTTCGCTGCGTTCATCGCACGGAGTGCATGCGAAGCGGGCACACAATCCCGGGCCCCTCGAATATGCACAACTCACGATCGCGCAACACCGTCCACCACCACGATCACCGCGAAGCAGACCGCTACCGCTGGATTCTGTATCCGGCGTAGGTCTGGCCGATGATCAGCGGCATAGCCGGATGGTAGCCAGTCACGGTCACCGGACAGTCCTATTCGTTAGGTCGACGACCCTGGCCATGAAGGTCTGGCCGGTGCCCAGCGCCCGCGCCGGGGGCTGGTGCCCTTCGGGATAGTGACCTTCCCAGCCCTCGGGTGTCTGGGGCCGGTGGGGAATACGCCGACCCGCAGCCAGAGACGTGCTCTCCGCACTGAACACGGGCCACGTCGACGTCCTAACCAGGAGGCGGGCTGTCCCAACCGTAGGTGTCGGGCAGGGTGAACCACGGTGCGGCAAGAGCGACTCGGTGTCCAAGGCCGAACTGAGCCCATATGCCGTTGCCTGATCCTACGATTCGCCATATGAGCTCACCGTCGGACACAGATTTCCTTGCGCAGGCATGGCAATGGCAGAGCAAATGGTCGCAGTCCGCGGAGCGGCTCAAACGCTCGCTGGTGCGATTTCGATCCATCGCTCTGGGATTGACGATCCTGGCCGCGGTGCTGGTCACGCTCGCTCGGCAGGTCGACGGCTTCTCCTCGGTCGGAAGGATTCTCGCCTGGCTGGCCGCGGCGTGCGCAGCTATTCTCGCGGCCGTGCAGACCATCTCCAAACCGTCGAAGGTGGAAGACTGGATGCGGGCCCGATCGGTCTCGGAGGCGATCAAATCGGAAATGTATGCCTACTTGGCCGGGGTGGCCCCCTACCGGGGACCGGACCGCGCAACGGTATTCGGCAAGAAGGTGGATGCCATTCTTACCAGCGTGAAGGATCTCGAAGACCAGACGATCGATGTGCTGCCCGGGCAGCGCACGCTGCCCGCGGTCACCGATGTCGCCAGTTACATCACCACCCGCGTCCAAGACCAGATCCACGACTACTACCGGCCTCAAAGCATCGCGATGAGACGCCGCGCAGCGCAGTTCCGAGTGGCGGAAATCGCCCTAGCCGTGGTGGCGGCTTTGTTATCCGCCACCGCCGCGGCGACCGGCCAGCAGGGCTGGGCCGCGTGGCCACCGGTGATCACGACGATCGCCGCCGCGGTAGCCGCCCAGGTCGCAGTGCAGCGCTACAGCGGGCTGGCGGTCGAGTATGCGCGCACCGCTGGGCAGCTGGAACGTCTGGTGTGGAATCGCAGCAACGGCGAAAAGTCGTCGCCCGCAGCCGACGACGAGTTCGTCCGGGCTGCCGAGATGGCGATCTCGCAGCAGAACGAGGCGTGGATGGCGCGCGGGATCGCCGCCGCGAAAGCCTCGGGCGCAGGTGCCGGGACCGGCGGCTGACCTCGCGGCGACCGGTTCGCGATATCTGCTGATAAGAAACCTGTCGGCCCTAGCGAGAAGCGCATCAAGGCACGTCGCAGTGGTGCGCCAAACCCGTTGTGCGACAGTCGACAGTCAACAGCCTCAGTTCTCCGCGACCGACGATTCCGTGTTCTCGCCCTGCGTGATTGGGCGCGGCCATAGACTGTGCGCGTGGAGGAACGCAACGCGGCGACGATCGAGCGGAAGGGGTGGGCGGTGGAACCGTACAGCGCACCGGTACGCCGGAGTGCGCGGCAGGTGCCCGTACGATGAGCCCCGATACTGTCGCTGACGTCATCGCGCGGATGCGGGCCATCGCCGCCGAGGTGCCGGCGGGCGACGGGGTGGGGGTTTTCGACCGCATGTATCTGCGGGTGACCGAGATGGTTCAGGACCGCCTCACCACCGGTGGCGTGTTCTCCGACGACGCGTTCATGGCCGACCTCGACGTCCGGTTCGCCCAACTGTTCTTCGCAGCCTACGACGCGACCGGCGACGTGCCGCGAGCGTGGGCGCCGCTGTTCGAAGCGCGGGCACGCCCTGGAGTGCTACCGATCCAGTTCGCCCTTGCCGGCGCGAACGCCCACATCGAGCACGATCTGCCGTTGGCGGTGGTGACCACCTGCACCGCGCATGGGCGCACGCCGACCAGTGCAGGGGTGCACGAGGACTACGACAAGGTCAACGAGCTCCTCGCCGACGTCGAAGCCGAGATCCGCCGGTCCTTCCTGACCGCAGTCGAACAGGACGTCGACGAGCACCTCGGCCCGGTTGCGCACCTGGTCACCTCGTGGGACATCGAGAAGGCCCGCGACGCGGCATGGGTTAACGTGCAGACCCTGTGGGAACTGCAGCGGGTGCGGCCGATTTTCGACACGTACGCGGCGGGGCTGGCGCGGACCGTGGGAATGGGATCGCGGCTACTCCTGACCTGCCTCACCTGAGAAGCGGAGTGTTGGGCTGGCGGGAAATCGAGTAGTCGGTTACTCATCCAGCGGGGCCCTCCACCAGCCACTATGGGGGGGTGTCCCGGGTATTCATCAGTCATGCCAGCAGCGACAGTGTGGCAGCGCGGGCGTTGAAGACCTGGCTGGAGCAGGCCGAGCCGGGGCTGGTCGACGAGATTTTCCTCGATCTGGATCGCGATGCCGGGATCCCGGCGGGGGTGCGCTGGAAGGAGGCGCTGCGCAAGGCCAATGAGCGCTGCGAAGCGGTCATCTGTCTGCTCTCGCCGCGCTGGGACAGCTCGCACGAATGCATGACTCGAGTACCGCACCGCCGAAGATCGTGGTAAGCCGATCTTTCCGGTCCGGCTGGAACCGTCAACCGGTGGCGACATCACCCGCGAATGGCAGCGTTGCGACCTGTTCGGCGACGGCGCCAAGACTGCGGTCGCCCTCGACGGCCAGACAGACCCGGTGCAGTTCTCTACCGAGGGGCTACTGCGGCTGCAGCGGGGTCTGCGTGCGGCGGGGATCGCGCCGGACACGTTCGGGTGGCCACCCGATGGCGACCCCAACCGGGCGCCGTACCGAGGCTGGCAGCCGTTGGAGGCCGTCGACGCCGCGGTGTATTTCGGACGCGACGCCCAGATCAATCGCGCGTTGACCGCGATCCGCGAGCTGCGGAGCTCGGGGGCCGAGAAGCTGTTCGTCATTCTCGGGCCGTCCGGGGTGGGGAAGTCGTCGTTTCTGCGTGCGGGGCTGCTGCCCCGGTTACGCCGCGACGATCGACATTTTCTGCCGATGGAGATCGTGCGGCCGGGACGCGATCCGCTGAGCGGCCCGCAGGGCCTGGCGAGCTCGATTCACGCCCTCCGCTCGAAGGTGGGTCTTCGAAAGCCAGCGTTGGGTGCGATCAAGGCCGGTGTGGACGATCCAGAACGGTTGCGGCGCTGGCTGATTGAGGCCCAACAGGCCGCGGTCGAGCGTTTTGTGGACATGCCTGGGGCTCCGCCACCCACCCTTGTTCTGTCTATCGATCAGGCCGAGGAGCTGTTCAGCGCAGACGCCGGGGCCGAGGCGGATGCGTTCTTGACCGTCGGGGCGGCCCTGCTGCGCGACGGCGAGCCGCCGTTGCCGATCGTGGTGATCGCCACCGTGCGCGCCGACCGCTACGAACCGCTGCAGACCGCTCCGCAGCTGGCCGGCTTGGCCGCCCGGGTTTTTGACGACCTCAAGCCGATGCCGCCCGACCGGTTCCGGGAGGTGATCTGCGGTCCCGCCGTCCGGGCCCAACGCGCGGGCAGTCGCACTGCAGTGGGCACCGGAGTTGGTCGAGCGGCTGCTGCAGGACTGCGCAGCCGGCGCGGATACGCTGCCGTTGCTGTCGTTGACCCTGGCCCGGCTCTATGAGGACTACGGCGACGGCGTCATCGGAGTCGCGGAGTACGAGGCGATGGGCGGGATGCGCCGGGTCGTCGAAAGCGAGATCGACAGCCTGCTCGCCGCCGATCCGGTGGAGCGGGGCGCGCAGTTGGATCGGTTGCGGCACGCGTTCATTCCGTGGCTGGCGACCGTCGACCCCGCCAGCGGGGAACCGCTGCGGCGGGTGGCCCGGTGGTTCGAACTGCCCGGCGAGAGCCACCCGCTGATCGAAGCGTTGATATCCAAGCGCCTGCTGATCAAGGACCAGCGCGGCGGCGAGGTGGTCGTCGAGGTAGCTCTGGAAAGCCTGCTGCGCCAATGGGACACCCTGGCCGGGTGGCTGCGCGAGGATGCCTCCGATCTGAAGGAGACCGCGGTCGTCGAACAGGCGGCCCGGGCGTGGGAGGCCAACGGCCGTCACGACGACTGGCTGCTGCCGGGGGCGCGCCTTGCCGAGGCGGAGACACTTGCCGCCAAACCCGGTTTCCGGGATCGGCTCAATGCGGCCCGCGAATACCTCCTGGCATCGCGGCAGCAGGCCGAGCGGAGTGCCGAAGCCGGCCTACGCGCCGCGCAGGAGCGCCAAGAAGCCGCCGAAGCCTTGGCGCAGTCCGAGCAGCGCGCGAAAGTCGAGGCAGAACAGCATGCCCGGGTCCTGGTGCGGCGGACCCGGGTGCTGCGCGCGGCGCTGGCACTGGTCGTCGCAGTGGCGCTGGCGGCGGTGTTCGGTTTCGGGTGGGCGTGGAAGGCGCAGCGCACCGCCGACGCCCGAGCCCACGATGCGGCCGCGGAGTCGATGTACGCCAATTCGCAGCTGATCCTGAACGGGTTGTACCCGGGGGAGAACCACGATGAGCTCGGGATGCAGCTGTTGCTCGCCGGGCGGGCAATCGGACCGCAACACCAGAGCGCGGACTACCAACTGTTGTCGGCGCTTCAGCAGAAACGCGACCTGCTCAAGGTCATCGACACCGATGCCACGGTCGCGCACGTCGCCTTCAGCCCGGACGGTCGCCGACTCGTCTCGGCCGGTTTCGACGGCGCAGTCCGCCAATGGGATTCGGGTTCCGGTCAGCCGATCGGCGCGCCGATGCATCACGACAAAGAGGTCCTCAGCGTGGCATACAGCCGGGACGGCTCTCGCATCGTCTCGGGCGGCATAGACGCCACGGTCCGAAGTGGGATGCCGCCACTGGGGCGCCTGTCGGCCAGCCGATACGGGACCTCGGTGTCGTGTCAGGTGTGGCGTTCAGCCCGGACTCCACCCGTATCGTCTCGGGCAGCCTGGACGGCACGGTCCGGCAGTGGGACACCGCCACCGGAGCACCGATCGGGCAGCCGATGCACCACGATGCAAAGGTGTGGGCTGTAGCGTTGAGCCCCGACGGCAAGCGCATCGTCTCCGGGAGCGAGGACAAGACCGTTCGGCTGTGGGACGCCGCCACCGGCGCGCCGATTGGGCAGCCGATGCACCACGACGCCGTCGTGACCAGCGTCGCGTTCAGTCCCGACGGCTCCCGCATCGCTTCTGGCGGTTCCGACCAGACCGTTCGGCTGTGGGACGCCGCCACCGGCGCGCCAATCGGGCAGCCGATGCACCACGACGCCACGGTGACCAGCGTCGCGTTCAGTCCCGACGGTTCCCGGCTCGCGTCGGCAGGTGGGGACAAAGCGGTCCGGCTGTGGGATGTCGGCAGCCGGCGCCAGATCGGGGTGCTGTCCGGGCACAGGGCCGCGACCGTCAGTGTGGCGTTCAGTCCCGATGGGCTGCGTATCGCGTCCGGTGCCGAAGACCAGTCGATCCGACTATGGGATGCCCACTGGCTTCCCCTTGTGGGACACGACGACATCGTGTGGAGTGCGAAATTCCTCGACGGCGGCCGCGTGATCGTCTCGGGCAGCGGCGGCACAGACAAGACGGTGCGGCGGTGGGACGCCGCCACCGGGCGCCCGATCGGAGACCCGCTGCGCGTCGCCGACGACGACGTGGCCAGCCTGATTCCGCTCGCAGATGGCCGGTTGGTGTCGTTTGGTTCGGTGAACACGGCGCGGCTTTGGGACGCCAGCACCCTCGCGCCTCTCGGTCCACCGCTGCGCCTTCCGGTCGACCCGGACCGCTCCGTCGTCTACGACTCGTCGGGACGGATCGCGGCCCAGACCGAATTCGGCGTCGTTCAGCTCTTCCGTGCCGACACCATGGCACCGGTCGGAGAGCCGATCAGGTTGGGCGCGGGGAACGGCGTGGCGGGTATCAACTTCAGCGCCGACGGCCGGATCGTGGCCACGGGCAGCACCCGCGGGACGGTACAGCTCTGGGATGCCGACACCGGCCGGCCGTTGGGTCAGCCGATGAAAGGCGCCGACGCGATTGTTCAAACCATCGCGTTCAGTCCCGATGGGCACATGCTCGCGGTCGGGGATTTCGATCGCAATCTCAGATTGTGGGACACCCACACTCTCCAAGCCATCGGCGACACCATGCATCTTGACTCGGTCGCGGGCGTCGCGGAGTTCAGTCCCGACGGGCGGACGCTCGCGTCGGGTAGTCTCGACGGCGCCATCCGGCTGTGGGACGTCAGCAGTCAATCCCAGCTGGGCTCGCCCTACACCGGTCACACGGCGGCTGTGTCAAGTCTTGCCTTCAGCCCTGACGGGAAGCAGCTGCTGTCGGCCAGTGCGGATCACACTCTTCGGCTCTGGCCGGTGCCGACGCCGTCCCCAGATGCGTTGTGCGCCAAGCTCACCGAGAACATGAGCGATGCGCAGTGGAAGGCCTGGGTTCCCAACGACATCGACTACATTCCGCTATGCCCGGGCCTGCCGAAGGCCGGCGGCGGATAGGACTGCTCGCTCCAATCAGTGTGGAACGGGCCAACAAAACGGGAGGGCATTGCTGCTGTCAGCCATGACAAGGATTACGGTCGCATCAAGCTACCAAGCCGTGGCCCCCCAAGATGACGCGCCTCAAGATGGTCTGCCTTGGCTGGTGGTCGTGGTCCTCGGGCTTTGTTGCAGCCACCCTCGTTCTGGTCGTGGCTGCAGGGTCGGTTCTGTTAGGCAGACCACCGGCGACACCATCCTTCTCACCTAGCACTGCGTCGACGCCCTAGCCTCCCGACCACCCGGACTCATTGATCGCGGAGCGCACGCCGTGAAAGGGAAGTCAGCCGCCGTGCAGGTATTCAGCCACGACCATCTGGAAGGGTATCCCCGGAGGCCTATTCCTGGCCCCTAGGAGCCGTTCAGAGCGTCGAAACCGGCAGGGGTCCATGAGTTTATCGCCGAGCTACGCCGGGCGGTGTGTCGATCAACCCGGCGACGTGCTCAATCATGAACTCGGGCAGTCAGCTTGGAGACAACGCTGGTTCAAGCCCGCATCACACTGCAGTCCAACGAAACGCATACGCGGGGGGAAATCCTTCGTACTTCAGGTACTTGGCCTGTTACACCGTGAGTGAGGTCCTGCACCCGTCACTCGACCAGGGCCTTCCTCCATTCCTTCGTCATCCAGGCCCGGAAGTCGTCCGAGGTCCAGATCGCGCAGGATGTCGGCCAGGGTGACCCGGTGAATCGTGCCGCCGGGCAGGAAGATCGGAGCACCGCGCCAGAGCAGGGCGTTGACATACTTGAGGGGGACGAGGGGTCCGTCCCCGGGAATTTCTAGGTGCACAACCATTGCCGCTGCGCGCAATCTTCTGGCCAGGAACACCCTCGGACTCCGGGGGCCGTTTTCCTGTCTGTACTGATCTCCGCCACGCGCCAGTCGTTTGATCAGCCGCCGGTGTTCAGAGCTCAGAGATGATCTGTTCCCGTTTGCGTGCGTATTCGTCGTCGGTGATGGCACCGGTGGCGCGCAGGGTCTCGAGTTCCTGCAGGCGTTGGGCGGTCGACGGCTGCGGTGGCGCGGGCGGTGCGGAGGCCGTCTGGGCGTGGGCGGATGCCGCCTGAGCGACCATGTCCTGGAGGCTTCGCCCGCCGATCGTGATGGTTGGTCCCGGGCCGCCGATCGCGCCGAGTGCGTCGATGACTCGCTGGCTCGGGGCGTCTTTGGCGAGCATCACTTGATGCGGGAAGCCGGGAGAGCCGGCCGCGGCTGAATTGCGTGCCGCGGCGCGCGCCATGCGACTGCCGCCGCCTTCGATCGGCAAGAACAGTATGAGTACCCGTCGATCTTCCGGCACGCCTCGATACGCGTTCGCCCGTTCGTTGCCAAGACGCGCCTGAAAGCCCGCGCGATCCCAGGACTTGAGGACCCTCCCAGCGGCGAGATCGTCACCCCGATGCACTTCCTCGATCGCGTGGACCTGGTTGCGCGTGACGGCGAGGATGAAGCTGTTGGGCAGTCCGGCGTTCTCCATCTGCCTCGTCATGTCGCCGAGGGGCCCGGGCATCGCCTGGCTGAATGCGTCGTTGGCGCGCATCATGCCGCGGGCCAGTCCGCCGAAACCTGAAGCCTTGCGTCGCATGTCGCGTGTCGCCTGCTCGCATCGGGTCGCTGCCTCAACGGGCTCGGACAACGCCGATGCCGCGGCCGTGGCAGCCTGCTGATTCCACCGCAGCTCACTGTCGGTTGAGGGGCTCATGTCCGTTCCTCTGCTTTTCGTGACACCCCGGTTGGCGTCGTTGCGCTAAAAGTACAAAAGTCCGATTCGCTACCGATCACAACAACGAAAATCGTGCATAGCCTGACCTCGGGTTTTGATGGCGACTTGTGCGCCTCGCGAACGGGTATCCGCGAGCGAAAGGAGTGTGGGCCCGCCACACGAAAGGAGCGAACAATTGCTATTGAACGGAATTAATCACATCGCGTTGATCTCCAATGACATCGACCGTCTGCGGACCTTCTACACCGAGGTCTTCGAAGCCGAGGTCGGGCCCACCAAGCCGCACGGCGACAACGGCGACGAGACCATGACGATGATTCGCATCGGGCCCCACACCGAGCTGAACGTGTTCACGATCGAGGGCAATCCCGAGCCGGACCGCCAGACACCCATGTGGGGGCGCGGCCGGCTGGATCACTTCGGGCTGCAGGCGGCATCCGCGGAAAGCTTCGAAACAATCCGCCGGCGGCTCGTGGACCGTGGCGCCAGCGACGGCAATATCAACGACTTCGGCTCGGTACGAAGCCTCTTCTTCCGCGACCCCGACGGGCTCGAAGGCGAAGTACTCATCCCGAAATAGCGATTTCACCAACAACTTTGGAGACGGCCACCCTGTTTCTTGTCTGATGGTCACACGGTCGGGAAGACTGGCTCTACGCGCTGGCGAACAACGCGGCCAGGAACGGCGTCGAGTCTGGCAGTGAGGCCAGCACCGTGCCGCTGTGGTCTTCGTCGGGATAGATCTTGAGCACAACGTCCTGGTTGTTGGCCCTCAGTTGGTCGTAGAGCAGCAGCGACGATTTCGCCGGGACGTCCCGGTCGAGCAGACCCGCGCCGAGGAAGATCGGTCGGTCGTAGCCGCTGACCGGGGTCCCCATGTAGTCATCGAGTGCCTCCGATAACACCCGGCAGCGTGTCGAGCGGCGCGCGGAAGAACTGTGGCACGGTCATACCGGTCGAGTTCGGTGTCCAGTTGCGGCTTGCACAACGTCTCGGCGAGATCGACGGCGGTGACTCCGGCTGGACTGAGCACGCTGTTGACGTCGATGTCGGGCCGCGCCTCGCGGAAACCGGCCAGGATGTAGGCGGCGTAGCTGTTGGCGGCCGGCCCCATCTGGGCGGGAAGTTCGAGGTCGGGACCGCCCATTTTGAGGACGCTTTCAATATTGGCCGGGGTGCCGGTGGCCACCACACCGCGGTAGTCCAGACCGCTGCCGACGCTGAACTCGGTCGCCCAGCGCGCACTGTTGACCGCGGCACCGCCGCCCTGCGACTGCCCGACGATGGCCCACTTCTGTGAAAGCGGCAGGCCCATTTGGTGGGCGGCGATCACCGAATCGACCACGGCGTGCGCAGTCGCGACGCTGTTGAGGTAGCTCATCAGCCCCGGCGTGCCCAGCCCGACATAGTCGGTGGCGACTATCGCGTAACCCTGATCCAGCCAGTGCGTGAGGTACTCGTTGTCGCGCGGGCCGCGCGGTTGAGCCGACGGCGTGCAGTCATCACCGAGACCGACGGTGCCGTGCGCCCACGCGATCGTCGGCCAGCCACCGACGGGAGGCTGACCAATTGGGACGAACACCGCGCCCGTGCTGACCGCGGGCTGATTGTGTTGATCGAGGGTGGAGTAGAGGATGCGGTATGCCGCGCCCGCACCGGCGACCGACAGCGCCGGGTCCAGCGGCACCTGGGTGATCAACGTTCCGCCTTGCGGCGGAAGGGAACCGGCGTAGTAGCGAGCGTCGAGGCCCGACCAATCAGGAACCGCCGCACCGGCAACCGGGAGCGGGCCGAGCACCGAGGCAATGCTCCATATGGCAACTGCGACGACAGGTTTCGCCCATCGGTTTCTCATCACGGGCGCCTCCCAAGCCGATCGCCCCGACGTGGGCACCGGGGACGGCCGGGCAAGCCCACCACAACCGCGCTCAAGCCGCAAGCATGCGGCCCCGTGTGGGGGCCTAGGGGCCGCTGTTGATTTGTGGTCGCTGGAGTCGATGAAGACCGCACCCCATGTGGCAACCGGGACAATGGGCGCAAGTTGTCAGACTAACGCTGACTATGCGGTCGCCGTCAGGGACGTTGCCTCGCGCCACAGACGCCTCGCGTTGTCGCCGTCGAGCGCATACGCCGCGACTCCGCCGGCACGCCCAAGGCTCTCGGCACGTTCGGTCACCACGTCGGCTTCGTTGTTGTTCTCGAAGTATCGTCCCCCGATTCCTTCGAGTAGCGGCGACGCCGCCAACAGCACCGATGTCGAAGCACCCTGCTCGACGGTCTTCTGAAACTCCTCGGGAGTGCGCAAACCGCCGGTGTGCTTCTGCAGGCCGGTGGCGATCGCGCCCGGATTGAGCGCGTTGGAGACGATTCCGTCATCCGCCCACCGCGCAGTCACCTCGACGGCCAGCAGTACGTCAGCCGTCTTCGACTGACCGTAAGCGGTCCACGGATCGTAGGGTCGGAACCGGTAATGCAGGTCGTCGAACACCACGGGTGAGAACAGGTGCCCGGTGGAACTGACCGACACCACGCGCGCGCCGCCGGCCGAGGCAAGAGCAGCCCGCAGCTCCACGACGAGCAAGAAGTGGCCGAGGAAGTTGCTCGCGAACTGCATCTCACACCCCAGCGCAGTGCGCTGCAGCTCAGGCAGGGCCATGATGCCGGCATTGTTCACCAGAATGTGCAGCGGACCGTTCCACCCCCGCGCGAATGCGGAGACTGACGCGACATCGGACAAGTCGAGCGGTGCCGCCTCGATGGCGTCATTCCCGGTGGCCCTTCTCAGTTCGTCAACGACCCGCCGGCCCGCGTCGAGTCGGCGGACCCCCAGCACGACCTCTGCGCCGGCCGCCGCCAATGCGCGTGCCGTCTCTACACCTAGTCCGCTGGTCGCCCCGGTGACCACCGACCGCTTCCCGGCGAGGTCGACACCCCGGATGACGTCGTCGGCCGTCGATTCGAAGCCGAATGGGGTCGTGAGCTTCGCAGTTGAGTCAGGTGTAACCGTCACGTGGTCTCCTAGTCCGCCCGTGCTGACATGGCGTTGACGATCTCCTGCGTGGATACGACGGCGTGGGCCAGGAACGCGTAGTTGATCAATGCGGCCTGGTAGCCGTCCCCACGGGTGGGGTGGCGGGGTCCCGCGGTGGCGTCGCGTACGACGGCTACTTCGAAACCGTTCTCGAGGAGGTCCCGAAGGTGCGACTCGACGCACATGTTGGCCAACATGCCGCACAGAATGACTCTGGAAATACGACGCTTCCGGAGCTGCAGGATCAAGTCGTTCGACTGTGGGCTCCAGACTTTGTGCGGGCTGACGACGATCGTTTCGCCATCCTCGATGTACGGTTTGAATTCGTCGAGCCAGTCAGCGCCGGAGCCGGTGAATCCTTGCAGCGTGAGCGCGCCGCGACGGGCAAAGGTCTGGGTGCGAAACTCGTCTGATTCCAGCGGCCCGTTGAATTGCCACGTGTCGTCAGTGGGGTAGAAGTAGTGCGGCGAGATGAACACGCCGAAGCCGGCCGCCTTGGCGGCGCTCAGGATGTCGACCAGGTGTTGGACGGTGTTGTTCTCGGTCACGCTGGCCCCGACACTGTCCCAGTTTTTCCCAGCGGGGCTCAAGACGTCGTTCTGCGGGTCGATGATGACGACCGCGGTGTCGTTCTGGCGGTACTCCATCGGGAGTCCCCTTCTGCCGGCTGGAGGCGGACGACTCTAGATCTGCTGTTCTCCGCCATCGACGAACAGTTCGGCACCGGTCATGTAGCTGCTCTGGTCGGAGGCGAGAAATGCTACGGCGGAGGCGATTTCATCGGGCCGACCGATTCGGCCCATCGGGACGCTTGCCGCCATGCCGTCCAACAATTCCTGTTCCTTGCCGGGGGATGCCAGGCCGGCCAGTCCCGGTGTGTTCACCGGACCGGGGATGAGGGTGTTGACCCGGATATTGCTGCCGACGAGTTCGGCTGCCCAGGTTCGGCCGAAGGAGCGGATTGCGGCCTTGGATGCGGCGTACACGCTGAACGTGGGTGTGCCGTTGGAGGCGGAGGTGGAGCCGGACAGGATGATCGAGGCGCCTGGGTTGAGGATGGGCAGCATCTTCTGGACGGTGAACAGTGTCCCGCCGACGTTGCGGTTGAAGGTGTCGAGGAAGTGTTGCGGGGTGATGTCGGGCAGTGCCGCGAATTCTCCGCCGCCCGCGTTGGCGAACACCACGTCCAAACCGTGGCCGTGTGCAGTGATCGCCGCGGCGAGTGCGTCCAAGTCGTCTAAATCGGTGATGTCGCTGCGGATTCCGGTGGCGTTGGATCCGATGGAGTCGACCGCGGCGTCGATGGAGGGTTGGCTGCGGCCGGTGAGAAAGACGTGTGCGCCCTCTGCGGCCAGGCGTTGTGCGGCCGCCAATCCGATGCCGGTGGTGCCGCCGGTTACCAAAGCTGTCTTACCTTCGAGCAGGGTCATGTTGGTTCTATTCCCGTTTTGGTGTGCACCGAAGCCGCGAGTGCTCGGGGCATGAAGTCGCGGATGTATCCGCTGATCTCCTCGCCGTGGGTTTCCAGCGCGAAGTGGCCGGCGTCGAGGAGGTGGAATTCCCCATTGGGGAAGTCGCGGTGGAATGCCTCTGCGCCGGGGGCGCCAAAGATTTCGTCGTTCTTGCCCCAGGTGACCAGCAGCGGTGGCTGGTGGTTCCGGAAGTACTCCTGGAACGCGGGATAGCCGTCGAGGTTGAATTGGTAGTCCCAGAACAGCTGCAACTGGATGGCGTCGTTGTCCTTGCGGTCCAGGCCGAGTTGGTCCAGCTGCCAGGTCTCGGGGGCGATCCTGTCCAGTCGATCGGCCGGCACGCCGTGGGTGTACTGCCAGTAGGTGGTTTCCGGGGTGAACTTTTCACGCACGCCCTCCTCGTTGGCGGCGCGGTCTTTGGCGTGGGCGAACAGAATGTCCCAGAACGGGGTGAAGCCCTCCAGGTAGGCGTTGCCGCTCTGCGTGATCAGCGCGGTGATCCGTTCGGGACGCCGACTGGCGATTCGCAGGCCGATCGGGGCGCCGTAGTCGTGAATGTAGAGGGCGAATCGGTCCAGACCGAGGTGAGTGATCAGGCCCTCGGTGATTTCGGTGAGACGATCGAAGCTGTAGGTGAACTGGGTTGTGGTCGGCATTGCCGAGCGACCGAACCCGATGTGATCGGGGGCCACCAAGTGATACGAGTCGGCCAGCGAATTGATCAGGTTCCGGAACATGTGGGAACTCGACGGAAAGCCATGTAAGAGAAGCAACGTCGGGTTGTTGGGATCGCCGGCCTCGCGGTAGAACACTTCGAGTCCGTCGATCTTCGCTGTGTTGTACCGGGTGGCAAAAGCGTTCATGAATCGTCCCTATTCGGAAGTCTGGGTGGGTGTGCGGATCGGCGCCGCTGACCCTCTGGAGCCAACCACGGAACCAGGCTGGCGCGAATCCGGGATGGACCCCAGTGGTTGGGTTCGGAGACCGTGAAGCGTTCTGGCCGAGTGTCCTGCCGATTAGCGGTCAATGTGCTTCCTCAACGCCGATCGTCCGGTGGAGACAAAGACACACCCGCTCGCTTGAGTGCTATCTACTGAAAGTAGAGCCTAGATCTGAGCAGCAGAATTGGATAGCCAAAACTGACCCGATATTCGATTGCGCCCGGCGTAGCCGGCTTCCACACTGCGTGACGCACACGTCAATAATGGTCGGTGCGCCCGGGGAGGCGACGGGTACTCGAGCCAAAACTTCGTCGGGCGAAAGTCCCTGTGCGACTTGGCTTATGAACCCGCGCCCGTGCCTCATGACTCCAATCGACACTTCGCCGGTTCAAGTGGGGCCGCCGCGCGACTAGCGCGTCGGCGTACGCTCACGAAAGGGGGATGTGGAGGCATCGATTGCGATGGCCGGCGATGAGGGCGGTTCGGGACGTGGCAGTGTGCGGCCTGCCGACGTGTCCGTTGCCCGCCACCGGATGGAGCGGCTGCTTTGGCTGATCGTCGAAATCGGCTCTGATCTGGACGTCGAGGTCATGTCGCAACGGGTTGTCACCGCAGCGATGGAGCTCACCGGCGCCCGATACGGGGCGCTGGGTGTCTCCGGCGTCGATGGTCGGCTGGTCTCATTCGTTCAGAATGGACTCGACCCTGCGACCGTCACCCAAATCGGTGAGCTGCCCGCCGGTAAAGGACTGTTGGGCGTGCTGCTTCAGGGAACCGACAGTCTGCGACTGGACGATCTGACCGAGCACCCCGACTCTGGCGGCTTCCCGGCAGAGCATCCTTCGATGCGCGCGTTCCTGGGTGTCCCGATCACGATCCGCGATGCCGTCTTCGGCAGCTTGTATCTGGCCGACGACCGGCCGGGGTGGACGTTCGATGAGCACGACGAGGATGCCGCTCGTGCGCTGGCATCGGCGGCTGGTGTGGCCATCGACAATGCCCGTTTGTTCGAGCGGGCCGTGACCTCGGCGCGCTGGATGAGCGCCAGCCGTGAGATCACCACGGCGCTGCTGTCCGGGGTCGAAGCCCCGCTGCGGCTGATCGCGCAACGTGCCCGCGAACTCACCGACGCCGAACAGGCCATCGTCCTGGTGCCCGCCGAACCCGACATCGACGGCAATGTCGATGACCTGATCGTGGTCACCGCCATCGGGGTCCACGCCGACGAGGTGATGGGAGCGCATGCTCCGGTGGCAGGGTCCACCACCGGGGAGGTGTTCACCACCGGTGAGCCGGTGATCACCGAGTCCTTCCGTTATCCCATCGTCGGGTTCACGGATGTGGGGCAGCGGCCGGCCATCGTGATGCCGTTACGCTCTGGCGGAACGACTCTCGGCGTGATCGCGGTGGCCCGTCACCATTCTCAGCCGGGCTTTCCGGCCACCTATCTGGATCTGGTGAGTGATTTCGCCGGGCACGCCGCCATCGCCTTGACCTTGGCCACCGCGCGCAGCCAGGAGCGGGAGAACACCGTGCTGGCCGACCGCGAACGCATCGCGCTCGACCTGCACGATCATGTCATCCAGAAACTGTTCGCAGCCGGGATGGAGTTGCAGGGCACCATCGCCCGTGCGCGCTCGCCGGAGGTCGCAAGCCGCCTTCGCCAAACCGTCGACGATCTGCACGACACGGTCCAAGACATCCGCGCCACCATCTTCGCCTTGCGACCCACTCAGGCCACCAACGATTTTCGAGAACGCGTCCACGACATTGTCAGCGGGCTGACCGATCAGTCCGGCATCCTGACCACCGTGCGGTTGACCGGGCCGTTGAGCATCGTCGACAGCGACTTGGCCGAACAGGCCGAGGCGGTGATCAGTGAGGCGGTCAGCAACTGCGTCCGGCACTCCGGCGCCGGCAGCATCACGGTGCAGATCGCCGTAGCCGACGAGTTCGTCATCGACATCGCCGACGACGGCGTCGGCATCGCGGCCGATGTTCAGCGCCGCAGCGGGCTGGCCAACCTCGTCGAGCGGGCGCGTCGCATGGGTGGCAGTTGCGGGATCGGCGGAACTGAAGGCGGTGGTACCCGTATCCACTGGACCGCCCCGCTGCTGAAGGACATGTCGTCGTCTCAACTGTATTGACGCCCTCGATTCGGTGTTTCGACCCCGCACGCCCGAACCGGGGGATTACGGTTCATCCGTTGTCTAGCAGCAGGCACGAGGAGAGCACTAGCCGTGAGTACCGACGGATCCGACACTTCCGTTTCCGACGGCCCCGTCGGCCAGCGTCGCCGGCTACACGCTGGCTGAATCGACCCATCAGCGTCGCGCCGAGCCCCGGCACCTGCCCGAGGACGCGCCGAACATCCTCATCGTCCTGCTCGACGACGTCGGCTTCGGCCTGCCCGATGTGGTCGGCGGCGAGGTGCACACCCCGACCTTCCGCCGGGTCGCGCGAGAACGGCATCAGCTACAACACCTTTCACACCACCTCGATCTGCTCGCCGACCCGGGCGGCGCTGCTGACCGGGCGCAACCACCAGCGCGTGCATTCCGGCACCATCGCCGAACGCGCCGTGGACTGGGACGGCTACACCGGCGTGATCCGCAAGGACACCGCCACCATCGCCGAGGTGCTGGGGCACTACGGCTACAAGACCGCGGCCTTCGGCAAATGGCACAACACCCCCGCCACCCAGACCACCGCGATGGGGCCGTTCGACCGCTGGCCGACCGGGCACGGCTTCGACTACTTCTACGGCTTCCTCGCCGGCGAGACCTCGCAGTGGGAGCCGCGGCTGTATCGAGAACCTCAACCCGGTCGAGCCGCCGCAGCGACGAGGGCTACCACCTGACCGAGGACCTGGCCGACAAGGCCATCACCTGGCTGCGCCAGCACCGGGCGTTCGCGCCCGACAAGCCCGTTCTTCATGTACTGGGCGCCCGGTGCCGGCGCACGGGCCGCACCATGTCTCCAAGGAGTGGGCCGACAAGTACAAGGGCAAGTTCGACGACGGCTGGGACGCCTACCGCGAACGGGTCTTCGCCCGGCAGAAGGCCACCGGCTGGATCCCCGCCGACGCCGAACTGACGCCGCGCGCCGAGACGCATGCCGGGCTGGGCGGACATTCCCGAGGAGCAGCGGCCGTTCCAGCGGCGACTGATGGAGGTGTTCGCCGGCTTCGTCGAGCACGTCGACGTCCAGGTCGGCAAGTCCTCGACGAACTGGACCGCCTGGGCATCGCGCGACAACACCATCGTCATCTACATCTTCGGCGACAACGGCTCCAGCGCCGAAGGCCAGAACGGCAGCATCAGCGAACTGCTGGCCCAGAACGGGATTCCGAACACCATCGAGCAGCAGCTGGCCGCGCTCGAGACGCTCGGCGGCCTGGACGCGCTGGGCTCGCCGAAGACCGACAACATGTACCACGCCGGCTGGGCGTGGGCCGGCAACACGCCCTTCCAGCACACCAAGCTGGTCGCCTCCCACTTCGGCGGCACCCGCAACCCGATGGCGATCTCCTGGCCGCGCCGGCATCAACCCGGACGCCGCGATCCGCGGCCAGTTCCACCACGTCAACGACATCGCGCCCACCATCTACGAGATCCTCGGCATCACGCCGCCGGAGGTCGTCGACGGCCTCAAGCAGGAGCCGATGGACGGCATCAGCCTGGCCTACACCTTCGACGACGCCGACGAGCCGGGCCGCAAGTCGATGCAGTACTTCGAGAACAACGGCAGCCGCGGCATCTATCACGACGGCTGGTACGCCTGCACCTTCGGGCCGTTCGTCCCGTGGGACACCGCCAGCACCGCCGCGCGGATGGCGGCCTGGGACGCCGAGACCGAACCGTGGGAGCTCTACTACCTGCCCGAGGACTTCTCCCAGGCCAACGATCTCGCCGCCGAGCAGCCCGAGAGGCTGGCCGAGCTGAAGGAGCTGTTCAAGGAGGTGTCGCGGGACAACCTGGTCTGGCCGATCGGCGCCGGGCTGTGGCTGCGCGTGCATCCCGAGGACCGCATCTCCTCGCCCTACACGCGCTGGCGGTTCGACACGCGCAGCACCCGGATGCCGGAGTTCACCGCGCCGGGCCTGGGCCGCCAGGACAGCTCGCGTCGAGATCGCACTGACCATGCCCGACAACGCATCCGGGCGTGCTGTACGCCCTGGGCGGATTCTCCGGCGGCCTGACGCTGTTCATGGACGAGGGCCACCTGGTCTACGAGTACAACATGATGATCATCGACCGCTACCAGGCCCGCAGTGCCGCACCGATCCCCGGCGGCTCCCACGTCATCACCGTCACCACGCAGTTCGACTCACCGGCACCGGCCGGGCCGGCGATGGTGACACTGGCCGTCGACGGCACCGAGGTCGGCAAGGTGGCCGTGGCGCGCACCGTTCCCGCCGCCTTCACCGCCAGCGAAACATTCGGTGTCGGAGTCGATCTCGGCTCGCCGGTGTCGCCCGACTATTTCGACCGCCGGCCGTTCCGGTTCACCGGAACCATCGAGTACGTCGACGTCGAGGTGTTCCCGCCCGGCACGAGCGGCTGACGTGGGGTCGCTGTGGGCCAGCCTGGCCCCGTTCATCATCGCCAGTGCGCTGATGCCGATCGAGTTGGTGATCACCCTCGCCCTGCTGGGGACACCGGGGCGGGTGCGAACCGCAAGCGCCGCGGTGAGCGGCATGGTGCTGGTCCGGCTGTTGCAGGGGTTGGTCTTCGGGATGATCCTGCACTGGGGCAGGCGCGACGACACCAAGGGCGGGCACGGCTGGGTGGTGTCCTCGGTTCTGCTGGTGGTGGCGGTCCTGTTGCTCGTCACCGCCGTCCGCGAACTGCTCGGCGGTGACGACTCCGACGATCCCCCGCCGAAGTGGATGACGGCGCTGTCGTCGATGACGCCGGGCAAGGCGTTCCTGCTCGGCGCCGCGGTGATCCTGATCTCGGTCAAGCTGTGGGTGTTCACCTTCGCCGCGATCGGCACGATCGGTGACGCAGGGATGCCGCGCAGCACCAACGCCGTCACGTACATCGCGTTCGTATTGCTCGGTGTCAGCACACATCTGGCGATCATCGCCGCGGCGGCGTTCTTCCCGAACAGGTCACGGGCGTTTCTCGACAACAGTCTGCGCTGGCTGCAGGATCACAACCGGGTGATCATGATCGCGCTCGGATTGGTGTTCGGCGGGTGGTTTCTCTACAAGGGTTTACATGGTTTCGGCATCATCTGAGGAGATCTGACATGGGCGATCGCCCGAACATCCTGGTCATCTGGGGCGACGACGTGGGGATGTGGAACATCTCGGCCTACCACCGCGGGATGATGGGCGGCTCCACGCCCAATATCGACCGGATCGCCAACGAGGGCATGATCTTCATGGACCACTACGCCGAAGCGTCGTGCACGGCCGGGCGGGCGGCGTTCATCACCGGCCAGTACCCGATCCGGGTGGGACTGGCCACGGTCGGGTTGCCGGGTTCGGAGATCGGCCTTCAAGCCGAGGATCCGACACTGGCCGAGATGCTCAAGCCGCTCGGCTATGCGACGGGCCAGTTCGGTAAGAACCACCTGGGCGACCGTGACGAGCACCTGCCGACGGCGCACGGTTTCGATGAGTTCTTCGGCATCCTGTATCACCTGAACGCCGGCGAGTACGCCGAGCAGTACGACTTCCCGAAGAACCCGGAGATCATCAAGCAGTTCGGCTTCGGCCAGCGCGGTGTCGTGCACTGCTGGGCCAACGAGGACGGCACCCAGCGCATCGAGGACGACGGGCCGTTCGGTCAGGAGCGCCAGCGCACGCTGGACCGCGAGTTCCTCGATGAGTCCAAACGGTTCATCCGCGACGCGGTGGCCGCCGATACGCCGTTCTTCGTGTGGCACAACTCGACTCGAATGCACTACCGCACCAACCTGTCCCCGGAGTACGAGGGCAAGAGCGGCTACGGCATCTACGCCGACGGCATGATGGAACTCGATGACCACGTCGGCGAGCTGCTGGACCTGCTCGACGAGACCGGGGTCGCCGACAACACCCTGGTGATGTGGGCCACCGACAACGGCCCGGCGTGCAACAGCTGGCCCGACGGCGGCAATCATCCCTTCGCCCACGAGAAGGCCGTCGGCGGTTTCGAAGGCGGATTCCGGGTTCCCGTTGTCATCAGATGGCCCGGCGTGGTCCCGGCCGGGGTGGCCACCGGCGAGTTCATGACGATGCAGGACTGGATCCCGACCATCATGTCGATGCTCGGCCAGCCTGATCTGGTGGAGTCGTTGAAAAACGGTGCCTCCATCGGCGAGCGCGACTACCGAGTCCACCTCGACGGTGTCGACCAGACCGAGCTGATCACCGGGGCAGGTCCGTCGAAACGCAAGGAGTTCTACTACTTCACCGAGACGGTGCTGCACGGATTGCGGTACGGGGACTGGAAGGTGTTGTTCAAGACCCAGGACCGCTGGTTCAACGGCATTCAGCAGAATTTCGTCACCCCGTTGATCACCAATCTGAAACTGGATCCCTTCGAACGTTTCCACGACTCCCGCGGCTTCGACGAATGGCAGGAAAACCACGCCTGGCTCTACGGGCCGGTCGGTGTGCAGATTCAGCGGTTCCTGTCGACGTTCGCCGACTACCCACCCCGACAGCGCAGCTTCGACCTTCCCATCGATGAGCTGATGAACCAGCTCAACCCCGCCCGCACCCGCTAGGACAACACCATGGCAATCACCGAATATCAGCCCGGCACAACCTTTCCCGGCGTCATCGCCCGCACCGCGGACGAGTCGACCCCGGCCTGGCCGGCGCCCAAGCGGGCCCCTGAGGACGCCCCCAACGTCGTGTTCATCGTCCTCGACGACACCGGCTACGGACACCTCGGCTGCTACGGCAGCCCGATCTCCACACCGAACATCGACGCCCTGGCCGCCGACGGCCTGACCTACGCCAACATGAACACCACCGCGCTGTGCTCGCCGTCGCGCTCGTGCATCCTCAACGGGCGCAACCATCACTCGAATCACCTGGCCTGCCTGACCAACGGGTCGACGGGCTACCCGGGCTCCGACGGCTACATCCCGTTCGAGAACGGCTTCCTCTCCGAGATCCTGCGGGCACAGGGCTACAACACCTACTGCGTCGGGAAGTGGCACCTGGCCCCCGAGGAGTCGATGACCGCGGCGGGACCGTACGACCGGTGGCCGCTGGGGCGTGGATTCGAGCGCTACTACGGCTTCCTGGGCGGCGACACCCATCAGTACTACCCCGAACTGGTGCGCGACAATTCGCAGACCGAACCCGAGACCACCCCCGAGCAGGGCTACCACCTGACCCCCGACCTGGTGGAGAAGGCCACGGCGATGATCGCCGACGCCAAGCAGGTCGCGCCGAACAAGCCGTTCTTCCTGTACTTCGCACCGGGCGCGATGCACTCGCCGCACCACGTGCCCAAGGAATGGGCCGACCGCTACGCCGGCAAGTTCGACACGCGGCTGGGAGGTCTACCGCCGCGAGGTGTTCGAGCGGCAGAAGCAGCTGGGCCTGGTTCCCGCGACGGCCGAACTCTCCGCCGCCGACCCCGACGTCGCGGACTGGGAGACACTGTCGGCCGACGAACGCCGGCTCTACTCGCGGATGATGGAGGTGTTCGCCGGCTTCCTCGAGCACACCGACCATTACATCGGCGAACTCGTGCAGTTCCTGAAAGACCTTGGCGAGTACGACAACACGGTGATCATGCTGATCTCCGACAACGGTTCCAGCGCGGAGGGCGGCCCCACCGGCTCGGTCAACGAGGTCCGCTTCTTCAACAACGTCCCCGACACCGTCGAGGAAGGGCTGGCGCGCATCGACGAGATCGGCGGCCCGACGGTGTTCAACCACTTTCCCGTGGGGCTGGACGCATGCGGGCAACACCCCGTTCCGGCGCTGGAAGCGGGAGACCTACCGGGGCGGGTCGACCGATCCGTTCATCGTCACCTGGCCGCGCGGCATCGCGGCGCGCGGTGAACTGCGCTCGCACTACGCCCACATCATCGACATGGTGCCGACGGTGCTCGAGGCCCTGCACGTCGACCCGCCGCCGGCCATCGCCGGCGTCACCCAGTCGCCGATCGAAGGGGTCAGCTTCGCGCACACCTTCGACGACGCCGCCGCACCGACCCGGCATCTGACCCAGTACTTCGAGATGCTCGGCCACCGCTCGATCTACCACGACGGCTGGCGCGCCGTATGCCCCTGGCCGGGAACCTCATTCGCCGAATCCACGCCACAAGTTCGGCGATCCCATCTCCGCCGACATGCTCAGCGAGCTCGACGCGACGGGCTGGGAGCTCTACCACGTCGCCGAGGACGTCGCCGAGACCACCAACCTGGCCGAGCACGAGCGCGCGCGGCTGATCGCGATGATCACGCTCTGGTACAACGAGGCCGGCAAGTACAACGTGCTGCCGATCGACAGCCGCGGCGTGGTCCGCATCGCCGACGAGCGCCCGCAGATCGCGGCCAGCCGCAGCCGCTACGTGCTCTACCCGGGCACCCAGTCGATCACCGCGGCCTCGGCACCGAAGATCCTCAACCGGCCCTACTCGATCAACGCCGAAGTCGAGCTCACCGACTGAGTCGGCCGGGTGTGCTGCTGTCCATGGGCGGCAACGACGGCGGAATCACCCTCTACGTCAAGGACGGCGTGCTGTGCTACGCGCACAACTACGTGGCCAAGGAGATCTTCACGGTCCGATCCGACGACCGCGTACCCGGCCGGCCGGCACTTCCTGTCCGTGGAGTTCGCGCCGACGGGTCAACCGGATGTCAAGAACGGCAAGGGCACTCCCGGGCACCGTCACCCTGTTCGTCGACGGCACCGAGGTCGGCCGGGGCGAGTTCCCGGTGACCACCCCCATCCGGCTGGCCCAGGGCGGCGCGATGCTGGTCGGCGCCGACACCGGCTCGTCGGTGACACCCGACTACGACCCGCCGTTCCGGTTCGACGGCCGGATCCACCGGGTGATCGTCGACGTCAGCGGCGAGCACGTCGAGGACTACGAGGCCCAGATGCGGATCGCCCTGGCCAAGCAATAGGCCACCGCTGAAGACTTGATGAGAAGCGGCGCATAACGCGGATTGAGGTCCCGCGGTCGCCTAGAGTTCGACGAGCACGGTCGAGAACACGAGCCGGAAGCGAGGGGCACATCAATGCCTGGAAGCCAACCGAACATCCTGGTCATCTGGGGCGATGACATCGGCATCACCAACCTGAGCTGCTACAGCGACGGGCTGATGGGATACCGCACCCCGAACATCGACCGCATCGCCGACTGAAGGCATGCGCTTCACCGACTCCTACGGCGAGCAGAGCTGCACCGCCGGCCGGTCGTCGTTCATCACCGGACAGAGCGTGTACCGCACCGGCCTGAGCAAGGTCGGCATGCCCGGCTTCGACATCGGCCTGTCCGCGGAGGACCCGACGATCGCCGAGCTGCTCAAGCCGCTGGGGTATGCCACCGGCCAGTTCGGCAAGAACCACCTCGGCGACCTGAACAAGCACCTGCCCACCGCGCACGGCTTCGACGAGTTCTTCGGCAACCTCTACCACCTCAACGCCGAGGAGGAACCGGAGAACCCCAACTATCCGACCGCCGAGGAGGCGCCGCGGCTTCGCAAGATGATGTTGCCGCGCGGCGTCATCCACTCGTGGGCCACCGAGGAGGTCTCCGACGAGGTCGACGAACGGTACGGCCCGGTCGGCCGGCAGCGGATCGAGGACACCGGACCGCTCACCAGGAAGCGCATGGAGACCATCGACGACGAGACCACCACAGCGGCGATCGACTTCATCAAGCGCCAGCACGAGTCCGAGACGCCGTTCTTCGTGTGGATCAACACCACCCAGATGCATTTCCGCACCCACACCAAACCGGAGAGCCTCGGCCAGGCCGGTCGTTGGCAGTCGCCCTACCACGACACGATGATCGACCACGACAACCACGTCGGCCGGTTGCTGGACCTGCGTCGACGAACTCGGCATCGCCGAGGACACCATCGTCATCTACTCCACCGACAACGGCCCGCACGCGAACAGCTGGCCGGACGGCGCCACGACTCCGTTCCGCAGTGAGAAGAACACCGACTGGGAGGGCGCCTTCCGGGTGCCGGAGATGATCCGCTGGCCCGGACGGATCCCGGCCGGGGTGGTGTCCAACGAGATCGTCCAGCACCACGATTGGCTGCCGACGTTCCTGGCGGCGGCAGGTGAGCCTGACATCGTCACCAAGCTCAAGCAGGGCCACACGATCGGCGACAAGACGTACCACGTCCACATCGACGGCTACAACATCCTGCCGTACCTGACCGGCGAGGAGGACAAGAGTCCGCGCCGGGGCCTGATCTACTTCTCCGACGACGGCGACGTGCTGGGCCTGCGCTACGAGAACTGGAAGATCGTGTTCCTCGAGCAGCGCTGCCAGGGCACGTTGCAGATCTGGGTCGAGCCGTTCACCGAACTGCGGGTGCCGAAGATCTTCAACCTGCGAACCGACCCGTTCGAACGGGCCGACATCACCTCCAACACCTACTGGGACTGGGTTCTGGAGAACGTTTTCATCGCCCTGTACGGCAACGCGTTGGTTCTGCAGTTCCTTGATACCTTCAAGGAGTTC
>CAVXWQ010000026.1:0-22810 GCA_963765445.1 uncultured Actinomycetota bacterium
CCACGCCTGCGCCCAGATCTCCTCGCCGCTGGCCATTTTCGGCAGCACCCGGTCCAGCTGTTCTTCGGTGCCGTGCGCGAACAGCGTCGGTGCCAGCATGGAGGTGCCGTTGGCGCTGGCCCGGCCGGGCGCCCCGGCCCGGAAGTACTCCTCTTCGAAGACCACCCACTGCAGCAGGGTGGCGTCGCGGCCGCCGTACCTCTCGGCCAGCTGATCACCGAGAGCCCGGCGTCGAACAGCACTCGGTCCCAGTGCCGGTGCTGCTCGAAGCCCTCGGCGGTGTCGTAGGACTTGGTCGGGAACGACGCTCGGTTGGCTTCAAGGAATTCGCGTACCTCGCCGCGGAAATCCCGGGTGGCGTCGTCGTAGGTCAGATCCATCAAACCATCTCTCGCAGTGTCGGTTTGACCACTTTTCCGCCGGGGTTGCGTGGCAGCTGCGCCACGAAGACCACCGATCGTGGTGCCTTGAAGTTGGCCAGGTGCTTGCGGGTGTAGTCGATCACGGCTTGCTCGTCGAGCTCGCTTTCGGGCCGGCGCACGACGAACGCCCTGCCGACTTCGCCGAGCCGGTCGTCGGGCACGCCGATCACCGCGGCGTCGGCAACGCCTTCGAGCCGGGCCAGCACCTGCTCGACCTCGGCCGGGTAGACGTTGAAGCCGCCACAGATGTACATGTCCTTGAGCCGGTCGGTGATCCGGAGATTGCCTGCGGCGTCGACGGTTCCGATGTCACCGGTGTGCAGCCAGCCGTCGGCGTCGATGGCGGCGGCGGTGGCTTCCGGATCGTCGAGGTAGCCCAGCATCACGTTGGGTCCGCGCAGCAGCACCTCACCGGCGCCAGTGTCGTCTGGGCTGTCGATCCGCAGCTCGAAGTCGGCGATCGGCCGCCCGCACGTGGTCGCCACGGTGACGGCGTCGTCCTCGGCGCGGCACATGGTGCCGAAGCCGGTTGCCTCGGTTAGCCCGTAGGCGGTGAGCACGATGTCGAAGTCGAGCTCGGCCTGCATGCGCTCGATGAGGACGACGGGGATCGTCGCCGCGCCGGTGACCGCAAACCGCAGCGAGCTCAGGTCGTAGTCCTTGCGAGCCGGGTGGTCGAGCAGTGTCTGGAAGATCGTCGGTGGCCCGGGCAGCACGGTTACCCGGTGTTCCTGGACGATCCGGAAAGCCTGCTCCGGGTCGAAGGTCAGCTGCGGGATCAGCGTGGCGCCGGTCTGCAGGCAGGCCAGGATGGCGGCCTTGAAGCCGAAGTTGTGGAAGAACGGGTTGATGCACAGATAGCGGTCGGCGCTGGTGA
Source organism: uncultured Actinomycetota bacterium (assembly GCA_963765445.1). Lineage (GTDB taxonomy): Bacteria > Actinomycetota > Actinomycetes > Mycobacteriales > Mycobacteriaceae > Mycobacterium. The sequence continues at coordinate 1,300 of CAVXWQ010000026.1, forward strand.
GCTGACCGCACGCCGCCCAAGCGGCCGGTGCCGCCAGCGACTGCCGATGTGCGCAGAGGACACCTTTGCTGCGACCCGTGGTGCCCGAGGTGAACAGGATGTCGGAGACGTCGTCGCCGGACAGCGCTGCAGCTCGGTTGTCGACCTCCGACGGCGGCGCCTTGGGGCCCGCCATGAAGTCGTCCCACGTTCCGTCGTCGGTATCGAGGGGGACCCGCACGATGTGCCGCAGATCGGGCAGCGCGGCGCGGTCGAGGTCGGCCACCCGGTCGGTGTCCAGGAAACGGCCCATTGCGATCAACAGCGGCGCCTGGGTGCGAGCCAGGATGTCGGCGGCTTCCTCGGCGGTGTAGCGGGTGTTCAGCGGCACCACCACGGCACCGGCGTAATGGGTGGCCAGGCTTGCCACCACCCAGTGCCAGGTGTTGGGCGACCAGATCGCCACCCGGTCGCCGGCCCGGACCCCGAGCCCGATCATCGCGGCTGCCGTCCGGCGAACTTCGTCACGCAGCTGGGCGAACGTGAACGTGCGTTCCTCGGTGACCAGCGCCTCATGATCGCCGAGCTCGCGGGCCATCTTGTCCAGCACCGCGGGCGTTGTGCGCGGGTCGCTGCGCTCCATCGATGCTCCTTTGGGTTCGATCGCCCGGGTCGACGTGGTCACATCGTCACCCGGCCACCAAAGCAAGTGCTTGGTAGGTTAGCCTACAGGGGTGATAACGGTCGATGAGTTCCGGGCTGAGGTCCGCGAGTGGCTGGCCGACAACCTGGTTGGCGAGTACGCCGCGCTCAAGGGCCTCGGCGGGCCGGGTCGTGAGCACGAAGCCTTCCCAGAACGCCTGGCATGGAACCGTCACCTTGCCGCCGCCGGCCTGACCTGCCTGGGCTGGCCGGTCGAACACGGCGGGCGCGGTCTGTCCGTCGCCCACCGGGTCGCCTTCTACGAGGAGTACGCCAAGGCTGACGCCCCGGACAAGGTCAACCACCTCGGTGAGGAACTGGTCGGCCCGACGTTGATCGCCTACGGCACCCCCGAGCAGCAGAAGCGATTCCTGCCCGCCATCCGCGATGTGTCCGAACTGTGGTGCCAGGGTTACTCCGAGCCCGGGGCGGGCAGCGACCTGGCGAATGTCGCCACGTCCGCGGTACTCGACGGCGACAAGTGGGTGATCAACGGGCAGAAGGTGTGGACGTCGCTGGCGCACTGGGCGCAGTGGATCTTCGTGGTCGCCCGCTCGGAGAAGGGGTCCAAGCGTCACGCCGGCCTGTCGTATCTGCTTGTGCCGCTTGACCAACCGGGCATCGAGATCCGCCCGATCATCCAGCTGACCGGTGACTCGGAGTTCAACGAGGTGTTCTTCACCGACGCCCGCACCGACGCGGACCTGGTGGTCGGCGAGCCGGGTGACGGCTGGCGGGTGGCCATGGGAACCCTGGCCTTCGAGCGCGGTGTCTCCACGCTGGGCCAGCAGATCCGTTATGCCCGTGAGCTTTCCGGCATCGTTGATCTCGCCAAAGCCAACGGCGCGATCGACGACCCGCTGATCCGCGAGCGGCTCACCAGGGCCTGGGCGGGCCTGCAGACCATGCGGTCGTACGCGCTGGCCACCATGGACGTCGAGCAGCCAGGCCAGGACAACGTATCGAAACTGCTGTGGGCCAACTGGCACCGAGATCTCGGTGAACTGGCGATGGACATCAAGGGCAAGGCGGGGCTGCTGATGGTCGACGGCGAGTTCGACGAATGGCAGCGGCTCTACCTGTTCTCCCGGGCTGACACCATCTACGGCGGCTCGAACGAAATTCAGCGAAACATCATCGCCGAGCGGGTGCTCGGCCTGCCTCGGGAGGTGAAGGGCTAGTGGCGTCATTGGCGGATGCCCCGCAGGAAGTCGCCGGCCACGGCCTGCTGACCGGCAAGGTGGTCGTCGTGACCGCCGCGGCCGGCACCGGAATCGGCTCGGCCACCGCGCGCCGCGCGTTGGCCGAAGGCGCCGACGTCATGATCTCCGACCATCACGAACGACGACTCGGCGAAACCTGGTACCAGCTCACCGAATTGGGGCTCGGCCGGGTGGAGAGCGTCGTGTGCGACGTCACGTCCACGGCCCAGGTCGACGCGCTGATCGCCTCGACCACCGCCCGGCTGGGCCGCCTCGACGTCCTGGTCAACAACGCCGGACTGGGTGGGGAGACACCGGTTGTCGACATGACCGACGAGGAGTGGGATCGGGTCCTCAACGTCACCCTCACCTCGGTGATGCGCGCCACCCGTGCCGCCCTGCGCTACTTCCGGGAGGCCGGCCACGGCGGCGTCATCGTGAACAACGCCAGCGTTCTGGGTTGGCGCGCACAGCACTCCCAGTCGCACTACGCCGCCGCGAAGGCCGGTGTGATGGCGCTGACCCGTTGTAGCGCAATCGAAGCCGTCGAGTACGGGGTGCGGATCAACGCGGTCTCACCGAGTATCGCGCGGCACAAATTCCTCGAGAAGGTCAGTTCCGCCGACTTCCTCGACCGGCTGTCGGAAGGTGAGGCCTTCGGCCGCGCCGCCGAGCCGTGGGAGATCGCCTCCACCATTGCGTTCCTGGCCAGTGACTACTCCAGTTACCTGACCGGCGAAGTGATTTCGGTATCGAGCCAGCATCCATGACGGAACAGCCGGTCAGCCGTCGCGACGAGCTCCTTGATCTCGCCGCGACGATGTTCGCCGAACGTGGTCTGCGTGCGACTACCGTTCGCGACATCGCCGATTCGGCGGGCATCCTGTCCGGCAGTCTCTACCACCACTTCAAGAGCAAAGAACAGATGGTCGAGGAGGTTCTGCGCGACTTCCTGGACTGGCTGTTCGGCCGCTACCGGGAGATCGTCGACACCGAGCCCAACCCGCTCGAACGGCTCAAGGGTCTGTTCATGACCTCGTTCGAGGCGATCGAGGACCGGCACGCCCAAGTGGTGATCTACCAGGACGAGGCCAAGCGGCTGTCCGCCCTGCCGCAGTTCGACTTCGTCGAGGCCCGCAACAAAGAGCAGCGCAAGTTGTGGATCGACCTGCTCAACGAAGGTGTCGAGCAGGGGTGTTTCCGCCCGGACATCGACGTCGACGTGGTGTACCGGTTCATTCGCGACACCACCTGGGTGTCGGTGCGCTGGTACCAGCCCGGCGGCCCGCTGACCGCGGAAGAAGTTGGCCGCCAATACCTTTCCATCGTCCTCGGCGGAATAGCCGCCACCAACTGACAAGGAGATCGGCATGCCTGAGGCATACGTCATCGACGCGGTGCGCACCGCGGTGGGCAAGCGCAACGGCTCGCTGGCCCACGTCCATCCCATCGATCTCGGCGTGGTGGCGTTCCGCGGCATCTTCGACCGGGTCGACGTCGACCCCGGTGCCGTCGAGGACGCGATCGTGGGCTGCCTGGACACCATCGGCCCGCAGGCCGGCAACATCGGCCGCAACACCTGGCTCGCCGCGGGTTTCCCCGAAGAGGTACCCGGGTGCACCGTCGACCGGCAGTGCGGCTCGAGCCAGCAGGCGATTTCCTTTGGTGCCCAGGCGATCATGGCCGGCACCGCGGATCTGATCCTGGCCGGCGGCATGCAGAACATGAGCCGGATCCCGATCTCGTCGGCGATGACCGTCGCCGAGCAGTTCGGCTTCACCTCGCCGACCAACGAGTCGGAGAACTGGCTGCACCGCTACGGTGACCAGGAGATCTCGCAGTTCCGCGGCGCGGAGATGATCGCCGAGAAGTGGAACCTGTCCCGCGAGGAGATGGAGGAGTTCTCCCTGGGCAGCCACGAGAAGGCTTTCGCCGCGATCCGCGCCGGCCACTTCCAGAACGAGATCGTCCCGGTCGGCGACTTCCGTACCGACGAGGGTCCGCGCGAGTCGAGCCTGGAGAAGATGGCCGGGCTCAAGCCGCTGCGCGAAGGCGGCCGGCTGACCGCGGCGATGGCCAGCCAGATCTCCGATGGCGCAAGCGCCGTGCTGCTCGCCTCCGAGCAGGCGGTCAAGGACCACAAGCTGACCCCGCGGGCCCGCATCCACCACATCAGCGCCCGCGGCGCCGACCCGGTGTTCATGCTCACCGGCCCGATCCCGGCCACCCGCTACGCGCTGGACAAAGCGGGCCTGACGATCGACGACATCGACGTCGTCGAGATCAACGAGGCGTTCGCGCCCGTCGTGATGGCCTGGCTCAAGGAGACCAAGATCGACCCGGAGAAGGTCAACCCCAACGGCGGCGCGATCGCCCTGGGCCACCCGCTGGGCGCCACCGGCGCCAAACTGTTCACCACGATGCTCAACGAGCTGGAGCGCCGCGGCGGCCGCTACGGCCTGCAGACGATGTGCGAGGGCGGCGGCACCGCCAACGTCACCATCATCGAACGCCTCTAAGCCGGCCGAGTGTGGGCCTTGTGCACGGAGATTGACGGCGGTTTCATGCGGTGGATGCAACGGTGGGCGGGTTTGACAGTAGTGCGTTGAGTTCTTCTGCTGGGGTGTTCCAGTCCAGGGTTTCTCGTGGCCGGTTGTTGAGCAGGGTGGCGACGTAGTCGAGGTAGTCGGTGGGGAATACCGATAAGTCGGTGCCTTTGGCAAACCATTGACGCAGTAGGCCGTTGGTGTTTTCGTTGCTGCCTCTCTGCCACGGTGAGTGCGGGTCGCAGAAGTAGATGTCCAGATCGGTGGCCATGGCGATGGCGGCGTGGTTGGCCATCTCCTTGCCCTGGTCCCAGGTCAGCGAGCGGCGCAGCATGGCCGGCAGCTGGGCCATTTTGTCGATGATGGCGTCTTGGACAGCCAGTGCGCTGTGATCGTTGGGCAGGTGTAGCAGCATCACGAAGCGGGTGCTGCGTTCGACCAGGGTGCCGATCGCTGAGCCCGATGTGGTGCTGCCCAGTATCAGGTCACCCTCCCAATGCCCGGGTACAGCGCGGTCGGCGACCTCAGCGGGGCGCTCGCTGATGTTGACCATGCCCGGGATGCGGCCCCGGCGGGTGCCGGGTTGATGCTGGGGGCGGCGCACGGCGCGTTTGGTGCGTAAGCACTGGTGCAGCTCGCGGCGCAGCGACCCCCGTCCTTGCACATAAATGGCCTGGTAGATGGCCTCGTGTGACACCCACATCTCCGGATCGTCGGGAAAGTCGCGGTGCAGTCGTACCGCGATCTGGCGCGGGCTGTGGAACTGCTGCAACCGAGTCTGCACCTCGGCGCGCAACGTGTCATTGACCGCGAGCATGCACTGTTTGGGACGTCGGGCGCGCTTGGCCGCACTACGTTCAGCCGCCAGCGCGTCATAGCGCACCACCGAACTCTTGCCGCTTTGGCGTGCACCGAATGCTTCCTTGCGCCGATATCCCGATTTACGGCCGTCATAGCGGTTCTCGACGTTGCTATCCAACTCGCGCTTGATGGTCGAGGCGTGCCTGCCCAGCCGGCGCCCGATCGAGCGCAGCGACTCATCACGTCCCACACCGACTTGAATCTCGATGCGTTCCTGCAACGTCAGCCGCGGCCGGGGCCCATCGCTGCGCGCTGCACTGACCCGTGGTTTCACCCCGCCAGCCTCAGCGAACCACGTGTAGCCGACGCGGACCGACACGCCAACGGCCAGCGCAGCATCAGCTGCACTACCAAGATGGCGGACCTGATCCCAAAACGCCGTGACCGTCGACGGCTGAATCGGACGAACCATGACAACACCTCAATTCAGATGGTGTTGCATCCACCGCATGAAACCGCCGACGAAAATCCATGCATAGGGCCCACATTCGTCAGTGGTCGTGCAGGATGACCCCGCGGATGTTGCGGCCGGCGAGCATGTCGTCGTAGCCCTCGTTGATGTCGGCGAGCTTGTACTCGGCGGTGACGGTCTCGTCGAGCAGCAGCTGACCGTCGCGGTAGAGGTTGAGCAACCGCGGGATGTCGGCGCGCGGGTTGGCCTCGCCGTAGAGGCTGCCGAGCAGCCGCTTCTGGAACAGCGTGATAAAGGCCATCGGCAGCACGGCGTTGACGTCCTCATCGGCGCGAAGCCGGTGAGTACCACCGCGCCGCCCTTGCGGACGATGTTGAAGGCGTCGTTGATCATCGGCCCTTCGACCACCCCGACCGTCAGCAGCGCCGAGTCGGCCATCACCCCGCGGGTCAGGTCGGCGACCAGCGCGGTGGCCTCGGCGATCGACGTCACGAAGTGGGTCGCACCGAACTCGAAAGCCTTGTCGCGCTTGGACTCGACGGGTTCGACCACGATGATCTTTTCGGCGCCGGCGAGCCGGGCACCCTGGACGGCGCCGCTGCCGATACCGCCCATCCCGATGATGACGACCGTGTCGCCGGGCCTGACGTCGGCGGTGTTGACTGCCGAACCCCAGCCCGTCATCACCCCGCAGCCCAGCAGGCAGGCACGATTCAGCGGCAGGTCGTCGTCGATCTTGACGACGGAGGCCTCCGATAACGTGCCGTACTGCGAGAAGCTTCCGACCCCGGACAGCACGCCGACGTCGTGGCCCTTGACCCGACGACGGTAGGTGCCGTCGGTCTGGATCCCGACCAGGATCAACGCGCCGAGGTCGCACAGGTTCTGGTGGCCGCTGGCGCACCACCGGCAGCGACCGCACGCGGGCAGGAACGAGGTCACCACGTGGTCTCCAGGCTTGAGGTCGCGCACGCCCGGTCCGACTTCCACGACGGTCCCGGCGCCTTCGTGCCCGCCGATGATCGGCAGCGGCACCCCGATGAAATCGCCGGTGCGCACATGATGGTCGGAGTGGCACAGGCCGGTGGCCTCGAATTTGATAAGGACTTCGCCCTCTTTGGGGCCGTCGAGGTCGACCTCCTCGATGGTCCAGTCTTCGTCGATTCCCCACAGCACCGCGGCATTGGTCTTCATGGGCCGAATCCTAGGGACGTCCTCGCGCGTCCACCCTGCTATTGCGCCAGCGCCAGCCCGCCGAGCGCGACGATCCAACTTGCGAAACTGCCCACCAGGAAATACTCGGTGACGTCGTCGATGCCGATGCCGCCGTTCTCCCGGACCTTCTGGGCGTTGATCTCCGGGAATCGGATGATGCTCTTGGCCGCCACCACTGCGGTCGCGGCGGTCAGCTGGCCGGCCAGGCTCAGACCCAGGATGAGCAGCCGCTCCATCGGGCCCAGCAGTCGGCCGCCCTTGAGCCGGTCGGAGGCCTGCGGCTCGCCGGCGGGCTTGACGGCGCCGACCGACCCCAGCAGCAGGCGCACCAATTGGTTTCCGGTGGCCAGTTGCAGCAGCACCACACCGATGACCATGACGAGCCGGCCGGGGTCGACGGTGTCCAGCCCGGGCAGCGTGGTCCAGGTCGACCACGCCCGCACCGGACCGCTCACCGGCGAGGCGAGTCCGGACAGCAGCAGCAGGACCGCGATCACCGCGGCGAACAACACCAGCGGTGCCACCTGTCGGCGGCCGCCGACCCGCTCGGCGTGCGCGCAGGACAGCTCCCAGGCGACCGCGGAGACCGCCGCGATGCCCACCAGGAGTAGGTCGCCGAGATGCCACAGCCCACATAACGCGGCGGTGCCGACTGTGACGAGCACGCCGGTCAGCGCGGCGGCCCAGGTCCGTGTCGTCAGCCGCCGCATGATGTCGGCACACCCGAGAGCGATCAACAGCACGGCGACCGCGCTCATCGGACGGTCCGCAGTTGCTCGGAGGCCAACACCAGGAGGTCCAGGCCGTCACGCGCCGTGCGCTGCGACACCGCCGACGCGCTGATGCCTTCCATTTCCGCCAGTTCCTTCTTCGTCTTGTGGTCGAGCAGGCCCCGCAGCAGCCGCAGGGATCGTGCATCTACCGATCCAAGCAGGTGGTCCCGACACAACAGGGCGGCGTTGACGGCGTTGGCCTCCGGTCCGTCGTCAACCGCGCTGCGGTACGCGGTGCGGACGTGGGCCAGTGCGGGTTGTTGTTGCGCGGCGGCGGTCCACTCGATCGCCTCGCGCGCCGCCCACCAGCCGGGGCCGTCCTGGATGCCGGTGCTCGGGTCGAGGATCGTCACCTCGCCCCAGCCGATGCCGAAGCGGACGTCGATGTCCGGCGCGACGCCAAGCCGTATCGCCAGCGCCGCGTCGATGGCAGCCCCGACGCTGGGGTAGCTGCCCTGGAACTCGTCGCCGACGGTGAATGCCGGCGGGTCGGTCGCGGTCGACGCCACCTCCGCCAACCCCTCGGCCAGACGGCGGTGCAGAGCGGCGCGGTCGGCGGTCTGGCGGGAGCCGACGACGTCACCGATCAGGGTCGCCCGCGGTGAAGCTGAAACCTTCATTTCCGCCATATGAAGATTATAGCTTCATTTCACACGAATTTAGCTCACAGCTTCATCACGCGGAATTGTCGATGGTGAGCCGCAGGTAGTGCTCGATGCCGGTCCGCTCGAATGTCCGCCGGCGATCGCGCGGCAGCAGCGGAGGCGCCTCGGTGGCGTCGATGATCTCCGGAGCGTTGACCTCGAAGGTCTCGCCCTTCGTGGTGATACGGGCCCGTCCGGCGGTCAGGACGTTACGCAGCCAGTCCACCTGCGTGCCGTAGGGCAGCGGAACGATGAACCGGTCGCCGACGCGGTCGACCACCACGGGGGTGGCGTACTGCTTGCCCGACACCCGCCCGGTATGACGCACCACCGAGGCATACCAGTACTCTGGTCCCCGCCAGCCGCATCATGAGCGGGTTGAGCAGGTGCTTGTTGGACAGCCGAATCAGGTCGCGGAACTGGCGTGGCCAGGTGTCCGGTGCGAATGCCATGACATCCCCCGAGCGTCGTGCAGACTTCTGCAGCACACGATACCCGTCATTCGACGAGCGCGGCCGCCGCCTGAAGGTGCTTGACGGCGTCGCCGACGATCGTCTGGATCAACTCGGCGCACGATCGGCAGATCGTCGATGATCCCGGCCACCTGGCCCGAGGCCAGCACGCCGGCGTCGGTGTTGCCCTCGACCAGGCCGGCCTTGAGAAGCATCGGGGTATTGGCCGCCATCAGGACCTGCGACCAGGTGAGGTCCTTGCCGTGCCGCATCGCCAAGCCGTCGCGGATCATCGAGGCCCACGTCATCTGGGACATCTTCTTGAACTTCGCGGCGTTGGTGATCGCGGCCGTGAATCCCCTTACCCGCGAACCACTTTCGAGCTTCTCCACCAGTCCGGTGCGCAGCACGCGGTGCGGCATGCCGTCCACCCGGGTTGAGACGACGGTGCCGTCCAGGGCTGCCTGCAGGTAGCGCTGCTTGATCTCGTCGGGAACGGTGGAGTCGGCGGTGAGCAGGAAGCGGGTGCCCATCGCGACACCGGCGGCACCGTAGGACAGCGCCGCGGCGAGACCACGGCCGTCGAAGAACCCGCCCGCGGCGATCACCGGGATGTCGACCGCGTCGAGCACCGAGGGCAGCAGCAGCGTGGTGGCCACCGGGCCGGTGTGCCCGCCGCCTTCACCGCCCTGGACGATCACCGCGTCGGCGCCCCAGCCCGCCACCTTGCGGGCGTGCTTCGCCGCACCGACCGACGGAACCACCACGGCGCCAGCCTCTTTGAGGCGGGCGATCAGTTCCTGCTTGGGCGCCAGGGCGAAGGAGGCGACCTTGACGCCTTCGCGGATCATCAGATCCACCCGGTCGCCGGCGTCGGCCGCATCGGCGCGGATGTTGACCCCGAACGGTTTGTCGGTGGCGGACTTGACCTTCGCGATCGCGGTCGCGAGCTCGTCGATGGTCATCGTCGCCGACGCCAGGATGCCCAGGCCGCCCGCGTTGGAGGTGGCCGAGACCAACCGGGCGCCGGCCACCCAGCCCATCCCGGTCTGGACGACCGGATGCTCGATGCCGATCAGTTCGGTCAGGGGGGTGCGCAGCCTCATACTTTTACTTCCTTGTCGCGCAGTCCTTTCGGGTCGATCCGCTCGCGGATCAACGCCTGCTCCTCGCCGCTCGGAAGGCGGGTCCGGTCGGCGTCGTCGAGACCGTAGACCTCGAAGGAGGTGTTCTCCCGGACGTCGTCGGGCTCCACGCCGGGGTGCAGCGACAGCGCCCGCATGGTGTGGTCGGGTCCGCCGAAGTCGAACACTCCCAGGTTGGTGATCACCCGGTGGACGTCGACGAACCGGTACGCCGGGTTGTCCGGATCGATCTTGTCCCAACCGATTCCGGAGACGATGTCGACGTTGTCGACAGAAGACCCGCGTGGAGTGGTTGCCGACCCAGTAGCTGGTGGCGTGGTTGATCGTGTTGCCCGGCGCGCCACGAACTCCGAACATCTGCCGCGTCGGGTGCTGCAGCGGGCCGAACGCCGACAGGTTCTGGTTGCCGTAGCGGTCGACCTGGTTGGCGCCCATCACGACGTGGCGCCGGCCCCAGGCGAGTGTCTCGAAGACGCGGCCGAACGGCATCCAGCCCTCGACCGCGCCCGCGGCGCCGATCGCCGGTGTGTCGGCCAGCAGCTGGGCCTCGCCGTCGGTGAGCAGGATGTCCGGGGCGAACGTCAAGCGCGCCAGCCGGGCACCGATGGACACGACGGTGGTCATCGGGCTGACCATGATCTCGCCGGCGTCGCGGAACAGTTCGGCGCAGGCGATGACGCACACCTCGGCGCGGCTGACCTGGATCACTTCGCCTCCTGCTCCCGGAATCGGCGCACCGCGGCCTGGTAGTCGGCTTCGCTGCCGGACAGGTAGGTGTCGACGAACTCCTGCCACGTCGACTCCTCGGCCGCGGCCGACGCGTAGTGGCGCTGGAACTTCTCGTCGCGCCCGTAATCGGGTGCGGCGGTGGTGAAGTGGGCCCCGTTGGGCGCTTCGACCACGTGGTCGACCATCATGCGGTTCACCAGCAGCGCCTGCGGCGGCACGGCTTTCACCAGCTCGTCGGTGGGCACCACACGCTCCACCGACAGGTAGCGGCGATCGGCGGCCATCAGGAAGAGGTCGTCGAAGTAGGGGTCGATACCGGTGTAGGCGGCGTTGCCGTGCTTGTCACCGAGATTCAGGTGAGCGAACGCCGCGTCGAGCCGCAGGGCCGGCATGGCGATGAGGGTCTCGTAGTCGCCGTGCCCGTCGTTGGATACGGGGAGCGGACCGTCGTCAGCTCACCGTCCCAGAAGTCGGGCACCGCACTGCCCAGCCCGGCCCGGATCGGCAGGAACGGCAGCCGTTGTGCGGCGGCCTGCAGGCCGCAGCGCAGCATGCCCTCGTCCATCTCGCGGGCGACGATCGCACCGGTGGTGCGGGCCTTGGAGAACCACGGGTCGTAGAACGGCGGCGAGTCCAGGGAGACGAAGCCGTAGTAGACCTTGCGGACCTTGCCCGCCGAGCAGAGCAGGCCGAGGTCGGGGCCGCCGTAGGTGACCACCGTGAGGTCGGTGACGTCGGTGCGCAGCAGCGCGCGGACGAAGGCCATCGGCTTGCGCCGCGATCCCCAGCCGGCGATGCCGATCGTCATGCCGCTTTCGATCTCGGCGACGGCTTCGTCGAGAGTCGTTCGCTTGTCTCTCATTTCCCCCGGTCGCTTCGCTCCTGCCCGCCGGTCATTTCAGGCCTTCTCGCCCTTCGACGTTCCCGCGAAAGCGTCGCGGTGCTCGTCGGCGACTCCCGCCAGGTTCAGCTCGAAGGTGAAGCCCTGCTCCATGCGGTAGCTGGAGTTGACGCGCTGCACGTCGATGAGGTTCAGCGCCTCCTTGGCCGCGCGGATCACCCGGGTGTCCTTGACGGCGATGTCACGGGCCACCCGCAGCGCGGCCTCGTCGAGTTCGGCGCGGGGGACGACCTCGTGCACGGAGCCGAAGTGGTGCAGTGTCGCGGCGTCGACGGTGGCGGCGGTGAAGAACAACCGGCGCATCATGTGCTGGGGCACCAGCCGGGACAGGTGGGTGGCCGCCCCGAGCGCGCCGCGCTCGACCTCGGGCAGGCCGAACTTCGCGTCGTCGGAGGCCACGATCACGTCGGCGTTGCCGACCAGCCCGATGCCGCCGCCGACGCAGAACCCGTTGACCGCGGCGACGACGGGCACCTCGCACTCGTAGACGGCCTTGAACGCCGCGAAGCAGCCGCGGTTGGCGTCGATCAGCGCGGTGAAGCCCTCGGTGTTCTGCATCTCCTTGATGTCCACGCCGGCGTTGAAGCCGCGGCCCTCGGCGCGCAGGATCACCACGTGGGTCGCCATGTCGCGGCCGGCGGCGGTGATGACGTCGGCGAGTTCGAACCAGCCGCGCGAGGGGATCGCGTTGACGGGCGGATAGTCGACCGTGACCGCGACGATGCCGGGTTCGACGGTGCTGGACGTGATGGTCATCAGAGCTCCTGGGCCACTTCCTGAGCGGGGCGAATACCTAAGCAAGCACTTGCTTGGTACGCTAGCACAGTGACGGACACGCTGATCGACCCCGGTGGGCAGGAGCGAAGCGACCGGGGATAAACCTGGGCCTGCAAGGGCGGGTGGTCCTGGTGACCGGCGGGGTCCGCGGCGTCGGAGCGGGGATCAGCGCGGTCTTCGCCGACCAGGGCGCCACCGTCGTCACCTGCGCACGCCGTCCCGTCGAGGGTCTGCCCTATGACTTCCACAGCTGCGACGTCCGCGATCCCGACGCGGTCGCGGGCCTGATCGACGCGATCGTGGACAAGCACGGCCGCCTGGACGTCGTGGTCAACAACGCCGGTGGATCGCCGTACGCACTGGCCGCCGAGGCCTCGCCGAAGTTCCACCAGAAGATCGTGGAGCTGAATCTGCTTGGCATGCTGCACGTCTCGCAGGCCGCCAACGCGGTGATGCAGAAGCAGCCGCAGGGTGGATCGATCGTGTCGATCTCCAGCGTCAGCGCCGGCCGGCCGTCGCCGGGCACCGCCGCCTACAGCGCCGCCAAGGCGGGGGTGGAGAGCCTGACCACCACGCTGGCGGTGGAGTGGGCGCCGAAGGTCCGCGTCAACGCCCTCGTCGTCGGCATGGTCGAGACCGAACAAGTCGAACTGTTCTACGGAGACGCCGAGTCGCAGGCGGCCGTCGCCGCCACCGTGCCGCTGGGACGTCTGGCCAAGCCCGCCGATATCGGTTGGGCGGCAGCGTTTCTGGCCTCCGACGCGGCCGCATACATCAGCGGCGCCAAGATCGCGGTACACGGCGGCGGCGAGCCGCCGGCGTATCTGTCCGCCTCGAGTGCCAACAAGTAAGGAGACATCGCAATGGGATTGCTCGACGGCCGGGTGGTCATCGTCACGGGTGCCGGCGGCGGCATCGGACGCGCGCATGCGCTGGCGTTCGCCGCCGAGGGAGCGCGGGTGGTGGTCAACGACATCGGCGTCGGGCTCGACGGCTCGCCCGCCGGCGGCGGCAGCGCCGCACAGTCCGTGGTCGACGAAATCACCTCTGCCGGAGGCGAAGCCGTCGCCAATGGCTCCAACGTCGCCGACTGGGACCAGGCGGCCGAACTGATCCAGACCGCCGTCGACACCTTCGGCGGCCTGGACGTGCTGGTCAACAACGCCGGCATCGTCCGCGACCGGATGATCGCCAACACCAGCGAGGAGGAGTTCGACGCCGTCATCGCCGTGCACCTCAAGGGCCACTTCGCCACCACCCGGCACGCCGGCGCCTACTGGCGCGCGTTGTCCAAGGAGGGCAAGAGCGTTGACGCCCGCATCATCAACACCAGTTCGGGTGCCGGCCTTCAGGGCAGCGTCGGGCAGGGCAACTACAGCGCCGCCAAGGCCGGCATCGCCGCGCTGACCCTGGTGGCCGCGGCCGAGATGGGTCGCTACGGCGTGACGGTCAACGCCATCGCCCCGTCGGCGCGCACCCGCATGACCGAGACCGTCTTCGCCGACATGATGTCAACGCAGGAGCAGGATTTCGACGCGATGGCACCGGAGAACATCTCCCCGCTGGTCGTCTGGCTGGGCAGCGCCGAGTCGCGCGACGTCACCGGCCGGGTCTTCGAGGTCGAGGGCGGCATCATCCGGGTGGCCGAGGGCTGGGCGCGCGGTGCGGACGTCGACAAGGGCGCGCGCTGGGATCCCGCCGAGCTGGGCCCGTCGTGGCCGACCTGCTGGCCAAGTCCGCCCGCCGTGCCGGTGTTCGGCGCCTAGGAACTCGCTGCGACCACACCACCAACGGATGCGACGATCGCATTGCCGCGTCCCGGTACGGCGCGATTCCGGTCCGCTGGGCGCCTGGACAGCTGGCGTGCCCCGATTTACGGGTCGCAAATCACGACCGGGATGACCCGGTCGGTCCAGGACTGGTAGTCGTCGAAGCCCTTGTACATCGCGGCCAGCTTGGGCCAGTACTCGGCGCGCTCCTGCTCGGTGGCGTCACGCGCCGTGAGATTCAGTACCTCGTCCTTGATCTGGACCGTCACCTTCGGGTTGGCCTTGAGGTTCAGATACCACAGCGGGTGCTTGGCGCTGCCGCCCTGCGATGCCACCAGCACTACCCGGTTGCCCTCGCGCAGGAAGAGCAACGGCACCACCCGCGGCTCACCGCTCTTGCGGCCGATCGTCGTGACCAGCGCCACCGGCGCGCCTTCGAGGAAATTGCCGGCGACCTGCCGTCGGTCTTCTTGTAGAGCACGTCTGGCCGCGTGACATCCACTTGATGATGACCTTGCTCTGCGGCGAATCAAGGCCCGTCGGCGGGCTCTGCGGTCATGACGGTCATTCTATGCTCAGCGGATGGGAACAGTATCAGACGGCGACCGGATCGCCGCGGCTGAAGCCTACGTCGGATGCTCTGGTGAGCCACGAACGGAGATTCGGTTCCATTCGCGCCCGGATCGTCCGGGTCGAGCAGGGTCTGAAGACGGGCTTTTCGGGAGATCATCTCCGGCGGAGCTTGAACGTGGACGCAGTACCGCATTATTCTGCGATAACGGACCGCAGCTACGCCTTCGTGGGCGATGAAGTCCACGCTGCGTTCACGGTGGTCACCAAGGTGGGGATCTGCGGCCGTCGGGTGGTGGCAGGGTCGACGAGATGTTCCTGATTCCTGCGGAAGACGGCAGGATCCATCACATCAGGGCAAGATTCCGTCCGACCATCCATCGTTGGTGATTGCCTACGCTTGGCGTCGGCATTAAATGCCTCTGCGTGTTTGGTGTGCCTGTCACGCTGATCGGCGTCGAGCATGACGAGCGTCGACCCACGAAGTTTCTTGGCCCGATACATCGCAGAGTCGACCATAGGCCAACAATTCGTCTGCCGTCAGGTCGACCATGGCCACCGCGCAGACTCGATCAGACCCAATGCTGACAGCTGGCAACGACCAGTCCGGCACGCAGACGGTAAGGCTGCTCGAACGGCATCGAGGATCCGTCTGGACACTGAGGCCGACCATCGTTCCGCGACGAAGCAGGAGCGCGAATTCATCGCCACCGATTCGGGCGACGATGTCATCGTTTCGCACACACCGCTTGAGCCGTGCGGCAAGGAGAGCCAGCAACTCGTCTCCGGCGACATGCCCGTACCGATCATTGATCGATTTGAAGTCGTCGACGTCGATGAAGAAGATTGCTAGCGGTTCACTGCGTTCTTGCTCGCCGACAGAGCCTGCGCCAGGTGACGGTCGAAGCAGGAGCGGTTGGCGATACCCGTCAGCGGGTCGTGCTCCGCCAGATAGATGAGTTCAAATTGCGCCGCCGTCAAATCGTTCAATCTCGCATTGTCCTCCCGGAGGATGAACACCTGCCGAGCCAGGACGACGATGGAGATGAACCACCCCAGCGTGAGCGCGGCCGGATCGAGTTCATGCCGAATGATGAAGCTGAACGCGACGACTACGCCGGCGAACGCGACCACGAAGTATGGCAATGTCATCAGTGCGCGACGAAGAAGCACCGCTGTTGCCGAAGAGGCCGTTGCACCCGCGGCGGTTGTGGACGCCGCCATCATGATGACAATGGGACCGAGGATGTATCCGAACCTGCTGAAGTCTGTTTCAGGTGAGCCGGTAACCGTCCCATAGATGTAAAGGCAATTCGACGCGGCCAATATCAAGAGGCCGAGACCGAGAAGCGCCAGTTGAAGGCGCAAGAATCTAGAAACCCGTCGCGCCAGCCAGAGTGTGGGTACGACCACGATCAGAGCGAAATTGAGTCCCAAGTACGCGATCTGTGATACGTAGGCAAAGCTGCCTGCAGCATTGACCGAGAACGCTCGACCGAAGCCCGTCAACGAGATGACGACGAGCAACGACGCAATGACGGCAAGGCAATCCAGGACTAGCACGGCTGGCGCATGTCGGCGTTGGCCTTCGGGTGCGCGGGCGAAGCACGACAATGCGAACAGCGCCGCAATCGGCAAGCTGAAGAGTCCGATGTCTGCCAGAGACGGGCCGTCGGACGGAATCGGGGACACGACCTTGTCGATGGTCGAGCCGGTCGTGCCGACGAACAATCCGAGCATTCCGATCGCCATCGCGAGGCGCCAGGCGCGCTCGACGCGGACCGTCCGTCGCGCTGTGACTACGCACAGTACGGAGGCGGCCAGGCTGGCGACCATCGAAGCGGAGCCCCTCAGCAATTCACGGTGGCCTGCTTCAAGAATGCACGCGACCGTCAGAGCCACGACTGGAGCCGCACTGATAACTGGAGCCGCACTGATAAATGGAACGAGCGAACGCCGAGCGATCGGTTCCATTTCCACCCCCACAAGCCACTACCGTCGAGACTCCACCTGTGCCAGCGACAGATCGCTATCTGCGGATGGTACGGGATGAGACGCTTCTGGCAACGTACCAGATAAGCCTGGCCGGGGCAGTCTCGAACGGTGATTCGAGCCTAGGGGTGCACGGTCTGCGGATACGAAGCGAAGTCGGCGACCCGGAGCTCACGCATAGTCAGCAAATATTAGTCTCGTCACAACTGACCCACGGGCTGCGCATCTAGCGAATAGGCGCGCACCAAAACCCGGGCACCGAAACGGTCGGCGGTCAGGACTGCGCAGGACTCGGCGGCGGAGGGATCATCGGAGCGCGGTGGGCAGATCTCCGGTCCGGTGCGCCTCAACCTCTCAGATCCGCTCGATGATCGTGCCGGTCGACAGCGCGCCGCCGGCGCACATGGTGATCAGTGCGGTGCTCTGGTCGGTGCGCTCGAGCTCGTGCAGGGCGGTGGTGATCAGCCGGCTGCCGGTGCTGCCGACCGGATGCCCCAGCGCGATGGCGCCGCCGTTGACGTTGACCTTGTCCATGTCGGCCCCGTGCACCTGCGCCCAGCTCAGCACCACCGAGGCGAAGGCCTCGTTGATCTCGACCAGGTCGATGTCGCCCATCTTCATGCCGGCCTTCTCCAGCACCTTCGCGGTGGACTGGACCGGGCCGTCGAGGTGGTAGTAGGTCTCGGCGCCGACGAGTGCCTGGCTGACGATGCGGGCCCGGGGCCGCAGGCCCAGCGCTTTGGCCTTGTCCTCGTCCATCCACAGCACCGCGGCCGCGCCGTCGGAGATCTGCGACGAGGTTCCCGCGGTGTGGATGCCGCCCTCGATGACGGGCTTGAGGGCGGCCAGGCCTTCCGCGTGGTCTCGCGCAGGCCCTGGTCGCGGCTGACCAAGTGCCGCTCGGCGGTGGGCTGCTTGTTCTCGTCGAGCACCGGCGCCTCGATGGGGGAGATCTCGCGGTCGAAGCGGTGCTCGTCCCAGGCACGCTTGGCATGTTGCTGAGACATCAGGCCGAGGTGGTCGATGTCGGCTCGGGTGATGCCGCGCCGCTTGGCGATGCGCTCGGCGGCGGTGAACTGGTCGGGCATGTCGATGTCCCAGGACTCGGCCCGGATCCTCGAGCGGTCCGGGCCGGCGTTGGCGCCCAGGCCCACCCGACTCATCGCCTCGATGCCGCAGGCGATGCCGATGTCGATGGCACCGGCGGCGATCAGCCCGGCGATCAGGTGATTGGCCTGCTGCGCGCTGCCGCACTGGCAGTCGACCGTGGTCGCACCGACATGTTCGGGCAGTCCGGCCGTCAGCCAGGCCACCCGGGTGACGTTGTTGGACTGCTCGCCGTACTGCGTGACGCAGCCGCCGATGATCTGCTCGACCGTTCCGCGCGTCGATGCCGGCTTTCTCCACCAGCGCCCGCTGAGTGGCACCCAGCAACTCGGTGGCATGCAGGCCGGACAGCCAGCCCCCTCGCTTGCCGATCGGGCTGCGGGTGGCTTCGACGATGACAGGATTACCCATGAGGTCAGGCTAGAACACGTTTCATTACTCTGACAAGCGAGGATGCCGCAGTGCCTTTTGTCTGCGGTGGAGCCGTGTTTTACTGGCACTAGAACACGTCATATTGAGGAGCGCGCGAACATGCCAACCCCCAACCTGCCGCACGGATTCGACTTCCTGGATCCGGACCGCAACGTGAAGAAGTTGCCGGTTGACGAACTCGCTGAGCTGCGGAAGCTCGCGCCGATCTGGTGGTGCGAGCAGCCTATCGGAAAGGGCGGCTTCAACGACGGCGGCTACTGGGTCGTCACCAAGCACAAGGACGTCAAAGAGGTCTCCCGCCGCAACGACATCTTCTCCAGCTGGCAGAACGGGGCCATCCCGCAGTTCCCCGACGACATGTCGCGCGACGACATCGACCTGCAGCGCTTCGTCATGCTCAACATGGACGGCGAGCACCACGACCGGCTTCGCCGCATCATCTCCAAGGGCTTCACCCCGCGCGCGGTGGGCATGCTGCAGGACGAGCTCAACGACCGCGCCCAGGCCATCGCGAAGGCCGCCGCAGCGGAGGGTTCCGGCGACTTCGTCGAGCAGGTGTCGTGCGAGCTGCCGCTGCAGGCGATCGCCGGTTTGCTGGGCGTGCCGCAGGAGGATCGCGAGAAGCTGTTCCGCTGGTCCAACGAGATGACCGGCGGTGAGGACCCGGAGTTCGCCCACGTCGACCCCAAGCAGTCGTCGATGGACGTGCTGGCCTACTCGATGCACATGGCGGGGGTCAAGGCGGAGCATCCGGGCGAGGACATCGTCACCGCACTGGTCAAGGCCGACATCGACGGCGAGAAGCTCTCCGAGGACGAGTTCGGGTTCTTCGTCATGATGCTGGCCGTGGCCGGCAACGAGACGACCCGCAACTCGATCACCCACGGGATGATCGCGTTCGCCAACAACCCGGACCAGTGGGAGCTGTACAAGCGCGAGCGTCCGGAGACCGCGGCCGACGAGATCGTCCGCTGGGCGACGCCGGTCACGGCGTTCCAGCGCACCGCGCTGGAGGACGTGGAGTTGAGCGGCGTGCCGATCAAGAAGGGCCAGCGGGTGACGATGTTCTACCGGTCGGCCAACTTCGACGAAGAGGTGTTCGAGGACCCGCACAGCTTTAATATCCTGCGCAACCCCAACCCGCACGTCGGCTTCGGTGGCACCGGGGTGCACTATTGCGTCGGTGCCAACCTGGCCAAGATGACCATCAACCTGATGTTCAACGCGATCGCTGACCACATGCCCGATCTCACTTCGGTCGGCACGCCCGAGCGGCTACGTTCGGGGTGGCTCAACGGCATCAAGCACTGGCAGGTCGACTACTCAGGTAAGACGCCCGCCGCTCTGTAGACAACAACACAAGGAGGATTCGGGTGGACTTCACTCCGGACCCGGCGCAGCAGGCTGTTGCCGATGTGGTGACCTCGGTCCTGGATCGCGACAACAGCTGGGACGCGCTGGTTTCAGGGGGTGTGACCGCGCTCGGGGTGCCCGAGCGGCTGGGGGGCGACGGCGTCGGACTGCCGGAGATCACGACGGCGCTCAGCGAGATCGGCCGGCACGGAACGATCTCGCCGGCGCTGGCGACGTTGGGGCTCGGGCTCATTCCGCTGCTCGACTTGGCGTCGGAGGCTCAGCAGGACCGGTTCCTCGGCGGTGTGGCCAAGGGCGCGATCCTGTCGGCCGCCCTCAACGAGCCGGGTGCTTCGCTGCCGGACCGTCCGGCGACCACGCTGGCGGGCGGAAAGCTCAACGGCACCAAGGTCGTTGTCCCGTATGCCGAGCAGGCCGCCTGGCTGATCGTGACCGCCGACACCGGCGTCGTGGTGGTCTCGCCGACGGCCGACGGTGTGCGGCTGACCAAGACTCCGGCGTCCACCGGCGGTGACGAATACGCGGTGACGTTCACCGACGTCGCCGTGGAGTCCGACGCGGTGCTCGAGGGCGCGTCCGCCCATCGGGTCAACCAGCTTGCGCTGGCCGCCATCGGCGCGTTCGCGGCCGGAGCTGGTGGCCGGGGCGCTCAAGCTCACGGCCAACTACGTGGCCAACCGCCAGCAGTTCGGCAGGCCGCTGTCCACCTTCCAGACGGTGGCCGCACAGCTGGCCGAGGTGTACATCGCCTCGCGCACACTGGCTTTGGCGTCGAACTCGGTGATCTGGCGGTTGTCCGAAGGCCGAGACGCCGACGACGACCTCGACGTGCTGGGCTACTGGCTGACGTCGCAGGCTCCACCGGTGATGCAGACCTGCCATCACCTGCACGGCGGCATGGGGATGGACATCACCTACCCGATGCACCGCTACTACTCCACGATCAAGGACCTGACCCGTCTGCTGGGTGGCCCCTCGTATCGCCTCGACCTGGTGGGAGCGCAATGTTCATCGAACTGACCCCGGAGCAGCGGCAGCTGCAAGCCGAAATGCGGCAGTACTTCTCGAATCTCATCTCACCCGAGGAGCGGGCCGAGATGGAGGTCGACCGGCACGGCAAGGCCTACCGCGCGATCATCAAGCGGATGGGCTCCGACGGCAAGCTCGGTGTGGGCTGGCCCAAGGAGTTCGGCGGCCACGGCTTCGGACCGGTCGAGCAGTCGATCTTCGTCAACGAGGCCGCGCGCGCCGACGTGCCACTGCCCGCGGTGACGTTGCAGACCGTCGGCCCGACTCTGCAGGTGTACGGCACCGAGTTGCAGAAGAAGAAGTTCCTGCCGGCAGATCCTGGCCGGCGAAGTGCATTTCGCCATCGGCTATTCCGAGCCGGAGGCCGGTACCGACCT
Source organism: uncultured Actinomycetota bacterium (assembly GCA_963765445.1). GTDB lineage: Bacteria > Actinomycetota > Actinomycetes > Mycobacteriales > Mycobacteriaceae > Mycobacterium. The sequence continues at coordinate 22,288 of CAVXWQ010000026.1, forward strand.
CGCCTCGCTGCGCACCTCCGCGGTGCGCCACGGCGACGAGTACATCGTCAACGGTCAGAAGATCTGGACCACCGGCGGCCACGACGCCGACTACGTGTGGCTGGCCTGCCGCACCGATCCGGATGCGGTGAAGCACAAGGGGATTTCGATCCTCATCGTCGACACCACCGACCCGGGGTACTCGTGGACGCCGATCATCCTGTCCGACGGTGCGCACCACACGAACGCGACGTACTACAACGACGTTCGGGTCCCCGCCGACATGCTGGTCGGTGAGGAGAACGCCGGCTGGCGGCTGATCACCACCCAGCTCAACCACGAGCGCGTGATGCTCGGACCGGCAGGCAAGATCGCCGGGCTCTACGACCGGGTGCACGAGTGGGCGTCGAAGCCGGGCGGTAACGGTGTGACCCCGCTCGACCACGACGACGTCCGTCGACTGCTCGGCGAGATCAAGGCGATCTGGCGGATCAACGAACTGCTCAACTGGCAGGTCGCTGCCTCCGGCGAGGTCATCGACATC
>CAVXWQ010000027.1:0-50156 GCA_963765445.1 uncultured Actinomycetota bacterium
TTCGCAGGTCCGCACGGCATTCGAGCGGAGGTTCCCCGTGGGTTCGTCGATTATCGAGAGCCCGGTTCAGGACGCGGTCGACCAGTTGATCGCCGAAGAGGAGAAGGTGTTCCTGGCGCGTCAGCCGCGCAGCACCGAGATGATTGCGCAGGCGCGCGAGCACCTTGCCGGCGGCGCCACGTCGAACTGGCAGATCGCCCAGCCACAGGCGGTGTGGATGAGCCACGGCGCCGGGTCGAAGGTCTATGACGTCGACGGCACCGAGTACGTCGACATGCACGGCGGTTACGGCGCCTCGATCGCCGGCCATGCCCATCCCGCGATCGTCGAGGCGGTCAGCCGCCAGGTGCGCCGCGGCACGCACTTCGCCCAGCCCACCGAGGACGCGATCTGGATCGCCGGAGAGCTGGCCCGCCGCTTCGGCTTACCGCTGTGGCGCTTCGCCAACTCCGGCACCGAGGCCACCATGGACGCCGTCCACCTGGCCCGCGCGGCCACCGGTCGGGACCTGATCATCAAGGTCGAGGGCTGCTACCACGGCCATCACGACTCCGTCGAGGTGTCGGTGCTGCCCGAGGCCGACGAGGTCGGGCCCCGCGACCATCCCATCGGGGTGCCGGGTAACAGCGGTATCCCGGCCGCGATCCGCGACCTGGTGGTCGTCGTGCCGTTCAACGATCCCGAGGCGGTGGCCCGCGCACTCGCCGAGCACCGCGGCCAGGTGGCCGCCATGATCCTCGAACCGGTGATGATGAACGCCGGCATCATCCCGCCTGACGACGGGTATCTCGCCGCGATCCGCGACCTGCTGCATGCCGATGGTGCGCTGCTGATCTTCGACGAGGTCAAGACCGGATTCACCACCGGCCCGGGCGGAGTCACCGCCAGGACCGGCGTGGTGCCCGACATGATCTGTCTGGCAAAGGCTTTGGGCGGCGGCATCTCGGTTGCCGCCATCGGCGGCACCACAGAGGTGATGTCGCTGATCGCCGACGGACGCTACGAGCAGGTGGGAACCTTCAACGGCAACCCGCTGGCGATGGCCGCGACCAGGGCCACCCTGTCCGAGGTGCTCACCCCGGCGGCCTACGAGCGGATGACGCGGCTGGCGACGCGGTTGCGCGACTCTTTGGACGCGACGATCGCCCGATACGGCTACGGTTGGCACGTGGTGAGTGTCGGCGGCAAGGGCTGTGTGACGTTCAAGCGCGAGCCGGTTCGCGAGTTCCGGGATTTCCTCACGATCGACGACCGGCTGGGCCATCTGCACTGGCTCATGCAGCACAACGGCGGCGTCTTCCTGCCGCCCTGGGGCAAGGTGGAGCAATGGTTGTTGTCCGTTCAGCACGACGAGGACGATGTCGACCGCTTCGCCCGCAACTTCGCCCGGCTGGCCGAGGCGGTGGCCGGCTGAACGCCTGCTGTCGGGACGACCGCCGGTGAGCGGGGGCGCGATCCGGCTGCATCAGCTGGCCAAGGCGTTCGACGGCGTTCCCGCCGTCACCGGAATCGACCTGGACATCCCTGCCGGACAGTTCTATTCGCTGCTGGGCGCGTCCGGCTGCGGCAAGACCACCACGCTGCGGATGATCGCCGGTTTCGAGAAGCCCGACTCCGGCCGCATCGAGCTCGACGGCCGCGACGTCGTGCAGGATCCGCCGCACAAACGTCCGGTCAACACCGTCTTCCAGACCTACGCCCTCTTCCCGTTCATGACGGTGTGGGACAACGTCGCATTCGGCCTGCGCTACCAGAACACCACCAAGGACGAGACCCGCAGGCGCGTCGCCGAGGCGCTGGAGATGGTGCGGATGAACGAGTTCGCCAAACGGCGTCCCACCCAGCTCTCGGGAGGCCAGCAGCAGCGCGTCGCGCTGGCCCGTGCGCTGGTGTTGCAGCCGCGGGTGCTGCTGCTCGACGAGCCGCTGGGCGCACTGGATGCCCAGTTGCGCAAGCAACTTCAGCTCGAACTTCGTGCCGTGCAGCGCGAGGTGGAGATTACCTTCGTCTACGTCACCCACGACCAGGACGAGGCACTGACGATGAGTGATCAGATCGCCGTGCTCGCCGAGGGCCGCGTCGAGCAGGTGGGACCGCCGCAGGAGATCTATTCGGCGCCCGCCACCACCTACGTCGCCGGATTCCTCGGTGCGGCAAACATTTTCGATGCGGATGTGCTCGAGTGCGCTGATGGCTCGGCGGTCTGCTCGGCGCTGTCGACCCGGCTCGGCGCCGCCGTCGACAGCAGCTGCAAGCCCGGGCCGGCTGCGATCGTCATCCGCCCGGAACGGATCACACTGATCGACCGGAACGTGCCGGCGCCCGCCGGGAGCAATGCCGTCAACGGCACTGTCGCGCAGGTGGTGTACCACGGCGCCTCGACGCAGGTCCACATCGACGTCGGGGAATCCACCGCGCTGATCGTCGACGTGCCGAACCAGTACGGCCCGCAGTCGGTGGGCTACGAATCGGGAATGGCGGTGACCTGTGTGTGCAGCCAGGACGCCGTGCGGGTACTGACCCGCAGCACGGCGGCGTTGACCACCGATCCGGCCGCGGAGTTGGTCGCGGGAACGGTTGAGGCGCTCAGCGTTTCCTAGCGCTCTTGGCCTCGGCGGGCAGGTTCAGCTCGCGTTCGGCGAATCGCATCGCGATGTCGTAGGCCACCGTCGAGTCGACCTCCGGATCCTCCAGAGCCACCTGGATCGACAGGCCGTCCAGCAGGGCGGAGAATTCGAGGGCGAACATCTTGGCGTCGACCTCGGTGTCGAGGTCGGCCGACTCGACGGCGTCGGCGATCATCCGGCGCCATCGCGCGTCGAGTTCGACACGGCCGGCTTTCACCTCGTCGTGCCGGAAGGCCTGCGCCCACAGGTCGAACCACAGGCCCCAGGCGCCGGGGATCTCGTTCTCGGCCTCCGGGACGCACGTCCACTGGATCAGCAGCGAAAGCCGTTCGCGCAGTGAGGGTATCTCGGCCAGCATCCGCTCGGCCGCCTCGTACCCCGACTCCTCGGAGTACCGCAGGGCGTCGACCAGCAGCCGGTCGCGGGTGCCGAAGTAGTAGATGACCAAGGCCGAGCTGACGCCGGCGCGCTTGGCGACATCGGAGATCCTGGTCTCGGAGAACCCACGCTCGCAGACGAGCTCTGCTGCGGCACGCAGCATCTGGACGCGACGAGCCTCGTTGTTCTCGGTCGCGGGCGCGGGTTCGGCCATGTCGTCAATCTCCCCTCGGCGGTACCGGCACAGGCACTTGTTCAAAGCGTAACACTTCGTTAGATTGAACAGTCAGTCAAAGATGCCCGCTCGGGCGAACGGAAATGGGGCGCGCCATGTCGAACAACTACGACGCCATCGTCATCGGCGGCGGGCACAACGGCCTGGTCTCGGCCGCCTACCTCGCGCGCTCGGGAGCCAGGACCCTGGTGCTGGAGTCACGCGGTTCGCTCGGCGGCGCGGCCACCACCGAGGCGCCGTGGGACGACGCCCCGCATCTTCGGGTGACCCGGTTGTCGTACGTGATGAGCCTGATGCCGCCCACCATCGTCCGCGAACTCGGCTTGGAACGGCATGGCTACAAGGTGCACCCGATGGGCCCGTCCTACCAGGCGTTTCCCGAAGGCGGATCGCTGATCATCTATGAGGACGATCCGAAGCGCACGCACGAGCAGCTGGCCAAGTTCTCGAAGAAGGACGCCGACGCGCTCCCGGAGTACTACCACTGGATCGAGGGCATCGCCGAGGTGATGGGTCCGCTGCTGACCCAGGTGCCGCCGAATGTCGGATCCAAACGGCCCAAGGATCTGCTCGACCTGGCCAAGCTGGCGTGGCCGCTGCGCAAGAGCATCACGCCACGCATGACCGCTGACATCACCCGCCTGCTGACCATGAGCATCGCCGACCTGCTCGACGACTGGTTCGAATCACCGCAAGTGAAAGGTCTGATGGCGGTCAACGGGATCATCGGCACCTGGGCCGGTCCGTGCGAGCCTGGCACCGCCTACGTGATGGCACACCACTCGATCGGCGACGTCGGCGACGGCCAACTGGGCAGCTGGGGCTATCCCGAGGGTGGCATGGGTGGCGTATCGCAGGCCATCGCGCGCTCGGCTCGCAGCTTCGGCGCCGAGATCCGCACCAATGCCAGGGTTTCTCGGGTGTTGACGCGCGGCGTTCAGGTCAGGGGGGTCGTGCTCGAGGACGGGCAGGAGCTCCTGGCCCCGACGGTGGTCACCACGCTGCACCCGAAGATCGCCTTCCTCGACCACCTTTCGCGCAACGAGCTCCCCGACGACTTCGTTGGCGACATCGAGCACTGGAAGACCCGCAGCGGCGTGGTAAAGGTCAATGTCGCGCTGTCCGAACTGCCCAGCTTCACCGCCGACCCGAGCACCGGTCAAGCCGAACATCACACCGGCTCGATCGAGATGGCCCCGAGCATGGAGTACCTCGAGATCGCGTTCCAGGAGGCTCGCGTGGGCAAGCCGGCCACGCTGCCGTTCAGCGACGGTGTCATCCCCACGACGCTGGACAAAACGCTCAATCCCGATGGCACACATATCATGTCGCTGTTCACCCAGTGGGTGCCCGCCGAGTGGGCCGACGAGCCGCACACCGAGGAGCTCGAGGCCTACGCCGATCGCGTCATCGACACCTACGACCAGGTGGCGCCGGGCTTCAAGGACTCGATCACGCACCGCGACGTCGTCGGCCCCCACGAGATGGAGGTCGAGTACGGCTTGATCGGCGGCAACATCTTCCACGGCGAGCTCTCGCTCGAGCAGCTGTTCCACATGCGGCCCGCCCCCGGCTTCGCCGACTACCGCACCCCGATCGCGGGGCTGTACAACGGCAGCTCCGCCACCCATGCCGGCGGCGGCGTGTGCGGCATCCCCGGCTGGCAGGCCGCCAAGGCCGCCCTGGCCGACAAGAAGAAGGGGCTGAAGCGGTTCCGCAGCGCATGAGCCCGAAGAGCGCCGTCACCGCGATGCTGGAGGCGCGGTCGGTCGCGCTTGTCGGGGCCAGCCCCCGGCCCGACAGCTTCGGTGAACGCATGCTCATCGAGGCCCGGCGCAGCTCGGCCCGTATGCACCTGGTCAACCCGCGCTACGACGCGATCGACGGAATTCCCTGCGCCCCTTCACTGGCCGCCCTCGACGAACCGGTCGATCTGGTGTTGCTCGGCGTGCCGGACTCAGCCCTGCTCGGCGAGCTGAAGCAGGCGGCGGCGATCGGCGCCCGCTCGGCGGTGATCTTCGGTTCGGCCAACGGCAGGCAGCTGCGCGAGTCGGTCAGCGCCATCGCCACCGATGCCGCCATGGCGGTGTGCGGTGCCGGTTGCATGGGCTTCGTCAACAACGTGACCGGCCTGCGCGCGCTTGGCTATCTCGAGCCGGATCCCCTTCCGGTGGGCGGCGTTTCGCTGGTGACCCACTCCGGATCGGCGTTCTCCACCCTGTTGCGGGCGCGCCGCGGATTCGGGTTCCGGCTGGCCGTGTCGTCGGGCCAGGAGCTGGTGACCACCACCGCCGACTACGTCGCCCACATCCTCACCGACGACGGAACCTCGCTCATCGCGCTGCTGCTCGAGACACCGCGGGCGGTGAGCCGGCTGCGCGCCGGACTGCGGCGGGCCGCCGAACGTGACATCCCCGTGGTGATCCTGCCCGTCGGGCACTCCCCTCGCGGGCGGGCCATGGTCGCCGCGCACTCCGGGGCATTGGCCGGTGACGCCGCGGGCTGGCAGGCGTTCTGCGCGGACACCGGCGCCGTGCGGGTCAGCGACATCGCCGAGTTCACCGACACCATCGAACTTTTCGAGGGGAAGCGCCGACGCAGGCCCGGTACACACGGCATCGCGACGGTCCACGACTCGGGGGCGGAGCGAGCGCTGTGCGCCGACATCGCGCACGATCTCGGCGTGGAGTTCACCGGACTGGCCGAGCAGACGCTGGCGGTCATCGGCGAGCAGCTCGACGAGGGCCTGGCGGCGGGTAACCCGCTCGATGTGTGGGGCACCGGCGCCGACACCCGGGAACTGTTCGGCGCGTGTCTGCAGGCGATGGTCGACGATCCCGGTGTCGCCGTCACGGCGCTGGCGATCGACCTCGTCAGCGAGTTCGACGGCGACACCGCCTATGCCGACGCCATGCTCGACGTGGCGGCCACCACCGGGGCGCCGTTGGCGGTGTTGGCGTCGGTCGGTTCCGCGATCGACCCGCCGACCGCCGACCGCTTGCGCGGCAACGGCATTCCGGTGCTCGAGAACGCGCGCAGCGGCATCGCCGCGCTGGGCCACCTGGCCTGCTGGCCCCGTCCGCTGACACCGGCGGCGGTGCCGGTCGATGACGAGCGCCGACGGCGCTGGTCGGCCCGGCTCGCACAGCCGGGCTGGGATGCGCCCGCCGCTTTCGAACTGCTTGCCGACTACGGCATCCCGGTGGCGCGGTCCCGCACCGCACACGACCTCGCCGAAGTGCTGACCGCGGCCGACGATGTCGGCTATCCGGTCGCGTTGAAAACCCTTGGCGCCGCGCACAAGAGTGATGTCGGCGGGGTCGTCCTCGGCATTGCCGACGGCGCCGCCCTGCAGCAGGCCTACCTGCGGATAGCCGAGGAGCTGGGTCCTGACGTCAGCATCGACGCGATGGCCGCGCCCGGGGTCGAGATCTCAGTGGGGGTGGTGCGCGACGACAACTTCGGCCCGCTGGTGATCGTCGCCGCGGGCGGGACGCTGGTCGAGCTGCTGGCCGACCGCGCTGTCGCCTGCCCGCCGGTAACCCGACCGAACGCGATCGACATGCTCCGGTCACTGCGCACCGCGCCGCTGCTGGCGGGTTGGCGCGGCGCCCCGCCGGTCGACCTCGAGGCGCTGGCCGACATCGTCGTCGGATTCTCCTCGCTGGCAACCGAGCTCGGTGAGCGGCTCGACGCGGTGGAGGCCAATCCGGTGATCGCCTCACCGGGCGGTGCGGTGGCCGTCGACGCGCTGGTCGTGCCGCGGAGCGCGCCGAGCGCCGCCCCGGAGTGACGTTCGGCGCCGAGCGTCGCGCTGGCGTCACGCTCGGCGCAAGGAGATCAGAAGATGGCGTAGGCCTTGCGCAGCGTCTCGTGGATCACCCAGGTACCGGTCCACCCGAGCGGAAAGACCGCGAGGTCGCCCGCGCCGATCTCGCTCGGCTCGCCGCCGTCCGGGGTGACGGTCATCCGCCCGGAGACGACGTAAATGACCTCGTTGACGTCCAGGGTCCAGTGCGACGGGCCCGGCGCGCACTGCCAGATACCGGCCGACTTCTCGCCGTCGACCCAGATCTCGACGCCGTGGGTCGCCATCGGGTGATCGGTGGCCTCCTCCAGCGGACCCCAGTCCTCCAGGTCGGCGTCGGCCGCATTGGCCAGGACGGTGGTGAGCACAGCAGCGGTCATGGTGAAAACCTTTCGTTGTCAGGCGTATTCGGGGAACGGCAGCGAGATCGGTTCGGGCGCGAGTCGGCTGTTGCCGTCGGCGTCGAAGCGGTCCAGCCCGAGATCGGTGAGGTCGAGCCAGTCGCATTCACCGTCGAGGGTCAGGTCGGTGGCCGCCTCGGCGACCGCGGGGCCCCACATCATGCCGTGGCCGGCGGGGCTGGCGACCACTGTGCCCTCGATCGGGCCGTCTTCGGTGAGCAGTGGACCCAGGATCGGCAGGTGGTCGTTCGTGTAGTCGATCGTGGCCGCCCAGGTGCGGCGCAGGCCGAGGCCGCGCACAGGCGGGAACAGGTACTCGATGCGCGCTTTCGCCTTCTCGTAGTACGCCCAGTCGAACTCGGTCGCCACACCGGGCGCTTCGTCGGGGTTGCTCATTCCCCAAAGCACACCACCGAACTCACCTGGCCGCCAATAGATTCCGTCGGTGACGTCGAAAACCATGGGCAGGTCCTCGATCGCCCCGTGGCGCAGCGGCTCGGTGACGACAACCTGGTGACGGGTGCCGCCAGCCGGGATGCGTCCGCCCGCGTGCACACCGACGTCGCCGAGGTCGGGGCCACCGGTGAGGACCACCCGGTCGGTGTCGATCGGACCGTCGGCGGTGTCGACACCGACGACGCGGCCGCCCGAACGCCTCAGACCGGTGAACGCGCAGACTTCCCGGATGTCGACCTGCTGGGCGGTCAGCGCCGCGGTGTAGGCCAGCACATTGCGCGGTGCGTTGATGTATCCGTCGCCGGGTGCATAGGAGCCCCCGAGTGTCACGCCTGACGCCAGCCCGGTGTCGCGGCTGTCGATGTCGGTACTGGACAGCCATTCGACAGTCAGCCCGAGGCGGTGTTGCAGCGCGATCCGCTCGTGGGCCTGGGCGACTTCGGCTTCGGTGAAGCACGGCATCAGGTAGCCCTGTGCGACGAACCCGCAGTCCAGCGGGTAACGATCCCCGCTGGCCGCGTAGAAGGCCTGACTGCGAAGACCCAGCCTGACGGCCGTCTCGGTGCCGCCCTGCGCGCGAACCATGCCGGAGGCGCGGCTGCTGGCGCCGTCGCCAAGGGTGCGCGCCTCGAGCAGCACGACGTGGCCGGCGCCGCGTTCGGCAAGCTGAACCGCCGTCCAGGCGCCGACGGTGCCGCCGCCGACGACCACGACGTCCGCACTCTTGCTGCTGGTCATATCCCAAGACCGTGACATAGACTGAACGCTCAGTCAATAGGTGAGCGAGCGGAGAGCACGGCGCATGTACGGGTTGACAGCCGAAGACCTACGGATCCGGGACACCGCCCGCGAGTTCGTCGAAACCCTGATCCCCTACGAGGCCGAGGCCGAGGCGGCCGGCGGTCAGCTACCCAAGGAGATCACCGCGGAGCACCATGCCCGCGCCATCGAACTGGGCCTCTACGCCACCAACATGCCCAAGGAGGTCGGCGGACCGGGATTCACCGCGCTGCAACAGGTTCTGGTGCAGGAGCAGGTCGGCCGCGTGACCAATGCGATCGCGTGGGTGTGCCACACTCCCCCGCAGTGGTGGGCCGAGGTGGCCACCGACTACCAGAAGGAGCGCTGGCTCTACCCGGCGGTGCGCGGGGAGAAGCACGAGGCCTACGCCATCACCGAGGAGTTCGCCGGCTCGGACGTCTCCGCGCTGGAGGCCACCGCCCGGCGCGAGGGCGACGAGTATGTGATCAACGGCGTCAAGTGGCACGTCACCTCGTTCAACCTGGCCGACTACTGCTTCGTCCAGGCCGTCCTGACCGACGGCCCGCATCGCGGTGACCACGTCCTGCTGGTTGTCGACCTGCCGTGGCCGGGCGTGGAAGTGGTTCGTACGCCGCACTATTCACACAACATTCCCGACGAGCATCCGATCGTGTCGTTCACCGATGTACGGGTGCCGGTGAGCCATCTGGTGGGCGCCGAGGGCGAGGGAATGACGTTCACCCAGGACTGGTTCCGCTTTGAGCGGATCATGGTGGCCTCGCGGTGTGTCGGCGCGGCGCAGCGACTGGTCGACGAAGTGACCGCCTTCGCCAAGGACCGGATCGTGGACGGCAAGCCTCTCGGTGAGCACCAACTGGTGGCGGGGATGCTCGCCGACAGCGCCACCGAACTGTTCGCCGCGCGCAGCCTGCTCTACGAGGTGGCCCGCGGTATCGATGCGGGCCTGGACCGCAAGGCTTTGCACGGCCAGGCGTCCATGGCCAAGTTGTACTGCTCGGAGATGGCGGGCCGGGTGGCCGACCGGGCGGTGCAGATCTTTGGCGGCCGCGGCTACATGCGGGAGAACGTCGCCGAGCGGATGTTCCGGGAGCTGCGCGTCGAACGGATCTGGGAGGGCGCCAGCGAGATCCAGCGGATCATCATCGGGCGCCAGCTGATGCTGCGCGGACCGCAGGCGGTTCTCGAACCGCGCTGAACTGCCGCGTTAAGGTTGCGGCCATGCGCAACACCATGGCCGTGATCGGGCTTGCCGCCCTGGTTGTCGGCTCCTTGCCAACCGTCGCGGCCGAACCGCTCGCCGAACCGCCGAATCTCGGTGACCTCAAGCAGGTCGCCACCGCCTATCACGACAGCGGGACCTACGCCGCCGACCTACAGGCCGCCGACGCGCCCGCGGCGGACTGGATCCGCGTCGAGTCGCCCCGGGTCGACCGTCCGGCCGTCGTCTTCGACATCGACGAGACGGCGCTGTCGAACTGGGAGGTGATCAAGGCCAACGACTTCGGCCGGGTGATCGACGGGCCGTGCAATCTCCCGTCCGGACCCTGCGGCTGGGGCGCCTGGGACCAACTGGCCCGGTCCAGTGTCATCGCCCCGACCCTCGACGTCTTCGATGCCGCGAAGGCCAGCGGGGCCGATGTCTTCTTCATCACCGGCCGTCACGAGCTGCAGCGACCGGCCACCGAGCGCAACCTGCGCGACGCGGGCTACCTCGGGTACACCGGTCTCCTCATGGAACCGCCCGGCTCCCAATACCGTTCGGCCGCCGACTTCAAGGCGCCGCAGCGCGAGCTGATCGAACAGCAGGGGTACACGATCATCGCCAACCTCGGCGACCAGCCGTCGGATCTCGACGGCGGTCACGCCGAGCAGACGTTCCTGCTACCCAACCCGTTCTACCGGGTGCCCTGATCCTGCTGGGCCGCCACCGCGACAGGGCCGAGATCGCTGTGCCGCAGCAGATGCCGCGGCGGGTCTGGAAAGGCAAGCCGTCGGGTGAGGTTCAGATCGGCGTCGACGTGCACCAGCTCACCCGCGTCGAGTAGCCGCCAGGCCGGGTTGTCGTCCATGCGCTCACTGGCGAACACCACCGACGGCAGTCGCGTCAGGTGGTCGGACTGGGCGCGGATCCGGTCGGTGCGGAGCTCGAAATCGCCAGCAGCGCCGCGCCGATCGAGTACGTAGAGATCGTGCGCGTCCGGATAGCGCAGCGCCCAGAATTCAGTTGCGGTGCAGAGCAAGACGTTCACGGAGTAGAGCGGCAGGTTGTCGGCTACCCATCCGATCGCGTCGACCAAGCCGGCGCTGACGTCACCATCACGGTTCCGGATGCATGCGGTGATCAAGGCGAAGACCCGCTCGGAATCGGTCTGGCCCTGCACCAGTCCGAGCGCCCCGAGCGACGTGAGCCGCTCGTCGAGCTGGTCGAGGCCGTCGACCACCCCGTTGTGGGCGAAGATCCGGCCGTCCTGCAGGAATGGGTGGGTGTTGACGACGTCGAGCTTGCCGGTGGTGGCGTAGCGGACATGAGCCAGGAACGTCGTCCCGGTCATCTCCTTTGCCTCGCAGGCGAATTCACGGTCGTGCCAGGCGGCCATCGGTTGCTTGTGAATTTCGGCCTCGGCGCCGGCGCCGAACACCCCCAGTCCCGTGCCGTCCGGGTTGCGGCGGCTCTGCGCGGCCAGGTTGTCCGGTGCACCGAGTAACCAGAATGTCGCGGTCACCACGTTGCGGCCGGCGTGCAGGCCGAACAGTCGGCACACCGCGCTCAGCCCACCAGGTGGCCGGACAGCGTTTCCAGCGCCTGCCGGGCGTAGCCGCGCCAGATCCGGGCGAACACCGGCAAGAGCGGGGCAGTCAGCGCCGACTTCGGGTGCAGCGTCCAACGCCAGGTCACCTTGGTGCCGGTGCCGTGCGGGGCGAAGACCCACTCGCCCTCGACGTGGTCGATCAGCGGTGTCAGCGCGCTCCGGACCTCGTCGAGCGTGTAGCCGAACGAGTGCGGGGGGTCGACGCGCGTCAGGGTCTCGCGCAAACTGCCCCCGCCGGTCAGCGAGATGGTGCGGGTCTGCCCGACAGTCACCCACTCACCGGCTTGGCCGTGCACCGCCTTGATCGGCGGGATCGGTCCGTACCAGTGCGGGAACAGACTGGGCAGCGGGATCGGCAATGTCTTGGCGAGTGCTTCGTCGGGCGAGACCGGGATCGCGCGGGACTGCTCGACGACGACGGGATGGGCCATGACGCCGATGGTAGTGCGAAGTCAGCGGCTCAGGTGCGGTGCCGCTCGACCGGTGATCAGCGGCAGGTCGAAGAAGGTGGCGATGCCGGGCTCCGCGGCGCAGGTCGCCGGAATCGCGTTGACGCAGTGGGCTGCCGTGGCCACCACGCCCGGATTGCTCTGCAAGCCTTCCTCGACCGTCTCCGGCTGCCAGCCCTTGACCGTGACGAAGGTGTCGGGGTTGCCCCTGACCTCCATCTCGTAGCGTTCCCCGGCGGGGCCGAAAGACCAAGCCGGGTCGAGATTTTCCTCCCCCATCAACCAGTTCACCGTGATCCGCACGACCATGTCCTCAGCCACCATGGCGTCCCAGTGGAAGCGTCTGCCTGCCACCTGGCCCGGCTCGATCACGCCGATCGGCGAATCGATGGCGGCGGTGGCGACCGCGATCTCCTGCGAGGTGCGGATCTTCGGGTCCGCGGCGAAGCCGAGTCGGTCGCAGATCAGCCGCACCGACTGGAAGAAGCCGCCGTTGAGCAGCTTCTGCATCGGGCCGCTCAGCGCGCTGTCCGGAGCGCCGCCAAAGCCCATCACGTGACGCAGCACATCGGGCGCGCCGTAGGTGCGCAGATCGGAGAACTCCTCGGCGCGTACGAAGGTCACCCCGGTGGACATCACCGACAACACCAGCGGAAACAACTCGGTGGCGGCGCCCGGCCCGATGCCTGCACCGTGCAGCGTCACGCCGCCATCGCGGGCGGCGGCTTCCAGCGGGGCGGCTTCGGACTTACTCGGGTAGAACCAGCCGACCGGACTAACGACGTTCTTGCCGGAGCGCAGCAGCGCGGTGACCTCCTCGAGGTTGGGCAGCAGCGGCGCGTAGATCACCGCGTCGGCCTCCAGCGCGAGGATGTCGTCGAGACTGTTGGTCGCGGTCACGCCGAGCGCGTCGGTGCCGACGATCTCGCCGACGTCCTTGCCCGCTTTGGCTTTCGAGTGCACCCAGCAGCCGACGAGCTCAAGCTCGGGGTGCTCCAGGATGCCGTGTATCGCCGCGACCCCGACCGATCCAGTCGCCCACTGCACGACGCGCAAAGCCATGGCCACCTCCGGGAACTAGAACATGTGCTAAGTACTTCTACACGACCGCATCGCGAGCAGACGAATACTCGCAGGATTCCGGCCTCCGGGATGCGATTCCGCGTCTGCTCGGCGCGGAGTAGGTTGCAAGAAGTCAGCGCAGACGGAAGGAATCAAGCAATGCCGAACAGGGTGTTCGTCGTCGGGGTCGGGATGACGAAGTTCGAGAAGCCGGGACGACGCGAGGGGTGGGACTACCCGGACATGGCCCGTGAGTCGGGCACCAAGGCACTGGCCGATGCGGGTGTCGACTACAACCAGGTCGAGCAGGGCTTCGTCGGCTACTGCTCGGGTGACTCCACCTCCGGACAGCGTGCCCTCTACGAACTCGGCATGACGGGCATCCCGATCGTCAACGTGAACAACAACTGCTCGACGGGGTCCACAGCGCTGTTCCTCGGCGCCCAGGCGATCCGTGGCGGGCTGTCGGACTGCGTGCTGGCGCTGGGGTTCGAGAAGATGCAGCCGGGCTCGCTGGGCGGTGGCGCCGATGACCGCGAGTCACCGCTGGGCCGCCACATCAAGGCGCTGGCCGAGATCGACGACTTCGCCTTCCCCGTCGCGCCGTGGATGTTCGGCGCCGCGGGCCGGGAGTACATGCGCCAATACGGCGCCACCGCAGAGCATTTCGCCAAGATCGGCTACAAGAACCACAAGCATTCGGTGAACAACCCGTACGCCCAGTTCCAGGACGAGTACAGCCTCGAGGACATCATGGCGGCGAAGATGATCTCCGACCCGCTGACCAAGCTGCAGTGTTCGCCGACCTCGGATGGTTCGGGCGCGGTGGTGCTGGCGTCCGAGAAGTTCGTCGACGACCATGGGCTGGCCGGCCAGGCGGTCGAGATCGTCGGTCAGGCGATGACCACCGACTTCGCCTCGACGTTCGACGGCTCGGCCAAGAACATCATCGGACACGACATGAATGTCCAAGCGGCCCGCAAGGTTTACGACCAGAGCGGCCTGGGGCCGGAGGACTTTCAGGTCATCGAACTGCACGACTGCTTCTCGGCCAATGAGCTGCTGCTCTACGAGGCGCTGGGCCTGTGCGGAGAGGGTGAGGCCCCCAAGCTGATCGACAACGGCGACACCACCTACGGCGGACGCTGGGTGGTCAACCCCTCGGGCGGGCTGATCTCCAAGGGCCATCCGCTGGGCGCGACGGGTCTGGCGCAGTGCACGGAGCTCACCTGGCAGCTGCGCGGCACCGCCGACAAACGTCAGGTCGACAACGTCACCGCCGCGCTGCAGCACAACATCGGGCTCGGCGGCGCGGCCGTCGTCACCGCCTACCAGCGCGCCGAGCGCTAGCCGAGCGTCACGACCTCGTAGGCATTGTCGGCGTGGCGTGAGCGGATGGTCTTCTTGTCGTACTTGCCCACGCTGGTGCGCGGGATCTCGTCGACGAACGTCCACCGCTCCGGCAGCCACCACCGGACCACCTTGTCGGACAGGAAGTCTCGCAGCTCCTGAGGGGTGATCTCGGCGCCGTCCTGTAACACGACCGCGGCCAGCGGACGTTCCTGCCAGCGGTCGTCCGGCACGCCGACCACCGCGGCCTCCCGCACCGCCGGGTGGGCGATGAGCTGGTTCTCCAGTTCCACTGACGAGATCCACTCGCCGCCGGACTTGATGACGTCCTTGGCCCGGTCGGTCAGGGTGATGTAGCCCTGCTGGTCGATGCGGCCGACGTCGCCGGTGCGCAGCCAGCCGGACTGGAACTTCGAGTCGTCGGTGTTGCGGTAGTAGGACCCGGTGATCCACGGCCCGCGGACCTCCAGCTCGCCGACGGCCTCACCGTCGCTGGGCAGCACACCGCCTTCGTCGTCGACGATTCGGGCCTCCACACCGCACATCGGCCGGCCCTGGGTGCCGCGGATCTCCCATTCCTTGCCCGGGGGCGTGTTGGGTGCCGGCCAGGCCAGCGTCGCCATCGGCGAGGTCTCGGTCATCCCCCACAGCTGGCGGATCTGCACACCGTACTTCTCCTCGAAGGTCTTCATCAGCGACACCGGAACGGCGGATCCGCCGCAAGCCACCAGCCGTAGCGACGAGATGTCATGTCCCGGTTCGCGATCCAGATAGTTCATCACGTCGTTCCAGATCGTCGGCACCGCGCCGGCGACCGTCGGACGCTGAGTCTCGATGAGGTCGACCAGCGACTTGGCGTCCATGAAGCGGTCCGGCAGCACGATGTCCGCTCCGGCCATCAGGGCCGCGTAAGGAAGGCCCCAGGCGTTGGCGTGGAACATCGGCACGATCGGGAACGCCTTGTCGGAGAAGCTCAATCCCATACCGTTGCCGCTGCAGACCGCCATCGAGTGCAGATAGCTCGACCGGTGGCCGTACACCACGCCCTTCGGATGTCCGGTGGTGCCGCTGGTGTAACACATTGCGGCGGCGGAGTTCTCGTCGACATCGGGCCAGTCGAACTCGTCGGACTCGGCGGCGGTGATGTCGTGATAGCGCACCACCTTCTTGCCGGACCGTTCGAACGGCGCCAGATCGCCCGCTCCGACGGCGATGACGGTGTGCACCGTCTCCATCTTCGGCAGTACCGGCGCCAGGATGGGCGCCAGCGACAGGTCGGCGATCACCACCTGGTCCTCGGCCTCGTAGGCCACGAACTCGATCTGCTCGGGGAAGAGCCGGATGTTCAGGGTGTGCAGCACCGCGCCCATCGACGGCACCGCGACATAGGCCTCCAGGTGCTCCTGGTTGTTCCACATGAAGGTGGCCACCCGGTCGTCGCCCTCGACGCCGAGGCGGCGCAGCGCGTTGGCCAGCCGGGCGGCCTGCCTGCCGACCTCCCGGTAGGTGGCGTGCCGGTAACCGTCACCGGTCGCCGTGGTGACCACCCGGTCTCCGTGGACGGAGACGGCGTACCGCAGGATCGCGGCCACCGTCAGCGGGAATTCCTGCATGGTGCTGTGCATGGGAACAACGCTATCGTCGTGCGCCCATGGCTTTGGGGAGATCCCCCGAGATAACTCAGCCGGCGACGCGGGCCTGGATCGCGGCAGAAGGCGGGCAGTTCGCGATGGCGATCGTCGTTGATCGCGCCGGATCACCCGCCCAAAGTCCGGGTTCCCGACGTCTCAGCGGCTAAACCCCGCCCGTGTGCAACATTCGCGTCGCCGCCGACGATGTACGAGGAGGATCATTGGGGGCTCACAACGAGGAGGCGCTCATGCGCACATCATGGATGCTTGCCGCGGTCGCGGCAGCGGGCGCAGTGTGTGCCGGCCCCGCCGCGGCCGCATGGGCCGACAACTCCGCACAGCAGACCATCAGCCAGCTGCAGCAGCAGGGTTACACGGTCAACATCGACCGGCTCGGCACCGCGCCGATGTCGCAGTGCGTCGTCACCAGCGTCCGTAACCCTCAGACCGTCACCCAGTGGGTCCCCTACGTCGGCCCCACCCTCGGCCGCAACAACGGCACCGTCCTGGTGCCCGTCATCACCAGCCAGACCATCTCGGTGTCATTGGACTGCAGCGGAAAATAGCGCCGTGGTTAAGTACCGCGGGTGAATCCTGCGGTGATGGGTGTGATCGGAGCCGTGGCCGGCGCGTCGTCGACCGGCATCATCACTCTCATCAAGTCGATGATGGACAACTCGTTTCACCGCAAGGTTTCCGAGGCCGATCGTCGGCTGCAGGTGGTGGCAGGTCTGCGCTCCCAGCGGGACACGTCGATCAAGTTGTGGCGGGTCGGGCTCGAGCACGCCCGTGACGCCTATCGGCGCTCGTTGGAGCAGACACCGGATGGGTCCGCCGCACCGAATGTGGTCGGCGACGAATGGTTCGAAAGCCTGCGCCCCTACCTGGCGACCAGCGGGGACGGCGCGCGCTACCGCACCGCCACCGAGGTTCGGTGTGACAACTCGACCGTAGCCGCGCTGTCGCTACAGATCGGGCGGATCGAGCAGCAGTGGCTCGACGAGGCCATCGGCTGACGAGCTCCGCTCAGCTGTCCAGGTCGACGCGGATCGTCAGCAGGTTGTCGCCCATGGCTCGTACCGCCGCGCTATTCATCCGGGGCAGCGCCGCCAGCCGGGCCTTGGCGTCGTCATCGGGCAGTGCGACGGCGGTGCCGCTGTGCCAACGACCGCGAACGCGGACCCGCACCCGCGGGTCGGCCTGGATGTTGCGCACGTACTGGGACCGGTCGCCGAATTCGGACACCAGCCAGAAGGTGCGTCCGTCGAGCTTGCCGCCGATCGGGGTTCGCCGCGGTTCGCCGGACTTGCGGCCGGTGGTTTCCAGCAGGGTTTGGATCGGCACCGCCCGCATCACTGGGTTGGCGATGTGACGCTGGACGAGGCTGACGAGGCGCTGCCGGGGAGTCGTAGACATGGACTCCATGGTGGCAGGTCGGGTCAGAACGCGGCGACCGCCAGCTGCGGCAGTTCGGCGGTCATCAGCTCCAGCAGGGCCGAGTCGGTGCTCGCGCCGACCTGCAGCACGCTGATCGCGCCGGCGTAGTCGGCGACGTAGAGGCGTCCGTCCGGGCCCGCGGCGAGGCAGGACAGCTCCCCGGCGGCGGGGATGGTGTCGACGACCTCGTTGGTCGTGGCGCACAGCACAACAACCTGGTTGCGGTCGACGACGTAGACCAGCTCACCGCCGTGGCCGACCACCAGCTGGGTGGGCATACCGCCGACGCCGATGGTGTCGGTGACGCGTGCGGCGGCGACGTCGATCGACGTTGACCACACCACCGAGCTCGGCGTCCCAGCCGGTGGCAAAAACCTTGCGCCCGTTCGGCGTAGCGGCGATGTCGCCGACCGAACCGGCAATCGCCACGGCGCGTTCGACGGCGCGGGACTTGGTGTCGATGATCAGCAGCGTGCCGCCGGTGACCGTGGTCAGGGCCGCGAACAGCCGAGTGCCGTCGGCGCTGACGCGCAGCGCCTCGATGGACGCGGCGGGCGCCGCCGGGATGGCGATGACGCGCGTGGCACCACTCTCGATGTCGATGGCCGCGACGTCGGGGAGGTCGTCACCGGTGCGGGCGACGTAGAGGACATCACCGGCAGGGCTGGCCGCGAGGGCGCGCGCGGTGGCGTCGATGTCCTTGGCGGCGAACGCGACACCGGTGGTGGTGTCGATCGCGACCACGGACTCGTCCTCGGTCGAGGCGGTGGTGACGTAGGCGCGGTCGGCCACGGTCACCGCGTACGGCTCGGCGACACCGGTGACGGTGGCGGTGACCGACAGGGTGGCGGTGTCGACGATCGACACCGCGTCGGCGCCGTAGTGGGCGGCGACCAGGCAGCGGCCGTCCCGGCTGACCGCCATATCGCTGATCGGACCGTGGCCGGCAGCCACGGCGCCGGCGACGGTCACCATGGGTGCGGTGACCGGCTCGGCCAGCGGCACCAGCTCGGCGACCGGGGCGCGACGGATCGTCGGCAGCGTCGACAGCCACATGGAGTGCGCTGCAGCCACTCGTTCGGCCACCGCGACGCCGGCGGTGCCGGAAACCTCGGTAACTCCCGACGTGTTTGCCATGATCCTCGTCCTCCGTCAGTCTTCAGCAGACCGAACATTGCGTTGGGTTTGTTCGACATTGCGTTGGGTTTGTTCGCGACACGTAAAGCGATCGCTCGTCAGCTTAGTCTACCGAGACTGTTCATCTGGAATTTGCTTTCTTTCGGATGCAATTCCCTTCCGTCCCGCCGGTCTCAGGCCATGCTCAGGTAGCGATCGTTATCAATCCGTTGCAACACCCGGAATAGCGGAAAATAAATGGCTTCTGACGTGCGCTCTTATTCAGCCGCAATGAATGGTCACGAGAGTTTGTCTGCGCAACTCATTGGCTAAGAAATTCTCACCCTGATTCGACCAAAAGAGGCCAACGTCACATTGCCCCAGTCGTGTCTAAATTCTTAAGGAAATTCCTTATTGAATTGACGTCGATCGACGGTGGTTCACCTCACAACGCCTTCGGAATCCGGTCCGATGCCCCGGAAGTTCGCTGTTCGCGACGGTTAGTGAGTGTTCCTCACCAGTTCGCCAGTGGCGCAGATCACAGCATCTGCTCGACCTTGTCCCGGCTGCGCACGGGATCGCTGCCGAGGACGTAGGTCGGCTCGGTGTGGTCGACGATCGTGCCCTTGGCCACGCGCCGCTGGGCCTGCTGAAACTCGGGCAGCTGGCCCATTGCCGCGCGGGTGCCGTTGATCGCAGCCCAGGTGGCCGCCCGGCGAGCAGCGCGCTCGACCGGATGGGGCGCCCGGTGGGAGATGAGCTCGGCCGCCCAGTCCGGCATCGCGTCCCGGATGGCCCAGTCGAAGAACTTCGCCGCCTGGGGCACCTCGGGGTTGTTCATCAGGCTGGGCCCGGTCGACAACGCCGCGCCGTGGGTCAGCGCGAGGCGCGGAAGATACGACCGCAGGCACTCGAGCGTCTCGGCCTTCGTGGCAGGCAGGTCGGTGCCGCCGAGGGCGTGGCCCACGCGGACGAACTCCCGGTAGTAGCGGTCGATGTCCCGCAGCGGCATCGGATGGTAGAGCTCGTGCGCGGTCGCGATACCCCACACCACCGTCGCGTAGTTCCAGCGCAGCCACTCCGGGTCGTCGGCGTCATAGGGCAGGCCGTCGGGCCGAATTCCCTTGACGGTGTGGTGCATTGCCCGCACGGTCTGAGCCATCTTCTCAGCGGTGCGCGGTGGATCCGTAGGCGGTGCCGATGAAGAACGCCACCGAATGCGCCAGCCGCACCTGCGCGCCTTCGCAGGTCGAGCCGCCCGGTCGGGTTGCCGTCCTCGTCGCGCTCGACCACCCGGGAGTGATCCGATCCCATCCAGAAGATGCTGGGGTCCAGGCGCTCCATGAACGCCGCGCACTGCAGCCCGAAGATCAGCGCGGAGGTGTGCGAGTGCACGTGCCAGACCGCGCTGCCGGGCCCGAACCAGCCCGGGATCGCCCTCCGGGCCGGCGAACTCGAGCCCCTTGAAGAACCGTCGGCGGATGTCCCGGTCGAAGTCGGACCGCACCTTGTGCTCGACAAGTTGGTGCGGCAGCAGCAGTTTCGTCATCGCCGGCTCCTTCCGCGCGACCGCCTGTCTGGTCACGCATGTAGCCAAACTAGCATGTCTGGTTACACCTGTCACCAAACAGCGTATATCCTCGTCGCATGACGCGCGCCACCAGGTGGGCCGGCGTATCGGCCACCGATCGCCAGACCGAGCGGCGCGCCCTGCTCATCGGTGCCGCGTTCGGGTTGTTCGGGGACGGCGGCGAGACCGCGGTCTCGGTGCGATCGGTATGCCGGGCCGCCGAACTGAACACCCGCTACTTCTACGAAAGCTTCACCGACACCGACGAACTCCTCGGTGCGGTCTACGACGAGGTGGCCGCGGAGTTGGGTGAGATGCTGACCGCCGCGATGGCCGGGGCCGCCGGTGACGACCGGGCTCGCCTGCGCGCCGGGATCCGCGCCGTCCTGGACTTCAGCTCAGCCGATCCGCGCCGCGGCAAGATCCTGTTCACCGAGGCCCGCACCAACCCGGTGCTCGCCGCCCGGCGCACCATGGCGCAGGACCATCTTCGCGAACTGGTGCTCAGCGAGGGACGGCGGACCGCTCCCGAATCCGACCGCCTGGCAACCGAAGTCGGCGCGGCGATGTATGCCGGCGCGATGGCGGAACTGGCCCAGCAGTGGCTGGCCGGAACGCTCGGCGCCGACTTGGACGCCGTCGTTACCCACGCGGTGCGGGTGCTGCTGCCGGGCTGAGGTCAGGCTCCCGGCCGGCCGTCGTGGTCGTGGTGGCCGGCGCCGAGGACGTCGTGGCCGGTGTGCTGGTGACAGCGTCGTGGTGGTTGCGGTACCCGACGTCGTCGTCGCGGTGGCGTCGGCGTCGTGCGTGGTCGTCTCGCCGCCGGGAGCGGGCACCGCCGTGACGGTCGTCGATGTGACCGTGGCGTGCTGGTGGACGTCGAGGCCGCGGTCGCACTGGCCGGCGCGAGCACCGCGCACGCCACTCGCTTTCCGGCGTCGCCGGTGGACATGGTCTGCTCGTCGGGCCCGGGCTTGCCGTCGACGGAGTAGCGCGGCGGGATGTTGGCGAAGTTGTCCGCGCCCTCGTGGATGATCAGCGCGCTGCCCTCGGGTCCGCTCAGGTCGGCTTTGGTGAAGGCATTGGTGGTGGTGACCAGTTTGGCCGAGCCGTCGGACCGGACCTCCAGCGACGTCAGGTCGCCGCTGGCCGGGTGACTCGGTGTGGCCCGGCACCTGCAGGTGCCCGCCCGCGGAGTTGAAGTTGCCCGGTGCGCCGCCGCTCGGCGCCACCGAGTCGGCCTCGCACTTGCCCACCGAGTGGATGTGCAGTCCGTGGAATCCCGGCGACAGGATGCCGCCCGCGATGGTCTCGACCGTCACCGTCGCGTAGCCGCCGGACCAGTCGAAGGTGGCGTTGGCGACGGGTGTTCCGTCGGGCGTCTTCAGTTGCGCGGTAATGGTTTCCGCGCCGGACGCCGCGGTGCCGGAGGTGGTCGACGAACTGCCCGGGGTGTTCGAGGCCTGATTGTTCGAGCAGCCGCTGACGAACGCGACGGGAATGAGCAACGCGGCGGCACCGGCGGTTACACGGGTCAACATTTCCGCAGCGTACCCCCGGTGGCATCGCAACAAACTGGCAATCGGCTGGGCCGGAGTGCGTGGGTCAGGCCGATCACCTCCAGGACCGTCCGATAGTGACGCCCGAACGTGCGCCCCACGTGGGTCAGGCAGAGGAACCGCCGGCCCAGCAGCCGGCCAAGCCCGTGGTCGTAGAGCCGGACCGGCGCGCGAAAGATCGCACGGACCATACGGTTGACACCTGCCACGTACTCGCGCATACCCCGGCGCACGCGGGCCGGCTCACGCGAGATAGTGAACTCCATGAATCCGGAGGACGACCCCGAGAAGCGGATCCAGGAACTCGAACGCCCGCTGACCGACGTCGCACGATCGGCCGAGCTGGGAACCACTCCCTTTCCCCCGCCGCCGGGCGGGTGGGCTCCCCCGCCGCCACCGCCGGGCTACTACGGCCCGCCGATGCCACCGCCGGTGGCGCCCCAGTCCTCCTCGTCGGGTATGCGCGTCGGCTGGATTCTGCTGGGGCTGTTGGTCCTTGGACTCGTCGATCGGCGGGCGGCGCCATCGTCGCGGGCAACCTGATCTCCAGCACCACGCGATCAGCCCTCAACACGCCGACAACTCCGGGCATCTCCGGCGGCGGCGGCCCGTTCACCCCGTCCAGCCGGCCGTCCGCCCCGACGCTCACCGCGGCACCGGCGGAGCCGCTCGACCTCGGCGGCGACCGTCGAGCAGCCCGCGCCCGGTGAGCGCGTCAGCGTCTCGGGCATCAACGAGAACAAGACCATCGCGTGCAACGGCAACGTGGTGAGCATCAGCGGAGTGGACAACACCGTCGTGATCTCCGGTCACTGCTCTCGCGTGGAGGTGTCGGGCATGGACAACAACGTGACGCTCGACTCCGCCGACGCCATCCAGGCGTCCGGGATGAACAACAAGATCACGTTCCACTCCGGCTCGCCGCAGATCGACAAGTCCGGCTTCTCCAACACCGTCGAGCAGGGCTAGACGGTATGGGGGCTGACTCGAGGCCGAAGGCCTCGGGCTGCAATCGGACGTGGGTTGCCGGTGGCGGGTGAACACTCGCTCCGGTAGAGCCACAGTTGCAGACAGGAGGCCTCCGGTGAGTTTCAACGGTACGAGTGTCGGTTTGGATGTGCATGCGCTTTCGGTGGTCGCGCATGCCGTCGATGAGGAGACGGGTCGGGTCGAGCGGGCGCGATTGTGCCCTGACCACGGCGAGGTCGTGGGCTGGTTGCGCCAGCTGCGCGGGCCGGTACGGGTGGCCTACGAGGCCGGGCCGAGAGGGTTCGGATTGGCACGGGCGTTGGCCGATGCGCAGATCGACTGCACGGTGGCTGCGCCGTCGAAGTTGATCCGCCCGGCTGGGGATCGGGTCAAGACCGATGCCCGGGACGCGGCGCATCTGACCCGGCTGCTCCGCTTGGGCGAAATCACCGCCGTAGTCGTGCCCGAGCGGGAAGTCGAAGCAACCCGGGATTTGGTCCGTGCCCGCGAAGACGCCCGCGCCGATCTGATGCGGGTACGTCACCGCTTGTCCAAACTGCTGCTGCGCCAAGGCCGGGTGTATTCGGGTGGGCAGGCCTGGAATGGCGTGCATGAGACCTGGCTGCGCCGCCAGCGCTTTGACGACGCACACACCACCGCGGCGTTCGATCACCACTTCGAGGCGGTGCTGTGTGCGACTGCGGCTCGCGATCGCCTCGATGAGCAGATCGTCGAAGTCGCGGCCTCACCGCGGTGGGCCGACATCGTTGACCGGCTCGGGTGTCTGCGTGGTGTCTCGGCGCTGACCGGACTGGCGTTGAGCGTGGAGATCGGCGACTGGACCCGGTTCACCGGTGCCTCAATCGGCGCCTACGTCGGTCTGGTACCCACCGAGTATTCCTCGGGGTCCTCGCGGGTGCAGGGCTCGATCACCAAGGCCGGCAATGCTCACGTGCGAAGGCTGCTGATCGAATCGGCCTGGCACCACCGCGCGGCTTACCGCAATCCCGGGCCGACGATGCGGGCCCGATGGGCCAAGGTCGATCCCGCACTCAAGGCCCGCGGCCATGCCGGCAACCGTCGACTGCACCAGCAGTGGTGCCGGTTCAACGAGCGCAAGAAACCTCACGTGGTGGCCAACGTCGCGATCGCTCGCGAATTGTCTGGCTGGTGCTGGTCGTTGGCCACCTTGACCTGAGTGCGCCGCAGTTGACTTGATCGGAACCAGCCCGGTGACGGCGAGGTAGGCGAACTGGACCTGCGTTACAGCTATGAGCAACAACGATATTCACCGAATATCCGCGTGACGCCCGTCTCTAGAAAGCAGCCACCGTTCGCGCCGAACCATCGTCTTGCGGTACCCAACCCGCGTATATCAGTCTGACACCACCGTCGTTGACCAACGACCGCCACGACCGGACTGAGACCGATCAAACGAAAGCCGCCCCGGCACCAAAACCGGGGCGGCTTTCACCTGCCTATTGACAAACCGGGCCTACATATCAGCTGTCCAGCCTCAGCACGTAGGCCGGTGACACCGGCAGCCGATCGGGCATCGTCACGCGGAGTTGGCCGTCGGTCACCGACCACGTCAGCGGCTCGCTCGAGGCCCAGCAGGCGCACCTCGGTGACCGCGGTGGCATCGAGACCGCGGATCCCGAACTCGCGCGCCGACACCTCGAGAAGGACGGCATACAGGACGCCATCGCGCTGGGTGAACCGGACGCCGCCGCCCTCGGTGGTGGTGGCGTCGGCGAACCGCCACGGCCGAGATCCGTAGATGGCTTCGCCGTTGACCCGCAGCCACTGCCCCAGGCCCCGCAGCGGGGTCAGTTGTTCGGCGGGGAAGCGGCCATGCTCGTCGGGGCCGATACCGATCAGCAGATTGCCGTTCTTCGAGACGATGTCGACGAACGAGCGGACCAACTCGGTGGCCGTCACGATGTCCTCGGGGCGCTCATTGCGGTTGGCGCCGAACGAATGTCCCACCCCCCGGGTGGACTCCCACTTCTTGTCCTGGATGCTGTCGAAGCGCGCGTACTCCGGGGTGCGGATGTCGTAGTGGTGGGCGGCCGAGAAGGTCAGCGACTTGCGGTCGTCGGGAATCAGCGGCCAAAGGCGTTGCACCAGAGTGCCTCCCGCGCGGGCCAGCGCGTCGGTGACGGTGCCGCGGTGGCCGGGCGGCTCGACCCACCGGTCATTGATGACGCCGTCGGGCACGGCGTTGTAATAGTCGGCGAACAGCGCGGCCAGGTCGCCGCCGGCGGGCCAGCCGATGTCGTTCCACAGGATCGACGGCCGATAGCGCTCGATCAGGTCGCGCACGTGAGCGGTCGGCATACCGCACGTAGTCCGGGGTGTGCGGCATCGCCAGGAAGCTGTCGGCCGGGTTCTTCAGCAGCGCATCGTTGTAGGGCCAGTCGTATCCGCCCGAGTAGTACAGGCCCATCCGCATGCCGGCGTCGAGCACCGCCGTCCGCAGGTCGCCCACGATGTCCCGCTTGGCGTGATAGCGGCCCTTGCGCGGGTGCGGTAACGCGGTGGGCCACAGGCAGAATCCCTCGTGGTGCTTGGTGGTGAGCACGACGTACCCCGCGCCGGCGTCCCGGCAGGTCGCGGCGATGGCGTCCATGTCGGCGGTCGCGGTGCCCTCGTCGAATGCCGCGACGAAGTCGTCGTAGGTCGCGTCCGGGCCGTAGATCTCGCGGTGGTGGTACCAGGTGGGGCTGCCCTCGATCCGGCTGGTGTTGAGGTACCACTCGGCATAGGGGTTGTCCCGCAACATGTCTGCGGGACCCTTCTCCTTGAGCAGCTGCTGGATGTCGGCCACCTGCGGCGCCCACCCCGGCACCGAGTACAGGCCCCAGTGCAGAAAGATCCCGAGCTTGGCGTCGTCGTACCAGTCCGGCAGAGGGTGCGAGCTCACCGATTCCCACGTCGGGGCGTACATGCGCCGAAGGCTACGCCGGGTCCGCGCGAGCGGCGTAGCTTGTGACCGATGAAGGTTCTCGTCGCGGGCCTCATCGGTGTCGCGGCCGCCACCGTGCTGGCCGCCCCGGCAGCCGCGGTCCCCGATACCGGCTGCACGCTGCGCACCCCGGTGCAGGACGTGGCGAGCGTGACGCAGCTACCGGCGGCACTCGCCGCAGCGCTGCCGCCGATCGCCGACATCGGGGCGCCGTTCAACAGCACCGACTCGGTACGCGATCCGTCGCTTCCGTTTCGCCGCCTGATCCGGGCCGGCCACCGTGGTGACGACTGGTTCCTCTGGTACGAGCACGGCGGTCTGGCCTACTACTGGCAGGTGGTCGTCGCGCGCGTCGACGGTGACGAGGTGACCACGTTGGCCGACGCGGGCACGGTCGCCGACACGTTGTGCGCGGTCACCGACGGCGCGCTGGCCGGCCGGGTGCCGCCGTATCCGGACGGCGCCTGGGAGGCCAGCAGCTTCTGATTCCACGATCTATTGTGCACAACTTAATTGTGCGCTAGTGTTGTGTGTCGTGACCGCTCCCCGACTGGACGATCAGCTGTGTTTCGCCCTGTACTCGGCGTCTCGTGCGGTGACGGCGGCCTACCGTCCGCTGCTCACTGAGCTGAACCTCACCTACCCGCAGTACCTGGTGTTGCTGGTGTTGTGGGAGGAGGGCCGCGCCAACGTGGGCCGGCTGTGCGAGCGGTTGCACCTGGACTCGGGCACACTCTCGCCGTTGCTCAAGCGGCTCGAGTCCGTCGGGTACGTCACCCGAGAACGATCCACCGACGACGAGCGGCGGGTCGAGATCGTCCTCACCGCAGCGGGAAAGCGCCTTCAGGCCAAGGCTTCCTGCATTCCCGAGCGGCTGATGGCACTGTCGCAGATGAGTCCGGACGAGCTGGTATCGCTGCGCGACGCGGTCCTGCGACTGGCGGACACCGTGCTTGAAAACAATTGATGTCAGAAAGGAATTGAGATGAAGGTTCTCTACACCGCCGAGGCACTGGCCACCGGAGAGGGTCGCGACGGGCACGGCCGCACCTCGGACGGCAAGGTGGACGTCGCACTGAGCATCCCGAAGGAGATGGGCGGTTCCGGGGTGGGCACCAACCCCGAGCAGCTGTTCGCCGTCGGCTATGCCGCGTGCTACCACTCCGCGCTTCGGTTGGTCGCCCGCCAGGAGAAGGCCGACGTCTCCGACTCATCGGTGGGAGCGCGGGTGTCGTTGGGCAACAAGGATGACGGTGGCTTCACGCTCGCCGTCGAACTGGAGATCACGCTGCCCAACGTCGACCACGACACCGCCGTCGCGCTGGCCGAGAAGGCTCACCAGGTGTGCCCGTACTCCAATGCCACCCGGGGCAACATCGACGTCGCACTCACCGTCACCGACGACTGACTGATCGCCGAACGTCGCGGAGGAACACGATGAGCACATCCGGTTACCCGCAGATGGCGGCGGCCCGCGGGCGCATCGAACCGTCGCCGCGCAGAGTGCGCGGATACCTGAGCGGCGAATTGGTCTTCGACACCACCTCGGGGATCGGATCGGTGTGGCACCATCGCCGAATGGTGTCGGTGCCCGTCATTGCGCTCACCGGTCATCTGGGTGCGGGTAAGACAACCCTGCTCAACCACATCCTCCAGACACCCGGTGCCCGGATCGGGGCGATAGTCAACGACTTCGGCGATATCAACGTCGACGCCGCGCTGGTGAGCGGTCAGATCGACGAACCCGCATCGATCGCCGGCGGCTGCATCTGCTGCCTGCCGGACGACGGCGAGCTCGACGCCGCACTGGCCAAGCTGGCCGATCCGAAGCTGCGCCTCGACGCCATCGTCATCGAAGCCAGCGGTGTTGCCGATCCTGCAGCGATCGCCCGCATCATCGGGTTCAGCGAGATCGCCGGGGTGCGCGACGGCGGTGTCGTCGACGTCGTCGACGCCGCCAGGCACTTCGACACCGTCGACCGCGGCGGCCCCGCGCCGGCCCGCTACGGTGCGTCGACGCTGGTGGTGGTGAACAAACTCGACCAGATCCCGCCGCAGGACCGCGAGGGCACCGTGCAGCGCATCGAAAGCCGCGTGCGGGAACGTAATTCGCGTGCCCAGGTGATCGGCGTGGTCGACGGCCGGATCGACCCCGCACTGCTCTACGACGTCGCCGCGGCCGCCGACGAGGCCGGCCAGCTGTCCTTCCGCGATGCGCTTGTCACCGAGCCGCCCGACACGCACACTCACGCCGACGCGGTCACCGTGACGGCCGCCGGCGCGGTCGACCCGGATGCGCTGCTCGATCTGCTCGAGAACCCGCCCGCCGGGGTGTACCGAATGAAGGGCATGCTGGCCGTTCGGGAACGGTCGTCGGTGCGGACCGTCGTCGTCAACGTCGTCGGGCCCTCGATCGACATCGCCCGCGGAGCTCCGCGCTGCCGCCTCGCCCCAGTGCCTGGTCGCCATCGGCATGCACCTGGACACCGACGCGGTGCGCAGCCGCATCGCCGACGCCCTGCGACCCGCCGATCGTCCGGCTTCGGCCACCGCGGATCCGGCGGTTGCGGCGATACGCCGCCAGAGCGATGATGTTGC
The DNA here is from genome assembly GCA_963765445.1 of uncultured Actinomycetota bacterium. GTDB lineage: Bacteria > Actinomycetota > Actinomycetes > Mycobacteriales > Mycobacteriaceae > Mycobacterium. Next base: position 28,208 of record CAVXWQ010000027.1, read on the forward strand.
GGGATTGGTGACATCTCCGGCCCGGGTTGCGGAGAATGTCCATGCCGCCGATTGAGCCGCGGCACGACATCGTTATCACGCACCGCTAGGGGAGGCGCAGCCGATGGACAGGCCTCGCACCGGCGTGGCATCGCGCGCGGCACTGGCTCGAATCTGCCGGGTCAGCCGCCGTGGTGGTCCTCGTCGTGGCGGCCCTGGACTGGGTGGGCTGGGCCTCCGGCGCCGAAGTGCTGACCCGCGTCTATCGAGCCTGGCCACCGATGGTGCCGTGGACCGCTCTGTGGTTGGCCGGACTCGCGACGGCGATCCTGCTGCAGTCCGGTCAGCCGTCGCGGGCTCTGGTGTGGACCGCATCCTGGCGGACAACGCCGTCGACATCATCGTCCATCTCCGCGGCAGCGAGATCGTGTGGATTTCGCCGTCGGTGGAGGCTGCGCTCGGGGGCCCGGCAGAGCAGTGGATCGGCGCGGATATCAGCCGCCACTTCCACCCCGACGACATCCCGACACTGGCGGCGGCTCTGACAAGGGTCGTCGAGGGTGGATCGTCCCACCACCGGTTCCGGTTGCGCTCCCTCGACGGCGACTACCACTGGGTCGACGGGCACGGTAAGCCCTACGTGGATGCCGACGGCCACACCGACGGACTGATCGGTGCCCTGCGCATCGTCGACGACCGGGTCGAGGTGGAGCAACAACTCGAACGGCTGGCCCGGTTCGACGCTCTGACCGGACTGGCGAACCGCGGCGAGGCGATCGCCCGCCTCGAGGCGGCCCTGGAGCACCCGCAGGCTCTCGGCGTGCACCTGGGCATCCTGTTCTGCGACGTCGACCGCTTCAAGGACATTAACGACACCTGGGGACACGGCGTGGGCGATGTCGTGCTCGCGACGTTGGCGGCTCGAATCCGCGAGTGTGTTCGTCAGGGCGACACGGTGGGCCGCACGGGCGGTGACGAGATCCTGGTCGTCCTGCCGGGGCTGCGCGGCATCGACCAACTGAGGACCATCAGTGAGAAGATTCGCGCCCGCGCCGCCGAGCCGATCAATGAATCGGGAAGACAGATCCACGCGACGCTGAGTATCGGCGCCACCCTCGCCGTGCCTGGCGAGACGGTGTCCTCCGTGATCGCCCGAGCCGATACCGCGATGTACCAAGCCAAGTCGGGTGACCGGAACACCGTCGTCCTGGCGGAATCCGGCCAACCGTCGGGCTCTACCGCCGGACGATCGGGCTCGATTCGGTAGCGCCCGCCCCGGGTTCCGCTTCCGTGGTCATCGTGGATGCGCTGACGCGGTTCCGCCCGGCCTGTTTGGCATGGTAGAGAGCACTGTCACCGGCCTGAAGCAGGTCGTTGGGCCCCTCCATCGCTTCGTCGAAGACAGCCGCACCGATGCTGACGGTGATAGCGCGGTTCTTCCACGGAGCGCGCTGCACGCCCCGGCGAAATCGTTCGCCGAGCACCATCGCACCTCGGAGCGTGGTCTCAGGCAGAATCACCGCGAACTCTTCCCCGCCATAGCGGAACAGAAAGTCCTGGGGACGCAACTCGGCTTGGAGGATATGCGCGACAGAACGCAGCGTCTCGTCTCCGACCGGGTGACCGAACCGATCGTTCAAATTCTTGAAATGGTCGATGTCGATCATGAGCAATGACAGTGGAATTCGGCGATTCCGTGCCCGATGGAGTTCCTCGTCGAGCTTCAGATCGAAGGATCGCCGATTCTGGACGCCGGTCAACACATCCGTGACGGACTGCGTTTCGAGATGTAGTTGGGCCTTTTCCATGTCGCGCTGATACTCGTGCATCAACTCGACGTACTTCTCGTGATCGAACACGAGCTGTTCCAGATTGGCGATGCTCCGGCGCAATTCGAGCTGGCCAATGATCTCGCGGGAAAGGATCTGCAGCGCTTCCAACTGGGCTTCAGTGAGTTTCCGGGGCTTACGATCGATCACGCAGAGCGTACCCAGGGCCTCACCGGTCGGCGTGACCAACGGCGCCCCGGCATAGAAACGAATATTGGGATCGTCCGTAACAAGCGGATTGGCGGAAAAGCGCGGATCAACAGTGGCATCCTCCACCGTCATGGTCTCATCGGGGTTCATGATCGCGTGAGCGCAGAATGCTTGCGAACGAGGCGTCTCACTGGCATCCAGGCCGATGTTGGCCTTGAACCATTGGCGATGATCGTCGAGCAGGGTAATCAAGGCGATGGGAGTGTCACAGATCACCGATGCCAGTTTGACGTAGTCGTCGTATGCCTGTTCGGGCAGCGAATCCATAATGTCGTAGTCGGCGAGGACCCTCAGCCTGATGTCTTCGTCATCAGGAATCGGATATCCGGCGTCGGGCACGTATCTCTCCGATGGTCTTCGGGTAAGCGCGCCGGCGGACCGTTCGTCGCAATCGATCCGGGGGAAATAAAAATTCGAGCGGTGTTGCGCGCCTACTTCGGTAGGAAAGACCGGAGACAAATGGTACGCCTCTGCCGCCATCCGGAACCCATTTCCGGCAGAACAGAATCGCAGTGGCCGTTCGTCACTGAGAAGAAAGTTCGTGCTGATCGGTAACCCCACGCGGCCGTACGGCGGCACCGGCGGCCTCTTCGGTGAGGTGCTGCCGGCGACGGACTATGAGGTGGTTGACATCTCGCGCGAATACGACTGGGCCAGCGACTTCCCCAACAAGCCGCTGTCTCCGCTCTTAGTCGACGCGGTCGCCGACACCACCGACGCGACGGAGACGCCCCCCCGCTGCAAGCGCTGACACCGCGAGGCCGACGACCCACATCACCGGTGGCAACAAGTTCGAACCGAGCCTGACGAGCTCAAACGGGTCGACAATCGTTGGCGGGCAGAGACATTCAGGATCAAAACCGATCGGCTCCGTGCTCGGCAAGATCGTCAAAGGCATCAAGAAGGCGCTAACACACGACTAGTCTGCGTTCGCCGGGCGCAGGTGAACTGCGACTTTCTGAACACAGGGATGGGTGCGCGCCGTTACCCTCACACCCATGACTCGGCGCCACATCCGGCTTTGGGCCACGCTAGTGGCCGCCTCTGTGCTGGCCGCATGTCATTCGACGAGCGGCCAGCCGACCGCTTCGCAGCCGTCGGCCACCTCAGCCCCGATGGTCAATCAAGCTGGCGCGCTGTTCTACAGCAAGGCGGGGTCGTTGTACGTCAGCCAGCCCGCGGGCAGCCCCGGCCGGAAGCTGACGGACGGGCCTGCCGACGCCCAGCCTGCGCCGTCACCCGACCTGGCGCACGTGGCCTTTGTCCGCAAGGCAAAGGCCGATGACTACGGCGGTGAGCTCTGGGTGCTCGACCTGTCGCCGCAACTCGAACCCACCGGCCCGCCCCGGCGGCTGGTGGACCCGGCCAGCCTTGTCCACGGTTCAGGCGGACTACCGCCGATGGTGGCGATTCCCCGGTGGTCGCCGACCGGACAACAGGTGGCATTCGTCGACAACCCGACTGGGGGCGCGGTAAGCGGGGGCGTCCTGCTGGTCGCCGCGGCCGACACGGGTGCGTTGGCGCCCAGACGAAAGCAGCCGCCGGAGACCGCGTGGGCGCCTTTCGCCGGGACCTGACTTCGCATGGGCGCCCGACGGTGGCCACATCGCCTGGCTGAACGAACGCAGCGACGTCCGACCGGTGGACGTCAACGTCCTCACCGTCGGCGGCGCCTCCACGCCGGTCGTGTCCGGCACGAATGCCTTTTCGGTGACATACGCCGAGGACGGGAAGACCATCCTGTTCGCCAACGGCGAGGCACCTCCGGTTTCGTACTCGCCCACGTTCGACATTCAGATCGGCGGCATCTACTCCGTCGCTGCAGATGTGAGGGGCCCGAAGTCTCCTGCTCCGATGTTCACCAGGCGGGGCGCGTACTACAACGACCTCACCACTTTGGGATCCGGCGCCGTGGCCTTCACCGCGCAGGGCCCGACGGAGACGTCGAAGGCGATCCAGGTTCTCGACACCGGGTCGTCGCTGCCGCGGACCACAGTCACCGATGTCGCGGCCGCCGCACAGGGACCAGTCTGGGGTGCCGGCGACTTCGTCGCCTATCTCGACACGTCTCCCGAAACTGGGCTCGTGGTAACGGATTTCGACAACCGCAACCCGAAACGGGTCGACACGGGCGTAGACAGCTTCGCGTGGGCGCCGTGATCGCTACCAGAGCACGCCGTGGTCGGTGGACAGAATGAAGCCGTGATTGCCCGCCGTCTGGCAGTGCACCGCACCCTGCAGGTCCACGGCGCAGGTGGCACCGAGCGTTTGCAGTCGTTGGCCGGCCGGAAGTACGGGGACGTCTCTGGTGAAGGTCGGGGTGCTCGACCGGCGGTATTCCGCGGCAGTGGCGCCGCTGGCGTAGGTCTGGTTGGTATCCGATGGCGCGTCGGCGGGCACCGCGTCGCAGCCGATCGGGCCGCTGTTCGGGGCCAGTCCGCATGACCGCCCGTCGGGAGTCTTGAAGTAGAGCCAATATCCCCAGAAGTTGGGTTTCCCCGGGCTGAGGCCGCCGTAGAGACCGTCGTCTTGACCGGCTGCGATCGGATAGCCGTCGAGGTCGTCAACGGGTGGGGAGTTGTCGTCGCCGGGTGCGGCGGCGGCGGGGAGCGACCGAGATCGCCATCACGCTCAGGCTGGCTACCAACACTGAATGCCACTTCCACACGCGTCCACCGTAATCACCGTGGCCCGCTGTGGACGGTGAAAACCGGCCCGGAAGGTCGGGGCTTAAGTCCCTAGCCGGGTCAGACCGATGGTCGGTTAACTTCCCGGCACTCCCTGGGGCGGGACGGATGCGTTTGGCACGCTCCAGCGGGTGGGGGGGCCGAACATCCCGCACCCAGACAGCGTCCCGCTGACGGTGGGACCGTAGTGAGGGGTGAGGGACTGATGCGCTACGAATCGAAAGCACCGGAAGTTGCCCCGGCTCCTACTCCGGCCAGCAGTGGGGTGGGCAGGGAACTGGACGATGGTCGCCGCTGCCCTAAGCGTCAGCCGCGGCGCCGAGTCGCCTAGCTGACCTGCGCCTGCAACCACTGGAGCAGGCTGGCCGGATACGACTGGCCCTGATACCCGACCCACGCCACGCCGAGAAACCTCTCCGCCTCTCTCGTCCATACGACGCCGCCATCGCGGTCGGTCTGGAAGGTCCGTGCACGCCCGCAGCCCACAGACCCGTACGTGACGCCGTTCGATCGCTTCAGCGGAGTGGGATCAGACGACTGGGTACCCGCACACGCCGCGGGCGTCCAATCCACACCATTGATTGCCGCTCAGAATGCAGCGTGCAGCGATTCGTCGTCAGCGAACAATTGGTAGATCGCCGATGTCGGTCCGCCGGGCAGCGAGTTTGCCCCGCAGCTCACGGCAGCCAGCGCGGTGCCGCGATCGATGGCTTGGCACACACCGCTGCTGTAGCCCGCCGGCAGGATGCTCATCAAGTCGCTGACTGGGTCAGCACTGGCCGGTGTTGACATACTCACAGCGGTCGCGACAACGGCGGCAGTAATGCAGGCGAAGCGGATCATGAGGATACGCTCGCCGACTGAGGTGCTCGGCGGCAAGGGCCTTCTGTCCTCACCTCACAGACGAAACCTGGTTCACAGGAGAACTTCCGCGGCGACGCGAGCGACAGCGAGAGCGTCGTATACGCCGTTGCCGGCGCCCTTCGAAGTCCGGGTCTGCGGTGGCCATCGTGTTGGTTGATGTGGGCGAAGCACAACACGGCCGGGCCGTGCGCTGCGGTAGGCGTAGGCGTACAAGCCTGCGGCCTCCAGCCTGATGCTGCGGAGCATGATCGTGATGTCCGGAAACGATTGGGCGCCAAGAAAACTGGGCCGCCACTCCCTTGGTTTCAGGGAACCGGGATCGGGGATGTCCATCCTGGTTCGAGCACGTTCATCGGCGCCATGCCCGGCGGGAGCGTGAAGTTATCGATCAGCCGAACGTCTTCGGTGCCTAGGTTCACTGCGGTCATCGGGACATCGGGGGGCATGTCGTAGCAGGTGCCCGCCGGGAATGTCATGGGCGGCTGCCCTTCGACGTAATCGGTGATGACGCCGGTCAAGACGCAGGTGTATCCGCCGTAGTGATGGAAGTGGATGGGAGCGCGGGTTCCGGCCTTGCGGGTTCCCTGCACGACGAGTAGCCGCTTGCCGTCCGAGTTCACCGTGTCGATCATCGTCGTAACGTCCTCAAGCGGCTGCAGGACCCCGGGCGGCGGGCTTCCGTTGATGGTGGTCACCGGTTCCGCCGCAGCGGTTCCCGGCCACACCAGTGCCAGCGCGGTGAGGCCGGGCAGCGACAGTTGAACGGTAATGGCGAACCGCAACCGCTTCCGGCCGTCCGCCCCTGAACTCACGACGGGCTGCGGCTGTCGATGTAGAGGGGGAAGCAGAGCTCCCACAGCAGCAGGCAGGCAACAAACCACGCTATGGGCGTACTGAGCTGTAGCGAACCCACCGAGGAGACAATCGGACGGCCGCGCCCAGCGAAAGCTTTGGCATCCCTGTAAACCCATGCCGCGGTGACCAATACGATCACCAACGCCAGAAGGATGGCAATCAGCATGCCGCCCGTGCCACTTACCGCCGGAACTGCGAACAGCATGTGCAATCTCTCCTGGTTCACCCGTTGGATCCCGCGGAAGCCTGGGACATGCCGCAAAGGTGATGACCTGCAGCCGCAATCACGATCGTCACCCTGAAGGCCTGGTGCTAGGGCCGAAAGCCCCGGAAATGGTCACACGCTGCACATGCTTGGCGCGTAGGCGCCGGAACTGCCCGCCGGTCCGGCGTCAACTCTTGGCTTCCCGCCGACCGATCGTGGGCATTAGGAAGCGCATGGACAAGCTGGCCCGGCTTCGGCTCGCCGAGAAGCGGATCGTGAAATATCAGCGGCGGGTGTGGCTGGCTCAGGTGCTGATGTGGCCGATGACCATCGTCGGCGCAGTGGTGGCAGTGGGCGCGCTGGTGTGGTTCCTTCGGAGCCGGTCAGCGGGCGGGCGGCATGAGATGCCGGATCTGCCAGGAGCGCACGAGGCGGGCGCGGTGGATCCACAGGCAAACGGCCAGGCTTCTGAGGCGTGAGGCCGACTGGGCGTCGTGCGCACGGCTGATCAGTCATCCAGTGGTGCAACGGTATTCGGCTCCACGTCGCTACCAGATGCGGATCCAGTCGACGAGCATCGACACCGGGAAGTTAGTCAGGGCAGGGTCACCGCCGCCGGGCCCGCCGATGGCGAGGTTGAACATCGGAGACAACCAATAGCCGGGATTGTTGAACGGCCAGCGCAGGTCGGTGGGGTTGCCGTGGACGGGGATGGGCTTGGGCGGCACCGTGAAGTACGGGAGCCGCGCCGTCGACGTAGTCCCGCCAGAATTTGAACCCGTCCTCGTCCCAGCGCATCCTCCAGGTGTGCCAGGCACCGTCGATCAAGCCGGCAATCGACTTGCTTTCCCACGTCTTGCCATTCGATGCCGCGTGGACCGTGGTTCCCGGCGGCCAACTGAGGTTGCCGTAGAACTCCATGATGTCGACCTCGCCGTCGGGCAGCGGGTCTTCGTTGACTGCCCAATACGCGGGCCAGGCTCCCGATGTCAGGCAGTCGAGCTTGACCCGCGCTTCCCAGGTGTGGCCCATGGGAACCCGCCAGTTCCCCCGCACCTTGCCGCTGAAGTAGTCATCGTTGTCTCTGGGTGGCGCGGATGACAAGGTTCGAATTTCCGTCGACGAAGACGTTCTGCCGATCGTCGCGGTACTGACTGGCGACCGGTGGCCACACGTCGTCCTGCCAGTTCTGCACCGTCCAGTTCCCCGGGTTGGGGGCCGACCCCGCCGGTCCGTCGAATTCGTCCTGGTAAAGGTAGCCGCCCGCGGGCGGTGCGGCCGGGTGCGGCGACGGAGTCGCCCCGGCGCTCGGGAGCGGAATGGTGGCGGCCAACAGGCCCAGCCCCGACATCAACATCATGCTTCGACGGTCCAACTCAGGCACGGCTACACCATAAAGCCATTGACCGCCTGCGGAACGTCATAGCGCCGACAACATTCAGTCGAATACGTCCCCGTCGACGTAGAACCAGCGACCGGCCCGCACGGCGAACAGGGACCTCTCGTGCAGTGTCCCGCTTCGTTCGCCCTGCCGGTAGCGCGCCCGGAATTCCACTTCGCCGTTCTGGTCACCCGGTTGGCCGTCGACGGTGTCGACGATCTCCAGCCCGATCCACGTCAGTTCGTCGTTCGGAGTCACGGCTTGCGGACGAGTGCGCGGATGCCACGTCTGCCACACGTAGTCGAGGTCGCCGACGGCGTAGGCGCTGTATCGAGAACGCATCAGCTGTTCGGCGGTGTCGGCCTGACGTTCGCCTCGGTGAAGTGGGAGGCAACACCGACCGAACGGCGCACCGGATCCGCAGGGGCACGCTTCGTTCGGTCGCATTCCCACAGTGTGGCAATCGTCTAGGGGCCGACCAGCTCCGGGTGGAACGTGGCCGCCATCCGGCGCATTCCGTCGCGCCAGTCGACGTTCGTGGTTCCGATCAGCTCATGCATTTTCGTGACGTCCAAGGGATTACCGCGCAGCGCCTGATCGCTCTCCTCGAATACCGGCGTCCTTGCCGACGAGCGATCCGAGGTACGTGCACCACTCCTGGACGCTGACATACTGGTCGCCGCCCCAGTTGACGGTGGTGACCGGAACCGACGCCACCTCAAGGAGTTTCGGGATCATCGCGATGATGTCGTCCTCGTGTATCAGGTTGTAGACGGCGGGTCCGCCAGGCGGAACGGGGATGGGTATGCCGCCAAGCATCATGTCCAACTGGAAGAGCGGCCACCCACCGTTGTCGCCGTAGGGGACGTTGAGGCGCGCGATGGTGGCCGGCACGCCGAGGGCACGTGCCATCGTCGCGACGACGACTTCTCCTGCGATCTTGGTGATGGAGTAGGTCGGAAGCAAGCTTTTGTGGTTGTCACCGAGAACGGTTCGTTCGGTGCGGTGTTCGTCGCCCGGCGGATCGTAGACGGCCCCGGATGAACAGTGCAGGAACGCCTTGGCGCCTCGGCAATGCGCCATGAGAAGGCCCGGCGATTCCGCGTTGGCCGCGAGGTCCTTGTCCCACCTGCCACTCTTGGCCACCGCCAGGTTGAGGACGTAGTCGAAGTCTGACGGGAGCCCGGTGAAGTCACCGGCCGCCATGTTGACGGTCTCGCACCGGACGCCGGCGTTCTCGAGGCGTTCACGCGTCGCGGCATCGACGAAGCGGGCGATGCCCCATACCTCATTGTCGGCCGCGAGGGCCATGGCGACGGGTAGGCCTACCTGACCGGTTGGGCCGGTGATCAGGATCTTGGATCCGCGCATCGGCTGATGGTAGGCAGGCGAACTGCTCGTGGCGGCGATTCGGCATGAAGTGCCCTCAGCGCGTGGACGAGTAGCCCGTCACGCTAGTCGCCGCACGATGGGTGGCGTTGAGTTGGCCCCAGCCGCTCACCGCGGGCGGTCATGTATGAACAGGAGGACATCGATGACTACCGAATCGACCGTTTCCTACTCCCGCCGCAGCACCGGAATCGAGATTTCGGAGACCCTGCGCGACGAGATGGTCCACAACGACTACACGGTCGGCAGTGACATCTCCGACCTACTCGGTATCGAGCATCACCCGACCCGCAGTGCGACAACGAAAACCATCAAGATGCGTGATCGCGACATCTTGGCTACTGACGACACCGTGCTGGCGTCCCTGAGTGGCATGTCCACGACCGTGACGAAGATGACCGATCCCCATGACGGAACGCAGTGGCTCTTCATTGCGTTCACTTATCGGGTGACGTCGCGAGGCTGGCGCACCGGACGAGGCTGGCCGACTGGTGAGCCACTCGGCGTCCCACATGGGTTGTACTTTCTCAATCAGGACGGCGGTCCGATCTTCTCGTACGGCTTCCCGGCTCGAGACTTCACCACCGACTGCGGGTGGAACAACCACACGGTGTACGAGCCGATCCCTGACCGCGACCACGTGTCCTGGTTCAGCGATTGGCACCGGGTGTCGTGGCGTCTGTCCGAGGGCTGGTTCTACCCCTGCTAGCCATCACGTCGAGTACATGAGCTGTTAGTCATGTGCGGCGGGCACGTCCGGCGTGCTGGTGATCAGTAGCCACACGAGCGTCACCAGGCCGGTGAAAATCGCTTGGACCGCAAAGAGAAACGCGAAGTACTCGTGCCAGCCGGACAGGACGTCACCGCATCCCTGCCCATCCCACGGCAGTGTGGAAAGTGCTCCGACCAATCCGACCGCCAGCACTGTGACGGTAGCGGCGGTCGCGGCCCGCTGCCCCGCGTCGGTGAAGCTCCTGCGGAAGTAGTTGAATTCGACACCGAGAGTCAGCAACAAGAGTGGCCTTTGATGCGATCGTCGACCGCACCTGCCCCTGCACGGCATATCCGATGAATGCCAGCCTTGGAGGTGGGGTCTTAGGTCTCTATCGGGACCTGACCGCTGGTCGGTTAACTTCCCGGCGTCGGGGGAAGGGGCTCAGTCATGCCGAAACTGTTTTCGCCGCTGGTAGTTGGCGCGGTCGCCGCGCTCTGCCTGTACGTTTCCGGGTTCGGGTTATTCGGACCACTCGGAGCGTGCGTGCGCACCGCGCCCACCGCATCGGCGGCACCATCACCCACTTGTGGCGGCGACCTCCGCGAATGCCTGCGGCTGAGCGCCAAGACAGGTATCTACGGGGCCAGGTACGTCACCGCCGACGATGTCGCCAGATGCGTCGAAGCCTTCAACAGCTGCATCAACGGCGGTGCCAGCCCCGGCAATCCGAACGCACCCACCTCCACCGCAGCCGGCGGCGGTGGCAGCAGGAAGGGCCTTCCCCAGCACTTGGGCATCACCAACAACGGCACACTGTTCATGGATTGCCGAGTCAACGGGGACGCCGTTACCTGTAAAACCGTCAACTCGAATGAGCCAGTCCAAGGATTTGATTCGTGGGTTGGCGGGATGACCGGATCACTGTCCGGGATGACCGTGACGGGTACGGGGACCATCCACATTGAGGGTTACGTCCCCGGCGAACCTAGTTGCCGCTTCACCCAACAGGGAACCCAGCCAGTCACTTACGTGTTCAACTCCGACGGGACTGTATCCGGGAATGAGGGACCACTTCAGTGGCTGAAGACCTTTCACGGCAGCTGTTCGGGCGAAGAGTCGAACACGATTCCGCAAAGGGAATGGACTGCCACGTGGTCGGCAATCGAGTAGGCCCAGTCAGAGAGCGAGAAGCAATGCACCCGAGTCCATTTCAGGCGTTTGTAGGATCGCTGGTGTTGGTGGTTACCGCGTTCGGGATCAGCGGATGCCCTTCGAAGAAGCAAAGCGTCGACAAGCCGCCCGTGGCCGAGATGGGCAACACCATCAACGACGGAACCTTTGGCAAGACAGACACGCTGGACTGCGCCGACGGCAAGGGACTCAACATCGGCGGCTCCAAGAATACCCTCACGGTGACCGGCAAATGCGGTTCGGTGGTCATCGGCGGCGACGACAACAGGGTCAACTTCGACACCGTCGAAACCGAACTCATCGTGGCCGGGCTCAACAACACCGTCACCTACCGCGGTGGCCAGCCGAACGTCCAGGACCTCGGCACCGGTAACACCATCACCAAACCCTGAGGCCGGCAGATGATCACCACGCGACTGATGCCCAAGCTGGCACTCATCACAGCGGCAACGGTCGGGCTGTACATCCCCACGGTCGCGATGCCGACAGTATTGGGGTCTTGTCTGCGGACAGCGGGCACCGCATCGGCGGCGCCCTCCCCGACTTGTGCCAACGACCTACGAGAGTGCCTGCGCCTCAGCGCGAAGACGGGTATCTACGGTGCCAGGTATGTCACCGCCGAAGATGTCGCCAGATGCGTCGAAGCCTTCAACTCCTGCATCCACGGAGGCGCCAGCCGGGGCGGCAATCCGAATCCCCCTCCGTCCACGTCGTCTGGGGGCGATACCCGGAAGGGCCTGCCCGCACGCCTCGGGATCCAGGTGAGCAGCAACGGCGATACCCGCTACGACTGCCGCGTCAGCGAAGAATCGGTGTCCTGCACGGCGAGCCTGTTGGCGCCCTTTGGCTCCGTGGACTCCTATGAGGAGACATTCACCGGTACGCTCTCTGGACTGACGGCGAGCGGAAGCTTCAAAGGGCACCAGACAGGCCATGCACCGGCCGATCCCACTTGTCATTTCGAGCAGGACCTGTCGGGGCCCGCCACCTACGCCTTCAACCTTGACGGATCTGTAGTGATTCGGCAGGGACCTGCCCAGAGTCAGGGAACCTACAGTTGCAGCGGGCCGACGTCCTACACCGTGGATGCCTGGGAGTTGACTGGCTCCTGGACGACGATGACGTAGATGTGCTGAATGAAGATTGTTGCAGCAGTGCCTAAATGGCTCATCCAGTTCGCCGGCTGGTCGGCGGTGATTATCGTGTGCCTTGCGGGTTGTGGCTCGACGACAGGTAGTCCGGTCGCCGAGACAGCAAGAGGCACCACGGAAAAGCCACCGAGCACCACAACCGCACCCAGTCTGGGCCTGCCGCCAATGAAGCACTTCCAGATCGGCGACAAGACCTACGGCGCTGTCCATGACTGCTACGTCAACGACAATGCGGTCACGTGCACCCTGAGTATGGAACCGTCGGACACGGTCGAGTTATACGAAGGAACCGTGACCGGCACCCTGTCCGGGTTCACGTTGACGGGAAAACAGACGACCCACCAGAGATACCCCGACGAGTCGGATCGCTCGTGCATATGGACCACGGACACATCCGATCCAGTCACCTACGTCTTCAGCCTTGACGGGATCAGTGGCGATGCGAGGAGGACCCGGCGAAGCCCACTCGACACGCAGCGGTAGTTGCACAGGATCGGAGTCCAGCAAGGGCGGCCCATGGGAGAGCTCCGACAAGTGGTCGGTGATCGAGTAGGCAAGAGTTGAGTTGGTCGCATCATGGATTCGGTGGTGGCAGGCGACTGCAGCACGTGCTTGGTATCCGACTGCACCGCAACGCGCTCAGCCACCCGACGGAGGAAAGTACGTCTCCTGCTCGACCGTGCACACCAGATCGCCGTTACGGTTGAACATCTGCCCACTGGCCAACGCCAGCGAATCCACGCTGTTGGGCGTGGACTGGTCGTAGAGCAGCCAGTCGCTCACGTCCGCCGGGCGATGGAACAACACCGAATGGCCGCGTTGTGCTGACACACCCGTCTGGCCGCGGGGCGCGTTGACCGGCTCAGCCAACGTCACCGCCGACAGGTAGACCACCATTGCGGCGATCAGCGCTTGATCGTCGGGCACCTCGCCGCGGGGCCGCCACCAGATCCTCGACCGCGCCGGCGGGACGGTCTGGGCGTCGACGACCTTACGGTCGAACCACTTCAGGCTGGCCCACCCGCCCTCGTACGCCTCGGCGAAGTGGGGTGGCGGCACCGGCAATCCCTCGGGCGCGGGCACCGGCGGCATCGGCAGCTGGTACTCGACAATGTCGGGATGCTCACCGGTCACCTTGAACGACGTCATCGCCTCCAGCAGTAGATGCCCGTCTTGGCGGGCGGTGATGCGGCGTGCCGAGAAGGTGCGACCCTCCTGCAACTCGACCACCTCGAAGTCCACCGTCCGACGCGCGTCGCCCGCGCGCAGGAAATAGACGTGCATGCTGTTTGGGAAGCGACCCGGCGCGGTATGTGAGGCGGCGATCAGAGCCTGCGCAGCGACGTGACCGCCCAAGATGTGATCGAGCGGGGCGGGGAGTTGGTCGCCGACGAAGGAGTTCGCATTCACGCGTTGAAGCGACAGGGTGGCAAGCACATCGTTGAAGCTCGAGGGCGTCACCGGCGGAATACTGCCAGATTCGCGCGCCGTACAACCCGGTCAAGCGTGCCCCCAGTGGGACTCGAACCCACACTGTGCGGATTTCAAGTCCGATTCAGAGGGGCATCGTGCGTGGCGAGGGTTCTGCGCATGAGTTGTGACACCGTCGTGAGACCGAGACCCGTCACGACGGCAGTGGCACTCCCCTGAGCGCCGACGACTTACCTGGGCGGTCAGTGATGACCAGGCCGCCCATAACACCACGCGGGCGCTGACCGGGCGACCCGGCTGACCGCGTTATCCACAGCTTCTGTGGCCTCGCCGCGGTGTGCACGCACGGTGCGTTCCACCAGGTGGAGTGCGGTGTCTGTGGCGTTGCCGTTGTGCATGCACGGCGCGGATTCCACAGTTCAACTGCCGTGCCTGTGGAATTTCTTTTGTTTGCCACCGCAGAGTGGCAAGGTTGGTATGTTCAACTTCCAGGTGAAGTAGTAGGACGCGATCCGGGTGTGAACTGACGCTCGGGCCAGAGAGGGTGTGACTCGGTGTCTCATTAAGGTCTGGTCGCCGCTGCGGCGCTGGATCGGCGGCGAGGCCGAGCCGTCGCCGATGTGCCGGTGCCGGCACAGCGCCATGTGCCATTGGGACGAAACCGATAGCTGCCGCCTCATTGACTACATGACCGAAGCTTCGTGCGCGTGCATGGGGTTTTTTCCCGCCACCGCAGTTGACCGGTTGCTGTGACCGCGCCCGACAGATCAGGGCCCCGGGCGGTCATGGCGAGCAACGCCGACAACGCCTCCCCATTCACGACGGCAACGCCTCGCAGCCGAGTAGCTTTGCCAGCCAGTGAAACTCAGCCGGCGGCTAGCAATGGACTCCCGCGACACGTTCACCTGCTATTTCCTGTGCCCCCAGTGGGACTCGAACCCACACTGTGCGGATTTTAAGTCGGCGAGAGGCCGTCCGCGGATGTTCGCAGAGAGCCGCCGGCGGTGCCCGCATGACACCCGTATGTTGCTGGGCCGCAACAGGGTTGCGTGCACCCACGACCGCTGCTGTTCGCGGGCGTCCACAGGGCTGTTGTGGGGGTGTTTGCGCGGGAGTTGTGACACCGCCGTGACACCGACAACGCCCGAAAACCCGGCAGGCGACCAGGACGCCCACCCGCCACATCCTGGCCGCGCTGCTTGACAGAAACCCGGCTAGATGATCGAGGCGTCCCACGGGCAGGAGCGGCCCGTCCACAACTCGATGGTCGCCGCCAACACATCACCCGGCCACACATTCCCGGCCTCGATCCACGCCGCACGGGCAGCAGCGACGCGACACGGACACAGCTGCAACGGGTGGCCGTCACTACCGCCGCACGTCGGCCACAACGCCGGGGTGTCAACGGCAACTGAAAACTGATCAGCTGTCGGCAAGTGAAAATTGACCAGCTTGGTTGGTCATTGGTCCTCGGCGGTGGCCGTCGGGACGCGGCCGAGGTCGCGGTCTTTGATGCGGTAGCTGTCTCCTTTGAGTGCGATGACTTCGGCGTGGTGCACGAGGCGGTCGATCATCGCGGCGGCGACGACGTCGTCGCCGAAGACCTCGCCCCAGCGGCCGAACGGTTTGTTGGAGTTGACGATGAGGCTGGCGCGTTCGTAGCGGGAGGACACCAGTTGGAAGAACAGGTTGCCGTGCGGCGTTCAGTTCGTCGCGGCGGACCTCGGCGTCCTCGCGGGTTGCGTACGTCTTCTGCCGTGCGCGGTTGCGGCCCGTTCCGGGCCGTTCCCGCCTGTTCCCCCACAACGAAGCCGCACTGATCCTCATGAGATCGGAGCGGTAACAACTGCACTTCTGGACGCCTTCGGCCGAGTCGGGGGCTTACCGGTCGTGCAGATCACTCGATCTGCTGTGTCACACTCGTGCCCATGTCCGGAGATGGCGGCCATGGCTGATAAGGGTCAGGCTCAGTACTGCATCGCCCATCCCCGTTACTTCGACGTGCCCGAGCGAATCCCCGACGCCGCCACGTGGTTCGCCGCGTCGAAGGCCCCGCCCCCGGACGGCTGGGTGCGGGGTCAGGCCGGTCTGTCGGTCACGCTGCGACCGGAGCACCTTCCGTTGCCCGAACAGGGGTGGAAAGTGCACGTGTCAGCAACACTCGACGACGCCGAGCGCGTCGTCGGCCTTGTAAGAGACTTCTGTGTGGCCAACCTCGTCGCGTTCAAGTTCGTACGCAGCCGCGCCGCGACCCTGGCTCTGAACTCGAAGTACTGGCCGCGCAACGCCAGTGGCAAGCTCCTGACGCTGTACCCGCGCAACACCGAACAATTGACCTTCGTCCTCGAGCGGCTCGGCGCTCAGCTGAGCGGCGTCGTCGGGCCCTACATCCTCAGCGACCTGAGGTATGGCGAGGGTCCGCTGTTCGTACGCTACGGAGCGTTCAAGGAGTTGTGGCACCGGCTCCCGAACGGGTCACGAGTGCTAGGAATTCGACGACCCGACGGACACACGGTCCCCGACGTCCGCGGCGTTACCTTCACGATCCCCGACTTTGTCGAAATCCCCTCCGTGATACGTCCTTTCGTCGACGATCCACCCGGGCACAGCGACGACTTCCCCTACACGTTCGAGCGGGCCCTGCACTTCTCCAACGGCGGCGGCGTGTATGCCGCGCGACGGGAGGGGGCCGATGACGTCGTCGTGCTGCGAGAAGCCAGACCCCATGCCGGCCTCGACGGGCGCGGCCGGGACGCGACAACCCGCCTGCGCAACGAACGCGACATCCTGCAGCGTCTGTCCGGTCTCTCCTGCGTACCTGGATTTCTCGAGTACATCACGGCCTGGGAACACGAATACCTTGCGCTCGAATACGTCCCGGGGCTAACTCTTCTTGACGAGATCATCCGGCGCTATCCGCTCGTACATCCCGACCCCAGCCCCGAGGAACTGAGTGCGTACGTCGCCTGGTCCGCGGACATCGGCGAGAGGCTCGAACGCGCGGTGCACGACATCCACCGCAGGGGTGTCGCGGTCGCCGACCTCCACCCCAGCAACATCATGCTCAGGCCTAACGGCGAACTGGTCATCGTCGATTTCGAGACCAGCACGATTTTCGACGGCGCCACGTCACCGGGTCTCGGCGCCCCGGGGTTCGTGGCGCCCAGTGGCCTGCCCGCCGAGTGGGCCGACTGGTTCGCATTCCACCGCGTCCAGTTGATGACGCTGATGCCAATCGTGACGATCACCGGGTTGGCGCCTGAAAAGGCCGAGACGCTGGTGACGGCCGTCGCCCAACACCTGCCCGTCGACGTCACCGCCTTAAGGGTCGGTCTTGGCTCCCCGCCCGCCACCGACGACGCGGCCCGAACTTTCGCCGATGGCGATTGGACATCGATTCGGCGGCAGATGATCGAGGCCATCCTCGGAACCGCAACACCCGACCGCAAGGACCGGCTCTTCCCTGGGGACCCGCTGCAGTTCTCGTTCGGCGGCGCGACGCTCGCCTACGGCGCCGCCGGGGTGCTGACGGCGCTCGCGCGTGCCGGCGCCATGGTTCCCGATGAGTTCGTCGACTGGTTGACCGATGCAGCGCGGACCCCGGCGGGATGCGCGGGCGTCGGCATGTACGACGGGCCGCACGGCGTGGCCTGGGCGTTGGAGTCGCTCGGCCGTCGGGGTGCGGCGCTAGACGTTCTCGCTCATGCGCAGCTGCCCGACCCCGACGGAGGGTGGGGGCTGTTCGGTGGCTGCGCGGGCGCAGTGCTCAACTGTCTGCACTTCGCGCGGCTGACCGGCCGGGACGATCTTCATGCGGCGGCCACCGAAGCGGGGTCGCTGATCCGCCGACGAATCCTCGACGCCGAATCGCCCCGGGCCGGCCGAGCCGGCTTGTTTCACGGCCAGACAGGACCGGCTCTGATGTGTATCCGGCTCTTCGAGGACTCGGGGAACGACGCCTATCTGGACGCCGCGGAACTGGCGTTGATGCACGACCTGTCGACGGGCCAGCTCTTGCCCGATGGCACGTACCACCTTCGGTCGGGCAACCGACGGCTCGCGTATCTCGACGGCGGCTCGACTGGGGTCGCCCTGGTGCTGTCGCGATTCCTCCGGCACCGCGAGCACGCCGAGTTCTCGCGCGTGCTGGCCGCAATCCATCGCTCGTGCGAGATCCCCTTCGTGTTGCATCCCGGCCTATTCCAAGGGCGGGCCGGCCTGATCGCGACGCTCGCCGAGACGGCGACCCCAGGCAGTCCGGCTGAACTCATTGTGCGCGAACAGGTTCGGCGCCTGGGTTGGCATGCCGTCGCCGACGACGGAATCGCTTTTCCGGGTAGCGGGTTGATCCGGCTGTCGAATGATCTCGCGACCGGCACCGCAGGTGTCCTCATTGCACTGTGCGCCGCCTTCGGAAGCGGTCCGATTTCCCTACCCTTCTTGACGGATGCGTGTTACGTTCCACTCGACCCGTAAAATCGGCGGCCATATAAGGCAATGGGCGAGGACGGTTCGATGTCAGACATCTTGGGTGCACAGGGCTTGGGCGGGGACGCGTCAGACAGCAGCCAGTGTGTGAGCGTCATCAGTTATGTATCGGGCGTGGAAGCCGTCACCCCCCAAGGTGTCGGCGAGGGCAGTGACGGGGGCCAGTGCGTCAGCGTCATCAGTTTCATCACCGGTGTGGAAGCCGTCACCCCCCAAGGCGTCGGCGAGGGCAGTGACGGGGGCCAGTGCGTCAGCGTCATCAGTTTCATCACCGGTGTGGAAGCCGTCACCCCCCAAGGCGTCGGCGAGGGCAGTGACGGGGGCCAGTGCATCAGCGTCATCAGCTACATCACCGGTGTCGACGCCGCGAAGTAGCGACACCGTCGTCCCACCACAGCATGCTCGACGTCGCGCTCGTGAAGCTTTCGTGACATGCCGAACGTGGACGAATCCCATTACCTCGGGGCGCTCGAGCTCCTGACGCTCGACCCCGACAGCCCCACCATGCAGGGCGTGGGCGTCGAGGGTCAGCGAGCGACGTCGGCGGCTAGGCCGTGGATCTACGGTCCGACCGTCGTCGGCATGGGCGTGACGTTCAAGCGCGTTCAAGACACGGCCGTGCCGGACCAACTGGCGCTGGTGGTGTACGTGACCGAGAAGTTGGCACAAACCGCGCTCAGTCCCGACCAGCGCGTGCCGGGGTCGGTGCAGGTACCCGGCGAGCAGGTGGTCGTCACCGACGTCGTGGCTATCGGCGAAGTCATGCCCGAGGTGAATACCGGTTCGACGCGTCCCCTGCTCCCGGGTTACAGCGTCGGGTCGATCGACGACGGCCCGGGAACGGGCACCCTCGGCGCTTTCGTCGCGCGGGTGGACGAGCCGGGCGTGCCGCTGATCCTGAGCAACAGCCACGTCCTTGCCCGCAGCGGACTTGCGCCCGGCGGCACCAACATCGTGCAACCCGGGAAGGTGGACGGGGGTGGCGGAAGCGAGGCCGTCGGCACGCTACTCGAGGCCGTGCCGTTCGACTTCACACCAGGCTTCAACGCCCTGTGCGACGCCGCGATCGCGCGACTCAACTCTGGCCAGCCGTACGATCCGACGATCCCCGGAATCGGCCGTCCGACATACGATCCAACCGTCGCGTGCGAGGTGGGCATGCAGGTGCAGAAGACCGGTCGCACCACGGGTCACACAATCGGGTTTATCCGCGACGTGCACTTCCGAACGAAGTTGAACTACCCGAAGCCCGGCGGCGGCACTGGAAGCGTCGGATTCTCCGAACAGGTCCTCTGCTCGCGGTACACCGCGCCTGGGGACTCCGGTTCGCTGGTGTGCGATATGGCGGGACGGGCAGTCGGTTTGCACTGGAGCGGATCGCAGTCAGCCAGCATCTTCACCCCCATCAAGTTCGTCTTCGACGCACTGCGCATCAATCTCGCATGACGGCGTCATACGAATCGATCCTGCGGGCGCTGGACCGCTACGGCGAGCAACTGCAGGAACTGCCCGGTGTGCAAGGTGTCGGAGCGGATTCCGCCGGTCTGGTGGTCTACGTCGAGGACGCGGAGTTGGTCGACGATCGCATCCCCTCCGAGGTGACGGTATCCGATGAGCACGGATGCAAGGCGGTGGTGGCGGTGCGCATCGAAACCATCGGAACCATCACGCTCGAATGAGGTGCCCCCAGTGGGACTCGAACCCACACTGTGCGGATTTTAAGAACGAACGGACGGCATATCTGACCTCGGCATTCGCAACCCTGATTCGACCCAAATCCGCTGGTAGCGTGGTTTTTACGTTGCATCCAGCAACCTGACCTCGCATCACTCTGAGAGAGGGTTGACTCCCTCAGGGTTGCGTAAGGATTGCGTAACGGAACTGCCGCGAGGCGGAGTTTGCTGTGTCGCGCGCGGGCTGTTGTCAGCCCTCGATGGGACAATTCAGTCGATGACTAGCCCACTGCCGGTCGAAATCACGAACCACACCAAAGAAACTCAGGCAGAAGTATCACGAATCGATCTATAACCTGATCTATCGGATGATCCGTGACAAGGACGAAGTCGAGGATCTGACGCAGGAAGCGTTCATCAAAGCGTTCATGTCCCTGTCGAGCTTCAACGACGAATTTGCGTTTTCGACCTGGCTCTACAAGATCGCGACGAACAACTGCATCGACTACATCCGCAGGAAAAAGCTGCAGACATTCTCGATCGACAAGCCAATAGAATCGAAGGAAAGCGATTACACATACGAGCTTCCTGACTCAACGTACGAACCGGATCAGGAGCTCATCGACAGGCAGCGAAAGAAACTTCTCGAAGATGCCATAAATTCGCTTCCCGCGAAGTATCGGCATGTCATACACTTACGGCATGTTGAAGAGAAAGAGTATCAGGAAATCGCCGCAATCCTCAAACTTCCGTTGGGCACTGTAAAAGCCCACATTTTCCGGGCCGTGAAATGCTCAACAAATATCTGCGAGACAGACTCCGCCATTACTAGTCGACTCCCTGTAACTCCGTTCCCCGCTTTGCGTAAGCATATGTACAGATCCATAGGAACTTCTGGATTGCGATGAATATCTCACGTCAAGCACCGACTTGTCCGGCTGCCTTCTCGCTATGCGTGCTCGGCTCATTTCCGTTGCCTCGGGGCGCCGCAGCAAGAGGTACTTCGGCGCGAAGTATCACAAGAACTTCGGAAAAAGAGATGAGCAGTTTCGATCGACGCACTCATTCGGAACCTGAATCATCCTCAAGGGGATCGGCAACAAATCGTCGCGGCCGAGTATTCACGGGAAAACGAGGACAAACGACAGATTGGAGATGTTCTATGATATTTCGGACGGCCGGGGTAATCTCGAAATCAATATCGACAGACGGGAAAAAGCACCGTGAGAAGCATTCGTCGTACATTTCTTGGGAAGAACTCAAGGGAGATCGACAACCATCCGGATGAACGACGACTGAGTGCAAAGTTCACCGATGCCCTGCCGTTTTCATGAAGATCGGAGTCGGCGCCGGACGAGGCTATCTCGATTTCACGGGACTGAAGATGAAGAGCCTGAAGATCTCTGGCCGGGGCAAGCTCGCCGGAGCTCCGATGCGATGAGCCCAATGCAATTTCCTGCGAAAACGTGAACATCGAGTCGGGCGTAAGTAAGTTCTCCGCGCAGGCGACCTTGCGAACCTCAATTTCCGCAAGCTCAAATTCAGCGGAGGGGTCGGGGCCTATTCGCTCGACTTCGCCGGCAAGCTCCAACAGAAAGGCTATGCTGAGGTCGAAGTAGGTCTCGGTGCAATCACGGTTTACGTTCCCAAAGAAACCCCTACGAGCATCATCACTGATGACAGCTGGTTTTCAAGCGTCGACATCGACGACAGTTACGAGAAGACAAAGAAAAACATTTACGAAAGCGAAAACTTCGAGCAGGCAGACAGAACCCTGACGATCAAGATCGGATCAGGGCTTGGAAGCATTAAGGTTCGCTGCAGATAAGATCAACCGCGGGTGATGAGAGCAAATCCCGGCGGATCACTCAGCACGGTAGTGGAATCGGAACACCTGGTTC
>CAVXWQ010000028.1:0-27039 GCA_963765445.1 uncultured Actinomycetota bacterium
CCCGCTCGATCGCCGGAATGTCTTCGCCCACAGCACCTTTCGGGAACCGAATGGCGGTCGGGCCGTCGCTGATCTCGAGCGCTTCGCCGAGTTCCTCACGCAACCGGGCGCCGTCACGCGGTGCGGCGACCCGGATGCCGGGCACGATGCTCAGCACCGACAGGTCCCACATGCCGTTGTGGCTGGCGCCGTCGTTGCCGGTGATGCCGGCGCGGTCGAGCACCATGGTGACCGGCAGCCTGTGCAGGGCGACGTCCATCATGATCTGGTCGAAGGCCCGGTTGAGGAACGTCGAGTAGATCGCCACCACCGGGTGCATTCCGCCCATCGCCAGGCCGGCCGCCGAGGTCATCGCGTGCTGCTCGGCGATGCCCACGTCGAACAGCCGGTCCGGGAAGCGCTCGCCGAAGGCCGACAGGCCGGTGGGTCCGGGCATCGCCGCGGTGATCGCGACGATGTCGCGGCGCTTGGCGGCGTAGGTGATCAGGGCGTCGGAGAACACCGAGGTCCACCCCGGCGCCGCGGCCTGCGTCGCGCGCCCGGTCACCGGGTCGATGACACCGGTGGAGTGCATCTGCTCGGCCTCGTCGTTCTCGGCCGGCGGGTAGCCCATGCCCTTGCGGGTCACGACGTGCACGATCACCGGGGCGTTGAAGCCCCGGGCGTGGCGCAGCGCGTTCTCCACGGCGTGCTCGTCGTGGCCGTCGATCGGCCCGACGTACTTCAGCCCGAGGTCGGTGAACATCGCCTGCGGCGAGAGCGCGTCCTTCAGCCCGGCCTTGACGCTGTGCATGGCCTGGTAGAACGCCTCGCCGACCACCGGCATGCCCCGCACGGCGATGCGGCCGCGCTCGAGCACCCGCTCGTAGGCGGGCTGCAGTCGCAGGCCGGCCAGGTGGTCGGCCAGACCGCCGATGGTGGGCGCGTAGCTGCGGCCGTTGTCGTTGACCACGATGACCACCGGGCGTCGCGCGGCGGCGATGTTGTTCAGCGCCTCCCAGCACATACCGCCGGTCAGCGCGCCGTCACCGACGACGGCCACGACGTGGCGGTTGCGGTGGCCGGTCAGTTCGAAGGCCTTGGCCAGCCCGTCGGCGTAGGACAGCGCCGATGAGGCGTGGCTGGACTCGACCCAGTCGTGCTCGCTCTCGGCCCGGGACGGATAGCCCGACAGGCCGTCCTTCTTGCGCAGCGTGTCGAAGTCCGCGCTGCGACCGGTCAGCATCTTGTGCACATAGGCCTGGTGGCCGGTGTCGAAGACGATCGGGTCGTGCGGGGAGTCGAAGACGCGGTGCAGGGCAAGCGTCAGTTCGACCACTCCGAGATTGGGCCCCAGATGCCCACCCGTGGCAGCGACCTTGTGGATCAGGAACTGGCGAATCTCGGCGGCCAGTTCGGTCAGCTGCGACTGGGAAAGGTGTTGCAGATCAGCGGGGCCGCGGACCTGTTCCAGCATCAGGCCAGTCTACGCACCGCCGAAGCGATCAGTCCTGCTGAGACTCGTAGACGTCGGGCACACCGTCGTGGTCTCGGTCACGTGTTTCCATCATCCAGACCGACCGGTAATGGCGGTTTCGCAGCCGCAGCAGGATCGCCGCCAGCACCGCGGCCAGCAAACTGCCGGTGAGGACGGCGACCTTGACGACGTCGTCGCGCGCGGAGCCCGAATCGTAGGCCAAATCCCCGATCAGCAGGGATACCGTGAACCCGATGCCGGCCAGCATCGACATGCCGAGCACGTCGATCCAGCGCAGTGCCGCGTCGAGGCTGGCGCGGGTGACCGCGGCGAGCACCCAGGTGGTCCCGAACACCCCGAGGGTCTTGCCGACCACCAGCCCGCCGACGATGCCCAACGCGATCGGATCGCTGCAGCGCTGTCACCAATCCGTCATAGCCGCCGAAGGTGACACCGGCGGCGAAGAAGGCGAACACCGGGACGGCGAAACCCGCCGACACCGGCCGCATCAGGTGCTCGAAGTGCTCGGCCAGCCCCGGCCCCGCCTCGGGCCCGCCGGCCGCCTCGCTGCGCAGCACCGGCACCGTGAAGCCCAGCAGCACCCCGGCCACCGTGGCGTGCACCCCGGACTCGTGGACGAACACCCAGGTGAGCAGCCGCCAGCGGGATCAGCAGCCACCACGACTGGATTCGCCGCTGCACCAGGATCGCGAACAGGATCAGCGGGATCAGCGCCACCAGCAGCGGCACCAGCTTGATCTTCTCGGTGTAGAAGATGGCGATCACGGTGATGGCCAGCAGGTCGTCGACCACCGCCAGGGTCAGCAGGAACGTGCGCAGCGCCGACGGCAGGTGGGTGGAGATGACGGCGAGCACGGCCACCGCGAAGGCGATGTCGGTGGCGGTGGGAATCGCCCACCCGCGCGCGGCGCCGTCGCCGGCGTTGATGGTGAATGCGACGAAGATCGCGGCGGGCACCACCATGCCGCCGATGGCCGCGGCGATGGGCAGGGCGGCGCGGCCGGGGTCACGCAGGTCGCCGGCGACGAACTCCCGCTTGAGTTCGAGCCCGACGACGAAGAAGAAGATCGCCAGCAGGCCGTCCGCGGCCCAGCCGCCCGAGGCTGAGGTCGAGGTGCAGGCCGAACCGGTCGGTGCCGACGTGGAAGTTGGTCAGGTTGTGATACGACGCCGACCACCGCGAGTTGGCCCAGATCAGCGCGACCGCGGC
Source organism: uncultured Actinomycetota bacterium (assembly GCA_963765445.1). GTDB lineage: Bacteria > Actinomycetota > Actinomycetes > Mycobacteriales > Mycobacteriaceae > Mycobacterium. The sequence continues at coordinate 2,688 of CAVXWQ010000028.1, forward strand.
GGCGAACAACAGGAGCGCGCCGCCGACGGTTTCCTTGCGCAGGATCGTGGTGATGCGCGCGGTCTCCGACCACGAGCCGCGAGCGAACAGCGCGCGATGCAGCAGGGGCTTGCGATCGGCCACGAATCACCTCTGCATCGACGGGGGCCATGAGTTTACCGGTGGGTGATACATCTCACTTCGTCACAAGCGCGACGCATTCGACGTGATGGGTCAGCGGAAACGAGTCGAACACGCGGATCTGCTCGACGCGGTAGCCGCTGCGCTGGTACAGCCCGACGTCCCGGGCGAACGCCGCCGCTTCGCAGCCGACGTGGACCACCCGCGGCACCCCGGCGGCGGCCAGCAGTTCGACCACCTCGCGTCCGGCCCCGGAGCGCGGCGGATCGAGCACCGCGACGTCCGCGCCGCCCTGCTGCGCGTGCAGAGCCCGGCGCACCGATTCGGTGATCACCTCGACCTGCGGCAGGTCGGCCAGCGCGGCCCGCGCCGAGCGGGAGGCCGCCCGCGAGGTGTCCACGGTCAGCACCCGGCCGCCGGGGCCGACCACCTCGGCCAGCGCGGCGGCGAACACCCCGGCACCGCCGTAGAGGTCCCACGCCGTCGTCGCACCGCTGTCCCGGGTCCACTCGGTGACCAGTGCGCTGTAGCGTCGACGCGGCGGCGCGGTGGGCCTGCCAGAAACCGGTCGGCGGCACCCGCCACACCCGCTGGCCGACGCGCTGGACGGTGTCGTTGCCGCCCTCGACCACCCGGGTGTGGCGCGGCTGCTGGCTGGTGGCCACCACGTGGCGGGCGCCGTCGTCGTCGAGGACGACGTGGACCTGCTCCCCGGCCTGCCACCGCGGGCCGTCGAGCCCGTCGAGCATGCCGCCGGGCAGCTGCCCGCAGCGCAGATCGGTGACCAGCTCGGCGCTGTGGTAGCGGTGGAACCCGGCCCGGCCGTCGGAGCCCACGTCGAGGCGCACCCGCGTGCGCCAGCCCAGCGCCCCGCCGTCGCCGACCGGTTCGGCCGCACCCTGCCAGGCGAAGTCACCGAGCCGCTCGAGTTGGTTGGCGACCACCTGACCCTTGAGCTCGCGAGCCGCGCGCGGATCGGCGAAAGCGAGGTCGCAGCAGCCGGAGCCGTCGACGCCCGGCGATCGGGCACAGCGAATCCACCCGGTCGGGCGATGGCTCGAGAATCTCGAAAGCCTCTGCGTGCCAATATGATCCGCGATCGCCGGTGATCCGGATGCGCACCTGCTCCCCCGGCAGCGCATACCGGACGAAGATCACCCGGCCCTCGTGGCGGGCCACGCAGCTGCCGCCGTTGGCCGCGGCACCGGTACTGACAACCAGTTCGGCGCGGCTCGCGCGCGGTCGGTCACTCCAGGAAACCGCGGCGGACGTCACCGGGCGCGTTCTGCGCCATCAGATCGTTCACCCGTTCCGACGAATTGAGTTGCCACGGAACCGAAGTCACCATCACGTTCGGCATGAACAGCAGCCGGGTCTTGAGCCGCAGCGCGCTCTGGTTGTGCAGGATCTGCTCCCACCAGTGCCCCACCACGTACTCCGGGATGAACACCGTGACCACCGTGCGCGGGGCTTCCTTGCTGATCCGCCTGACGTAGTCCAGCACCGGCCGGGTGACTTCCCGGTACGGGGAGGCGACCACCTTCAGCGGCACCGTGACGTCGCTGTCCTCCCACTTGTGCACCAGCTCGCGGGTCTCGGCGTCGTCGACGTTGACGGTGATGGCCTCCAGCACGTCGGGCCGGGTGGCCCGGGCGTAGGCCAGCGCGCGCAGCGTCGGCAGGTGCAGCTTGGAGACCAGGACCACGGAGTGGTTGCGGCTGGGCAGGACGATCTCGCCCTGCTCGGCCTCCTGGGAGGCCAGTTCCCGCGACACCGTCTCGTAGTGGCGGTGGATCGCCTTCATCAGGACGAACAGGCTCGCCATCGCGACGATCGCGATCCAGGCGCCGGCCATGAACTTGGTGACCAGCACGACGATCAGCACCGCACCGGTGGCGATGAAGCCGAGGGTGTTGATCACCCGCGACCGCATCATCCGGCGCCGGGCCTGCGGGTCGGTCTCGGTGCGCAGGTGCCGCGTCCAGTGCCGCACCATGCCGATCTGGCTGAGCGTGAACGAGATGAACACGCCCACGATGTAGAGCTGGATGAGCGCGGTGACCTCGGCGTTGAAGGCGACCACGAACGCGATGGCGGCGAACGCCAGGAACAGGATGCCGTTGGAGAACGCCAGCCGGTCGCCGCGGGTGTGCAGCTGGCGCGGCAGGTAGCGGTCCTGGGCCAGGATCGAACCCAGCACCGGGAAGCCGTTGAACGCGGTGTTGGCCGCCAGCACCAGGATCAGCGCGGTGACGCCGGTGATCAGGAACAGACCCGGCGCGAAGTTGTGGAAGATCGAGTCGGCCAGTTGCGCCACCAGGGTCTTCTGCTGGTAGCCCGGCGGAGCGCCGATGAGCTGTTCGTCGGGGCGCTCGGCGACCTTGGCGCCGGTCTCGAGGGTCAGCACGATCATGCCGATGAAGAGCGTGACCGCGATGCCACCCAGCAGGGCCAGCGTGGTCGCGGCGTTCTTCGACTTGGGCTTGCGGAACGCCGGCACCCCGTTGCTGATCGCCTCCACACCGGTCAGCGCCGCACAGCCGGAGGAGAACGACCGGGCGACCAGGAACACCAGCGCCAGCCCCATGACGTCGCCGTGTTCGGAGCGCAGGCCGAAGCCGGCGGACTCGGCCTGCAGGTGGTGGCCCAGGACGTGGATCTGGAAGAAGCCCCACACCAGCATCAGGAACATGGCGATGATGAAGGCGTAGGTGGGGATGGCGAACGCGGTGCCGGACTCCCGGATGCCGCGCAGGTTGGCCGCGGTCAGCAGCAGGATCGCGATCACGGCGAACGCCACCTTGTGGTGGGCGATGAACGGGACCGCCGAGCCGATGTTGGACATCGCCGAGGCCATCGACACCGCGACGGTCAGCACGTAGTCGACCAGCAGCGCGCTGGCCACCGTCAGACCGGCGGTGCCGCCCAGGTTGGTGGTGACCACCTCGTAGTCGCCGCCACCGGAGGGGTAGGCGTGCACGTTCTGCCGATAGGACGCGACCACGACGAGCATGACCAGCGCGACCGCCAGCCCGATCCAGGGCGCCATCGCGTACGACGCCAGCCCGGCGACCGAGAGCACCAGGAAGATCTCCTCGGGCGCGTAGGCCACCGACGACATCGCGTCGGAGGCGAACACCGGAAGGGCGATCCGCTTGGGCAGCAGCGTGTGGCTCAGCTTGTCGCTACGGAAGGGCTGCCCCAGGACCAGCCGGCGTGCGGCGGTCGAAAGCTTAGACACGAGTGCCAAGACTAAGCCCATGGCGCTTTGGCTGTAGCGTTCCGGATACGGTCGGTGTCCGCACGGGTCGGTCAGCCACGTTTCGGCCCCGGTTCACGCGGGCCGACGCACGACGTAGCCGAGAGGATGTCAGGTGCGGGTAGTGGTGATGGGGTGCGGCCGGGTGGGCGCCTCGCTGGCCGACGCGCTGTCCCGGATCGGGCACGACGTGGCGATCATCGATCGCGACGCGACCGCGTTCAACCGGCTGTCCCCGGAGTTCTCCGGCGAGCGGGTGCTCGGGATGGGTTTCGACCGGGAAGTGCTGCTGCGCGCGGGCATTCAGAACGCCGACGCCTTCGCGGCGGTGTCCTCCGGCGACAACTCGAACATCATCTCCGCCCGGGTGGCGCGCGAGACCTTCGGCGTCGGACGGGTGGTGGCCCGCATCTACGACGCCAAGCGCGCCGCGGTCTACGAGCGTCTGGGCATCCCGACGGTGGCCACCGTGCCGTGGACCACCGACCGGCTGCTCAACGAGCTCGTCCGCGACACCGAGACCACCAAGTGGCGCGACCCCACCGGCACCGTGGCGGTCGCCGAGGCGTCGCTGCACGAGGGCTGGGTGGGCCACCGGGTCACCGACCTGGAAGAGGTCACCGGGGCGCGGGTGGCCTTCATCATCCGGTTCGGCACCGGGATCCTGCCCGAGCCCAAGACCATCGTGCAGGCCGGCGATCAGGTCTACATCGCGGCGGTGTCCGGGCGGGCCGCCGAGGCGCTGGCGATGGCCGCGCTACCGCCGGGCCCGGACGTCGGAGAGGGGCACTAGGACATGGGCGAGAAGCGTCTGAAGGTCGCGATCGCGGGGGCCGGCGCGGTCGGGCGGTCGATCGCCCGCGAGCTGGTGGAGAACGAGCACGACGTCACCCTGATCGAGCGCAACTCCGATCACGTCGACGTCGACGCCATTCCGGCGGCGCACTGGCGTCTCGGTGACGCCTGCGAGCTGAGCCTGCTGGAGGCGGTGCACCTCGAGGAGTTCGACGTGGTGATCGCCGCCACCGGCGACGACAAGGCCAACGTGGTGCTCTCGCTGCTGGCCAAGACGGAGTTCGCGGTCTCGCGGGTGGTGGCGCGGGTGAACGACCCGCGCAACGAGTGGCTGTTCGACAACGCGTGGGGCGTCGACGTCGCGGTGTCCACACCGCGGATGCTGGCCTCGCTGGTCGAGGAGGCGGTGGCGGTCGGCGATCTGGTGCGCCTGATGCAGTTCCGTCAGGGCCACGCCAACCTGGTCGAGATCACCCTGCCCGACGACACCCCGTGGGGCGGCCGTCCGGTGCGCAAGCTGTCCCTGCCCCGCGACGCCGCGCTGGTGACGATCCTGCGCGGTCAGCGGGTCATCGTTCCCGAGCCCGACGAGCCACTCGAGGGCGGCGACGAGTTGCTGTTCGTCGCGGCTCCCGAGGTCGAGGACGAGTTGCGCTCGAGGCTGCTGCCGAGTCGGACTAGCGTCAGTCGCCGGCGGGCGCGACGCCGGTGTCGGCTCGTTCTCGTGCGCGTGGGCTTGGTGCACGCGCGCGCTGAGCGGTGCGGATCGCCAGATAGGTGACCAGGGCGGCGACGGCGGTCAGCGGCCAGCCCATCGCGATGCGGGCCACCCCGAGCCAGCCGGTCTTGTCCAGGTCGTAGAGGCGGTGCTGCACCAGGAAGCGGGCACCGAACACCAGCACCCAGGTCAGGGTGGCGATGTCGAATGCCAGCACGGCACGCCGGACCGTGCGCCAGGTGCGGTCGTGGCCGTTGACCCAGCTCCAGACGTAGCCGACCACGGGCCGGCGGATCAGGATCGAGACCGCGAACACCGCCGCCCACAGCAGCGAGGTCCAGATGCCGAGCAGGAAGTACCCCTTGGAGGCGCCGACCATCCAGGCGATCAGGGCGCTGATGCCGACGCCGATGAACCCGGACACCGCGGGCTGCACCGAGTCGCGGCGGATCAGCCGCCACACCAGGATCAGCGCGGCCACCCCCAGCGCGGCGCCGATGGCGGGCACCAGGCCGTAGACGGTGTTCACCGGGACCAGGACGGCGACGGGCAGCGCCGAGTAGATCAGGCCGCTGATGCCGCCCATCTGGGCCAGCAGCGCCTGGGCTGGAGTCTTCTTGGGTTCTCGGTCCACGGGTCCAGGGGTGTCGGCGTCGGCCGCATCACTGACCGGTTGGGTCAACGCTGGATCTCGTAGTGCGGGTTGTAGATGGCCTTGCTGCCGTTCTCCAGCGTGCCGAGACGCCCGCGCACCCGCAGGGTGCGGCCGGACTCGATGCCGGGGATGCGGCGCTGGCCGAGCCAGACGAGGGTGACGCTGTCGGTGCCGTCGAAGAATTCGGCGCGCACACCGCCGGCGCAGCCCTTGGCGTTGGTTTCGACGCTGCGCAGAGTCCCGACCATGGTGACTTCCTGGCCGCGCTGGCAGTCCACGGCGCGCTGGGCGCCGGTGCTGTCGGACTCACCGGTGAGCTCTTGGGCGTCGCGCTGCTCAGGATCCTCCGTCAGTCGACGGGTGATGCGGCGAACAAAACCTTCGGCCGTAGCCATGGCCTCTCCTGATCTTCGATCACACTGCCAACGCAACGGTAGACCTGTTGGTTCCCCGATGCCACGCGGCATACCCGGAGTCGTTGTGGTTATTCCGACACAGGGCACGATCAGGATATGGCGATCACACTGCGCGGCGTTCCGACGGTTCTGCTACCCGGAACCGGCTCGGACGACGACTACGTCTACCGCGCGTTCGCCGGACCGCTGCACGAGATGGGCGCGGTGGTGATCGCCGCCGCGCCGCAGCCCGGACGGCTGGTCGCCGGCTATCTGCAGGCCCTCGAGGACGCCTCGCGCGACGGCCCGATCGCGGTCGGCGGGGTGTCCATCGGTGCGGCGGTGGCGGCGGCGTGGGCGCTGGCCCATCCGCAACGGGCCGTCGCGGTGCTGGCCGCGCTGCCGCCGTGGACCGGCGAACCGCACGCCGCGCCGGCCGCGCTGTCCGCCCGGCACACCGCCCATCAGCTGCGCACCGAGGGGCTGGCGGCCACCACCGCGCAGATGCAGGCCTCGAGCCCGGCCTGGCTGGCCGACGAGCTGACCCGAAGCTGGCTGAGCCAGTGGCCGGACCTGCCCGCCGCGATGGAGGAGGCGGCGAGCTACGTGTCGCCCTCGAGTGCCGAACTGGAGCGGTTGAGCGTGCCGATGGGCGTCGTGGCGGCCTCCGACGATCCGATCCACCCGCTGGAGGTGGCGTTGGAGTGGGTGTCGGCGGCGCCGCGCGCGGCGCTGCGGACGGTTACCCTCGACGAGTTCGGGCCCGATCCCTCGGTGCTGGGCGCGGCGTGCGTGGCCGCGCTGACGGAGGCCAGCGCCTAGAGCGCTTGCGCTAGCCGCCGGTGCTGCTGCTGCGCAGCTGCTGCATGGCCGAACCGGACGCGCTGCGCCGCTCGGTGGGCTGCTGGCCCTGCGCCTGCTGCTGCTGCATCATCGCCTGCTGGGCGGCGGCCATCTGCGCCTGCTGCGCGGCGGCCTGGCGCAGCTGCTCGGCCATCGGCTCGGGCAGCTGGACCGGCAGCGGGGTGCGCACCGGCATCGGAGTGTCGCCGCGGCGAACGACGGTGTCAGCCAAGGCTTCTCGCGCCTCGTCGGTCAGCCGGTCCATCGACTCGGGCGCGCCGTTGACCACGCAGCGGATCATCCAGCGGTAGCCGTCGACGCCGATGAAACGCACCACACCGGCGCCGGTGCCGACGACCTCACGGCCCCACGGCCCGTCTTCGATGGACACCTTGGCGTTGTCCTTGCGCAGCGAGTCGGCCAGCTCGCCGGCCACCTCACGCCACAGTCCCGGCGACTTGGGCGCGGCGTAGGCCGCGATGGTGAACCGCCCGTTGGGGGTGACCACCCAGATCGCGCTGGGCGCACCGATCTCGTTCATCTCGACCTGAACCTGGCCGGCGGCCGGCATCGGAATCAGCACCGAGCCCAGGTCGAGGCGGGCCAGCGCGGCGTCGTCGGGGTTGTCGAAGTCCTCGATGTCGAACGGGCCACCGTCGTCGTCGGTATCGACCTCGTCGCGCTCCGGCTCCGCCGGTTCGGGAGCCACCGGGGTGTCGGCGGTCTCGTCGCGGTCGTCGTCGTTCTTACGTCTGCCGAATGCCATCACAAACTCGCATGTCCGCCGGAGGATCCGTGGCCGCCCCGACCACGGGTGGTGTCAGCCAGCCCGGCCTCGTCGAACGAGGCCACCTCGACCAGCTCTGGTAGTTCGACCCGCTGGACCAGCAGTTGGGCGATGCGGTCGCCGCGCCGAATCACGATCGGCGTGGCGGGGTCGAGGTTGATCAGTGCCACCTTGATTTCGCCGCGGTAGCCGGCGTCGATCGTGCCGGGGCTGTTGACGATCGAAAGTCCAACGCGCGCAGCCAAACCGGAGCGCGGATGGACCAGTCCGACCATGCCGTGCGGAATGGCCACAGCGATGCCGGTACCGACCAGCGCACGGTGGCCGGGCGCCAGTTCGACGTCTTCGGCGCTGCACAGATCGACGCCCGCATCACCATCGTGAGCGCGGCTGGGCATCGGGAGATCGCGGTCCAAACGAACCACCGCAAGACTGGTGGGCACGATGCCACAGACTACCCTTGGCCCCGTGTCTGGTTCGCGTGTGACCTCGCAAACCGTGCGGTACCGCGAGCGGCTGTGGGTGCCCTGGTGGTGGTGGCCGCTCGGTTTCGGGGTGGCCGCGCTGATCGCCAAAGAAGTCAACATGGGAGTCCGGACCCTACCGCCGTGGCTGCCGTACGTGGTGCTGGGCGCGGTGGCCGCGGGCGTGTTGCTGTGGTTGGGCCGCGTCGAGGTCCGGGTGGTCCAGGCACGGTCCCGACGTCGAACTGTGGGCTGGGCAGGCGCATCTTCCGGCGTCCGTGGTCAGCCGCTCGGCGGAGATCCCGCGCACAGCGAAGTCGGCGGCACTGGGCCGCCAACTCGACCCGGCCGCGTTCGTCCTGCACCGGGCATGGGTGGGTCCCATGGTTCTGCTCGTCCTGGACGACCCGGATGATCCGACGCCGTACTGGCTGGTGAGCGCCCGGCACCCCGAGCGCGTGCTCTCCGCGATGCGAAGCTAGGCCGCGCAGTCGGTGCAGATCATCACGCCGTTCTTGTCGCTGGCCAGCCGGCTGCGGTGATGCACCAGGAAGCAGCTCGAACAGGTGAACTCGTCGGCCTGCTTGGGGATCACCCGCACCGACAGTTCCTCGCCGGACAGGTCTGCGCCCGGCAGCTCGAAGTTCTCGGCGGTCTCTGATTCGTCGACATCGACCACTGCCGACTGCGCTTCATTGCGCCGTGCCTTCAGCTCCTCGAGCGAATCTTCGGACACGTCGTCGGTCTCTGTACGCCGTGGGGCGTCGTAGTCGGTAGCCATCGTCTTCCCCTCGTAAACCTCAGCATGGCTTTGTATCAGCGTCGAACGCATCCACCAAACGATTCGTGCCCAGATCACACCGCGTTGAAGTGTGATTTACCTCACATCTGTTGATCTGCGGCCTTGGGCGTGTTCCACCAGCGCCCACACCCTAGTTCTAGAGTGCATCCGTGGTCGCTCAAATTACCGAGGGCACAGCCTTCGACAAGCACGGTCGCCCGTTCCGCCGCCGCAACTATCTGCCCGGCTTGATCGCGGTCGGCGTGCTGTTCGCGATCACCGCCCTGGTATGGGGAATCGTGCTGACCCGGCCGGTCGACGTGCGCGAGGCGGCGGCGTGCCCCGCACCGCCCGCCCCGGCCGACGCCAACGCCCCGAAGCTCGGCGACCAGGTGTCGCGCTCGACGCTCATCGACGTCGCCCCGGCAAAGCTCGCCGAAACGAAGATCCGCGTGCTCAACGCCAGCGGCCAGGGCGGGCAGGCAGGCGAGGTGGCCGGCGCGCTGCGCGACCTCGGGTTCGCTCAGCCCACCGCGGCCAACGACCCGGTCTACGCCAACGCCCGGCTGACCTGCCAGGGTCAGATCCGGTTCGGAGCCAACGGCAAGGCCGGCGCCGCCGCGGTGTGGCTGGTGGCCCCGTGCGTCGAGCTCTATCAGGACGACCGCAAGGACGACACGGTCGACCTGGCCATCGGCACCGACTTCACCACGCTGGCCCACAGCGACGACATCGACGCGGTGCTGGCCGGTCTGCGCCCGGACGCCACCGAGCCGGCGGACTCGGCGTTGATCGCCAAGATCCACAACGGCACCTGCTGAGCCCGCTCACTCCAGCGGGCGCAGGCCGCCGAATCGGTCCAGCGCCTCGATGAGTTGCGCCGCGATGCCCGGCGCCGCGGCGACCAGCAGGCCGGCCCTCGCCGTCGCCGGCCCCGGGCAGGCGCACCAGCGCGCCGGCCTCGGCGGCCACCAGCGCGCCCGCCGCCCAGTCCCAGACGTGCAGTCCGTGCTCGTAGTGCGCGTCGAGCCGGCCCTCGGCGACCATGCACAGATCCAGTGCGGCCGAACCGATCCGGCGGACATCGCGGACCAGCGGCAGTATCCCGGCCAGCAGCGCCGCCTGCGCGGCGCGCCGCCGCGGGGCGTAGCCGAAGCCGGTGCCGACCAACGCCATGGCGAGCTCGTCGGCGGTGGTGCACCGCAGCGCTCGCCGCTCGCCGCCGCGCAGCACGTGGGCGCCGCGCGCCCAATGCGGCCGAGTACACGTCGCCGGAGACCACGTCGGCGACCGCCCCGGCCACCGACACCCCGTCGATCTGGGCGGCCACCGACACCGAGTAGGCGGGGATGCCGTAGACGAAGTTCACGGTCCCGTCGATGGGATCGACCACCCAGCACACGCCGCCGCCGGCCGCGGCTTCCGGGCCGCCCCCCTCCTCGCCGAGGATCGGCTCACCGGGGCGCAGCGCGTCGAGCCGATCGCGCAGCAGCCGTTCGGTTTCGGTGTCGGCGATCGTCACCGGGTCGGTCGGGGTGCTCTTGGACTGAACCGAACCGGCCGGCGCTCGAGTCCGGCTCCGGCACCGAAGATCTCGGCGCGGCGACGGCGGGCGAACTCGGCCGCCTCTGCTGCCAACTGCTCGGCGACGGTACGCAATCGGTCGGGCCGGTTCTCACTCACACCGGCTATCGCAGCACACACCGGAAGACCCGGACACAAAGAGGCCCGCACGCACTAGTGTTGGATCGCGCCGACACCCCGCCTCGCCGAGGAGCAGCCATGACCGGAACCGAACCCAGCACCGCAGGAACCAACCGAGGATTCGGCGTCGACGTCGGCGGCAGCGGGGTCAAGGGCGGCATGGTCGATCTCGACACCGGCCAACTCATCGGCGAGCGCTTCAAGCTGCTGACCCCGCAGCCCGCCGACACCGGAGGCCATCGCCAAGACCGTCGCCGAAGTGGTCAGGCACTTCGACTGGACCGGTCCGCTGGGCGTCACCTACCCCGGCGTGGTCGTCAACGGCGTGGTGCAGACCGCCGCCAATGTCGACAAGGCCTGGATCGGAACCAACGCCGCCGAGATCATCAGCGCCGCCCTCGGCGGCCAGCAGGTGACCGTCCTCAACGACGCCGACGCCGCCGGCCTGGCCGAGAAGCGCTACGGCGCCGGGCGCGACGAGAGCGGCGTGGTCGTGCTGCTGACCTTCGGCACCGGCATCGGCTCGGCGGTGATCCACAAGGGCGTGCTGCTGCCCAACACCGAGTTCGGCCACCTCGAGGTCGGCGGCAAGGAGGCCGAGCACCGGGCGGCGTCCTCGGTCAAGGAACGCAAGGACTGGAGCTACGAGCGGTGGAGCGAGGAGGTCACCAAGGTGCTCATCGCGATCGAGAACCTGATCTGGCCCGATCTGTTCATCGCCGGCGGCGGCATCAGCCGCAAGTCCGAGAAATGGATCCCGCTGCTGAAGAACCGCACCCCGGTGGTGGCGGCCGAACTGCTCAACGAGGCGGGCATCGTCGGCGCCGCGATGGCCGCGCCAGCCCGACGTCACGTACTGATTTTCCGCTGCTGGCGCGGTGCAGGTCCATCTAGTCGTTACAATGGTCAACGGCGGCCGCCTACCGGATAGCGGCAAGTATCCCCCACGAGATCCACGCCGATATTCCTGATAGCCGACGCTTTCGGTCGGGTGCGCCCACGCCCGCCGACAGCCAGCACGATCGAAAGGGTGTACGTGGCAGCGACGAAGGCAAGCCCGGCAACCGACGAGCCGGTGAAGCGCACCGCCACCAAGACTCCCGCGAAGAAGCCGGCGGCCAGCCAACCAAGCCGGCCGCCAACGGTTCCGCGCCGGCCAAGCGGGCCACCAAGGCACCCGCCGCCAGCGCCACCAAGGCCGTGGCCGGTGACGCCGAGGCTGCGCCCAAGACACGGCGGCCGCCAAGGCCGCTCCGGCCAAGAAGGCCACCAAGGCAGCCCGCCGCCAAGACCACCGCGGACGCTCCGGCGCCGCGCGGCCGCGCCAAGAAGGCCGCCGCCGAGGCGGTCGCGGCACCCGGCGGCGACGTCGTCGCCGAGGACCTGGACACCGACCTCGAGACCGAGCCCGAACTGGACGTCGCCGAGGACGAGATCGTGCTCGACGATCTCGAGGACGTCGCCGTCGACGAAGTCGAGGTAGCCGTCGAGGAGCCCGACGAGGAGGCCGCCGAGGAGGCTGCCCCGGTCGCCGAGGCCGAGACCGCCGACGAGGACGAGATCTCCGAGCCGTCCGAGAAGGACAAGGCCTCCGGGGACTTCGTGTGGGACGAGGAAGAGTCCGAGGCGCTGCGGCAGGCCCGCAAGGACGCCGAGCTGACCGCCTCAGCCGACTCGGTTCGCGCCTACCTCAAGCAGATCGGCAAGGTCGCGCTGCTCAACGCCGAGGAAGAGGTGGAGCTGGCCAAGCGCATCGAGGCCGGCCTGTACGCCACCCAGAAGCTGGCGGAGCTGGTCGAGAAGGGCGAGAAGCTGCCGGTCCAGCAGCGTCGCGACATGCAGTGGATCTGCCGCGACGGCGACCGCGCCAAGAACCACCTGCTCGAGGCGAACCTGCGTCTGGTGGTGTCGCTGGCCAAGCGCTACACCGGGCGCGGCATGGCGTTCCTGGACCTGATTCAGGAGGGCAACCTGGGTCTGATCCGCGCGGTCGAGAAGTTCGACTACACCAAGGGCTACAAGTTCTCCACCTACGCCACCTGGTGGATCCGCCAGGCGATCACCCGCGCCATGGCCGACCAGGCCCGCACCATCCGCATCCCGGTGCACATGGTCGAGGTGATCAACAAACTCGGCCGCATCCAGCGCGAACTGCTGCAGGACCTCGGCCGCGAGCCCACCCCCGAGGAGCTCGCCAAGGAGATGGACATCACGCCGGAGAAGGTGCTGGAGATCCAGCAGTACGCGCGTGAGCCGATCTCGCTGGACCAGACCATCGGCGACGAGGGCGACAGCCAGCTCGGCGACTTCATCGAGGACTCCGAGGCCGTGGTGGCCGTCGACGCGGTGTCCTTCACGCTGCTGCAGGATCAGCTGCAGTCGGTGCTCGAGACGCTGTCCGAGCGCGAGGCCGGCGTGGTCCGGTTGCGGTTCGGCCTGACCGACGGCCAGCCCCGCACGCTCGACGAGATCGGCCAGGTCTACGGCGTCACCCGCGAGCGCATCCGGCAGATCGAGTCCAAGACGATGTCCAAGCTGCGCCACCCGAGCCGCTCGCAGGTGCTGCGCGACTACCTGGACTAGGACTGCTCGGGCCGGTCGTACTGCGCGGCGATGCGGGCCAGGAACTCCTGGAAGTAGGACACCGACTCGTCCGGGACGAGCGCGACGATCAGCACCCGCCAGGCGCGGGCCAGCCGGCCGCAGACGTCGTCGCCGATCGCGTCGGACAGCAATTGTGCACCCAGCACACTTGCGCACACCGTCTCACCCGCCTCGATCGGGTCGACGTCGTCACGCAAATCTCCCTGCGCGGCAACGGTTTTCAGGTAGCCGGTGAACACCTCGACCCAGTCCGGGTACAGCCCCTGGCCGGCGTGGCCGACCTGGCTCAACGACTGGACGAGCAGGTTTCCAGTTCCGACCAGCTGGTCGGTGCGCATCAGGCGGGCGACGCCGAACGTCGCGAGGATGAGGCTCTGGAGCGCCGACGACGAGGACTGGTCGGCGTCGAAGAAGACTTTCCGCAGTCGGATGTTGCCTTCGGCGATGATGGCGTCGGCGACCTGCTCCTTGGACTCGAAGTGGTAGTAGAACGCGCCTTTGGTGATGCCGGCCTGCCTGACGATGGCGGCCAGGTCGGTGTCGCCGTAGCCCGCGTCGGTGAACAACTCGACCGCGGCGTCGATGATCTTGCCGCGGGTCGCCTCAGCCCTCGCCTGTCGCGCCACCCGTCACTCCCACTGCGTCGATGTCGCGATTTATCGTATTCGTCAATAACTGCGGCGGCTCGGAAACCGGGTGCATCGGGCAGTCGCGCCGCCCTACCCTGAGCCGGGTGTCCACCCGAACGAACCTGTCCTCGGAGTCCGCCTACGAGCCGGAGGTGGGCTACTCGCGGGCGGTGCGAACCGGGCCGCTGATCGCCGTCGCGGGCACCACCGGCGACGGCGACGACATCGCAGAGCAGACCCGAAACGCTCTGCGCCGCATCGAATCAGCGCTACACGACCTGGGCGCGGCGCATGTCCGACGTGATCCGCACCCGCATGTTCGTCACCGACATCTCGCAGTGGCGGGCGGTCGGCGCGGTGCATGCGGAGTTCTTCGGCGAGATTCGGCCCGCGGCGACGATGGTCGAGGTCGCCGCCCTGATCGAACCCCACCTGCTGGTGGAGATCGAAGCCGACGCCTACGTGGAGAGCGGGAACTCCGGGAACCGGCCGTCGGGTCCTGGCGGATAGGACGTGACGTCGATCACGGCAGCCACCGGAAGCGGGCCGTACAGATGCGGGAACAGCATCGACTCCGGATCGGTTGCAACACCCGGTTCCCAGCGCACGGGCGAGCCGAGCGCACGCGGATCGACATGCAGCAGGACCAGATCGGTTCGGCCGGCGAAGAGCCGGTTCGCCGGAAGGTGGACCTGATGCGGCGCGGACAGGTGGACGAATCCGACCTCGGTCAACGACTGGGGGCAAAGTTCGCCGACGGCCTTGGCCTCGTCCCAGTCCCGTCGTCCACACAGGTGGAGTAAGAAATCCGGATTCGGGTACATACGACCACACTGCATTACCCGCAACACGAGGGGGCGTGAGACACGACACAACTGCAAACCCCCGGGGAACAAGGCCGGAACGCAAAACGTCTGAGACAGTAGATACACGCGGCGGCGGCGCCGAACCGCCGGCGCATTGAGCACCTTACGGAGGAGCCCATGAACGCAACCCTGACCAGTCCCGAATTGACCCGGGCTGATCGCTGCGACCGCTGCGGTGCAGCGGCCCGGGTGCGCGCCAAGCTCCCATCCGGTGCCGAACTGCTGTTCTGCCAGCATCACGCCAACGAACACCAGGCCAAGCTGGTCGAGTTGGCGGCGGTGCTCGAAGTGAGCCAGTCGGACTCATAGCGCGACCCGACGGCCGGGTTGCTGGGCAGGACCGCCGTCGTCGGGAATGCTGGACTGGTCATGACTGACCAGCCAGCCAAGCCGTCCCGCCATCACGTGTGGCGCATCATCCGGCGCACCATCTCCAAGAGCTGGGACGACTCGATCTTCTCCGAGTCGGCTCAGGCCGGCTTCTGGTCGGTGCTGTCGCTGCCCCCGCTGCTGCTCGGGATGCTCGGCAGCCTCGCCTACATCGCGCCGCTGTTCGGGCCCGACACCCTGCAGCGCATCCAGGACCAGCTGATCAGCACCGCCAACAGCTTCTTCTCCAAGAACGTCGTCAACGAGATCATCGAACCGACCGTCCACGACATCGTGGTGGGTGCCCGCGGCGAGGTGGTCTCGGTGGGCTTCGTGATCAGCCTGTGGGCCGGGTCCTCGGCCATCTCGGCCTTCGTGGACTCGGTCGTCGAAGCGCACGACCAGACCCCGCTGCGGCATCCGGTTCGGCAGCGGTTCTTCGCGCTGGGCCTCTACGTGGTGATGCTGGTGTTCGTCATCGCGGCCGCGCCACTGGTGGCGCTGGGCCCGCGCAAGATCGGCGAGTACATCCCGGACAGCTGGGACAGCGTCCTGCGCTACGGCTATTTCCCCGCCCTGATCCTGGGTCTGGTGGTGGCGGTGACGATCCTCTACCGGGTGTCACTGCCCAGGCCGCTGCCCACCCACCGACTGCTGTGGGGGGCGGTGCTGGCGGTCACGGTGTTCGTGGTGGCCACCTTGGGCCTGAAGTTCTACCTGACCTGGATCACCAGCACCGGCTACACCTACGGCGCGCTGGCCACCCCGATCGCGTTCCTGCTGTTCGCGTTCTTCCTCGGGTTCGCGGTCATGATCGGCGCCGAACTCAACGCCGCGATCCAGGAGGAGTTCCCGGCGCCGTTGCCGCGCGGGCACCAGGTCCGAACCTGGTTGGAACGCAAGGCCCGCTCGCTGGGCGAGACCGACGCCAAAGCCGAGCCGCCGGCGGCCAGCGAGGAGCACCCGGCCCGAGCCGGTCAGCCCTTCTTGAGGCTCTCGTAGATCTTCTTGCAGTCGGGGCAGACCGGGGATCCGGGCTTGGCTGCGCGCGTCACCGGGAAGACCTCGCCGCACAACGCCACGACATGGGTGCCCATGACCGCGCTCTCGGCGATCTTTTCCTTCTTGACGTAGTGGAAGACCTTGGGGCGGTCGTCGTCGGTCCCGTCATCGACGCGTTCGTCGCTGTCGGTGCGTTCGATCGTCTGGGTCTGCATACGAGACATTGTGCCCGGTTAGACAGTCGTAAGAAACCGGCCCGTTCAACGGTGCCGAAATGTGGAACAGTGGGGATATGAAACGTGAGCTCGGCTTCGACGACGACGGTCGGCCCGTGCTCATCACCGCCGCGGCCCCCGCCTACGAGGAGCAACACCGCGCCCGGGTGCGTAAGTACTTGACCATCATGTCTTTTCGCATCCCCGCTCTGATGCTCGCCGCGGTCGCCTACGGAATCTGGCACAACGGCCTGGTCTCGCTGGCGATCATCGCGCTGTCGCTGCCCCTGCCGTGGATCGCCGTGCTGATCGCCAACGACCGGCCGCCCCGGCGGGCCGAGGAGCCGCGCCGGTACAACGACATGCCCCACCGCACGCAGCTGTTCCCGCGGCCGGAACGTCGCGCGATCGAGAGCGGTCTGACGCCCACGGCGCAACCACACGCGGCCGGTCCGGCCGACACCGGTTCCCGCTGAGCGCACGCCGCGCCCCTTTCTCAGCACATTCTCAGGACGTCGCCGCATTTCTGCACTTCAGAGGGTGTGAGATGGCGACCTCGCGGGAACTCTTAGCACCTGTCGGACGTTGGACCACTTGACAGACGGAGCCGATCAGGAGGCCACCATGGCAAATGCCACCACAAGCCGGGTTGACAGCGATTTGGACGCACAGAGTCCAGCAGCCGACCTCGTGCGCGTGTATCTGAACGGCATCGGCAAGACCGCACTGCTCAGCGCTGAGGACGAGGTCGAGTTGGCCAAGCGCATCGAAGCCGGGCTCTACGCCCAGCATCTGCTCGAGACCCGCAAGCGGCTCAGCGAGAACCGCAAGCGCGATCTGGCCATCGTGGTGCGCGACGGCCGGGCCGCCCGCAGTCACCTGCTCGAGGCGAACCTGCGCCTGGTGGTGTCGCTGGCCAAGCGCTACACCGGACGCGGCATGCCGCTGCTCGATCTCATCCAGGAAGGCAACCTGGGTCTGATCCGCGCGATGGAAAAGTTCGACTACACCAAGGGATTCAAGTTCTCCACGTATGCCACCTGGTGGATCCGTCAGGCGATCACCCGCGGCATGGCCGACCAGAGCCGCACCATCCGGCTGCCCGTCCACCTGGTCGAGCAGGTCAACAAGCTGGCGCGGATCAAGCGGGAGATGCACCAGAATCTGGGCCGCGAGGCCACCGACGACGAGCTCGCCGAAGAGTCCGGCATCCCGGTGGAGAAGATCAACGATCTGCTCGAGCACAGCCGTGATCCGGTCAGCCTCGACATGCCCGTCGGCAGCGACGAGGAAGCCCCCCTGGGCGACTTCATCGAGGATGCCGAGGCCATGTCGGCGGAGAACGCGGTGATCTCCGAGCTGCTGCACACCGACATCCGCAGCGTGCTGGCCACCCTCGACGAGCGTGAGCACCAGGTGATCCGCCTGCGGTTCGGCCTCGACGACGGCCAGCCCCGCACCCTCGATCAGATCGGCAAGCTGTTCGGCCTGTCGCGCGAGCGCGTCCGCCAGATCGAGCGCGAGGTGATGGCCAAGCTCCGCAACGGCGAGCGCGCCGACCGGTTGCGGTCCTACGCCAGCTGACCAACCCCCTCCTGTATGCCCGTCGGCCCGTCCGGCGGGCATACAGCTGTCTGCCTGGTGTTGCGCACCAAACCGTCCAACTGCGCAAGTAGACTCGACGGCGACGAAGGGTGACCTAATGAACGACCTGGTCGATACCACCGAGATGTATCTGCGCACGATCTACGACCTCGAGGAAGAGGGCGTGACCCCGCTGCGCGCCCGCATCGCGGAGCGGCTGGAGCAGAGTGGACCCACGGTCAGCCAGACGGTCTCGCGCATGGAGCGCGACGGTCTGCTGCACGTGGCCGGTGATCGGCATCTCGAGCTGACCGAGAAGGGCCGCGCGCTGGCGGTGTCGGTGATGCGCAAGCACCGGCTGGCCGAACGTCTGCTCGTCGACGTCATCGGCCTGCCGTGGGAGGAAGTCCACGCCGAGGCCTGCCGGTGGGAGCACGTGATGAGCGAGGACGTCGAGCGGCGCCTGGTCAAGGTGCTCGACGATCCGACCGTCTCCCCCTTCGGCAACCCGATCCCGGGGCTGTCCCTGCTCGGCCTGGACATCTTCACCCAGCGCCACGAGGCCAACTTGGTCCGGCTGACCGAACTGCCCGCCGGCTCACCGGTTGCGGTGGTGGTCCGCCAGCTCACCGAACACGTCCAGGGCGACGTCGGATTGATCAGCAGGCTCAAGGACGCCG
Source organism: uncultured Actinomycetota bacterium (assembly GCA_963765445.1). Lineage (GTDB taxonomy): Bacteria > Actinomycetota > Actinomycetes > Mycobacteriales > Mycobacteriaceae > Mycobacterium. Next base: position 21,158 of record CAVXWQ010000028.1, read on the forward strand.
GTGTGGTGCCCAACGCCCGCGTCCAGGTGGAGAACAACCCGACCGGGGGCGTGACCGTCATCGTCAGCGGCCACGAGAGTGTCGACCTGCCGCACGAGATGGCCCATGCCGTGAAGGTCGAGAAGGTCTAACCGCACTAGACCGCCCGCCGGCCGAACGCCCGCCGCGGCGGCAGCCGCACCCCCAGCCGCTTGGCCAGGCGGTAGCCGGTTCCGGCGAGTTCCCGGATCTGTTCGGGCCGCATCCCCGCCTGCAGCGCGGTGTCGAGCATGCTCGCCATCCGATGCTCGGGATCGCTGCGGAGCGCCGCCTCCAGCGAGATCCCCGCCAGCGGGCCGTCACCGCGCGCATAGGCCGAAAATGCCAGCAACACAAGCGCTTCGGCGCGCCAGGGGTCCGGAAGCGTGCGCGCCAACAACGCCCACAACGCCTCGGCCTGCCCGGCGCCCGAGCCGACCGCCAGTGCGTAGAGGGTGTCGCGCACCGCGACGTCGGTGAGCGCACACGCCAGCATCGCCGCCTCGTCGTCGTCGAGGTCCGCTCCCCCGCTCACCCTGCCCGCCGCGGCGATCGCCGCCTCCACCTCGCGGCGCCCACAGCCGTCGGGGTCCTCCCGCCACTCGGCCTCCCGCACCGCCGCGCGTTCCCGGATGGACACCAGTAGCGAATCGGCATGCCCGGGGTCGGTCACCGCGATCACCGCCTTGAGGTCCTCGCGCGTGCCGTAGAGCCGCCTGCCGTCGAGCACCGCGGCGGCGGCCAGCGGCGAGGCGCCAGGGTCGTCGACGGTCCCGGTGGCTCCGCAGCCGTCGACGCAGCGCCAGGTGCCGCCGGCCTCGATGCGGTCGACGACGTGCGCGGCATCGAGTGTCATGCCGTGCTCTCGAAGCGCGGCGGTCAGCTCGTCGCACAGCTCGCGGTAGTCGTCGTTGCAGACCGGGCACAGGGCGCCGTCGGCGTCGACGATCACCGCCACGACGGTGTCAGCACCCGAGGAACCCGCGATCTCGGCGAGGTGCCCCACCTCCCCGGCCAGGGCGAGCGCCAGGTCGACACGCATGACGGCGCCCATCTCACCGCGCTCGAGTGAGACGAGAACCAGCGACTTCTCCGGCACGAAGCCGAGTACGGCGGGCAAGGCGGCGATCAGCGCGCCGGGACGGGTGATGCGGTAGTCAGATCGGTGTGTGGTCATGACCGAGACGCTGTCAACCGGCACCGTCAGGACCCCTCCGGCAGCAGCCGGGCGGGCCCAGCCTGTGGACGAAGTCCGATCTGGGGATTGTTCACGCGCTGTTGACGCCGTCGGCATGCGAGAACGGGTAAACCGGCGTACACCTTTTCTTTGTGAGTGTGGAATACGACCTCGTCGTCATCGGATCAGGCCCCGGCGGTCAGAAGGCGGCCATCGCCGCGGCCAAGCTGGGCAAGACGGTGGCCATCATCGAGCGGGGTCGCATGCTCGGCGGTGTCTGCGTCAACACCGGCACCATTCCGTCCAAGACGCTGCGCGAGGCCGTCCTGTACCTGACCGGCATGAGCCAGCGCGAGCTCTACGGCGCCAGCTACCGGGTCAAGGACAAGATCACCCCCGCCGACCTGCTCGCCCGCACCCAGCACGTCATCGGCAAAGAAGTTGATGTGGTGCGAAACCAGTTGATGCGCAACGGAATTCAGCTCTACGAAGGCCACGGCCGGTTTCTCGATGAACACACCATCCTGGTCGAGGACCCCGCCCACGCCGAACGCATCACCGTCAGCGGCCGCTACATCATCATCGCCACCGGCACCACGCCGGCACGCCCGGCCGGGGTCGAGTTCGACGAGAACCGGGTGCTGGACTCCGACGGCATCCTCGATCTCAAGTCGATCCCCGGCTCGATGGTCGTCGTCGGCGCCGGCGTCATCGGCATCGAGTACGCCTCGATGTTCGCCGCGCTGGGCACCAAGGTCACCGTCGTGGAGAAGCGCGACACCATGCTCGAGTTCTGCGACCCGGAGATCGTCGAAGCGCTGCGCTTCCACCTGCGCGACCTGGCGGTGACCTTCCGCTTCGGCGAGGAGGTGACCGGCGTCGACGTCGGCTCGGCCGGGACTGTCACCACCTTGGCCAGCGGCAAGCAGATCCCGGCCGAGACAGTCATGTACTCGGCGGGCCGCCAGGGCCAGACCGCGCACCTGGATCTGGTCAACGCCGGTTTGGAGGCCGACAACCGGGGACGGATCTTCGTCGACGACAAGACGTTCCAGACCAAGGTCGACCACATCTACGCCGTCGGCGACGTCATCGGCTTCCCCGCGCTGGCCGCGACATCGATGGAACAGGGCCGGCTGGCCGCCTACGACGCCTTCGGCGAGCCGACGGCGGGCATCACCGCGCTACAACCGATCGGCATCTACTCGATTCCCGAGGTGTCCTATGTCGGCGCCACCGAGGTGGACCTGACCAAGAACTCGGTGCCCTACGAGGTCGGAGTGTCGCGCTACCGCGAGCTGGCCCGCGGCCAGATCGCCGGCGACTCCTACGGCATGCTCAAGCTGCTGGTGTCCACCGAGGACCTCACACTGCTCGGCGTCCACATCTTCGGCACCGCGGCCACTGAACTGGTGCACATCGGCCAGGCCGTGATGGGCTGCGGAGGCACCGTCGAATACCTGGTGGACGCCGTCTTCAACTACCCGACGTTCTCGGAGGCCTACAAGGTCGCCGCGCTGGACGTGATGAACAAGTTGCGGGCACTGAGCCAGTTCCGCAACTAGCCCCCGCAGTGGCTGTCGAACGTGTTCGGCGCCGCATCACCCGGGCCGCCCGCCTCAGCGCGGGCCAGCAGCGCGGCCGTCGCGGCGTCGAAGGGCGCCGAGTAGGACACACTGTCCTTGCAGCCACCGCCGTCGCGGCCGCCGATCACGCCGATGATCTCGCGACCCCTGATCCACGGGGCGCCGCTGGTGCCGTCGACCAGGCCGCCGCACTGCAGCGACTGAAACCCGCTGGACTCCATCCCCGCGATCGTGTCGCAGCCGATGGGGCCGCCGCCGACCCCCAGCGGATAACCGATGACCGTCACCCCACTGAAGTCGGCCGGCGTGAAGCCCAGCGACGGCGGCGTGCCCGCGACGGCCTCGATCGCGCCACCGCCGGGCCGGCTGACCCGCAGAAACGCGTAGTCGGCCTGCGGGTCCTGGGTCGCCACCCAGCGGGGATCGAGGTAGACCGCGTCGACGGTCCAGACGTTGTCGGGCGCTGCCTTGGTGTCGAAGCCGGGCACGAACGTCGCCGGATAGCCCTGGGCCAGGCAGTGTGCGGCGGTCACCACGAGGTTGCGAGACCGCGATCGCACCACCGCCCCGGTGCAGGTGTGGGTGTCGGTGCCGCCCAGGAAGAGCGCACCCACCGCGGGCATGGGCGGCATCGGCTGCGCGACGATGGCGACGTCCTCCGAGGGGGTGACGTCGGCGGCCTTGGCCGGCGGTTCACCCGATCGCTGGCAGCCGGCCACCAGAACGGCGCCGGCCGCGATACCCAACGCTGCCGCGACTGTCCGCATGCACCGATCATGCCTGACGGCCCCCGCAAACGACCCGCGGGAACGGTGGGCAGTCGGGCTGCGTTGTGCTCAACATGGGTGCCGACCACGGCACCAGCCCGAATCTGAGAGACACTGGGTGTCACGGTACGAGGGCGGCGACGACCCGCCCAGCACCGCGAGGAGGCGGAACGAGATGGCTGAAGACCAGGCACAGAACTATCAACCCGAGCAGACCGGGATGTACGAGCTGGAATTCCCGGCGCCGCAACTGGCGTCCTCCGACGGCCGGGGCCCGGTGCTCATCCACGCTCTGGAGGGATTCTCCGACGCCGGGCACGCGATTCGTCTGGCGGCCGAGCACCTGCGCAACACCCTGGACACCGAGCTGGTGGCCTCGTTCGCCATCGACGAACTGCTCGACTACCGCTCGCGCCGCCCGTTGATGACCTTCAAGACCGACCACTTCACCCACTACGACGACCCGCTACTGAACCTCTACGCCCTACACGACAGCCTCGGCACACCGTTTCTGCTGCTGGCCGGCCTCGAGCCGGACCTCAAGTGGGAGCGGTTCGTCACCGCCGTGCGGCTGCTGGCCGAGCGGCTCGGGGTGCGTCAGACCATCGGGCTGGGCACCATCCCGATGGCGGTGCCGCACACCCGGCCGGTGTCGATGACCGCCCATTCGAACAACCGGGAGCTGATCGCCGACCACCAGCCGTGGGTCGGCGAGGTGCAGGTGCCCGGCAGCGCGTCCAACCTGCTCGAGTACCGGATGGCCCAGCACGGCCACGAGGTCCTCGGCTTCACCGTCCACGTGCCGCACTATCTGGCCCAGACCGACTACCCGGCCGCCGCCGAGGCGCTGCTCGAACAGGTGGCCAAGACGGCGTCGCTGGCGGTGCCCCTGCGCGCGCTGACCGATGCCGGGGCGACGATCCGGACCAAGATCGACGAGCAGGTCGAGGCCAGTGCCGAGGTCGCTCAAGTGGTGAGCGCACTGGAGCGCCAGTACGATGCATTCGTTGCCGCTCAGGAGAACCGGTCGCTGCTGGCACACGACGAGGAACTCCCCAGCGGAGAGGAATTGGCCGGGGAGTTCGAGCGGTTCCTGGCCCAGCAAGCCGAGGACTTCAAAGACGGTCTCAACGGCGACGACGAGACCTGACGGAGGCCTCCGCACCGACGACAAGGTTGGACATGACGCAGCGAAAGCCCAATCTGCAGCCGGTGCGAGAGCTGACACCGACCCTGCATTTCCGGACCATCCACGGCTATCGCCGGGCCTTTCGCGTGGCCGGTTCGGGTCCGGTGCTGCTGCTGATCCACGGCATCGGGGACAACTCGACGACCTGGCATTCGGTGCACAGCAAGCTGGCCCAGCGGTTCACGGTGATCGCGCCCGACCTGTTGGGTCACGGGCAGTCCGACAAGCCGCGGGCCGACTACTCGGTGGCGGCCTATGCCAACGGAATGCGCGATCTGCTCAGCGTGCTCGACATCGACAAGGTCACGGTGGTCGGGCATTCGCTCGGCGGCGGCGTGGCCATGCAGTTCGCCTACCAGTTCCCGCAATTGGTGGAGCGGCTGATCCTGATCGGCGCCGGCGGCGTCACCAAGGAGGTCAACATCGCGCTGCGGTTTGCCTCGCTTCCGCTCGGCGGTGAGGCGCTGGCGCTGCTGCGGCTGCCGATGGTGCTGCCCGTGCTGCAGGTCGCCGGCCGGGCGATGGGCGCGGTGTTCGGGTCCACCGGCCTGGGGCGCGACATTCCCGATGCGCTGCGCATCCTGACCGACCTGCCCGAGCCCACCGCGTCATCGGCGTTCACCCGCACGCTGCGTTCCGTGGTGGACTGGCGCGGCCAGGTGGTGACGATGCTGGATCGATGTTATTTGACCGAATCGGTACCCGTGCAACTGATCTGGGGCGACCAGGATGCCGTCATCCCGGTCAGCCATGCCCATATGGCGCACTCCGCCATGCCCGGTTCGCAGCTGGAGATCTTCGCCCGCTCCGGGCACTTCCCCTTCCACGACGACCCCGACCGTTTCGTCGAGGTCGTCCAACGATTCATCGATTCCAACGCGCCCGCCGAGTACGACCAAGCCGTACTGCGTGAGCTGTTGCGCACCGGCATCAGCGAGCGCATGGTCACCGGGTCGCTGGACACCCGGGTGGCGGTACTCGACGCGATGGAAACCGACGAACGCAGCGCCACCTGACCGCTGCCGCCCGCAGCCCGGCCGACGTAGAGTCGATTCATGGCCGTCGATGTGACCGTCCTGCGGGTGTTCACCGATTCGAAGGGCAACTTCGGCAATCCACTCGGCGTGGTCGATGCCGCGTCCGTG
>CAVXWQ010000029.1:0-163585 GCA_963765445.1 uncultured Actinomycetota bacterium
TGCGAAGGTGTGGATCTTGCGCATCGGGATGCGGCTGACGACGAGCAGCGAGACACCGACCATCCATATCGACACCGCCCAGTACGACGTCCACCAGCCGTCGCCCCACTGCATCTTGGCGGCCAGCGGGCCGATGGCGCCGATGGCGCCCGCCGGGGCGGGCATCCCGACGAAGTACTCCTTGGTGTAGGCGGGCAGGTCCGCGTCGAGCAGCGCGTTGTAGCGGGCCAGGCGCAGCACGATGCACACCGCGTAGAGCAGCACCACGATCCAGCCGACCCTGGTGTTCGACAACAGCAGCGACCACACGATGAACGCCGGCGCCACACCGAAGTTCACCGCGTCGGCCAGCGAGTCGATCTCCTCGCCCATCCGGGAGGTGGCCTTGAGCACGCGCGCGATGCGCCCGTCGAGCGCGTCGAGGATCGCCGCGGCGGCCAGCAGCGCCATCGATTCGGTGGGCCGGCCGTCGAGGGCGTACTTCACCGACGTCAGGCCCAGGCAGATGGCCAGCACGGTCACGGCGCTGGGCAGCAACCGCGTACTGATGAGCGGGCGGGGGCGGGGTTTGATCACGACAGCTGCGCCAATACCGTCTCGCCGGCCAGCGCGCGCTGGCCGGGTTCGACGAGGATCTGCGAGCCCGCGGGCAGATAGGTGTCGAGCCGGGAGCCGAACCGGATCAACCCGTAGGTGTCACCGATGGTGACCTTGTCCCCGGCGTGGACGTCGCAGATGATGCGACGCGCCACCAGCCCGGCGATCTGTACGACCACCACGTCCCGTCCTTCCGGCGTGCGGATGAGCACACTGTTGCGTTCATTGTCCTCACTGGCCGCCGCGAGATCGGCGGAATGGAAGGTGCCGGGGCGGTACTGCACGTCGACCACCTCGCCGCCGATCGGCATGCGCTGCACGTGCGCGTCGAGCAGCGACAGGAAGATGCTCACCCGGGGAACCGGCCCGGTGCCCAGGCCGAGTTCGGCCGGCGGCTCGGCTTCCTCGATCAGGCAGATCAGGCCGTCGGCAGGGGCCACGACCACACCGGGGCGGCTGGGCGGCTTGCGCGGCGGATGCCGGAAGAACCCGGCGTTGGCGGCCGCGGCGGCCAGTCCGGCGCCGCGCACCCAACGGTTCTTGTGGCCCACGGCCGCCACCACCAGACCCGCCGAGATGAACGGCAGACCGGCGGGGTGGATCGGCGGAACCGAGGAACGCACCAGGGCGACCAGCCGCTGCGGGCCGGACTCAATGTTGTCGTCCGCTGTGCGGGGGCGTCTGGCCATCGGCGTGATTCTACGTGCGGCGCCGCTAGGAAAGGTCCCATAGCTGGACCTGCTCGCCGGCCGCCATCTCGGTGACGTCCTCGGCGATCTCCAGCAGGCAGTTCGCCGAGGCCAGCCAGCGCAGATGGTGGGAGGCCGGCGGGCCGTACGTGGTGACCGTGCCCGCGTCCGGGTCGTAGACGCCGCGACGGAACTGGCGCTTGCCCTTCGGCGAGGTCAGCCCTTCGGTGAGCACGGCGCTGCGCCGTGGCCGCTGCGGGTGCGGCAGGCCCATCGCCGCCCGCAGGGCGGGCCGGAGGAACACCTCGAAGGACACCAGCGCGCTGACCGGGTTGCCGGGCAGCGTGACGATCGGGGTGCCGGATATCCGGCCCGCGCCCTGCGGCATACCGGGCTGCATGGCGACCTTGACGAACTCCACCGCACCCCCTCCGAAGGCGTCCTTGACCACCTCGTAGGCGCCCGCGCTCACCCCGCCGGAGGTGATGATCAGGTCGGCCTGCCCGGCATACCCCTCGAGCACCGTGCTGAACTGCGCGACGTCGTCGCTCGAGGTCGGGGTGGCCACCACCTCGCCGCCGGCTTCGCGCACCGCGGCGGCCAGCATGATGGCGTTGGACTCGTAGATCTGGCCCGGCTTGAGTTCGGTGCCCGCCGACACCAGCTCCGAGCCGGTCGACATCACCAGCACCCGCTGGCGCGGCAGCACGGTCAGTGAGCCGAGCCCCAGCGCGGCGGCCAGGCCCAGCGCGGCCGGGGTGACCAGCTGACCGGCGCGCAGCACCGTCGTCCCCGCGGTCACGTCCTCACCGGCGCGGCGCAGGTGCTGGCCCTCCCTGGGCGTCGTGCGGATCTCGACGGTCTCGGTGCCGCCGTCGGTGAGCTCCACCGGGACCACCGCCGTGGCGCCGGCCGGCAGCGGCGCCCCGGTCATGATCCGGTGCGCGGTGCCCGGCGCCAGTGTGAGCGGGTCGGTTCGGCCGGCCGGAATGTCCTCGGCGACAGGAAGTTTCACGGGGTTGCTGTCGTCGGCTCCGGCGACGTCCTCGGCGCGCACCGCGTAGCCGTCCATCGCGGAGTTGTCGAACACCGGCAGCGACAGCGGCGCGGCCACGTCCTCGGCGAGCACCCGGCCCTCGGCCTCGGCCAGGCCGACGCTCACCGGCCGCCGGGCCGCGATCAGCTCGGCGACGACCCGCTGATGTTCCTCGACGGTGCGCATCAGACTCCGTAGGTGACGCCGGTGAGTTCTTCGGACACCGTCCACAGCCGCTGCTGCAGCTCGGGGTCGTGCGAGCGGGGACTGGACTCCACGAGCTTGGGGTTGCCGCGCTGCTCGCCGATGCCGTCGGGGCCGTAGTACTGACCGCCGCGCACGCCGGGGTCGGTGGCCGCCCGCAGCGTCGGCAATGCGCCCATCGCCGCGCTCTGGAAGATCAGCGGCCCGACGACGCGATAGGCGGGATGCAGGATCGTCGGCACGTTGCGGGCCAGCTCGGTGTAGGAGCCGCCGGGGTGGGCCGCCACCGCGATGGTCTCGGCCTTGGCGCGCTCCAGCCGGTGGTCCAGCTCGTAGGTGAACAGCAGGTTGGCCAGCTTGGACTGGCCGTAGGCCGCGATGCGGCTGTAGCGGCGCTCCCACTGCAGGTCCTCGAAGTGGATGTCGCCGAGCATCCGGTGCGCCACGCTGGCCACCGTCACCACCCGCGAGCCGGGTACCGGCAGCAGGTTGTCCAGCAGCAGACCGGTCAGCGCGAAGTGACCGAGGTGGTTGGTGCCGAACTGAAGCTCGAAACCGTCCTTGGTGGTCTCCTTCGGCGTCCACATCACGCCGGCGTTGTTGATCAGCAGGTCGATTCGCGGGTAGTCCGCCCGCAGCGCGTCGGCCGCGGCGCGCACCGACTCCAGCGACGTCAGGTCCAGCGGCTGCAGCCGTGAGGTCGGCGCCCGGGCTGGCCGCCAGGATCTTGTCGCGGGCCGCCTGCCCCTTCTCGAGGTTGCGCACCGCCATCACCACCTGCGCGCCGCGGTCCGCCAGTACCGCGGCGGCCTCGTAGCCGATGCCGGAATTGGAGCCGGTGATGACGGCGACGCGCCCGTTCTGTTCGGGGACGTCGGCCGCGGTCCATCTGCTGGCGCTCATGGGTCCGACGATACGTCGGTCCAACTTGCATCCATGCCGCGGCCGTTTACTGTCGCGGTATGGCTATCGGTGGGGTGTTGTTCGACATCGATGGCGTGCTGGTGACCTCCTGGAAGCCCATCCCCGGCGCCGCCGAGGCGCTGGCCGTGCTGGCCGACCATCAGGTCGCCCGGTCGTATCTGACCAACACCACCACCCGAACCCGTCAGCAGATCGCCTCGGCGCTCTGCGCGGCCGGCATGGACGTGCGGCCCGACGAGGTGATCACCGCGGCGGCGCTGACCGCCGACTACGTGCGGGCCAACTACCCGGGCGCGCGATGTTTCCTGGTCAACAACGGCCAGATCGCCGACGACATGCCCGGCATCGACATCGTGGACTCGATGATCTACGACGACGGCGCCGACCCCGGCACGCCCGACGTCATCCTGCTCGGCGGGGCCGGTCCCGAGTACAGCCACCTGCACACTGAGCCGGGTCTACGAGTGGATGGCCCAGGGCGTCCCGGTGGTGGCCATGCACCGCAGCACCGCGTGGACCACCACCGAGGGGCTGCGCATCGACACCGGCATGTACCTGATCGGGATGGAAGTGACCTCCGGGCGCAAGGCCACCGCGGTGGGCAAGCCCGCGCCGGCCGGGTTCCTGGCCTCGGCGGCGCGGCTGGGCGTGGACCCCGACGAGATGTACATGGTCGGCGACGACCTGAACAACGACGTGCTGGCCGCGCAGGTGGTCGGCATGACGGGGGTCCTGGTGCGCACCGGCAAGTTCCGGCAGGACACCTTGGACCGTTGGGCGGCAGACGAATTCGCGATGCAGCCCAACCACGTGCTGGATTCGGTCGCCGACCTGCCGGGGCTGCTGGGCCTGTAGTCGCGATGAGTTTCGTCGGCGCGCGCGGGTCTATCCCGGCATGACTGAAACCTTGATCGTGAGCACCACTGTCGATGCGCCCGCAGCCGCGGTGTTCGCGTGCTGGCCGACCCGTCCACCCACAAGGCCATCGACGGCACCGGCTGGGTGCGTGAATCGCTGGACGGCCAGCCGCTGACCGAGGCGGCCAGATCTTCCGGATCGCCATGTACCACGACAACCATCCCGACAAGCACTACGAGATGGCCAACAAGGTCATCGCGATCGAGCCCGACCGGCGTCATCGCCTGGGAGCCCGGGATCGGCGGCCGAGGACGGCAGTCTGGAGTTCGGCGGCTGGACATGGCGCTATGACCTTCGCGCCGGCGGGGACGACCGGACCGAGGTCACGCTGACCTACGACTGGTCGAACGTCCCGGCGGAACTGCGCGAGCACATCGCGTTCCCGCCGTTCCCGGTGAGCCATGTGGAGAACTCGCTGGCGAACCTCGCTCGAGCTGGCGATGGTCAGGACGTGAGGCCGCGCACCGCGGCGATGCGCTCCCTGAGCTGATCGCTGGTGGCCGCCGCGACCGGTGGGCCGCCGCAGATCCGGCGCAGCTCGTTGTGGATCTGGCCGTGCGTCTTGCCGGTGCGGTGATGCGCCAGTGACACCAGGGCGTTGAGCTCGCGGCGCAGATCGCGCAGCTGGCCGTGCGCGCGACGGCCGCGGCATCTCACCGCTGGCGGTCCGCTTGGTCAGCTGCTCTTCTTGCCTGCGCCGCAACAGATTTCGCATCGACTCGGCGTCGAGCAGGCCGGGGATGCCGAGGTAGTCGGCCTCCTCGTCGCTGCCCGCGGGCGTCGCCGTCCCGAACGACGACCCGTCGAAGATCACCTGATCGAGTTCGGCGTCGGCGCCCAGGTACTCGATCTTGTTCTCCTCGTCGTCGGCTTCGTCGCGCTTCTGCGCGGCGAGCTCCGCCTCCAGCGGGTCGTCGAGGGTTTCGCGGTGCGGCTTGCCCAGCACGTGGTTGCGCTGGGCTTCCATCTCGCTGGCCAGCAGCAGCAGGTTGGGCACCGACGGCAGGAAGATGGACGCGGTCTCGCCGGGCTGGCGGGACCGCACGAACCGGCCGATCGCCTGGGCGAAGAACAACGGCGTCGACGCGCTGGTGGCATAGACGCCGACCGCCAGCCGCGGCACGTCGACTCCCTCGGACACCATCCGCACCGCCACCAGCCAGCGCGACGTGCCCTCGGAGAACGTCGAGATGCGCTCCGAGGAGCCCGGATCGTCGGAGAGCACGACGGTGGGCGCCTCACCGGTGATCTTGACCAGCAGCTCGGCGTAGGCGCGGGCGGCGGTCTGGTCGGAGGCGATGATCATGCCGCCGGCGTCGGGCACGTGCTCGCGCAGGCCGCGCAGCCGGGTGTCGGCCGCGGCGATCACCGCGGGCATCCACTCGCCGGCCGGGTTGAGTGCGGTCTTCCACGCCCGCGCGGTCTGCTCGGCGGTCAGCGGCTCACCGAGGCGGGCGGCGTGCTCCTCGCCCGCGCTGTCACGCCAGCGGGCCTCCCCGGAGTAGGCCATGAACATCACCGGCCGCACCACGCCGTCGGCCAGGGCGTCGGAGTAGCCGTAGGTGTGGTCGGCCTGCGAGCGCGAGAAGCCGTCCGGTCCCGGCTCGTAGGTGACGAACGGGATCGCGCTGTCGTCGCTGCGGAACGGGGTGCCGGTCAGCGCGAGGCGCCGGGTGGCGTCGTCGAACGCCTCCCGGATGGCGTCGCCCCAGCTCTTGGCGTCCCCGCCGTGGTGGATCTCGTCGAAGACGACGAGCGTCTTGCGGTTCTCGGTGCGCACCCGGTGCCGGGTGGGGTGGCTGGCCACCTGCGCGTAGGTGACGACGACGCCGTGGTACTCGCTCGACGTCTGGGAGTTGGAGTTGGAGAACTTGGGGTCCAGCGCGATGCCCATCCGCGCCGCGGCCTGCGCCCACTGGTTCTTGAGGTGCTCGGTCGGCACGACGACGGTGACGGTCTCGATGGTGCCCTCGGCGAGCAGTTCGGCGACGATGCGCAGGGCGAAGGTCGTCTTGCCGGCGCCGGGCGTCGCGACGGCCAGGAAGTCACGCGGCTTGGCGGTCAGGTACTTCACCAGCGCCCGCCGCTGCCAGCCCCGCAATGCCTGGGTGCTGGGCGCATCCATTGCCCGCACCCGTGGGACTCCTCTCTGACCGAGATGGACTCTAGCCCAACCGGATCCGCCGACGCATTCCGATCCGGCGTGTCGTCAGACGAAGAAGTTGTCGTTGCGGATGAAGAACTCGCGGCGTTCGTGGTCGGAGAGTTCGCCGAGCCGCGCCAGGCCCTCGAAGTAGTACTCGCGCGGGGCGCCCGGAGCAAACAGCATCAGGATGGACGCCGGCTCGTCTGCCTCGTTACGGAAGCCGTGGATGCCACCCGGTGGCACATAGAGGTAGTCGCCGGTTGCGCCGTCGACCCAGTCGTTGCCGTCGTAGAGCCGCATCCGGCCGGACAGCACGAAGAAGGACTCCGACATCGCCGGTGGAAGTGCGGGCCCGGACCGCCGGCGGCGGGTGCGAGGTCCACCCGGTAGAGCCCGAAGTCGCCGTCGGTGGACTGCTGGCTGGCCAGGTAGCTGTACGTCACGCCGTAGTTCTGGAAGTCCGGCGGGGTGTCGGCCTTGCGCAGCGTGGCACTGACCTCGCCGGTGTCAGCGGTGTAGCGCGGCGGTGGATAGGGCGGCACGTGCAATGACATCGCTTCCAGTGTGCCCGCCTCAGATCGGGTAGACCACTCCCGTCAACTGCTCGGAGATCGTCCACAAGCGGCGCTGCGCATCGACGTCATGTGACACCGCGCTGGAGGAGGCGACCTTCGGATAGCCGCGTTGTTCACCGATGCCGTCGGGCCCGTAGTACTGGCCGCCGATGACGCCGGGATCGGTGGCTGCCCGCAGGGTCGGCAGGGCGCCCATCTCGGCGTCCTGGAACATCGGCTCCAGCACTATGAACGCCCCACGCATGATCGGTGGAAGGTTGCGGGCCAGCTCGCTGCGCGACCCGCCGGGATGTGCGGCGGCGGCGATGGTGCGGGTGCCGGTGAGCCGGCGCTGCAGTTCGTACGTGAACATCAGGTTGGCAAGCTTGGCCTGCCCGTAGGCGCCTGTGCGGCTGTAGCCCCGCTCCCACTGCAAGTCGTCGAACCGGATGCCGGACCGAGCGAAAAGCCGGTGGCCCATGCTGCTGACGGTGACGACGCGTGAGCCGGGAGTGTCCAGCAGGCGGTCGATGAGCAGGCCGGTCAGCGCGAAGTGGCCCAGATGATTCGTGCCGAACTGCAGCTCGAACCCGTCCTTGGTGGTCTCCTTGGGCGTCATCATCACGCCGGCGTTGTTGATCAGCAGGTCGATGTGGTCGTGGCCGGCCCGCAACTCATCGGCCGCCTCCCGGATCGAGGCCAGCGAGGTCAGGTCCAGCTTTTGTACGCCGACTTCGGCGCCGGGGGTGCGCCGCGCGATCAGGTCGGCTGCGGCCTTGCCCTTGTCCAGGTTGCGGACCGCGAGGATTACGCGAGCGCCGTGCGAAGCGAGGGCACGCGCGGTTTCGTAGCCCAGGCCGGTGTTGGCTCCGGTGATCACGGCCGTGCGTCCGCTCTGGTCGGGGATATCGGTGGAAGTCCACTTGGTCATGGCGTTGCCTTCGTTACGATGACGAAACGGAGCGAGCGCCCCGTTTCACTCGACTATACGGAACGCTCGCCCCGTTTTGTCAACGGGTGAGGCGGTACTGAGGTGAGCGAGCTCGACCGGCCGTTACGGGCCGATGCGGCGCGTAATCGCGCCCGCGTGCTGCAGATCGCCTACGAGGTCTTCGCCGAACAGGGCCTGTCGGTGCCGATCGACGAGATCGCACGACGGGCCGGCGTCGGGGCCGGCACCGTGTACCGCCACTTCCCGACCAAGGAAGCGCTGTTCGAGGCCGTCATCGGTGAGCGGGTCCGCCAGGTCGTGGTCGGCGGACATGCCCTGCTGGCGGCCGATCCCGCGACCGCGCTGTTCTCCTTCATCCGGGAGATGGTCCGCAATGGTGCCGTCGACCACGGGCTGGTCGATGCGCTGGCCGGCTACGGCATCGACGTCGATGACGCGGCGCCGGGGGCGGAGGCGGAGTTCCTCGCGCTCCTCGGCGAGCTGCTCGCGGCGGCGCAGAAGGCGGGCACGGTGCGTCGCGATCTCGGCTTGGCGGAGCTCAAGGCGTTGCTGCTGGTCTGCAAAGGCAGCCAGCAATACGGCGACGACGTCGCGGCCCGGATCACGGACGTCGTGCTGGACGGCTTACGCGCCCGGTGAACAATCTTGCACTCGCCATGGTCGAGTGCTAAGAATGACGTTGGCACTCGCGACCAGTGAGTGCTAGGTCGGGACAGTGAGACCGAAGCCGAACACAGCAGCGGTCGTCCGTCGCGGGCACTGCGTCCGACCAAAGACGTGTCACCCCCTAATCGGAGGATTCACTTCGCAATGTCCAAGATTATTGCGTATGACGAAGAGGCCCGCCGCGGTCTCGAGCGGGGTCTGAACGCCCTCGCCGACGCGGTGAAGGTCACGTTGGGCCCCAAGGGTCGCAACGTCGTTCTGGAGAAGAAGTGGGGCGCCCCCACGATCACCAACGATGGTGTGTCCATCGCCAAGGAGATCGAGCTGGAGGACCCCTACGAGAAGATCGGCGCTGAGCTGGTCAAAGAGGTCGCCAAGAAGACCGACGACGTCGCTGGCGACGGCACCACCACCGCCACCGTTCTGGCCCAGGCTCTGGTTCGCGAAGGTCTGCGCAACGTCGCTGCCGGCGCCAACCCGCTCGGCCTGAAGCGCGGCATCGAGAAGGCCGTCGACAAGATCACCGAGACGCTGCTCAAGAGCGCCAAGGAGGTCGAGACCAAGGAGCAGATCGCGGCCACGGCCGGTATCTCCGCGGGCGACCAGACCATCGGCGACCTGATCGCCGAGGCCATGGACAAGGTCGGCAACGAGGGTGTCATCACCGTCGAGGAGTCCAACACCTTCGGCCTGCAGCTCGAGCTCACCGAGGGTATGCGCTTCGACAAGGGCTACATCTCGGGCTACTTCGTGACCGACGCCGAGCGTCAGGAAGCCGTCCTGGAGGATCCCTACATCCTGCTGGTCAGCTCGAAGATCTCGACCGTCAAGGATCTGCTGCCCCTGCTGGAGAAGGTCATCCAGTCCGGCAAGCCGCTGCTGATCATCGCCGAGGACGTCGAGGGCGAGGCCCTGTCGACCCTGGTGGTCAACAAGATCCGCGGCACCTTCAAGTCCGTGGCCGTCAAGGCCCCGGGCTTCGGTGACCGCCGCAAGGCGATGCTGCAGGACATGGCCATCCTCACCGGTGGCCAGGTCGTCAGCGAAGAGGTCGGCCTCTCCCTGGAGACCGCCGACGTGTCGCTGCTGGGCCAGGCCCGCAAGGTCGTCGTCACCAAGGACGAGACCACCATCGTCGAGGGCGCGGGTGACCCCGAAGCCATCGCCGGTCGCGTGGCACAGATCCGCAGCGAGATCGAGAACAGCGACTCCGACTACGACCGCGAGAAGCTGCAGGAGCGCCTGGCCAAGCTGGCCGGCGGTGTTGCGGTGATCAAGGCCGGAGCTGCCACCGAGGTGGAGCTCAAGGAGCGCAAGCACCGCATCGAGGACGCCGTGCGCAACGCCAAGGCCGCCGTCGAAGAGGGCATCGTCGCCGGTGGCGGCGTGGCTCTGCTGCAGTCGGCTCCGGCGCTCGACGAGCTGAAGCTCGAGGGTGACGAGGCCACCGGCGCGAACATCGTGCGCGTTGCGCTCGAGGCCCCGCTGAAGCAGATCGCCTTCAATGCCGGCCTGGAGCCGGGCGTTGTCGCCGAGAAGGTGCGCAACTCCCCGTCCGGAACCGGTCTGAACGCGGCCACCAACGAGTACGAGGACCTGCTCAAGGCCGGCGTCGCCGACCCGGTGAAGGTCACCCGCTCGGCGCTGCAGAACGCGGCGTCCATCGCGGCGCTGTTCCTCACCACCGAGGCCGTCGTCGCCGACAAGCCGGAGAAGGCGTCCGCACCCGCGGGCGACCCGACCGGTGGCATGGGCGGTATGGACTTCTAGAAAGTCAACGAAAAAGCCCGGCTCGCTTGGCGAGCCGGGCTTTTTCGTGTCGTCGAGTGGCCAGTTGTGTCACGGTTTTCGCGCTGATGCGTGCGACAAGTGGCCATTCGGGCCAAGGTCAGAGCGGCAGGCAGTCGTCCGTGCAGCCGGTGCGCGACGGCGGGGAGTCCGGAGTCGCCTTGCGGTGCAGCACCGCCCTACCCGGAACCACCAGCAGCGGCGCCTTGTCGGACGCACAGGACCCGCGGCCGTCCACGATCAGGCTGTACCCGCCCGCCTCGGCAGGCGGCCACACCAGCGTGACGTCGGCATGCGCGCTCGCGTTGCGCCGCGTGCTCCGGCCCGCCTGGCTGACCTCGAAAACACCAGCAGACAGCACCGGATCGACGGCCACCGCATGCGCGCGAAAGTCATCGCCGACAGTGATGAGGTAGGCAAACGTGAAGTCGCTTAGCGCTTCCGCGAGCTTGTCCAGGTCGACCGGGACACTCACGAGGCCGGTGCCGGCTGGCGGCCGCGAACCAGCTTGCCCGGCCGGGCCGAGGTCGGCACACCGTTCTCGGCGATCACTTCACCGGAGACGATGGTCGCCACGTAGCCGTCGGCGGTCTGGTCGAGCCGACGGCCGCTGCCGGGCAGGTCGTGGACGATCACCGGCTTGTGCAGCGTCAGCCCGGCGTGGTCGATGACATTGAGATCGGCCTTGTATCCCACCGCGATTCGTCCGCGGTCGGACAGCCCCGCCACCCGCGCCGGTACCGCGGTCATCATCCGGATCACCTCGGGGACGGACAGCCGGCCGGATGCGCGGTCGCGGGCCCAGTGCGCCAGCATGAACGTCGGATAGCTTGCGTCGCAGATCATTCCGTAGTGCGCGCCACCGTCACCCAGGCCCAGCACCACGTCGTCGCGGCGAATCAGATCACCGATGGTGTCCAGCGAGTTGTTGGCGAAGTTGCTCAGTGCCACGAACATCATCGCGTGCCCGTCGTCCTCCAGCAGCCGGTCGTAGGCCTCCTCGGCCGGGCTCACGCCGCGGGCCTGTGCGCGCGCCAGCACGCTGTCGGCGGCATCGGGCTCGTAGTTGGGCGGGTCGTTCAGCGGGAAGATCCACTGCCATGCCTGCGCCAGGTACATGAAGGGATGCCCCTCGCCGGGCTTGTCGGCCAGGATCCGTGCCCGCACCTCCGGCTTGCGCATCTCGGCAACCCGTTGTGCCAGAGGAAGATCCGCGATCTCCTGATAGCTCGGATACAGCACGAACGGGTTGGCCGTCAGCTCCAGCCCGATCACCAACCCGATCGGCCGCGGGTAGACCTGCGCGGTGATGTCGGCGCCGGCCGAGTTGAACTTCTCGATCAGGTTCACCGCGCTGGTCCAGATCGCGTCGCCGCCATTGCCCGGGGTCAGCGAGAAGGTGACCGGTAGGCCGGCGTCGGTGGCCGCCTCGAACACCCTCTGCAGCACGTTCTCGTATCCGCCCGCCGGGATGTCGGGGATGAACTGCATCAGTCCGCCGCCGGCGTCGGCCACCCCGGCGGCGATCGCGGCGATCTCGTCGTAGCCTGCGTCGTAACTCGGGATCGGCTCACCGCTGCCGGTCTTGTGGAACGCGAACCGCGAGGACGCCACGCCCAGCGCCCCAACCTCGATCGCCTCGGCCGCCAGCTTGCGCATCAGCGCCAGGTCCTCCGGCGTGGCCGGTTCGCGGTCGGCGCCACGCTGACCCATGACGTACACCCGCAGCGGCGAGTGCGGCAGGTAGGCCGCCACATCAATATCCCGTTGTCGCGCCTCCAGCGCGTCGAGGTACTGCGGGAACGTCTCCCAGTCCCACGGCAGGCCGTCGGTCATGACGACTCCCGGGATGTCCTCCACCCCGGCCATCACGTCGACCAGGACGTCGTGGTCCTCGGCGCGGC
Source organism: uncultured Actinomycetota bacterium (assembly GCA_963765445.1). Taxonomy (GTDB): domain Bacteria; phylum Actinomycetota; class Actinomycetes; order Mycobacteriales; family Mycobacteriaceae; genus Mycobacterium. The sequence goes on from CAVXWQ010000029.1 coordinate 12,379, forward strand.
ACGGCGCGAAGCCGACGCCGCAGTTGCCCATCAGCGCGGTGGTGACACCGTGCGACGACGACGGCGACATCCGCTCCGACCAGATGGCCTGCCCGTCGTAGTGGGTGTGGAGGTCGACGAATCCCGGGGTGACGAGCAGTCCGGTCGCGTCGATCTCCCGGGCACCATCCCCGTCGACGGTGCCGACCGCGACGATCACGCCGTCGGCCACGGCGACGTCGCCCCGGTAGGGCTCACCGCCCAGGCCGTCGACGATGGTGCCATTGCGGATGACCAGGTCATAGCTCATGGAACGAGATTACGTCGCCGACGCCTGCCACGATGGAGCCTGTGATCGATCACTTCGGAATCAACTGCGCCGACTACGCCAAGTCGCAGGAGTTCTACGACCGTGTGCTCGGAGTGCTGGGCTATCTGCGGGTCATGGACATGGGCCCGGCGATCGGATACGGCCGCGACGGGCACCCCGCGTTCTGGATCGCTGACGGTGCGGGGATGGGCCCCAACCGGGAGATTCACGTCGCTTTCGCGGCCGCCGACCAAGACGCCGTCACCGCGTTCTACGACGCCGCGCTGAGCCTGGGTTCCGAATCGCTGCATGCACCGCGGCTGTGGCCCGAATACCACCCGGGCTACTACGGCGCCTTCGTCCGCGACCCGGACGGCAACAACGTCGAAGCGGTGTTCCACGGCGCTCAACCCGGGGCTTCGGCTCCGACCAACTCCGCGTAGCGTCGGGGCCATGGCTGACTCACTGACGGATGCCGACGCCGCCCGCGAACTGCTGCGCGACTCCTTCACCCGCATCATCGAGCACGTCCAGGACCTGACCGACGACCTGACCGACGAGGTCTCGTTATTCCGCCCCACGGCGACGGCCAACAGCATCGCGTGGCTGATCTGGCACAGCGCCCGCATACAGGACGCGCAACTGGCCGCCATCTGCGGAATCGAGCAGGTGTGGTTCAGCGGCGAGTGGGTGGACCGCTTCAACCTGGACCTGCCTCGCGACGCGCACGGCTACGGCCACACCCCCGAGGACGTCGGCAAGGTGCGGGTGCCCGCCGATCTGCTGGCCGGCTACTACCACGCCGTGCACAAGATGACGCTGGAGTACATCGCCGGCGTCACGCCCGAGGAACTGGCCCGGGTGGTCGACGAGAACTGGGACCCGCCCGTGACGGCGAGCGCCCGCCTGGTCAGCATCTTCGACGACTGCATGCAGCACCTCGGCCAGGCCGCCTACGTCCGGGGTATTTCGCGCTGACCGCCCGCGCACTGCTGTGGTGGCCGGTGGTCGGCCTGTCGTTGATGGTGCTTCTCGGTCTCGCCGTGCGCGGCGGGTCCACACCGGTCGACGACTGGTTTCAGCGCGGCCGCGACAGCGCGCTGGGCCGGTTGCTGTTCTTCACCGAGTACCGCACCATGCTGCTGGTGCTGGCCGTCGCGCTCGGGCTGGCGCTGTATCGGCAGCGCGGGGCTTTGGCTGCCGTTGTCGCCGTGACTCCGGTTGCCGCCGTGTGGCTTTCGCGGCTGTTCAAGCAACTGTTCGGCCGGCTCAAGGAGGGCGCGGTCACCTACCCGAGCGGGCACACCACGTTGATGGTGACGGTGCTCGGAATGCTGATCCTGGTGGTCGGCGCCCGGCTGTGGCTGGTCGTCGCGGCCACCTTGTGGACGCTGCTGGGCATGGTCGGGCAGGGGGTGACGTACCACTACTTCACCGATACCGTCGGCGCGCTGCTGCTGGGTTCGTCGATGGTGTGCATCGCGGCGGGCATCGTGCACGGGGCGGGGCACCGGTCGTTCATCGAACTGCCACCGCGAATTTGAGCGCGGGCGATATTTTGCGCGCGTGTCACTGGAACTGAACGGCTACACGGTTTTTGACGACGATGATGACGACCCGATACTGCTGGACGCGGCGGGCCTGTCGGTCGATACGTGGCGGGAGAACTATCCGTACGACCATCGCATGTCCCGCAATGAGTACGAGGAACACAAGCGACTGCTGCAGATCGAGCTGCTGAAGCTGCAGAAGTGGAGCCAGACCCACGGGCACCGGCACGTCATCGTGTTCGAGGGCCGCGACGCCGCGGGCAAGGGCGGCACGATCAAGCGGTTCATGGAACACCTCAACCCGCGGGGCGCGCGGGTGGTGGCGTTGGAGAAGCCGACCGAGAGGGAACGCACCCAATGGTACTTCCAGCGCTACGTCAACCACCTGCCGGCAGCCGGGGAGATCGTGCTGTTCGACCGCTCCTGGTACAACCGCGCCGGGGTGGAACGGGTGATGGGCTACTGCACGCCCAAACAGCACGCCGAGTTCATCCGGCAGGCGCCGCTGTTCGAACAGATGCTCGTCAATGAGGGCATCAGTCTGATCAAGCTGTGGTTCTCGGTGTCGGCCTCCGAGCAGCGCACGAGATTCACCATCCGGCAGGTCGACCCGGTGCGGCAGTGGAAACTCTCGCCGACCGACCTGGCGTCGTTGGACAAGTGGCACGACTACACCGCGGCCAAGGAGGACATGTTCACCTGGACGGACACCGAGATCGCGCCGTGGACCGTCATCAAGAGCAACGACAAGAAGCGTGCCCGGATCAACGCCATGCGGCATGTCCTGAGTAAGTTCAACTACGAGAACAAGGATCATGAAGTGGTCGGCAATCCTGATCCGCTGATCGTGGGCCGCGCCACGTCTCACTCCGACTGACCGGCGCGTCCCCAATGAGGAGGACGCGTGCGGTTCTTGGCGACGCTGCTGATGTGGCTCGTCACCACCATCCTGCTGGTGCTCGCCGTGCCGGCGGCGTGGGTCCAGCAGCATCTGGTCGACGCCGACGGCTATGCGGCGCTGGCGCAGAAGGCCGCCGGAACGTCTCAGCTGCAGAGCGCGATGGCCGCCGAACTCGGCGGCCAGCTGAAGAAGACCGTCAGCGGAACCGGGTATGACGTCAGCACCGACCAGCTCACCGCGGCGGCGTCGATCTACACCGGCAGCTCGGCCTTCCCCGGTCAGTTCGCACAGGCCAATCGGTTGGCGCACCGATGGTTGTTCACCAACGCGGTGTCGGGGACCGACGCGTCGGGGCGTTGGCAGCTCGACCTGACGCCGATGCTGGCCGACTCCTCATTCCGCAAGTCGCTGAACAATTTCGGGATCGAGGTGCCCTCGACGTTGGTGGTGCCGCTGACCGACAACGTTCCGTCAGGGACTCCGACCCGGTCGGCTGCAGGCGTTGGCGGCGTGGGGGCCGTGGGTCAGTGTCGGTCTGACCGTGCTGGCCGCGGTGGCGGCATTGTTGACGCTGTTCATCGCGCGCAGCCGCGGCAAGATGCTGGTCGCGTTGGGGGTGTCCGGGCTTCTGGTCGGCGGTGCCGGTTGGGCCGCAATCGAATTCGGTCGGCGTCACCTCAACCAGGCCCTGGACACCACCTCGGGCAACATCCGCCGGATCGCCGAGATCATGGTGGACACCGCCGAGGCCAGCATGCACCAATGGCTCAACATCTCGCTGATCGTCGGCGGCGGACTGGTGGTCATCGGGGTGATCGTCACACTGTTGGTGGGTCTGGCCAAGACGAGTTAGCGGCACTCAGTCGTCGTCCGGGCGAGCGCGGGAGGCCGATCGGGCCGGCGGTTGAGATGAATGCCGAGTGGATGCGCTTCAGCAGTTAGCTCTCAGGAGAAGGTTGCTACGCCTGCGCACTGGTCAATTCAGCCGATCGCCGAGCATCCGGTGCAGGAAGGAGTAGCTCAGCGCCGACTTGAACGCGGTCTGCGCGTTGTCGGCCGCCCCGGCGTGGCCGCCCTCGATGTTCTCGTAGTACCAGACGTCGTGCCCGGCCTCCTCCAGTGCCGCGGTCATCTTGCGGGCATGTCCCGGATGCACCCGGTCGTCCCGCGTCGACGTTGTGATCAGCACTGGGGGATAAGGCTTGTCGGTGGTGATGTTCTGGTACGGCGAGTACTCGGAGATGAACTTCCAGTCCTCGAGGTCGTCCGGGTCGCCGTACTCGGCCACCCACGAAGCGCCGGCCAGCAGCAGGTGAAACCGCTTCATGTCCAGCAGTGGCACCTGGCACACCAGCGCGCCGAAACACTCCGGGTACTTGGTCAGCATGATGCCCATCAGCAGTCCGCCGTTGCTGCCGCCCTGCGCCCCGAGTTGCGGCGACGGTAGTGATTCCGCGGTCGACGAGATCGCGCGCCACCGCCGCGAAGTCCTCGGCCACCTTGTGCCGTCCCTCGCGCATGGCCTGGGTGTGCCACGTCGGGCCGTACTCGCCGCCGCCGCGGATGTTGGCCAGCACGTAGGTGCCGCCGCGGGACAGCCACAGCCGGCCCAGCACGCCGTCGTAGCCGGGTGTCCTCGACACCTCGAATCCGCCGTAGCCGCCCAGCAGGGTCGGGCCCGGCGCCTTGTCGTGCTTGTGGCCGACCACGAAGTAGGGGATCGCCGTACCGTCGTCGGATGTCGCGAAGTGTTGGGCCACTTCGAGATCCGCGGCGTCGAAGAACGACGGTGCCCGCTTGATCTCGGTCATTTCGCCTTCGGCGGTGCCGTGCAGCAGCCGCGACGGGGTGATGAAATCGCTGGAATCCAAGAAGATTTCGTCGCCCGTGTCGTCGGTCGCGACGATCCCGGTGTTGGTGCTCGTGTCGATCCCCGGCACCGGCTCGCGATTCCAGGTACCCGGCGTGACGACCTCCACGCGGCTGGCGACGTCGGCCAGCGTGACGATCACCAACCGATCGCGCGTCCACGCGTACTGGTGCAGGCAGGTGTGCGCATCGGGTTCGAACACCACCGCCAGTTCGGCTGTGCCATCGAGGAATTGCTCGTAGTCGGCGGCCAGCAGCGAACCGGCGCGGTAGGACGCCGTGCCGGTGAACCAGTCGGTGCGCAACTCGATCAGCAGCCAGTCCCGGTGCACCGACAGCGAGGCGTCGGTGGGTGCGTCGATGCGCACGAGCTCACCCGAACGTAGTTGGTACACCTGCTCGTTGAAGAAGTCGACGGCGCGGTGCAGCAGTGTGCGCTCGTAGCCCGGCGTGCGGTCCACCGACGCCGACACGATCACGTCGGTGGCAGGGCCGGTGAACACGGTCGTCGCCTCGCTGAGCGGCTGACCCCGTCGCCACCGCTTGATGATCCGCGGATAGCCGGACTCCGTCATCGAGCCCGGTCCGAAGTCGGTGCCCACCAGCACCGTGTCGGGGTCTTCCCAGGCCACGTTCGACTTCGCCTCGGGCAGCTCGAAGCCGCCGGCGACGAATTCCCGCTTCGCCATGTCGAATTCGCGCACCACCGCCGCGTCGGACCCGCCGCGCGACAGGCTGATCAGCGCTTGGCTGTGGTCGGGCTCGATGACGTCGGCGCCGGCCCACACCCAGTTCTCGCCGTCTTCGCGGGCCAGTTCGTCGACGTCGACGATGACGTCCCAGTCCGGGTCTTCGGTCAGGTAGCTGTCCAGCGTGGTGCGCCGCCACAGCCCGCGGGGGTTGGCGGCGTCCCGCCAGAAGTTGTAGAGGTACTCGCCGCGGCGGCGGACGTAGGGGATCCGGGCGTCGGTGTCGAGCACCTCCAGCGCCTCGGTCCGCATCTGCTCGAAGCGCTCGTCGCTGAACTCGTCGATCGTCGGTTCGTTGTGCGCGCGGACCCAGTCCAGCTGTTCGTCGCCGGCGATCTCCTCGAGCCACAGGTACGGGTCGTCTGCCATGGCTGCCATTGTGACCTGAGCGGTAGTGTGAGCTGTGTTACACCGTGGATCGACCAGGAGTCACTGATGACCGTTTATGCCCGCCCCGGTAGCTCCGGGTCCGCCATGTCCTTCCAGTCCCGCTACGAGAATTTCATCGGTGGGCAGTGGGTGCCGCCTGCTGGTGGGCAGTATTTCGAGAATCCGACGCCGGTCACCGGTGAGGTGTTCTGCGAGGTGGCCCGCTCGACGGATGTCGATATCGAGAAGGCCCTCGATGCCGCGCACGGGGCGGCGCCGGGGTGGGGCAAGACCGCACCGGGGGAGCGCGCGGTGATCCTGAACAAGATCGCCGACCGCATCGAGGAGAATCTGGAGACGATCGCGCTGGCCGAGTCGTGGGACAACGGCAAGCCGATCCGGGAGACGCTGGCGGCCGATATCCCGTTGGCGGTGGACCATTTCCGGTACTTCGCCGCCGCGATCCGTGCGCAGGAGGGTTCCCTGTCGCAGATCGACGAGGACACCGTGGCCTATCACTTCCACGAGCCCCTGGGTGTGGTGGGCCAGATCATCCCGTGGAACTTCCCGATCCTGATGGCGGTGTGGAAGCTGGCCCCGCTCTGGCCGCCGGTAACGCGGTGGTCCTCAAGCCGGCCGAGCAGACCCCGGCCTCGGTGCTGTATCTGATCTCGCTGATCGCCGATCTGTTGCCCGCCGGTGTGCTCAACGTGGTCAACGGCTTCGGGGTCGAGGCCGGCAAGCCGCTGGCCTCCTCGAATCGGATCGCCAAGATCGCGTTCACCGGGGAGACCACCACCGGGCGGCTGATCATGCAGTACGCCCGCCAGAACCTGATTCCGGTCACCCTGGAGTTGGGCGGCAAGAGCCCCAACATCTTCTTCTCCGATGTGATGGCGGCCGCCGACGACTTCCAGGACAAGGCGCTGGAGGGCTTCACGATGTTCGCCCTCAACCAGGGCGAGGTGTGCACGTGTCCGTCGCGCAGCCTGATCCAGGCCGACATCTACGACGACTTCCTGGCGTTGGCGGCGATCCGCACCAAGGCGGTGCGCCAGGGTGATCCGCTGGACACCGAGACGATGATCGGCGCCCAGGCCTCCAACGACCAGCTCGAGAAGATCCTGTCCTACATCGAGATCGGCAAGAGCGAAGGCGCCCAGGTCCTCACCGGCGGTGAGCGCGCCGAACTCGGCGGGGATCTGTCGGTGGCTACTACGTGCAGCCGACGATCTTCACCGGGGACAACGCCATGCGGATCTTCCAGGAGGAGATCTTCGGGCCGGTGGTGTCGGTGACGTCGTTCACCGATTACGACGACGCGATCCGCATCGCCAACGACACCCTCTACGGCCTGGGGGCCGGGGTGTGGAGCCGTGACGGCAACACCGCCTACCGCGCCGGGCGCGACATCAAGGCCGGCCGGGTATGGACCAACTGCTATCACGCCTACCCCGCGCACGCGGCTTTCGGCGGCTACAAGCAGTCCGGCATCGGCCGGGAGAACCACAAGATGATGCTGGACCACTACCAGCAGACCAAGAACCTGCTCGTCTCCTACTCCAGCAAAGCCCAAGGCTTCTTCTGAGTGCGCGTGCGCGGAGGCGCCGCCGCGGGCATTGATCACCGCGGCGGCCGCCGAACTACTGCACCGGTTGCAGAGCCGCCACGGCCCGGTGATGTTCCACCAGTCCGGCGGCTGCTGCGACGGGTCCTCGCCGATGTGCTACCCGGACGGCGAATTCATCGTCGGTGACCGTGACGTCCTGCTCGGCGTGCTCGAAGGTGCGCCGGTGTGGATCTCCGGCCCGCAGTTCGAAACCTGGAAGCACACCCAGCTCGTCATCGACGTGGTGCCGGGCCGGGGCGGCGGGTTCAGCCTCGAAACCCCCGAAGGCATGCGGTTCCTCAGCCGCGGCCGGGCGTTCACCGACGCCGAGAACGAGTTGCTGGCCGCCGCGCCACCGTTGACCGGAGCCGACTACGAACGCGGTGCCCGCCTGCCCGAACGGACCGATGTGGTGGTCGCCGAGGCCGCTGACGCGTGTGCAATCCCAGGTCGGCGCGCCGGAGTCGTTCAGCCGTAGACGCCCAGTTGGGACGTATCGTCTTAAGGGTGATACCCCTGCCTCGGGCATGGCTGCTCACAAGTGCGTTGCTGGTCGGTTGTGTGACCGGCCTGGTCGCTGCGGTCGTCACCACAGTGCTGGTCAAGGCATCAATTCGGCCCGACTTCGTGGTGGCACTCGTGGTCGGCGTTCCGGGCTCTGTCGGGATGCTGACCATCCTGCTGTCCGGGCGGCGTTGGCTCACCACGGTCGGCGCGTTCATCGTGGCCATGGCTCCCGGGTGGCTGGGAACCCTCGTACTCATCCAGGTGGTGTCCAGTGGCTGAGAAGGCGTCCCTACCCTCGACCGAGCCCCACTACGCGCCGGTGTTCGACACCGGCCCCCACCCCGGTCCGCTGCGAGCCGCTCGCCGGTGGCGACGAGCCGGACTCCAAGAAGCAACCGCACCCGTCGGAGCCGCAGGCGTTCAGCCAGCTGGAGAATTTCGACACCGACGCCTTCATGCAGCCGCTGAGCGGATTCCTGCACGCCGAGCCGACACTCGTGCCGCCCGCGCAGGCGGCGGTGGACGGCTCGTATCTGTCCGTCAAACGGTGGCACTTCGTGTTCATCGTCGCCGCGGTGTGGGTGCTGGCCGCCGCCGGGGGGCCTGGGCTTCTACTTCTGGTGGTACACCTCGCTGCACAAGACACCGGCGGTGTTCGGGGTGCTGATGTACCTGATCGTGTGCGCGGTGGCCAGCATGCTGGTTTCGATGGTGCCCAATCGGCCCTCGGTGACGGCCCTGTCGATCGCGTTGATGTCGGCGCCGCTGGCCTCGATGGCCGCCGCCGCCGTACTGCACGGTGCCTACTACTTCGAATGGATCACGCGACCGACGATAGGCTGATGCGCGACTCCTCAACGGTCGTGGTCGCGCTAGGGTAGGCGGCGTGACCCACTATGACGTCGTCGTTCTCGGAGCCGGACCCGGTGGATACGTCGCGGCGATCCGCGCGGCCCAACTCGGGCTGAACACCGCCATCGTCGAACCCAAGTACTGGGGCGGGGTGTGCCTCAATGTCGGCTGTATCCCGTCGAAGGCGTTGCTGCGCAACGCCGAGCTGGCCCACATCTTCACCAAGGACGCCCAGACGTTCGGCATCAGCGGTGAGGCGACCTTCGACTACGGCGCGGCGTTCGACCGCAGCCGCAAGGTCGCCGACGGCCGCGTGGCCGGCGTCCACTTCCTGATGAAGAAGAACAAGATCACCGAGATCAACGGCTACGGCACGTTCACCGACGCCAACACGCTCTCGGTCGAGCTGAACGACGGCGGAACCGAGACGGTCACCTTCGACAACGCGATCATCGCCACCGGCAGCAGCACCCGGCTGGTGCCGGGCACCTCGCTGTCGAAGAACGTCGTCACCTACGAGGAGCAGATCCTGTCGCGGGACCTGCCGAAGTCCATCGTCATCGCCGGCGCCGGCGCCATCGGCATGGAATTCGCCTACGTGATGAAGAACTACGGCGTCGACGTCACCATCGTCGAGTTCCTGCCCCGCGCCCTGCCCAACGAGGACGCCGAGGTCTCCAAGGAGATCGAGAAGCAGTACAAGAAGCTCGGGGTCAAGATCCTCACCGGCACCAAGGTCGAGTCCATCACTGACAACGAGGCCGACGGGTCCGTCGTTGTCGTCGTCAGCAAGGACGGCAAGACCGAGGAGATCAAGACCGACAAGGTGATGCAGGCCATCGGCTTCGCCCCCAACGTCGAGGGCTTCGGCCTGGAGGCCACCGGGGTCGCGCTGACCGATCGCAAGGCCATCGGCATCGACGACTACATGCGCACCAACGTGCCGCACATCTACGCCATCGGCGACGTCACCGCCAAGCTGCAGCTCGCCCACGTCGCCGAGGCGATGGGCGTGGTCGCCGCCGAGACCATCGCCGGGGCCGAGACCCTCGCCCTGGGCGATTACCGGATGATGCCGCGCGCGACGTTCTGCCAGCCGCAGGTCGCCAGCTTCGGGCTCACCGAGGAGCAGGCCCGCGACGAGGGCTACGACGTCAAGGTGGCCAAGTTCCCCTTCACCGCCAACGGCAAGGCACACGGTCTGGCCGATCCGACCGGCTTCGTCAAGGTCATCGCCGACGCCAAGTACGGCGAGCTGCTGGGCGCCCACCTCATCGGCCCCGACGTCTCCGAGCTGTTGCCGGAACTGACCCTGGCGCAGAAGTGGGATCTGACGGTCAACGAGCTGACCCGCAACGTGCACACCCACCCGACGCTGTCGGAGGCACTCCAGGAATGCTTCCACGGCCTCGCCGGCCACATGATCAACTTTTGAGTCCGTCGACAATCGTCGCCGCCATCGGCGGGTTCGTGATCGGTCACATCCTGTGGCTGGTCGGTATCTCCATCGCGACCTCGGCCTACCGGGTTAACTTCTGGGTGCTGATCCTCGCCGCGCTGATCGCGGTGGCCGCCGTCGTGGTAGGCCGGTTAGCCTGGCAGATGTATCAACGAAAGCGCTTGGTATGGGCGGCTTTTCTGACCTTCCTGCCCGTCCAGCCGGTGATCCTCACCCTGATCGTGCTCGGCGTCACCTACCTGTAGGCCGCTGCTGTCAGGCACCCGGCAGGCTCGTCACAGGCTGACACCAGCAACAGGGCGTGCACTGGTTCAGTCTCGGGGGCCACCAGTCCTCGAATCGGAAACGGGGGACGACATGGCTCGATTGAAGGCTGCACGCCGTACCAGGCTCGTCTTGGCCGCTCTCGGCGGGGTCGCTCTGGTCACGATGACGGGACTGTCGGTGGTCACCGGCGAAACGACGAGCACAGATCTGCCGCCCGCGGCATCTCCGGTGCTGCCCGGCCCAATGACGCAGGGGGACACCGTGACCACCACTATTCCGCCCTCGGCGTTGGCGGTGGAGAAGGCCGTGCCGCCGGTGAAAGCCGCGCCCTACGGCAAGCACTGACCACATTTCTCCCGACCCCTGGGCGGCGCTGTAACAGCCTGCCGGGGACCGAGGTCCTCGATTCGTGCGAAGTCGCTCATATGTTGCCGTCACGAATACGTCCACGTGACCTTCGCACGCCAAGCGCGGCAACCGATAGGTGCGCCGGAGTCAGTCCGGGAAGTCCATCGGGACGCGCAAGGCTGCCAGGATCGCAGCAATCGCGTCGTAATGTCCTGCCAGTGAGCAGAATTCGATGACCTGCTCTTGGCTGAGGTGCGCTGACAATGCATCGAACGTCGCGTCGGACAGGTCGCGGTGCAGGACGAACTCGTCGACCGCCGTCACCAGCGCCCGCTGACGGTCGGTCAGTCCTTCTGCGGTCGGCCCCGCAAAGATCTTGTCCTGCAAAGCCGCATCGAGCCCGCGTGATCGAGCCAGCCGGCGATGCTGCTGCAGCTCGTACTCCGAGCCGCGCAGATGACCCACCCGCAGGATCACCAATTCCTTGTCGGTCTTGGGTAGCTTGCCCCAGTTGAGCAGCACGCCGGAGTACGGCAGAAATGACCGGAACAGCATGCGATGCCGGCCGATCGTGGTGAACAGATGCATCTCGGGCGCCCGGATGGAGCGCGCGGCGATCCGCGAGATGGCCCAGTTGATCAGGCCCAGCTCGCGACGATCGGCGGGCGGAATGCGCTGCGCCATCAGGGCTCCTTGACCAGATATGGCGACACCGTGCTGCGGTGTTCGTCGATGTCCAGGGCGCGGCCCAGCGCGGGGAATGCCCGCTGCGGGCAGTTGTCGCGCTCGCACACCCGGCAGCCCGCACCGATCGGCGTCGCGCTGTCCGAGGACAGGTCCAGCCCCTGCGAGTAGATCAGCCGACTGGCGTGGCGCGCCTCGCAGCCCAGGCCGATCGCGAACGTCTTACCCGGCTGCCCGTATCGGGATGCCCGGCGTTCCACCGTGCGCGCCACCCACATGTAGTTCCGCCCGTCGGGCATCTGCGCGATCTGCACCAGGATCTTGCCGGGGTTCGCGAAGGTCTCGTACACATTCCACAGCGGACAGGTGCCACCCGAGGAGGAGAAGTGAAAGCCTGTGGCGGACTGACGTTTCGACATGTTCCCCGCCCTGTCGACCCGCACGAAGGAGAACGGCACGCCACGCATCGACGGACGCTGAAGCGTCGAAAGGCGATGGCAGACCGTCTCGTAGCTCACCTGGTAGAAGGCTGACAGCCGCTCGATGTCGTAGCGGAATTTCTCTGCGACGTCGTGGAATTGGTGATAGGGCAGCACCGTCGCGGCGGCGAAGTAGTTGGCCATCCCGAGCCTGGCCAGCCGGCGTGACTCGTCGCTGGTGAAGTTGCCGTCGTCGACCATCGACTCGATGAGGTCGCCGAACTCCAGATACGCCAGTTCGGCTGCCATCCTGAACACCTGCTGGCCGCCCGACAGATGTGCGCTCATCTCCAGCGTCTTGCTCTCCGGGTCATAGCGATGCAGCACCCGGTCGCCGAGGTCGATGCGTTTGACCAGCCGCACGCCGTGGACCTGGGCCAGCCGCTGGCCGATGTCACCGGCGAGGTCACCGCGATGCAGCCGCATTCGCACCGTCAAATCCTCAGCGGCGGTGTCCAATTCGTGCAGATAGTTCTGCCGCTCGTAGAAGTAGTCGCGGACTTCCTCGTGCGGCATGGTGATGGCGCCGCTTCCGCTGGCGTCGGTGAAGCGGTCCTCGGTGACCGCGGCCAGCTGCGTGGTGGTCATCCGGTAGCGCCGGTGCAGGTTGACCATCGCCTTGGCCAGATTCGGATGGGAGTTGACCACCTCGGCGACCTCGGCCGGGTCGATCTCGACGCCCAGGTCGCGATCGAGCGCGACTTCACGCAACTCGGCGATGAGCCGGGTGTCGTCCTGGGAGGCGAAGAAGGTGGCGTCCACCCCGAACACCTCGGTGATACGCAGCAGGACGGCGACCGTCAGTGGCCGGACGTCGTGCTCGATCTGGTTGAGGTAGCTCGGTGAGATCTCCAGCATCTGCGCCAGCGCAGCCTGGCTGAACCCGCGTTCGCTGCGCAGCTGGCGCACCCGGGAGCCGACGTACGTCTTGGCCACGGTGTCAGGCTACCGAGCATTGCGAATCGCGGCTTCGCAGCGTTGGCAACGCAGGCCGGTTGGCATTCCCCAAGCCCTTTGGCATGATCGCGCTGGGGGAGGACCGGGAGAGGACATCATGGGCAGCAGCGACAAGGCCACCGCCGCGAGCGGTCTGGCGAAGGTGCTGATGCCCGTACCCGATCCGCACCCCGACGTGTTCAACCGGGAATGGCCACTGCGGGTCGGCGACATCGACCGTGTCGGGCGGCTGCGGCTGGACGCGGCCTGCCGCCACATCCAGGACATCGGCCAGGACCAGCTCCGCGAAATGGGCCACGAGGAGACCCATCCGCTGTGGATCGTCCGGCGCACCATGGTCGACCTGATCCGCCCGATCGAGTTCCAGGACATGCTGCGGCTGCGCCGCTGGTGTTCGGGAACGTCGAACCGCTGGTGTGAGATGCGGGTCCGGATCGACGGCCGCAAGGGCGGGCTGATCGAGTCCGAGGCGTTCTGGATCAACATCAACCGCGAGACCCAGGGGCCTGCCCGCATCTCCGACGACTTCATGGAATCGCTGCAGCGCACCACCGACGTCAACCGGTTGCGGTGGAAGTCCTACCTGACCGCCGGCTCCCGCGAGGATGCTGCCGAGATCCGCGACTTCCCGATCCGGGTCAGCGACATCGACCTGTTCGACCACGTGAACAACTCGGTGTACTGGAAGGTGGTCGAGGAGTTCCTCGCGCCCGTACCCGGAATTGTTCGAAGATCCGCTGCGCGTCACCATCGAGCACGACGCCCCGGTCGCCCTCGGCGACAAGCTCGAGATCCTCGCGCACGTCTATCCCCCCGGATCCACCGACAAGTTCGGTGAGGAGCTGACCGATCGCACTGTTAGAACGCTCACATACGTGGTCGGCGACGAGGTCAAAGCGCTCGCGTCGATCTTTCCGATCTGACCTCGGCGGTCTAAACAGTACAAGCGTACTGACCTGCGAAAACCCGTTACCCGACGGTAACTTCTGAACCGGTTCAGCCGCTCAGCCGCCTTCGCAAAATTTGCAAAACTGAGGGTCGCGTTGGCGAAAATTGGCATTCATGACGCCTTGAACTGCACTAATGATGCGAGGCATGCTCGAAGGCAGCACACCAGTGAAGCTGCATTGACGTTAACAATTCACTTGCCGTCAAGGTGGCGACGACGACAAGAAGGAGCAGGCGATGTCCAACGTCGGCAAGCCGAAGACCGCAGAAGAGATCCAGCGCGACTGGGACACCAACCCCCGCTGGAAGGGCATCAACCGCACCTACACCCCGGCCGACGTCGTCGCGCTGCAGGGCAGCGTCGTCGAGGAGGCCACCCTGGCCCGCCGCGGCGCCGAGGTTCTGTGGAACCAGCTCCACGAGATGGAGTTCGTCAACGCGCTGGGCGCGCTGACCGGCAACATGGCCGTCCAGCAGGTCCGTGCCGGCCTCAAGGCCATCTACCTGTCGGGCTGGCAGGTCGCCGGCGATGCGAACCTGTCCGGCCACACCTACCCCGACCAGAGCCTGTACCCGGCCAACTCGGTGCCGCAGGTGGTGCGCCGCATCAACAACGCGCTGCTGCGCGCCGACGAGATCGCCAAGGTCGAGGGTGACACCTCGATCGAGAACTGGCTGGCCCCGATCGTCGCCGACGGCGAGGCCGGTTTCGGTGGCGCGCTCAACGTCTACGAGCTGCAGAAGGCCATGATCGCGGCCGGTGTCGCGGGCTCGCACTGGGAGGACCAGCTGGCCTCGGAGAAGAAGTGCGGCCACCTGGGCGGCAAGGTGCTGATCCCGACCCAGCAGCACATCCGGACGCTGACCTCGGCCCGCCTGGCGGCCGACGTCGCCGACGTCCCGACCGTCGTCATCGCCCGCACCGACGCCGAGGCGGCCACCCTGATCACCTCCGACGTCGACGAGCGCGATCAGCCGTTCGTCACCGGCGAGCGCACCTCCGAGGGCTTCTACCGGGTGAAGAACGGCCTGGAGCCCTGCATCGCCCGCGCGAAGTCCTACGCGCCGTACGCCGACCTGATCTGGATGGAGACCGGCACCCCGGACCTCGACCTGGCTCGCCGCTTCGCCGAGGGCGTCAAGGCCGAGTTCCCCGACCAGATGCTGGCCTACAACTGCTCGCCGTCGTTCAACTGGCGCAAGCACCTCGACGACTCGACCATCGCGCGCTTCCAGAAGGAGCTCGGCGCGATGGGCTTCAAGTTCCAGTTCATCACGCTGGCCGGCT
This sequence comes from uncultured Actinomycetota bacterium, assembly GCA_963765445.1. Classification (GTDB taxonomy): domain Bacteria; phylum Actinomycetota; class Actinomycetes; order Mycobacteriales; family Mycobacteriaceae; genus Mycobacterium. The sequence goes on from CAVXWQ010000029.1 coordinate 27,504, forward strand.
TCCACGCGCTGAACTACTCGATGTTCGATCTGGCCTACGGCTACGCCCGCAACCAGATGACCGCCTACGTCGAGCTGCAGGAGCGCGAGTTCGCCGCCGAGGAGCGCGGTTACACCGCGACCAAGCACCAGCGCGAGGTCGGCGCCGGCTACTTCGACCGGATCGCCACCACCGTGGACCCGACCTCGTCGACCACCGCGCTGGCGGGCTCGACCGAAGAGGGTCAGTTCCACTAGATCTCTGCGCGAGCAGCAGACGCAAAGGTCCCCCACGTCTCGGCGTGTCGGGGATTTTTGCGTCTGCTCGCCGGGGGAGTAGAAAGTGTCAGCGTGAGTATTGAACGAGTGGGCGTCGTCGGCGCCGGGCAGATGGGGTCGGGCATCGCCGAGGTGGCCGCCAAGGCCGGCGCGAACGTCGTCGTCTTCGAGCCCACCGAAGAGCTGGTCAACGCGGGACGCAAGCGCATCTCCGGGTCCCTGGAGCGCGCCGCCAGCCGGGGAAAGCTCTCCGAGGCCGACCGCGACGCCACCCTGGCCAGGTTCACGTTCACCACCGACCTCGCCGATCTGTCCGACCGGCAGCTCGTCATCGAGGCGGTCGTCGAGGACGAGGCGGTCAAGGGCAAGATCTTCGCCCAACTCGACGAGCTGATCACCGATCCCGACGCGGTCCTGGCGTCGAACACCTCCAGCATCCCGATCATGAAAATCGCTGCGGCAACGAAGAATCCGAGCCGGGTGCTGGGCCTGCACTTCTTCAATCCGGTGCCGGTGCTGCCGCTGGTCGAACTGGTCAGCACCCTGGTCACCGCCGAGGAGGCCGCCGCGCGGGTCGAGCGCTTCGCCCGCGACGTCCTGGGCAAGCAGGTGGTCCGCTGCGGCGACCGCTCCGGCTTCGTGGTCAACGCGCTGCTGGTTCCCTACCTGCTGTCGGCGATCCGGATGGCCGAGACAGGTGTGGCCACCGTGGAGGACATCGACACCGCGGTGGTCGCGGGTCTGTCCCACCCGATGGGCCCGCTGCGGCTGTCCGACCTGATCGGCCTGGACACCATGAAGCTCATCGCCGACTCGATGTACGACGAATACAAGGACCCGCACTACGCGCCGCCGCCGTTGTTGCTGCGCATGGTCGAAGCGGGCCAGCTCGGAAAGAAATCCGGCAAAGGGTTTTATACCTATTGAACGCGCGAGCGCTTTGTGCATTCACAGGCTCGATTGACTAAGCTGCATGCCGGTAGACCTACGGGTCTCTGGTCGGGGGACCGTGTTGGTGAACGTCCTTCTCACCGGCTACCCGACCACGCGAGCGAAAAGCTGAAGGGTAGCTCTTGATGGCAGACGTGGATACTGACCTCACTCCGTACTACGAGGAGTCTCAGTCGATCTACGACGTCTCCGACGACTTCTTCGCGCTGTTCCTGGGCCCGACCATGGGATACACCTGCGGCTACTACGAGCGCGAAGACATGTCGCTCGACGAGTCCCAGACCGCCAAGTTCGACCTGGCGCTCGGCAAGCTCAACCTCGAGCCCGGCATGACCCTGCTCGACGTCGGCTGCGGCTGGGGCGGTGCGCTGGAGCTCGCCGTGCAGAAATACGACGTCAACGTGATCGGAATCACGCTGAGCAAGAACCAGTCCGAATTCGCCCGCAAGCGGCTGGCCAAGCTGGACACCGACCGCTCGATCGAGGTGCGTCTGCAGGGCTGGGAGGAGTTCGAACAGCCCGTCGACCGCATCGTCAGCATCGGCGCCTTCGAGGCCTTCAAGGTCGAGCGCTACCCGCTGTTCTTCGAGCAAGGCCTACAGCCTGCTGCCCGGCGACGGCCGGATGTTGCTGCACACGATCTTGGCGCACACCCAGCAGTTCTTCCGCGACAACGGGATCAAGCTGACCATCAGCGACCTGAAGTTCATGCAGTTCATCGGAACCGAGATCTTCCCCGGCGGCCGGCTGCCCGCGGTCGAGGACATCGAGCAGCTCGCACAGGACTCCGGGTTCACCCTCGAGCGCGTCCACCTGCTGCGCGAGCACTACGCGCGCACCCTCGACATGTGGGCGGCCAACCTGCTGGCCAACCACGACGAGGCGATCGCGATCACCTCGCCGGAGATCTACGACCGCTACATGAAGTACCTGACCGGCTGCGCGGACTTCTTCCGCCGCGGCATCACCAACATCGGCCAGTTCACCCTCGTCAAGGGCTGAACCGGCCGGTCAGGCCTGCGCCAGCTTCTTCTTCTCCGCCTCGACGTCGAAGTCGGCGGGCGGCCAGGTCAGCTGCATGCCCTTGAGCGCTTCGATGAGCAGTTCGTTGATCGCCAGCCGGGTGTACCACTTCTTGTCGCACGGGATGACGAACCAGGGCGCGTGGTCGGTCGACGTGCGGTCCAGCACCGTCTGATACGCCTCCTGGTAGGCCGGCCACAGCTTGCGCTCGTCGAGGTCGCCCGGGTTGTACTTCCAGTACCGGTCCGGGCGCTCCAGGCGTTCGGCCAGCCGCCGCTTCTGCTCGTCGAGTGAGACGAACATCGCGCACTTGACCACCGTGGTGCCGGAGTCGACGAGCTCCTTCTCGAAGGCGTTGATCTCGTCGTAGCGCGGCTCCCACACCTCCCGGGGCACCAGCTCGTGCACTCGCACCACCAGGACGTCCTCGTAGTGCGAGCGGTCGAATACCCCGATGTTGCCGGCGGCGGGCAACGCCTTGCGGATGCGCCACAGGTAGTGGTGGGCCCGCTCCTCCTCGGTGGGCACCCCGAAGCCGGTGTACTGGATGCCCATCGGATTGCCGGCGCCCACGACGTGCTTGACGATGCTGCCCTTGCCCGCGGTGTCCATGCCCTGCAGCACCAGCAGCAGCGAGCGGTTGTTACTGCCGGCCTTGCCGTTGGCGTAGAGCATCTCCTGCAGGCCCGCGAAGCGTTCGTTGCGCTCGGCCTGCACCGTCGGCCGACCCGTTCTTGTCGCCGGTGTAGCCGGGACTGGAGTCGGTGTCGAGGTCGGCGATCTTCTCGCCGGGGCGAAACGCGAGGATCTTGCGTGGTTCGTGGGTCCACTCTGACGGCAGGTCGGCCATAGCCGAGAAGCCTAGCCAGGGTTGACCGCGGACGGGCAGGATCGGCGACGGATGCGAGTCCGAGTTGAATCGCTCCAGCGAGCCGCCGACCTCGACGATCCCGCACAGTGCGTTCCAGCACAGCATCGTCAGGTAGTCGATCAGGTCATCGCTGCTCATCCGCTGATTCGACATCCACGAGTGGGTGGCCAGCTGGACGCCGCCGACGATGAGATAGGCCCACGGCTCCACGCCGCGGGTGTCCATCCCGGCCCTCTGCATCCGCCGGCGCAGCACCACCGCGAGCATCCGCGCGATGATCTGCTCCGAATCGGCGATGACTTTGTTTTTGCTGGCCGAACTGTTTGCCATCACGAATCGGTAGGGCTCGGGCTCGTTGGCGACGGTCTCGACGTACACCCGGATGATCTCGCGGGTGAGGTCGAAACCGTCCAGGTTCGACGACAGCGCACCGGCCATGTTGGGGATCAGCGTGGTCTGCGCGAACCGCATCATCACCGCGGTGGTGAGGTCGTTCTTGTCGACGAAATAGCGGTACAGCACGGTCTTGGAGACGCCGATTTCCGCAGCTATTTCGTCCATGCTGACGTCGCGGCCCCGACTGGCGGATAGCCTCCAGCGCACCGTCCACCAATTCGGTGCGGCGTTCGACCTTGTGCTGATGCCAGCGTCGCTTCCGACCATCGGTCTTGGCCCGGGTTGCCGGGCCATGGCCTATCTGCTGTGCCACTATCGCGGAGTCCGTTCCCCTAGTCCCGGCCGATTCTACGGGCAGATTTGATGGCAGGGTCACATTAACTGGGCTTGCACATAGCGGATGATGGAGGAGTGGCAGCAAAACATCGCCTCCCGGAGTTGCCGACGGGGGTAGTCCGCGCGGGTGCGTCCCTGGCGGAAACGTTCGCCGGAGCGGACCCGGAAGCCGACGCCGAGCGGCGTCGCGGCCTGCGCCGGATGAAGGCGGTGGCGCTCAGTTTCCTGATCGGCGCGACCGTGATCTTCCTGGTCTGCCGCTGGGGACAGGCCCAGGGCGGACCCGCCTGGATCGGATACGTCGGCGCGGCCGCCGAAGCCGGGATGGTCGGCGCGCTCGCCGACTGGTTCGCCGTCACCGCGCTGTTCCGTCATCCGCTGGGCCTGAAGATCCCCCACACGGCCATCATCAAGCGAAAGAAAGACCAGCTCGGCGAGGGTCTCGGCAGCTTCGTGCGGGAGAACTTCCTGTCTCCGGCCGTCGTGGAGACCAAGCTGCGCGACGCCGAGATCGCCGGGCGGCTGGGCAAGTGGCTGTCCGAGCCGGACCACGCCGACCGGGTGGCCGGCGAGGCCTCCACCGTGCTGCGGGCGGTGGTGGAGTTGCTCAACGACGAGGACATCCAGCACGTCATCGACCGCACGATCGTCAAGCGGCTCGCCGAGCCGCAGTGGGGTCCGCCGGTGGGCCGGGTGCTTGCGCAGTTGCTCGCCGAGAACCGTCAGGAGGCCCTCATCCAGTTGCTGTGCGACCGCGCCTTCGAGTGGGCGCTCAACGCGGGCGACACGATCGAGCGGGTGGTCACCCGTGACTCACCGAGTTGGTCGCCGCGGTTCGTCGACCAACTCGTGGGCGATCGGATCCACCGCGAGCTGATGGACTTCACCGACAAGGTTCGCCGCAACCCGAATCACGAGCTGCGGCTGTCGGCGACCCGATTCCTCTTCGAGTTCGCCAACGACCTGCAGAGCGACGATGCCACCATCGCCCGTGCCGAGGCCGTCAAGGAGCAGCTGATGGCCCGCGACGAGGTGACCCGCGCGGCCGAGACCGCGTGGAAGACGTTGAAGCGCTTGGTACTTGAGGGTATGGACGACCCGTCGAGCGCGTTGCGCACCCGCATCGCGGACTCGATCGTCATCATCGGTGAGTCGCTGCGCGACGACGTCGAACTGCGCGACAAGGTGGACAACTGGATCGTGCGCGGCGCGCAGCATCTGGTCGGGCAGTACGGCGGCGAGATCACCACGATCATCACCGACACCATCGAACGCTGGGACGCCGAAGAGGCCAGTCGACGCATCGAACTGCACGTCGGACGCGACCTGCAGTTCATCCGGATCAACGGCACCGTGGTGGGTGCTCTGGCCGGCCTGGTGATCTACACAGTGGCGCAAATCATATTCTGACCTGCGCTAACTAGTGCTTGCAAAAGTTAGCACCCCCGCGTAATGTTGTTTCCGTACGCACCGGACAACCAACGCGCAAGGAGGTGGACCATGGCCCAGGATGCTGATATCCAAGCCGTCGTCACCAACGCCGCGCATGACATCGGTGGCTTCATAAGGGCGCAGCGTGAAGCCGCTCAGGTATCGGTGCGGCAGTTGGCCGAGAAGGCCGGCGTCAGCAATCCCTACCTCAGTCAGATCGAGCGGGGGCTACGCAAACCTTCTGCGGAAGTGCTGAGCCAGATCGCCAAGGCACTGCGTGTGTCGGCGGAGGTTCTCTACATCCGCGCCGGAATCCTGGAACCAAGCGAAGGAAGCCAGGTGCACGACGCGATCATCGGGGACGCCGCCATCACGGAGCGCCAGAAGCAGGTTCTGCTCGACATCTACACGTCGTTCTGTCAGCAGAACGAAGCTGCCCGTGAGGAGTTGACGTCTGACTAGCCGCACTCCGCCCGCCACTGAAAACCCAACAATCACAACCTATTTGGACAATCTGAAAGGAGCCATTCAAATGGCTGAGAACCCCACCATCGAGGATCTGAAGGCCCCTCTGCTCGCTGCAGTCGGCGCCGCCGATCTGGCCCTGGCCACCGTCAACGAGATCCTGGCCAACCTGCGCGAGCGCGCCGGTGAGGCCCGCACCGAGGCCGCCGAGCGTGCCCAGGAGCGTCGTGCCGCGCTGACCAAGCTGCAGGAAGACCTGCCGCAGCGCGCCGAGGAACTTCGCGGCAAGCTGAGCTCCGAGGAGCTGCGCAAGGCTGCCGACAGCTTCGTCGAGGATGCCACCGCGACCTACAACAGCCTCGTCGAGCGCGGCGAGGCCGCCCTGGAGCGGCTGCGCAACACGCCTGACTTCAAGGAAGCCGCCGCGCAGGTCGAGGGCTATGTCGACCAGGCCGTCGAGCTGACCCAGGAAGCGCTGGGCAACGTGTCCTCGCAGACCCGTGCCGTCGGCGAGCGCGCCGCCAAGCTGGTCGGCGTCGAGCTGCCCGCCGCTGCCAAGAAGGCTCCGGCCAAGAAGGCTCCGGCCAAGAAGGCCCCGGCCAAGAAGGCTCCGGCCAAGGCTGCCGCCAAGAAGGCTCCGGCCAAGAAGGCTCCGGCCAAGAAGGTCACCCAGAAGTAAATCGACGATCGGGACGGTACCCGCCTAGGCTGGTTCATTGTGAGCCAGCTTGTGGGTACCGTCCTTTTCGTTTTGCAGCTCGCGGTGCTCGGCACCACGCTGTACGCGTTCGTCCACGCCGCGATGCAGCGGACCGACGCCTACACCGCAGCCGAGAAGCTCACCAAGCCGGTCTGGCTGGTGATCCTCGGCGCCGCCGGCCTGCTGTCGCTGGTGCTCGGCATCACCGGTGTGGCCATCGCGGCGGTCGCCGCGGGGGTCTACATCGTCGATGTCCGTCCGAAGCTGCTCGAGGTCCAGGGGAAGTCGCGCTGACCGCACGACGGCCCCTTTTTTGTGCGCTCGCCGGGGTTCCGGTGGCGCTGGTCCTGGCCGCGCCCGCATCGGCGGACGCCACCCCTCCGCCGCCCTTCATCGACCACGCCCAGTGGCAGCACTGGGGTGACCTGGTCAGCCTGCGCGTCTATCCCTCGGCTGCGGGCCGGCAGGCGGCCGGCCAACTGTTCAAGCCGCCCTGGGAGGCCGACGAAGCCTGGGGCGAAGTCCTCGCGATGGCTCCCGACGCCGACACCCCTGGCATGCGGGCGCAGTTCGTCTGCCACTTCACGTTCGCCGAGCTCGCCGAACCCGGCAAGACCAGCTGGAACCTCGAGCCTTGGCGGCCGGTGGTCGACGACAACGCGATGACCGCCGCGGGCTGCAATCCCGGCGGCTCGGAAGAGCCGTTCTGATGACCCGACACCCGGGGCGAGCGGTGGCCGGCCTCGTCGATCACACGTTGCTCAAGCCAGAGGCCACCGACGCCGACGTCGCGGCGCTGGTCGCCGAGGCCGTCGAGCTCGGGGTGTTGGCGGTCTGCGTGTCGCCCTCGATGGTGTCCGCCGCGCACAAGGCCGCGACGTCGCACCCCGAAGACCTCGTGATCGCGACGGTCGCCGGATTCCCGTCCGGCAAGCACCTGCCCGCTATCAAGGCGCAGGAGGCCGCGGCGGCCGTCGATACCGGTGCCGCCGAGGTCGACATGGTCATCGACATCGGGGCCGCGGTGGCCGGTGATTTCGCCGCGGTGGCCGCCGACATCGCGACGGTCCGTGCCGCGGTGCCCGGCGCACTGCTCAAGGTGATCCTCGAGTCCGCCGCGCTGCTGAGCCTCGGCGGTGAGAACACACTTATCCAGGCGTGCCGGGCCGCCGAGGATTCCGGCGCCGACTTCGTCAAGACCTCCACCGGTTTCCATCCCGAGGGCGGTGCGTCGGTGGCTGCCGTGGAGATCATGGCGGCGACGGTCGGCGGGCGGCTGGGGGTCAAGGCCAGCGGCGGGATCCGCACCGCCGAGGCCGCCGTGGCGATGCTCGACGCGGGTGCCACCCGGCTCGGACTGTCCGGGACGCGGGCGGTACTCGACGGGCTGGCGGCTAGACGCCCGCGAAACAGGGGTCGGTCTGCCCGTTGGGGATCGTCGCGTCACGGGTGACGAACTTGGCGGTCACCCCGGTATCGGTCACCGCCACGCTGTCGGCGTGGATGCCCATCGGCAGGTTCTTGGTCAGCGTGCTGGTGAACGCGTCGAGAGCCGGCTGCACCGTTTCCCGCGGCAACATGAAACCCAGCCCGCTGAGGCTGACGACCTGCAGGTTGAGGTTGCCGTCGGACACCTCCGGCTTGGCCGTGATCGTGCCGATGCCGCCCTGCAGCTCGATGGTGCCGTCCGACGGCGACGTGCTCACCCCGGTCACCAGACCGCCGACGATCGGGATGATGTCCTGCAGCGTCTTCTTGATGCCGTCGCTGGACCACGTGATGGTGGCGTCCAGCGAGCCGAGCGTGCCCGCCGAGTCGGCGGTCTTCTGAAGCTTGATGTCGTCGAGCACGAGGTTGAGCTTCATGCCCTTGGCCTCGCGGATCTGGTTGCCCGCCGTCTCCACGTTGATGTCGCTGTAGTGGCGGCTCAGGTGTTGCAGCACGAAGGGCCGCATCCCGAACGAGACGTTCGCCTTGTCCTTGACCACGCATTCGACGGCCTGGGCCACGACCGTGTCGGCCCTGTGCCGGACGTAGAGCTCGACGCCCAGCAGGCCGGCGATCACCAGCGCCACCACGATGACGAGCGTCAGGACGATCGACAGCGGGTCGCGCAGGAAGCCGGACTTCGGCTCCGCCGGTTCCTCCGGCGGCGGCGCGCTCGGGGGACCCGGATGCGGGATGTACTGGGTGGGTGCATCGGGCGGGCCGGCTGGCCGTGGGATGTGCTGAGTCGGCTGATCCGGTGTCGGCTGCGGGCCAGGCCGGGGCGGTCGGGTCGCCGGGTCCGACGGGCTGATTCGGGCCCTGTGGCGGATGCGTCACCCGCGCGATTCTGCCCTATCAATCTGAGCGAACTCTGAGCGGTTACGCAGCACCCCGAGCGTTTCGCGAACCGAGGGCACGCTGTCGATGTCGACGTCGGCCACCACGAGTTCGGGGTCGGGGCCCGCCGAGGCCAGCACCTCGCCGAGCGGGGAGGCCACCAGGCTGCCCCCGACGCCCGTCGGCGCCTTGGTGGACCTGGCCAGTTCGTCGCCGGGATATCCCTGTCCCGCCGCGGCGACGAAGCACGTGGAGTCCAGCGCCCTGGCCCGCGCCAGCAGCGTCCACTGCTCGAGCTTGCCCGGTCCGGCACCCCACGAGGCACTGACGGTGATCAGCTGCGCGCCACGGTCGGCCAACTCGATGTAGAGGTTCGGGAAGCGGATGTCGTAGCAAAGGGTCAGCCCGACCCCGACGCCGTCGACGGTGATGACGACCGGTTGCCGGCCCGGCGCGACCGCATCGGACTCGGCGAACCCGAAGGCGTCGTAGAGGTGGATCTTGTCGTAGTGGGCCTCGACGTCGGGTCCGGTGGCCAGCAGCGTGTTGGTGACCCGGCCGTCGGGCGTCGGAGTGAACATGCCGGCCACCACGGTGATCCCGGCGCGTGCGGCGATGCCGCGCACACCGTCGGCCCAGGGCCCGTCGATGGGCTCGGCGACCGGAGCCAGCGGCACCCCGAACCGCGACATCGTTCCTTCGGGGAACACCACCAGCCGCGCACCGGCCTCGGCGGCGCGCCGCGTGTAGTCGGCGACCAGCGACAGGTTTGCGGCGGGATCGGTGCCCGCGAGGATCTGGGCGAGGGCGATGCGCATAGCCCCAGCCTAGGCGCGCCGATCAGGCACTAGCAGGGAGCTACCGTCGACCACGGCACGGTGAGCACCGCATCCCGCGCGGTGCGCCGCTGCGGCTCGAATTCGACGCCCGCGGCGCGCAGATCGGCCAGCATCGCCCGCCACCGGTCGCGCGGGCCGAACACCGAATGCCCGGCGGCCGCCGCCCAGGCGCGATCGGCGGCGGCGAGCAGCTCGTGGATCGGCTGGCCCGGAACATTTTGGTGGATAAGGACTTTGGGCAGCCGCTCGGCCAGATCCGACGGGCGTTCGATGTGCCGGGGATCGCAGGCCAGGGTCAGGCTCACCGGGCCGTCACCGTCGAGCAGCACCCAACTGCAGAGCCGGCCGAGTTCGTCGCACGTCCCGTCGAGGATCAGCCCGCCCGGGGCCAGCCTCGCGCGCATCGTGTCCCAGGCGTCGGCCACGGCGTCTTCCGGATACTGGCGCAGCACGTTGAACGCCCGCACCAGGATCGGGTGCAGTCCGGCGAGCTCGAAACCGCCCACACCGAACTCGACACCGTCGACGCCGGGGACCACCCGCTCGGGGTCGATCTCCAGACCGACCACTCGGACGTCGGGGCGCACCGCGCGAAGCCGGGACGCCAATTCCAGTGTGGTGACCGGCAATCGGCCGTAGCCCAGATCCACGACCACCGGATCGGTCGCGGACTCCATCGCCGCGCGCACCCGCGGCGAGTTGAGCAGCCAGCGATCCGCCCGCCTCAGGCGGTTGGCGTTGGTGGTCCCGCGGGTCGGGATGCCGACCGGTCGCTTCGGCCTAGTAATGACTGGCGATCCAGTCACGGGTGAAATCGCGCTCGGCGTCGAACAGGTGCCGCAGTCCATCGAGGATCAACTGCTCGATCTTGCCGCCGATGAGTGGCACTTTGACGGTGCACACGACTGTTGAGCCGCAGTTCGCTGCCGGTCGCGGTCTGGCCCAGGACGTAGTTGCCGCCGAAATCCAGCGGTGCGGCCGGCACCAGGGCGCAGTAGTGCCCGCTTCGCCGATCTCGACTCAGGGTTGAACGCGTCGAAGTGCTGCTTGCGGGTGACGACAATCTTGATGGGCACCACCGCGGATGCGATCGGCGGCAGGTTGTGGCGTGACATCGTGTGGGTGAACACGATGTCGGTGCCGTTCTCGTCATGCGAGAACTCGACGATCTCGGTGAGGGCATTGGCTTCGTGGATCGTGATCAGATCGTCCCAGTACTGCCGACTGGTGAAGCTCTCGTACAACGCCTCAGCGGGCTTGTCGAGATCGATGACATAGTCCATGCGGCGGGACATGAGGCAACGGTACCTGCGGGCTCAGCGGTTCTCGGCGATCCACATGGTGGTGAAGCGCTGCTCGGCGATCAGCAGCTCCACCAACTGGTTTCCGATGAAGTTCTCCACCTTGCCGCCGACCAGCGGGATGCGCACCTCCACAGTGGCGCGAAAAGCCAAGCGCGCGTGGCGATCTGACGGAGCAAGGTGCGCGTCGCCGCTCAGCGCGACGGGCGCGGCGGCGATGGCGCCGGTGACCGCGGCCTTGGCCGTGCCGTCGACCAGGCCGGTCCAGCTCTCCACCCGCTGGATCTCCAGATCGCCGCGGTGGAACTGGGTGACGATCCCGGGCAGCCGGTCGGCCCGCAGGATCTGGGTGGTCGCGACGGTGACGCCGCCCTGGTCGTCCAGCCGCATCGAGTCCAGGCTGGCGTCGTCGGCACCGGAGTCGGCCAGCCGGGCCAGCCAGTACTGCTCGTCGCGCAATGCGTCATGGACCTGTTCGACGCTGCCCTCGTAGTCGGTGGCCATGTCGAATGAGCGCGGCATAGCTGGTGAGGCTACCGTTACGGGCCGTGGGTTTCGGTGGGCAGGAGCGAAGCGACCCGGGGAAATTTCCGAGCGGCGGATTTCGGCGGCGCGGTGGTCGCCGAGCGGGTGCCGCTGGCGTCGCTGACCACCCTGCGCGTCGGCCCCGTCGCCCGCCGCGTCATCACCTGCACGACCAGCGACCAGATCGTGGCGACGCTGCGCACCCTCGATCAGGGCCGCGATCACGGTTCTGGTGCTCGCCGGCGGGTCCAACGTCGTGATCGCCGACGACCTGGCCGGGCTGACGGTCGTGCGGCTGGCCAACGCCGCGATCACCGTCGACGGTCGATCTGCTGCGCGCCGAAGCCGGGGCGGTGTGGGACGACGTGGTGGTCGACGCCATCGGGCACGGGCTGGGCGGTCTGGAGTGCCTGTCGGGCATTCCGGGCTCGGCCGGGGCCACGCCGGTCCAGAACGTCGGCGCCTACGGCGTCGAGGTGGCCGACACCCTGACCCGGGTCCGGCTGCTGGACCGCCGCACCGGCCAGGTGCGCTGGGCGCCGGCTGCCGAGCTCGGGTTCGGCTACCGGCACAGCGTGCTGAAGAACTCCGCCGACGCGGTGGTGCTCGAGGTGGAGTTCGCCCTCGACGCGTCCGGGCGTTCCGCGCCGCTGCGCTACGCCGAGCTCTCGGCGGCGCTCGGGGTGGCGGCGGGGGAGCGCTGCGCACCGGCCGACGTCCGCGCGACCGTGCTGGGCCTGCGGGCCGGCAAGGGGATGGTGCTCGACGCCGTCGACCACGACACCTGGAGCGTCGGCTCGTTCTTCACCAACCCGGTGGTGGCCGCCGAGCAGTTCGAGGCGCTGCAGGCTCGCCACGACGGTCCCGGTCCCGCACTACCCGGCGCCCGACGGCGTCAAGCTGGCGGCCGGCTGGCTGGTGGAGCACGCCGGGTTCGGCAAGGGTTACCCCGGGCCCGAGGCCGCCTGCCGGTTGTCCACCAAGCATGCGCTGGCGCTGACCAACCGCGGACGGGCCACCACCAGCGACGTTCTGGCCCTGGCGCGAACCGTGCGCGACGGCGTGCGCGACGTGTTCGGCATCACCCTGCTACCTGAACCTGTGCTGGTCGGCTGCGTGCTGTAGCGAATCCGTTTCGCTGTCGATCGCCGGATTCCGTATCTTGGATTGACGTGAGCACCGCCGACAGACTGCCGCCGGTCAACCGCCGGCGCGCGTTGACGGCGCTGGCGCTCGGCGCGGTGGCGCCCAACGTGCTGGCCGCCTGCTTCGGCGGCTCCGGCAACGGCTCCCAGTCCTCGGCCCCGCCGCCCAAGCCCGTCGCTGACCTTCACTCCGGCCGACGCCGCCAAGGACATCCTGCCGACCAGCCCGGTGGGCCTGCAGGTCAAGGACGGCTGGTTGCAGCGGGTGAGCCTGACCAACGCCGACGGTAAGCCGGTGGCCGGTTCGCTCAACCGGGAGCGGACGGCGTTCACCGCCACCGAGCCGCTGGGCTACGGCGGCGGTCTACACCTGGGCGGGTTCGGTGGTCGGCCGCGACGGCAAGGCCGTGCCGATCGCCGCAACGTTCGCCACCATCAACCCGACCAAGCAGGTCAACGGACAGTTCCAGCTTTCCGACGGCCAGACCGTCGGCGTCGCGGCGCCCATCATCATGCAGTTCGACGCCTCGATCGACGACGCGCACCGGCCCGACGTGGAGCGGGCGCTCACCGTCGTCACCGACCCGCCGACCGAGGGCAGCTGGGCCTGGCTGCCCGACGAGGCGGAGGGTTCCCGGCTGCACTGGCGAACCCGGGAGTATTACCAGCCCGGCACCAAGGTGCACGTCGATGCCCGCCTGTACGGCGTGAAGTTCGGCGACGACGCCTACGGCGCCGCGGATTCGACGCTGGACTTCGACATCGGCCGCCGCCAGGTGGTCAAGGCCGACGCCACCTCACACCGCATCCAGGTGCTCACCGACGCCGGCGTCATCATGGACTTCCCGTGCAGCTACGGCGAGGCCGACCTGCCCCGCAACGTCACCCGCAGCGGCATCCACGTCGTCACCGAGAAGTACTCCGACTTCTACATGTCCAACCCCGCGGCCGGCTACAACAACATCCACGAACGCTGGGCGGTGCGGATCTCCAACAACGGCGAGTTCATCCACGCCAACCCCAACAGCGCAGGCGCGCAGGGCAACACCAACGTCACCAACGGGTGCATCAACCTGTCCACCGGCGACGCCGAGCAGTACTACTACACCGCCGTCTACGGCGACCCGGTGGAAGTCACCGGCACCTCGATCCAGCTGTCCTACGCCGACGGCGACATCTGGGACTGGGCGGTGGACTGGGACGAGTGGAAGTCCATGTCGGCGCTGTCGGCGACACCGACAGGAGTCGAACATCCCCAGCAGCGCGCCGGCCACCCCGACCGATGCGCCGACGCTGTCCGGCACCCCCACCACGACGCCGTCGACGACCACATCGACCACGACGACGAGTTCGGTCAGCCCCGGCGGTTGAACCGGCTGGCGCTGGCCTGATCCCGCGGCCGCATCACGACCTGGTCGATGTTCACGTGCGACGGGCGCGACGCGACGAATCCGATGACCTCGGCGACGTCCTCGGCCACCAGCGGGGTGATGCCGTTGTAGACGGCCTCCGCGCGGTCCTCGTCGCCGCCGAAGCGCACCAGTGAGAACTCGGTCTGCACCGCGCCGGGTGCAATCTCGGTGAGCCGCACGGGTTTTCCGAGCAGCTCGCCGCGCAGAGTCCGGTGCAGCGCGCCCTGGGCGTGTTTGGCCGAGGTGTAGCCGCCGCCGTTGTCGTAGACCTCCAGCGCGGCGGTCGAGGTGACGGTGACGATCAGTCCGTTGCCCGATGCGATCAGCTTGGGCAACAGCGCCCGGGTGACCCGCAGTGTGCCGATGACGTTGGTCTCCCACATCCAGCGCCAGTTCTCCAGGTCGGCCTCGGCGATGGGTTCGAGGCCCTTGGCCCCGCCGGCGTTGTTGACCAGCACGTCCACCCGCGTCAGACCGGCGGCCAGCGCGTCCACCGCGGCACCGTCTGTGACGTCGGCTACAACCGCGGTACCGCCGATCTCGTCGGCCAGCCGCTGGATCCGGTCACCGCGGCGGGCCACCGCGACCACGTGAAAGCCCTGCGTGGCAAGCGTTCTGGCCGTCGCCTCTCCGATGCCGGCGCTCGCGCCGGTGACAACGGCCACCCGGGAATGGGCCTCTGGAGTCGTCATCGAGTCCAACTCTAGTAAGTGTGCTAAGTTCTTCGGCGTGATCCGTCTCGGTCTGACCAGCTGTCTGGTCGCGCACACCGCGTGTTGTTGTCGCGCGATTCGCTGCGCCTGACCAGACCGGACACATTCTCGTCCCGCTCAAGTCGCCAGGCGTGGCCTCCGGACCCGCCCCGACTCGAGAAGGACACCTCCCATGCGAACCACCGCCCTTTCAGCCCATAGCCCGGCCCGCGCCGTCGCGGCTCGACCGCACCCGCTGCGGGCCCGCCACCACATCATCGCGCCCGTCGCTGCGCATCCCCGACGCCGCGGCAGCCTCGGTCTTCGCCGCGGTGCGCCAGCGTGGCGCGATCGCCCGCGACGTGATCGCTCAGGTCACCAAGCTGTCCATCGCGACGGTCAACCGTCAGGTCACCGCCCTGCTGGACGCCGGGATCCTGCGCGAACGCGCCGACCTCGCCGTCTCCGGGGCGATCGGCCGGCCCCGCGTGCCCGTCGAGGTCAACCACGAGCCGTTCCTCACCCTGGGCATCCATGTCGGCGCGCGCACCACGAGCATCGTGGCCACCGACCTGTTCGGCCGGACCCTCGACGCCGTCGAGACCCCCACCCCGCGCGGTGGGCAGACCCAGGCGCTGGCCTCGCTGGCCGGCAGCGCCCGCCGCTACCTGAGCCGCTGGCATCGCCGTCGTCCGCTGTGGATCGGCGTCGCGATCGGCGGTGTGGTCGACAGCGTCACCGGCCACGTCGATCACCCGCGGCTCGGATGGTCACAGGCCCCGGTCGGGCCGGTGCTGGCCGAGACGCTCGGTCTGCCGGTGTCGGTGGCCTCCCACGTCGACGCGATGGCCGGCGCCGAGCTGCTGCTGGGAATGCGCCGAGCGCCGCAGCCGTCGTCGAGCAGCCTGTACGTGTACGCCCGCGAGACGGTCGGGTTCGCGCTGGTGATCGGCGGACGCGTGCACAGCCCGACCAGCGGGCCGGGCACCATCGCCGCGCTGCCGGTGCAGTCGGAGATCCTCGGCGGCAGCGGTCAGCTGGAGTCGACGGTCAGCGACGAGGCCGTGCTGGCCGCGGCCCGCAAGCGCGGCATCATCGCCGCCTCCGGGCCCGGCGCGTCGATGGCCGCACTGCTGCGCACCGCCCGGCAGGGCGACCAGCCCGTCGCGGTCAGCGCCCGCGACCTGCTCGGCGAACGCGCCCGCGTGCTCGGCGAAGCGGTGGCGCTGCTGCGCGACATGCTCAACCCCGACGAGGTCATCGTCGGCGGCCAGGCCTTCACCGAGTACCCCGAGGGCATGCAGCTGGTCGAGGCGGCCTTCGCCGAACGCTCGGTGCTGGCGGCCCGCGACATCCGGGTGACCGCGTTCGGCAACCGGGTGCAGGAGGCCGGCGCCGGAGTCGTCTCGCTCGGCGGGCTCTACGCCGACCCGATCGGTGCGCTGCGCCGCTCGCACAACCGCCGCCCGGAAGTGTCCGCCTGACGGGCTGAGCAGGGCCCGAACGGCGTGGGTGTAAAGATGGAGGCGTGCGGCACGCCCCGGATCTGACCGACGTCTCGTCCGACGTGCTTCCCCGACGCGTCGCGGTGCTGTCGGTGCACACCTCGCCGCTGGCCCAGCCCGGCACCGGCGACGCCGGCGGGATGAACGTCTACGTCCTGCAGACCGCGCTGCACATGGCCCGGCGCGGCGTCGAGGTGGAGATCTTCACCAGGGCCACGTCGTCGGCCGACGAACCGCTGGTTCGCGTCGCCCCCGGTGTGCTGGTTCGCAACGTGGTGGCCGGGCCGTTCGAGGGTCTCGACAAGTACGACCTGCCGACGCAGCTGTGCGCGTTCACCGCGGGCGTGCTGCGCGCCGAGGCCAACCACGACGCCGGCTATTACGACATCGTGCACTCGCACTACTGGCTGTCCGGACAGGTCGGCTGGCTGGCGAGGGATCGCTGGGCGGTGCCGCTGGCGCACACGTCGCACACGCTGGCCGCGGTGAAGAACGCCGCACTGGCCGACGGCGACTCACCGGAGCCACCGCTGCGCGCCGTCGGCGAACAGCAGGTGGTCGACGAAGCGGACCGGCTCATCGTCAACACCGAAGACGAAGCGCGCCAACTGGTTTCGCTGCACCATGCCGATCCGGCGCGCATCGACGTCGTCCATCCCGGCGTCGACCTCGAAACCTTCACTCCCGGTGACCGGCAAGCTGCCCGGGCCGCGCTCGGGTTGGCCGCCGACGAGAAGGTGGTCGCCTTCGTCGGACGCATCCAGCCGTTGAAGGCACCTGACGTGTTGTTGCGCGCCGCGGCCCTGCTGCCCGGGGTGCGGGTGCTGGTGGCGGGCGGTCCGTCGGGAAGCGGTCTGGCCGCACCGGACGTCCTGGTCGGGCTGGCCGCCGAGTTGGGTATCACCGAGCGGGTGACGTTCCTGCCGCCGCAGTCGCGGGAAGGACCTGGTCAACGTCTACCGGGCCGCGGACCTGGTGGCCGTGCCCAGCTATTCGGAGTCGTTCGGGCTCGTCGCGGTCGAGGCGCAGTCCTGCGGGACGCCGGTGGTCGCCGCGGCGGTCGGCGGCCTGCCGGTGGCGGTGGCCGACGGGGTCAGCGGCAGCCTGGTGCCCGGCCACGAGCCGCAGCAGTGGGCCGACGCCATCGCGGCAGTGCTGCGCCGCGACCCGGACGAGCTCAGCCGCGCCGCCGTCGAGCATGCGCGAAAGTTCTCCTGGGACAACACCGTTGACGGTCTGCTGGCCAGCTACGGCCGGGCGATCACCGACTACGCCAGCACGCATCACCGCAGCGCCGCCCGCGATCTGCTGACCCGCCGCAACGGCAGGCGGTGGACGATGCGCCGCGGGGTGCGCGCGTGAATCAAGCGGACGTCCAGCACATCATCGAGATGACGCTGATCGAGAACGGTCTGGCCTACTCGATGTTCGAAGGTGCGCACGGCGGCCTGCCCGGCCTGATCGTCGAGCTGCCCGGTGAGCGCAAGCTCAAGACGAACACCCTGCTGAGCATCGGCGAGCATTCGGTGCGGGTCGAGGCCTTCGTCTGCCGCCAGCCCGACGAGAACCACGAGGGCGTCTACCGCTTCCTGCTCAAGCGCAATCGCCGGCTCTACGGCGTGGCCTACACCCTGGACAAGATCGGCGACATCTACCTGATCGGGCGTATCGCGCGGGACGCGGTCAGCGCCGACGAACTCGACCGCGTGCTCGGGCAGGTGCTCGACGCCGTCGACACCGACTTCAACAAGCTGCTCGAACTCGGCTTCAAGTCCTCGATCCAGAAGGAGTGGGCCTGGCGGGTGGCGCGGGGCGAGTCGCTGAAGAACCTGCAGGCGTTCGAGCATCTGATCGAGACGACGAGGACGACGGCCCGTGATGGCCACGGACGAATCGCGTCGACGAGTGGCCACTCGGCCCAGGTCGTGAGAGACTTCCGGTCATGGCTTCGGATTCTTCGGCGACGCTGATCCTGCTCCGGCACGGCGAGAGCGAATGGAACGCGCTCAACCTGTTCACCGGCTGGGTGGACGTCGACCTGACCGACAAGGGCCGCGCCGAGGCGGTGCGCGGCGGCACACTGATGGCCGAGCAGGGCCTGCTGCCCGACGTGCTCTACACCTCGCTGCTGCGGCGCGCGATCACCACCGCGCACCTCGCGCTCGACGCCGCCGACCGGCTGTGGATCCCGGTGCAGCGCGACTGGCGGCTCAACGAACGGCACTACGGCGCGCTGCAGGGACTGGACAAGGCCGAGACCAAGGCCAAGTACGGCGAAGAGCAGTTCATGAAGTGGCGGCGTAGCTACGACACCCCGCCGCCGCCCATCGAGAAGGGCAGCAAGTACAGCCAGGACGCCGACCCGCGCTATGCCGACATCGGCGGCGGCCCGCTGACCGAGTGCCTGGCCGACGTGGTGGCCCGCTTCGTGCCCTACTTCGAGCAGACGATCGTGCCCGACCTGCAGGCCGGCAAGACGGTGCTCATCGTCGCGCACGGCAACTCGCTTCGCGCGCTGGTCAAGTACCTCGACGGGATGTCCGACGAGGACGTCGTCGGCCTGAACATCCCGACCGGCATCCCGCTGCGTCTACGACCTGGACGCCGACCTCAAGCCGACCGTCGCCGGCGGCACCTACCTGGATCCGGAGGCCGCCGCGGCCGGAGCGGCGGCGGTGGCCAGTCAGGGCGCAAAGTAGCCCCGCGTCAGGATCTGTCGGGCAAACGCCGGGTGAACAGCGGCGGAATACCTGCGCGCCGCGGTGTGACGTGTCCCGAATTGGCCTCACGCTGCTGGGATGACGTTCACCCGATGCGTACGATTTTCGCGTGAGTGTTGTTTCGGTGGCCCTGCTGGCCACCGTCGCGGCGCTGGTGACCTTGGCCCTCGGGTTGGTCATCGGGGCCAGACTCGCCCCGCGCGTCGTCGAGCGCAAGGAGCGCCGGGCGATCACCGAAGCAGGGCATCACCGTCTCGCAGATGTTGCAGCACGTGGTGTCGCTCGCGCCGATCGGCATGGTCGTCGTCGACACCCATCGCGACGTGGTCTTCATCAACGACCGGGCCGTGGAGCTGGGTCTGGTGCGTGACCGGCTGCTCGACGAGCGGGCCTGGAAGGCGGCCCAGCGCACGCTGGCAACCGGCGAGGACGTCGAAGTCGACCTGTCTCCGCCGCGACGGGCGGCCGCCGGCCGTTCGGGGCTCTCGGTGCGCGGTCACGTGCGGCTGTTGAGCGACCAGGACCCGCGCTTCGCCGTGGTCTACCTCGACGATCAGTCCGAGCAGGCCCGCATGGAAGCCAGCAGGCGCGACTTCGTGGCCAACGTCAGCCACGAACTGAAGACCCCGGTCGCCGCGATGGGCGTGCTGGCCGAGGCGCTGCTGGAGTCCGGCGACGACCCCGAGACCGTGCACCGCTTCGGCGAGAAGATCCTCACCGAGTCCCAGCGACTGGCCAGCATGGTCGGGGAGCTGATCGAGCTGTCCCGGCTGCAGGGCGCCGAGCCGTTGCCCGAACTCGAGTCGGTGGACGTGGATACCGTTGTCAGCGAGGCGATTTCGCGCCACAAGGTGGCTGCCGACAACGCCGAGATCGCGGTCACCACGGACGCCCCGAGTGGTTTCCGGGTGCTCGGCGACCAGCCGCTGCTCGTCATGGCGCTGGCCAACCTGATCTCGAACGCCATCGCCTACTCGCCGGACGGTTCGAAGGTGTCGATCAGCAGGCGCCGTCGCGGCGACAACATCGAGATCGCGGTCACCGACCGCGGTATCGGCATCGCCCGCGCCGACCAGGAGCGGGTGTTCGAACGCTTCTTCCGGGTCGACAAGGCGCGCTCACGCGCCACCGGCGGCACCGGCCTGGGGCTGGCCATCGTCAAACACGTGGCCGCCAACCACAACGGCAGCATCCGGCTGTGGAGCCAGCCGGGCACCGGCTCGACGTTCACCCTGTCCATTCCCGCCTATCCAGAGACCGACGACGACGCGGCCAACCAAGAGGCCCGTGACGAGGAGGCAGTACCCCAATGACCAATGTGCTGATCGTGGAGGACGAGGAGTCGCTGGCCGACCCGCTGGCGTTCCTGCTCCGCAAGGAGGGATTCGAGGCCACCGTGGTGGGCGACGGACCGTCCGCCCTGGCCGAGTTCGACCGGGCGGGGGCCGACATCGTCCTGCTCGACCTGATGCTGCCGGGGATGACCGGGACCGACGTCTGCAAGCAGTTGCGGGCCCGATCCAGCGTGCCGGTGATCATGGTGACCGCGCGGGACAGCGAGATCGACAAGGTCGTCGGCCTCGAACTCGGCGCCGACGACTACGTCACCAAGCCGTACTCGGCGCGCGAGCTGATCGCCCGTATCCGGGCGGTGCTGCGCCGCGGCAGCGAGAGCGACGACACCTCGATCGGAGACGCCGTCCTGGAGGCCGGCCCGGTCCGGATGGACGTCGAACGTCACGTCGTCACCGTGAACGGCGAGCAGATCACCCTGCCGCTCAAGGAGTTCGACCTCCTGGAGTACCTGATGCGCAACAGCGGCCGGGTGCTCACCCGCGGTCAGCTGATCGACCGGGTGTGGGGAGCGGACTACGTCGGTGACACCAAGACCCTCGACGTGCACGTCAAGCGGCTGCGTTCGAAGATCGAGTCCGACCCGGCGAACCCGGTGCACCTGGTGACGGTGCGCGGGCTGGGCTACAAGCTCGAGGGCTGACCGCAGCGGCGCCGGCCCGGCTACTGGGCGGCGCGGGTGGCCGGGTGCACGGCGATCAGCGGGATGCTGCTGCGCCGCTTGCACATCGCGGCCAGTTCGGCATAGGCCTTCTCGCCGAGCAACTCGGTCAGCTCGGCCGCATACGACTGCCAGACCTGCTTCTTGCCGACGTGCGCGGCGGGATCGCCGGTGCAGTACCAGTGCAGGTCCGCACCGCCCTCGCCCCAGCCGCGGCGGTCGTATTCGGTGATCGTGGTCTTGAGGATCTCGGTGCCGTCAGGCCGGGTGACCCACTCCTGGGCGCGGCGGATCGGCAGCTGCCAGCACACCTCGGGCTTCATCGTCAGCGGCTCGACGCCGAGCTTGAGTGCCTTGGTGTGCAGCGCGCAGCCGATGCCGGCCGGAAAGCCGGGCCGGTTGAGGAAGATGCAGGCGCCCTTGTACTTCCGCGTGCGCAGGTTGGGCTTGTCGTCGTACTCGTCCATCTCGAGATAGCCCTTGCGGCCCAGACCCTTGTCGCGGAACTGCCAGTCGGCGTCGGTGAGGTGCTTGACCGCGTCGTCGAGTTTGGCGCGGTCGTCGTCGTCGGACAGGAACGCCCCGTGCGAGCAGCAGCCGTCGTCCGGGCGTCCTTCGACCGTGCCCTGGCAGGCCGGCGTGCCGAAAACGCACGTCCAGTGCGACAGCAGCCAGGTCAGATCCGCCGCGATCAGGTGCTCGGAATTGTCCGGGTCATAGAACTCCACCCACTCGCGGGGGAAGTCCAGTTCAACCTCGCCGGGGTGCTCATGCGTCACAGCGCCAACGCTAGTCGAAATGTCGCCGCGCCAAATCTTGGCAGCGCTCCTTCTCAGTCCGTGCCGGCCTGCATCGTCGCCACGCTAGGTTTGATCGGGTGCGATTAGGCGTGCTCGACGTGGGCAGTAACACGGTTCATCTGCTCGTGGTGGATGCGCATCGCGGCGGGCACCCGACCCCGATGAGTTCCACCAAGGCCTCCCTGCGGCTCGCCGAGGCGATCGACGACTCCGGCAAGCTCACCCGGCGGGGGGCCGACAAGCTGATCGACACCGTCGACGAGTTCGCCAAGATCGCCGCCAGCTCGGGCTGCGCGGACCTGATGGCGTTCGCCACCTCGGCGGTCCGCGACGCGAAGAACTCCGAGGACGTGCTGGCCCGCGTGCTGGCCGAGACCGGGGTGAACCTGCAGGTCCTCTCGGGTTCCAACGAGTCGCGGCTGACGTTCCTGGCGGTCCGCCGGTGGTACGGCTGGAGCGCCGGACGCATCATCAACCTCGACATCGGCGGCGGCTCGCTGGAGCTGTCCAACGGCGTCGACGAGGCACCCGAGGTCGCGCTGTCGCTGCCGCTGGGCGCCGGACGACTGACCCGGGAGTGGCTTCCCGACGATCCGCCGGGCCGGCGCCGGGTGGCCATGCTGCGCGACTGGCTGGACAACGAGGTCGCCGAGGCCAGCGCCGCCGTGCTGGCCGCAGGTGTGCCCGACCTGGCCGTGGCGACCTCCAAGACGTTCCGCTCGCTGGCCCGGCTCACCGGAGCGGCGCCCTCGGGTGCCGGGCCGCGGGTCAAGCGGACGCTGACCGCCAACGGCTTGAGGCAACTCATATCTTTCATCTCTAGGATGACCACGGCTGATCGAGCCGAGTTGGAAGGAGTCAGCGCCGAGCGGGCGCCACAGATCGTGGCCGGCGCCCTGGTGGCGGAGGCGAGCATGCGAGCACTGTCGTTGGAGTACGTCGACATCTGCCCGTGGGCACTGCGGGAGGGCATCATCCTGCGCCGACTCGACAGTGAAGCCGATGGAACCGCGTTGGTGGAAACCTCCGTGGGGGATGCTGGAAGTAAGGATTCAGGTCGGTCTACTGGCGGCCGATCGAGAGGCACACGATGACTGACGACGAAACTCCCAGCCGGCCGATCTCGGTCGCCGAGCTGCTGGCGAAGAACGGCACGATCGGCTCTCCGCCGGTCGGCGGCCGCCGGCGCCGCCGGCGCGGCAACAGCGATTCCGTGACGGTGGCCGAGCTCACCGGCGAGATTCCGATCATTCGCACCGGCGAGATCCCGATCGTCCGTGAGGAGCCGGCCGCCGAGGAGCCGGCCGCCGAGGAGCCGGTCGCCGAGGAGCCGATCGCCGAGGAGCCGGCCGCCGACGAGCCGGCCGTCGAGGAGCCGATCGCCGAGGAGCTGGCCGCCGAGGAGCCGGCCGTCGAGGAGCCGACCGCCGAGGAGCAGCCCGCCGAAGCAGCTCGTCGTCGAGCCGCCGACCGTCAACGGCTCGGCGAGCGCCACCCCGGCGCCGCCCACCGCCCAGCGGCCCTTCGAGGTTCCGCCGCAACGCTCCGAGGCGCCCACCCCGCGTCGCGAGCAGGGACCCGAGCGCAGCCACGACCCACGCCCGATGCGCCGGCCGGTGCGCAAGCCCTTGCCCGGCGCCCCAGTCGTCGCCGCGGACAGTTCCGATGCCGAGCACATGACGTTCGACCCGGTCGACGAGTCGGCCCCGGTGCTGGATCTCGCCCCCGACGAGCAGGTCGAGGAGGCTGCCGAACTGCAGTCCTACCTGCGGTCCTCGAGCGGCACCCTGTTCGGCGGCGAGACGGTGGCCGACGACAGGGCCCGCCGCGGCCTGGTGAGCGACCACGAGCACGAGGCCGGCTCGGTGGCGGTGGCCACGGAGGCGGAGGCCGAGCAGGAGCAACGCCCCCGCGAGGGCAAGCTCACCGCCCTGTGGCGCGGCACCCTGGTGGTCCTGCAGTCGATCCTCGCGGTCGCCTTCGGGGCCGGGCTGTTCGTCGCGTTCGATCAGCTGTGGCGGTGGAACAACATCGTGGCCCTGGTGCTCTCGGTGCTGGTCATCCTCGGCCTCGTCGTCGCCGTTCGTGTCGTCCGCAAGACCGAAGACATCGCCAGCACGCTGATCGCCGTCGCGGTCGGTGCGCTGGTCACTCTCGGGCCGCTGGCGCTGCTGCAGTCGACCTGATTCGTTCGTGCGCCCAGCCATCAAGGTCGGTCTTTCGACGGCCTCGGTCTATCCGCTGAGGACCGAGGCCGCATTCGAGTACGCCGCCGAACTCGGTTACGACGGCGTCGAGCTGATGGTGTGGGCCGAGGCGATCAGCCAGGACATCGGCGCGATCGCCAAGCTCTCCCGGCGCTACAACATGCCGGTTCTGTCGGTGCACGCGCCGTGTCTGCTGATCTCCCAGCGAGTGTGGGGAGCCAACCCGATCTCGAAGCTGACGCGCAGTGTGCAGGCCGCCGAGCGGCTCGGCGCGCAGACCGTCGTCGTGCATCCGCCGTTCCGCTGGCAGCGCCGCTACGCGGAGGGATTCAGCGATCAGGTCGCCGAACTCGAGACGCGCAGCGACGTGATGGTCGCGGTGGAGAACATGTTCCCGTTCCGTGCCGACCGCTTCTTCGGGTCGGGTCAGCCGTCGATCGAGCGGATGCGCAAACGCGGCGGCCGGCCCGGTGTGGGGGTCTCGGCGTTCGCGCCGTCGTACGACCCCCTGGACGGCAACCACGCGCACTACACGCTGGATCTGTCCCACACCGCTACGGCGGGCACCGACGCGCTCGAGATGGCCGACAGGATGGGCGACGGGACTGGTGCACCTGCATCTGTGCGACGGCAGCGGCGCGTCCACCGACGAGCACCTGGTGCCGGGGCGCGGCAACCAGCCCACGGTCGAGGTGTGCCAGATGCTGGCCGGCAGTGACTTCGCCGGCCACGTGATCCTCGAGGTCACCACATCCGGGGCGCGCACCAAGGCCGAACGCGAGGCGCTGCTGACCGAGTCGCTGCAGTTCGCTCGCACCCACCTGCTGCGGTGACAGAAAGGCTTCGATGATCCCCCGGTTCGGTGACGCGATGGCGTTGCATCCGATGGACCACGGCTTCGAGGGAAACCTCAACGAGCACTGGACGATTGGGCCCAAGATCCACGGCGGTGTGATGCTGGCGCTGTGCGCCAAGGCGGCCCGCGAGGCGTACGGTGAAACCGGCGGGCAGGAGCGAAGCGACGCGGGGATCGGCACCGGCGGGCAGGAGCGAAGCGACGCGGGGATCGGCACCGGCAACTTCGAGCCGGTGGCGGTGTCGGCCGACTTCCTGTCCGCGCCCGATCCGGGCTCGGTCCAACTGGTCACCACGGTCCGCAAGCGCGGCCGTCGCATCGGCTTGGTCGACGTCGAACTCGATCAGGGTGAGAGAACGTGCGTGCGCGCGGTGGTCACCCTCGGCGAGCCGGAGCATCTGGCCGAGCCGCTGCTGTCGGCCAACCCGGTGACACCGCTGATGGCCCCGCGAACCGCCGCCCGGAGTCGAGCCGATCGGCCCGGGACACCCCGCCGCGGCGATCAACAACCTGGCCCGCGGCTGCGACATCCGCCCGGCGCTCGACGCAGAGCTACACCGAGGCCGGTGCGCCGGTGTTCAAGATCTGGGTGCGTCCCAAGGACGGCCCGGTCGACGTGCTGTTCGCGCTGATGTGCGGTGACATCTCCGTGCCGGCCTGCTACGCCGTGAATCGCCGCGGCTGGGCGCCCACGGTGCAGCTGACCGCCTATCTGCGGGGCCTGCCCGCCGACGGCTGGCTGCGGGTGGTCTGCACCACGGCCCAGATCGGGCAGGACTGGTTCGACGAGGACCACACCGTGGTCGACAGCACCGGGCGGATCATCGTGCAGACCCGCCAGCTGGCGTTGGTGCCGGCTCAGTAGCGTGCCGTCAACGGCACGTATCGGTCGGCCGATAGGGTTCTGCCCATGGCCAGAATCGCGATCATCGGCGGCGGCAGTATGGGCGAGGCGCTCCTTGCGGGGCTGCTGAGGGCGGGCCGTCAGGTCAAGGACCTCGCAGTCGCCGAGCGGATGCCCGAACGTGCCCGCTACCTGGCCGACACGTACTCGGTGCGGATGACCACCGTGGCCGAGGCCGTCGAGACCGCGAGCTTCGTCATCATCGCCGTCAAACCGGCCGACGCCGAGTCCGTGGTGGGCGAGGTCGCCGAGGCGGCCGCCCGGGCCGAGAGCAACAGCGTCGAGCAGGTCTTGGTCTCGGTGGTGGCCGGGGTGACCGTCGGCTTCTACGAGTCGCGGCTGCCCGCCGGGCACCCCGGTGGTGCGGGTGATGCCCAACGCCCCGGCGCTCGTCGGCGCCGGCGTCAGCGCGCTGGCCCCGGGCCGGTTCGCCACCCCCGAGCAGCTCGCCGAGGTTTCGGCGCTGTTCGAGTGCGTCGGCGGGGTCCTCACGGTGCCGGAAAGCCAGCTCGACGCGGTCACCGCGGTGTCCGGTTCGGGCCCGGCGTACTTCTTCCTTTTCGTGGAGGCATTGGTCGACGCTGCGGTCGCAAACGGGCTCAACAGGGCGGTCGCGACCGATCTGGTGGTGCAAACGATGGCCGGTTCGGCGGCCATGCTGCTCGATCGCATCGACGGCGAGCGAACTGCCGGCGCCGACGTCGGACTGGACACCACCCCCGCCCGGCTGCGGGCCATCGTGACCTCCCCGGGCGGCACCACGGCCGCTGGCCTGCGCGAATTGGAGCGGGGCGGGTTGCGTGCCGCCGTCACCGCGGCCATCGACGCCGCAAAAACACGCTCTGAGCAGCTAGGAATTACATCAGAGTAGTTCGAGAATTTTCAAACGGATCTACCCACACCCGTCGCAGTAACCCCATTGGCCACGCTATTCTCCTCGTGTAAGCACGGGTGGGTGCCAGTGGTGGGGAAGCCGCTGGAGCTGCCCGTGCCTGACGGATTGGGTTGCGATGACGTCTATGAACGGGCCATCGGCGCGGGACGCGGCTGGCGGAAAATCGGCGCGTGATGCCGGTGGCGCTGACGGCCAGCCACCCGCCAGAGCTCAATTTCTCACCGTCGCCGAGGTGGCCTCGCTCATGCGGGTCAGCAAGATGACGGTCTACCGGCTCGTGCACAACGGAGAGCTGCCGGCCGTCCGGGTGGGCCGTTCGTTCCGCGTGCACGCAAAAGCCGTGCACGACCTGCTGGAGACGTCGTACTTCGACGCCGGCTAGACCTAGCCGTTTTCCCTTCCCCCTGCTCGCTTGGGTAAGGTGTCCGGGACACAAGGACACCCGCCGCAGTGCGGGCACTGCGAGGACTTAGGTAACGGATTTCATGGGTTCAGTCATCAAGAAGCGGCGCAAGCGCATGTCGAAGAAGAAGCACCGCAAGCTGCTGCGTCGTACCCGGGTTCAGCGCAGAAAACTCGGCAAGTAGTCACCTGCCGGGTTACTGCCCGGCAGCGTCGAGTCCTGCCGGGGCACGCCCCGCCCGATAGGCTGTCCAGATGGATTCCGGCGGCACCGATACCGATGCACCGCACTACCCCAAGGTTGTGCTGGTCACTGGTGCCTGCCGATTCCTCGGCGGCTATCTGACCGCTCGGCTGGCGCAGAACCCGATGATCAACAAGGTCATCGCGGTCGACGCCATCGCGCCCAGCAAGGACATGCTGCGCCGGATGGGCCGCGCGGAGTTCGTCCGCGCCGACATCCGGAACCCCTTCATCGCCAAGGTGATTCGCAACGGGGACGTCGACACCGTGGTGCACGCCGCCGCGGCGTCGTACGCCCCGCGCTCCGGCGGGCGCGCCACCTTGAAGGAAATCAACGTCATGGGCGCGATGCAGCTGTTCGCGGCCTGCCAGAAGGCGCCGTCGGTGCGGCGGGTGATCCTGAAGTCGACCTCGGAGGTCTACGGCTCGCATCCGCACGACCCGGTGGTCTACACCGAGGACAGCAGCAGCCGCCGCCCGCTGGCCGAAGGCTTCGCCCGCGACAGCATCGACATCGAGGGCTACGCCCGCGGCCTCGGCCGCCGCAGGCCCGACATCGCGGTGACCATCCTGCGGCTGGCCAACATGATCGGTCCGGCGATGGACACCGCGCTGTCGCGCTATCTGGCCGGCCCGCTGGTGCCGACCGTGCTGGGTCACGACGCCCGCCTGCAGTTGTTGCACGAACAGGACGCGCTGGGCGCTCTGGAGCGGGCGACGATGGCAGGCAGGTTGGGCACGTTCAACATCGGTGCGGACGGGATCATCATGATGTCGCAGGCGATCCGCCGCTCCGGGCGGATTGCGCTTCCCGTGCCGAGTCTGGGGGTCGGGGTACTGGATTCGTTGCGAAAGGCGACCAGGAACTCCGACCTCAACCGCGACACGATGCAATGGCTGAGTTACGGCCGGGTGATGGACACCACCCGGATGCGAACGGAGTTGGGATTCGCTCCGAAGTGGACCACCATGGAGGCATTCGACGACTATGTGCGCGGCCGTGGTTTGACTCCGATCATCGACCCGAAATGGGTACGCTCAGTGGAGAGTCGCGCCGTCGCCGTCGCGCAGCGCTGGGGTAGCTGAGAATTTCATGTTGGGGAGAAGGTACTTAAGTGGCGGGTGAATCGAAGGCGAAAGTGATTCCGCTGCATTCGAATTCGAGTCGAGCAGCGGCAGCTCGGCGTGCCGCGCAGCGCGCCGAGGCGGCGCGCCGACATCCCTCGCTGTCGTCTGACCTCGGTTCGCGTGCCTCGGCGGAGGACATCGCGGCCGTCGTCCGGGAAATCGACGCGCGCCGCGGCGCGGCCGGTATCGGCCGCGCGCAAGACGAGCCGAACGAACTCGCGCAGCGGATTTCCGCGGTCGCGGATTTCTTCCGCAAACGCATCACCGGTGATTACTCCGTCGACGAATTCGGGTTCGATCCGCAATTCAACAACGCGGTCGTCATGCCTTTGCTGCGCTTCTTTTTCGACAATTGGTTCCGGGTCGAGGTCAGTGGCATCGAGAATTTGCCCGAGGACGGCGCCGGGCTGGTGGTCGCCAACCACGCCGGGACGCTGCCGTTCGACGGGCTGATGCTCTCGGTGGCCGTGCACGACCACCATCCCGCCCACCGCGACCTGCGACTGCTGGCCGCCGACATGGTCTTCGACATGCCGATGCTCGGGCCGATCGCGCGCAAGGCCGGCCACACCATGGCCTGCACCATCGACGCGCACCGGCTGCTGGCGGGCGGCGAGCTCACCGCGGTGTTCCCGGAGGGCTACAAGGGCCTGGGCAAGCACTTCCGGGACCGCTACAAGCTGCAGCGCTTCGGCCGCGGCGGGTTCGTCTCGGCGGCGCTGCGCACCGGGGCCCCGATCATCCCGTGCTCGATCGTCGGGTCGGAGGAGATCTACCCGATGCTGGCCGACGTCAAGCTGCTGGCGCGGGTTCTGGGCTTGCCGTACTTCCCGATCACCCCGCTGTTCCCGCTGGCGGGTCCGGCCGGGCTGCTGCCGCTGCCGTCCAAGTGGCACATCGCATTCGGCACGCCGATCGAGACCGCCGATTACGACGAGTCCGCGGCCGACGATCCGATGGTCACCTTCGAGCTCACCGACCAGGTGCGCGAGACCATCCAGCAGACGCTCTATCAGCTGCTGACTCAGCGCCGCAACATGTTCCTGGGCTGAGCGCCGGTCAGCGACGCATGGCGGCCGCGGCGATCGCGGCGACCTGAGCGTTGGTCTCCTCGTCGCCCTCGGCTTCGCCGATCATCGTGACGACCGTCGTCATCACCGGTTTGCCGTCTTCGTCGGTGACTTCGCTGCGCAATTCGCTGATGACCGTCCCGTGCGATTCGATCACCGAATCCAGCCAGGAATCGAAGAACAATTTGTCGCCGGCGACGATCGGGCGGTGGAATTGGATCTTCTGGTCGCGGTGAATGACCCGGGCGATGTTGATGCCGACGTCGAAATTGCGGAAGATCTCCAGCTGCACCTGACGGCCGGCGATCGCGATGAACGTCAACGGCGCCACCAGATCGGGATAGCCGGCGGCCTTGGCCGCGTCCTCGCTGAAGTGCAGCGGGTCCTCGCTCTGGATCGCCTTGGCGAACTCGCGAATCTTCTCCCGCCCCACCAGGTAGTAGTCCGGGTAGCGGAAGTGAGTTCCGATGATCTCGCTGGCGATGGACATGGCTTTCGAGCCTATCAGCGGCTGACTTGGCTTGCTCAGCCTCCGTCTGCGCCGCAGCGAGGCGCGGCACGCGGCTAGCGGTGCTCCTGGCGACGGGACACGGCCGCGGCCAGCGCGCCGCCGATCGCCCCGAGCGCCAGCGCCGAGGGCACCCCGATCCGGGCCGCCTTGCGCGCGGTCCGGAAATCGCGGATCTCCCAGCCCCGCTCGCGGGCCAGCTCGCGCAGGTCGGCGTCGGGGTTGATGGCGACCGCGGTGCCCACCAGCGACAGCATCGGCACGTCGTTGTAGCTGTCGGAGTAGGCCGTGCAGCGCTTGAGGTTGAGCCCCTCGCGGATGGCCAGCTGCCGCACCGCGTGCGCCTTGCCGAGACCGTGCAGGATGTCGCCCACCAGCCGGCCGGTGAACACGCCGTTCTCCGGATTCCGCGACGGTGCCCAGGGCGCCGGTGAAGCCCAGCCGCTTGGCGATGGTGGCGGCCAGCTCGTACGGCGTCGCGGTGACCAGCCACACCTGCTGGCCGGCGTCGAGATGCATCTGCGCCAGCGCTCGGGTGCCGGGCCAGATCTTGTCGGCGATGATGTCGTCGTAGATCTCCTCGCCCAGCGCCACCAGCTCGGCCGTCGACCGTCCCTCGATGAAGGCCAGCGCCTTGCGCCGGCCCTCGGCCACGTCGTCGCTGTTCTCCCGGCCGGTCAGCTGGAACTTGGCCTGGGCGTAGACGAACTTCCACATGTCGGAGTAGGTGAAGTACTGGCGCGCGGCCAGGCCCCGGCCGAAGTGCACCAGCGACGAGCCCTGCACCAGGGTGTTGTCGACGTCGAAGAACGCCGCCGCGGTCAGGTCGGTGGGCGGGGGAATCGGCTCGGGGGCGGCGTCCGGCACCGGCTCGCGATTGGCCGCCATGCTGGCCTCGCGCGCCACGGCGCTGGCCTGCTCGGCAACCAGGTCGTCGACCGCACGCTGCGCGCTGGCCCGGCCGGCTTCCAGGTCCGCGAGCTCCTCCTGGTCCCCGGAACCCATGGCTATCACCCTAACTGCGACACTGGTTCGGGTGAGCCGCCGACATGTCGAACTGCTGACCCGCGCCGGGTGCAGCCTCTGCCAGCGGGTCTACGACCGCCTCGACGAGCTGTCCGCCGAGCTGGATTTCGAGCTGTCCAGCACCGACGTCGACGCGGCCGCGGCCGCCGGGAACTCCGCGCTGCGGGCCGAGTTCGGCGACCGGCTGCCGGTCGTCCTGCTCGACGGCCGGGAGCACAGTTACTGGGACCTCGACGAGCCGCGGCTGCGGGCCGATCTGGCGGCCGGATGAGCACCACGCGAATTTGGTGAGCTGCCTGCGCGGGGATTACCGTGGAAGTAAGTTTCACTAACCGACATTGGCGTGACAGCAAGGGAGCGGGCCAGGTGATCGTGCCGTGAGCGTCCTGCTCTTCGGGGTGTCGCACCGCAGCGCTCCGGTCTCCGTGCTCGAGCAGCTGTCCACCGATGAGTCTGACCAGGTCAAGATCATCGACCAGGTGCTGCAGTCGCCGCTGGTCACCGAAGCCATGGTGCTGTCGACCTGCAACCGGGTCGAGGTCTACGCGGTGGTCGACGCCTTCCACGGCGGCCTGTCGGCGATCGGCCAGGTCCTGGCCGAGCACTCCGGAATGTCGATGGGCGATCTGACCAAGTACGCCTACGTCCGCTACAGCGAGGCCGCCGTCGAGCATCTGTTCGCGGTGGCCAGCGGCCTGGACAGCGCGGTGATCGGCGAGCAGCAGGTGCTCGGCCAGGTCCGCCGCGCCTACGCCAACGCCGAGGCCAACCGCACCGTCGGCCGGGTCCTGCACGATCTGGCCCAGCGCGCCCTGTCGGTCGGCAAGCGGGTGCACACCGAGACCGCCATCGACGCCGCCGGTGCCAGCGTCGTCTCCGTCGCGCTGGACATCGCCGGGCGCCGACTGGCCGGAGCCGGAAGGCCGGCGACATCAGGCAACGGCCTGGCGGGCCGTACCGCGGCCGTGGTCGGCGCCGGCTCGATGGGCGGGCTGTCCGTCGCGCACCTGGTGCGCGCCGGGGTCACCCACATCCACGTCGTCAACCGCTCGCTGCCGCGCGCCGAGCGGCTGGCCGAGAGCATCCGTGAGCAGGGCGTCGGTGCCGAGGCCCTGACGCTCGAGGACCTGCCCACCGCGCTGGCCGCCGCCGACGTCGTCGTCAGCTGCACCGGCGCGGTGCGCCCGGTGGTGTCGCTGGCCGACGTGCACCACGCGCTGGCCAACGCCCGGCGCGACGAGGCCGCCCAGCCGCTGGTGCTGTGCGATCTGGGCATGCCCCGCGACGTCGATCCCGCCGTTGCCGGGCTGCCCGGGGTGTCGGTCGTCGACATGGACCGGGTGCAGCGCGAACCGTCGGCCCGGGCCGCCGCCACCGACGCCGAAGCCGCCCGCCAGATCGTCGCGGCAGAAGTTGCTGCCTACCTGGCCGGCCAGCGGATGGCCGAGGTCACACCCACCGTCACCGCCCTTCGTCAGCGCGCCGCCGACGTCGTCGAGGCCGAGCTGCTGCGCCTGGAGAACCGGCTGCCGGGCCTGGACGACGGCCAGCGCGTCGAGGTCGCCAGGACCGTGCGCCGAGTGGTCGACAAGCTGCTGCACGCCCCCACCGTGCGGGTCAAGCAGCTGGCCAGCGCGCCCGGCGGCGACACCTACGCCGAAGCGCTGCGCGAACTCTTCGAACTCGATCCGCAGGCCGTCGACGCCGTGGCCGCAGGTGAACTTCCGCTTGTGGCAACGGAATTCGATGCCGGCCTGACCGAACACACCGAGTAGGGCGATTGGCCAGGCAGCGACGACGCCGTCATCAAGATCGGCACCCGGGGCAGCCTGCTGGCGACCACGCAGGCCGGGACCATCAGGGACGAACTCATCGCGCGCGGGCGTCGCGCCGAACTGGTCATCATCAGCACCGAGGGTGACCGCTCGCACCAGCCGGTCGCCGAGATCGGCGTCGGCGTGTTCACCGCCGCCCTGCGCGAGGCCATCGCCGACGGCCGGGTCGACATGGCCGTGCATTCGTACAAGGATTTGCCGACCGCCGCCGACGACCGGTTCGTCATCGCCGCGATACCCCGGCGTGAAGACGCGCGTGACGCCCTGGTGGCCCGCGACGGGCTGGTCCTGGGGGAGTTGCCGGCGGGCTCGGTGATCGGCACGTCGTCCGTGCGCAGGGCGGCGCAGCTTAAAGCACTGGGTCTCGGTTTGGAAATTCGCCCCCTAAGAGGCAACCTAGATACCAGGTTGAACAGGGTAAGCAGTGGTGATCTCGACGGCATCGTCGTCGCCCGGGCGGGCCTGGCCCGCCTCGGACGACTCGGCGATGTCACAGAGACGCTGGAGCCGGTGCAGATGTTGCCAGCGCCGGCTCAAGGTGCGCTCGCGGTCGAGTGCCGCGCAAGCGATACCGAGCTCGCGGCGCTGTTGGCGGAGTTGGACGATTCCGACACCCGCGCCGCGGTCACTGCGGAGCGAGTCCTGCTGGCCAAACTGGAGGCCGGTTGTTCGGCACCGGTGGGCGCGATCGCCGAGGTGGTCGAGTCCATCGATGACGACGGTCGCGTCTTCGAGGAGCTGTCGCTGCGCGCATGCGTGGCGGCGGTCGACGGATCCGACGTGATCCGCGCGTCCGGCGTCGGAACGCCCGGCCGGTCCGCAGAGCTTGGGCTCTCGGTGGCCGAGGAGTTGTTCGAACTCGGTGCGCGCGAGGTCATGTCGCACAGACCTCCGCAATGAAGCGGTAGAGCGGGAGTGAAGCGATGACTGGCCACGGTAGTGGGCGACGCAAGGCGAAGCCGGGACACATCACGTTCGTCGGCTCGGGTCCCGGTGACCCCAACCTGCTGACGACGCGCGCCCGCACGGTTCTCGCCAACGCCGCCCTGGTCCTCACCGACCCCGACGTGCCCGCAGGCCGTGCTCAACGTGGTCGGCACCGAGCTGCCGCCCGCGTCCGGCCCGGCTCCCGCCCCGGAGAAGGGCGCGCTGCGCGAGCAGGTCCCCGGCCACGACTCCGACGGCCCCATCGCCGACGAGATCGCCCCGCCGGTGGTCTCGGTCGGCCCGGACATCCGGCCCGCGCTCGGCGACCCCGCCGAGGTGGCCAAGACCCTGCTGGCCGAGGCCAAGGCGGGCTTCGACATCGTGCGCCTGGTCGCCGGCGACCCGCTGTCGGTCGACTCGGTGATCACCGAGGTCAATGCCGTCGCCAGGACCCACATGGAGTTCGAGATCGTCCCCGGGCTGCCCGCCACCAGCGCGGTCCCCACCTACGCGGGCCTGCCGCTGGGCTCGGCGCACACCGTGGCCGACGTCCGCGGCGAGGTCGACTGGGCGGCCCTGGCCGCCGCTCCCGGCCCGCTGATCCTGACCGCGACGGCCTCGCACCTGCCCGACTCCGCCCGCACCCTCATCGAGTACGGCCTGGCCGAGAACACCCCGTGCGTGGTCACCTGCAACGGCACCACCTGCGGACAGCGTTCGGTGGAGACCACGCTGGCGGGCCTGACCGACCGCGCCACCCTGGCCGGCGGCAGTGACCCGGCCGGCCCGCTGACCGGCACGCTGGTGGTCACCATCGGCAAGACCGTCGCGCACCGCGCCAAGCTGAACTGGTGGGAGAGCCGCGCCCTGTACGGCTGGACCGTGCTGGTGCCGCGCACCAAGGATCAGGCCGGCGAGATGAGCGACCGGCTGGTCGCCCACGGCGCGCTGCCGATCGAGGTGCCGACCATCGCCGTCGAGCCGCCGCGCAGCCCCGCCCAGATGGAAAGGGCCGTCAAGGGTTTGGTCGACGGCCGCTACCAGTGGGTGGTGTTCACCTCCACCAACGCCGTGCGCGCGGTGTGGGAGAAGTTCGGCGAGTTCGGTCTGGACGCGCGGGCGTTCTCCGGTGTGAAGATCGCCTGCGTCGGCGAGTCCACCGCCGACCGGGTGCGCGCGTTCGGGGTGAGCCCCGAGCTGGTGCCCTCCGGTGAGCAGTCCTCGCTCGGCCTGCTCGACGAATTCCCGGAGTACGACAGCATTTTCGACCCGGTCAACCGGGTGCTGCTGCCGCGCGCCGACATCGCCACCGAGACGCTGGCCGAAGGCCTGCGCGAGCGCGGCTGGGAGATCGAGGACGTCACCGCCTACCGCACCGTGCGCGCGGCCCCGCCGCCGGCCGACACCCGCGAGATGATCAAGACCGGCGGGTTCGACGCGGTCTGCTTCACCTCGAGCTCGACGGTGCGCAACCTGGTCGGCATCGCAGGCAAGCCGCACGCCCGCACCATCGTGGCGTGCATCGGGCCCAAGACCGCCGAGACGGCGGCCGAGTTCGGGCTGCGGGTCGACGTGCAGCCGGAGACCGCCGCGGTGGGTCCGCTGGTCGACGCGCTGGCCGAGCACGCCGCCCGGCTGCGGGCCGAGGGTGCGCTTCCCCCGCCGCGCAAGAAGAGCCGCCGCCGCTAATCGGAGAAAAGGCATGACTTTGTCCGGCTATCCGCGGCACCGCCCACGCCGGTTGCGCTCGACGCCGGCGCTGCGCCGCCTGGTCGCCCAAACCTCGCTGGAGCCAAGGCATCTGGTGCTGCCGATGTTCGTCGCCGACGGGATATCGGACGCTCGCCCGATAGCTTCCATGCCCGGCGTTTATCAGCACACCCGTGACTCGCTGCGCCGCGCGGCCGCCGAGGCGGTCGAAGCCGGTGTCGGCGGGTTGATGCTCTTCGGTGTGCCCCGCGACGAGGACAAGGACGCCCTCGGATCGTGCGGTGTGGACCCCGACGGGATCCTCAACGTCGCCCTGCGCGATCTGGCCAAGGATCTCGGCGACGACACCGTGCTGATGGCCGACACCTGCCTCGACGAGTTCACCGATCACGGCCACTGCGGCGTGCTCGACGCCCGCGGCCGGGTGGATAACGACGCCACCAACGCCCAGTACGTGAAACTTGCTGTCGCGCAGGCGGAGTCGGGTGCCCACGTGGTCGGTCCGAGCGGCATGATGGACGGTCA
Organism: uncultured Actinomycetota bacterium; assembly: GCA_963765445.1. Taxonomy (GTDB): domain Bacteria; phylum Actinomycetota; class Actinomycetes; order Mycobacteriales; family Mycobacteriaceae; genus Mycobacterium. The sequence continues at coordinate 63,448 of CAVXWQ010000029.1, forward strand.
GGTGGCAGCGATCCGGGACGGCCTGGACGCCGCCGGCTTCACCGACGTGGTGATCCTGGCCTACGCCGCCAAGTTCGCCTCGGCGTTCTACGGCCCGTTCCGCGAGGCGGTCGCCTCCAGCTTGCAGGGCGACCGTCGTACCTACCAGCAGGACAGCGGCAACGCGCGAGAAGCGTTGCGGGAGATCGAACTCGACATCGACGAGGGTGCCGACATCGTGATGGTCAAGCCCGCGATGGCCTACCTCGACATCGTGCGCGCGGCCGCCGAGGTCTCACCGGTACCGGTGGCCGCCTACCAGGTGTCCGGCGAGTACGCGATGATCAGCGCCGCCGCGGCCAACGGCTGGATCGACGGCCGTGCCGCCGCGCTCGAATCGCTGACCAGCATCCGGCGCGCGGGTGCCGACATCGTCTTGACCTATTGGGCGGCCGACGTCGCGGGCTGGCTGGCGTGACCCATCAGCAGCCGACGGGTGCGCCGGCGCGCCCGGCCGACGTCGACACCGGGTTCTGGCTGTGGCTGATCGCGCTGCCGCTGCTGCTGACCGGCTATCTGGTCGACGCGTTCACCGTCCAGCACGCCACGACCTTCGGCATCGCCATCACGACGCTCTTCGCGCTCACCCTGGGTGCGGTGGTGCTGACGTTCCTGCTGCTGATGCGCTCGGGCTACCGCTGGACCCGCACCCTGCTGACCGCCGGCGGCGTGGCCACCGTCATCTACACCGCGGCGAGCTTGTTCTCCGTGCCGCGCGAACCGGTGGCGGCGGTGACCTTCGCGGTCACCGGGATCATCGGCTCGGTGCTGATCGTGGGCGGCATCTATCTGCTGCACCGCCAGGACGCGCACGGGTTCTTCGCCAAGTGACCCGATAGGCTGCGCCGACGATGACCCCAACCGAACCCAGACCCCGCTCTCTGACGATCGCCTTCTGGCTCCTTGTCGTCGGTGCCGTGATGTTGATGGCGGGTGGCCTGTTGGCGATCACCCTCGGCTACGACCTTCTCCGGGAGGCCCTGCCGTCCAGCTTCTCCGACCAGGCGGTGCGCCAGCTGCTGGTGTTCCGCCGTGGCGCCGGCGTGCTCTGTGTCGTGACCGGACTCGCGCTGGCCTTTCTCGCCGGACGCACCCGTAACGGGGACGTCCGGTACCGCCGCGCGACGCTCGGCTTGGGTCTGGTCGACCATCGTGCTGGTCGGGATCATGCAGGTCTTCGTCAACATCGGGCTGGTCGCCCTGCTGAGCCTGCTGCCGATCATCGTCGGCACGCTGCTGCTGAGCCGCCCTCCGGTGGCGCAGTGGTTCAACCCCGAACCGGACCCGAAGTCCGATGTCTGAGGAGCAGCTCGTCGAGCAGGAGCCGCTGTTCTACGAGCAGGGCGCCAGCTGGTACTGGCTGCTCGCCGGGTCCGATCTCGGGGGTCACGATGCTGCTCATCCAACTCAAGGGCGGCGGGGGTATCCAGCTGTTCGTGCCGACGGTCTTCCTGGTCCTGGTGACCGGCTTCCTGTGGCTTCAGGTCCACGCCGCCCGCATCCACACCACCGTCGTGCTCACCGCGGAATCGCTGCGGCAAGGTACCGAGGTCATCCCGGTCAGGACCATCATCGCGGTGTACCCCGAGGCCGAGCACACGGCGAAATCCGCGACGAAATCCGGTGAGCTGCTGGAGAAATGGCAGACCTCCCGGGCTCTTGGCGAGCTGAGCGGCATTCCCCGCGGACGCAAGGGGGTCGGTATCGGGCTCACCGGGGCCCGCACCGCGCAGGCCTGGGCGCGTAAGCATCGCCAGCTGCGCGAGGCGCTGACCCGGGTGGTCGAGGAGCGCGACGCCCGGTGAGGCACATCGTGCAACTCGTCCTGGCGACCCTGGCCCTGGTCGGCGCCGTGCTCAGCTGGCTGCAGGTGCGCAGCATCGTCGACGTGTCGCCGATCGCCGACGGCCAGCCCGCCACCACCTCGGTGGCCTACAGCCCGCCGATGATGCTGCTGACCATGCTGCTGGCCACCGTGGCCGGTGTGCTGATCGTGCTGGGCGTGGCCGGGTTGATCCGTGTCCGCCGGGCTAGAACACCCGGGTCTGTCCCTCCAGCACCGGCACCGTAGTCGGCAGCTTGTAGACCTCGACCCCGTTGCGCCACATCACCGCATCGCGGGCGTGCTCGGGCAGGTGCTTGACCAGCCAGCGCGGGTCGTCGAACGTCCAGTGCGGGTAGTCCGAGGAGAACAGCAGGATCTTCTCGCATTCCATCCACTCGAAGGCCCGCAGCAGTTCGGTCTTGTCCTCGGGGTAGTCCAGCGGCTGGGTGGTGAACTTGATGTGGTCCTTGACGTACTCGCTGGGCTTGCGCTTGATGTCCACCCAGTCCTTGCGCGCGGCGTAGATGGCGTCCATCCGCCACATCAGCGGCAGGATCCAGTTGAAAGCGTGCTCCACCAACACAATTCGCAGGGTGGGGTAGCGGTCGAAGACGCCGTCGAAGATCAGGCTCATCACCTGGTTGGCGGCCAGCAGCGAGTAGCTGACCATGAAGTCGTGGTTGTAGCTCGGGAAGCCGACCGGCGGGATCGGCAGGGTTTCGTACTGCCCGCGGGCCAGGTGGCAGCTGACGGTGATGTCGTGCTTGGTGGCGGCCTGCCAGATCGGGTCGTACTTCGGGTCACCCCATGACGGCCGCGGCTCGGCCTTGATCAGAATCTGCGCCATGTAGGGGTGGCCGGCCCACTTCTCGATCTCGCGGGCCGCGCCCTGCGGATCCTCGATGGCGACCGAGATCGAGCCGCGCCAGCGCTGGTGCCAGTTGTTCTTGCTGTCCAGCCAGTGCTTGTCGATCCAGAGGTTGGTGGCGATCGCCGAGGCCTGCGCGGCCTCCGGCAGCCGGGCGCCGGCGGCCAGCGGCTCGAGGATCGCGATGTCGGCGCCGGCCTCCATGATCAGCTGGCGGAACATCAGGTCCGGGTCGCTGCCGGCGAACTCCCCGTCGGCCGGGAAGGTGTCCACCCGCATGGCATAGGCGTGGGCGTAGTCGGGCGCGTCGTAGTAGATCTTCTCGCCGACCGGGTGGTTCATGAAGTACTTGCTGCGCCACGGCTCGGGGATGTACTCCAGCAGAACCCCGCGCCGCGGTACCGGATGGACGTCGGAGTCCACGCAGCGCACCGCGATGCGTTCGGCCGGTGCGACCCGTTGCTCGTGGGTAAGCGTCATGTCCCCAGTGTCCTCCTTCACACCGCCTTGACGATATACCCCCTAGGGGTATAGTCGTCAGTATGACGACGACCGATCTGCAGCTGAAGGGCATGAGCTGCGCTTCTTGCGCGGCCAAGATCGAGCGCAGCCTCAACGACCTGGACGGTGTGCAGGCGACGGTGAACTTCGCCGTCGAGCGCGCGCACGTCGAACACGGCCCGCAGGTCACCGAGCACGACCTGGTCGATGCCGTCGAGCACACCGGCTACCACGCCTCGGTGATCGACCATTCCGCCCCGATGGGCCACGACCACATGAACCACGACGTCCCCGCCGAGCAGCTGCGTCCGCGGCTGATCGCATCGGCCGTGCTCGCGGTCCCCGTGGTGGCGCTGTCGATGGTGATGCCGTGGCAGTTCCCCGGCTGGCAGTGGCTGGTGCTGGCGCTGGCCACCCCGATCGTGTTCTGGGGCGGCTACCCGTTCCACAAAGCCGCCCTCAACAGCGCGCGGCACGGCTCGTCGACCATGGACACCCTGGTGTCGATCGGCACGCTGGCCGCCTATTTCTGGTCGGTGGTGGCGGTGGTGACGGAGCCGCCGGGCCGGCGACATCGGGCAGCGCGCGTGGTCACGTCTACTTCGAGGTGGCGGCGGCCGTCACGGTCTTCCTGCTGGCCGGCCGCTACGCCGAGGCCAAGGCCAAGCGGTCGGCGGGCGCGGCCCTGCGCGCGCTGCTGTCGCTGGGCGCCAAGGACGCCGTCGTCCTGCGCGACGACGCCGAGGTGCGGATCCCCGCCGAGGACTTGCGGGTGGGCGACGTGATCGTGGTGCGCCCCGGCGAGCGGGTGGCCACCGACGGTGTCGTCGTCGACGGCGCCTCGGCGCTGGACACCTCGGCGATGACGGGGGAGTCGGTGCCCGCCGACGTCCGTTCCGGCGACGAGGTGCTCGGCGGCGCGGTGAACACCTACGGCCGGATTCTGGTGCGCGCCAGCCGGGTTGGCGCCGACACCCAGCTGTCCCGGATGGCCCGGATGGTTGCCGACGCGCAGAGCGGCAAGGCCTCGATCCAACGGCTGGCCGACCGGGTGTCGGCGGTGTTCGTGCCGGTGGTGCTGGGCATCGCGGCGGTCACGCTGGCGGCGTGGCTGTTGGCCGGCGGGTCCGTCGCCGCCGCGTTCACCGCCGCCGTCGCGGTGCTGATCATCGCCTGCCCGTGTGCGCTGGGTCTGGCCACGCCGACGGCGATCCTGGTCGGCACCGGCCGCGGCGCGCAGCTCGGCGTGCTCATCAAGGAGCCGCAGGTGCTCGAGTCCGTCACCGGCATCGACACCGTCGTGCTGGACAAGACCGGAACCGTCACCACCGGCACGATGAGCGTCGCCGACGTCGAGGGCGCTGATCGCGACACCGTGCTGGCCCGTGCGGCGGCCGTCGAGTCGGCCTCCGAGCATCCCGTCGCCGCCGCGATCGTGGCCGCGGCCCGCGAGCGCGGGCTCGCCATCCCGGCGGTCAGCGACTTCGTCAACGAGCCCGGCACCGGCGTGCACGGTGTCGTCGACGGGCTGCTGGTCCGGGTCCAGCGGGCGTCGGACGACGACGGGCGCACCAGCGTCGCGGTGAGCTGGGACGGGGCGCAGCACGGGGTGATCCGGCTGGTCGACGCCGTGAAGCCGACGAGTGCCGACGCGATCGCCGAGCTGAAGGCGATGGGCATCACCCCGGTGCTGCTGACCGGTGACAACGCGGCCGTCGCGGCCCGGGTGGCCGCCGAGGTGGGCATCGCTGCAGGCGACGTGATCGCCGGCGTGCTGCCCTCGGAGAAGGCCGACGCGATCAAGCGCCTGCAGGATCAGGGCCGCAAGGTCGCGATGGTGGGTGACGGCGTCAACGACTCCGTCGCGCTGGCCACCGCGGACGTCGGCATGGCGATGGGCACCGGAACCGACGCCGCCATCGAGGCCGGCGACATCACCCTGGTTCGCGGTGACCTGCGGACGGTGCCGACGGCGCTGCGGCTGTCGGCGCGCACGCTGCGGATCATCAAGCAGAACCTGTTCTGGGCGTTCGGCTACAACGTCGCGGCCATCCCGCTGGCGGCGCTGGGGCTGCTGAACCCGATGATCGCCGGCGCGGCGATGGCGTTCTCCTCGGTGCTGGTGGTGACCAACAGCCTGCGGCTCAAGCGGTTTTCCGGTTGGCAGTTGCGCCCAAACCAACGTTTGGGCGGGAAAGGTCGAGTAGATCGCACCAAAACGTCGATCTCGGCGGCGGCGTGCGCTGGTCACGACCGCATTGGCGGTGCACGGTCTAGGCGGGTCTCAGTAGTCCCACACCGCGGGTACACACCGGAAGGCTTTGCCGGCCAGCCCGACTCGGCATACGGACGGGAAGGGCAGATGGGTGGCCACCAGTGACTCCCCGGTCGCAGCCAGTTCGCGCAACAGCCGCACCCGGACACGGGCAGCCTCGTCGGGATCGTGTTCGAATCCGTTGTGCCACTGGGGGTTGTCGAACCCCGGCGCGAACACGGCGTCCCCGGCGAACGTCAACCGATCGCCACGGGACTCCACACGGACGATGCTGTGCCCCGGCGTGTGACCTCCGGTGCGCGAGATCAGCACCCCCGGCGCGACCTCGTACTCCGTCTCGAACGGTCGTAGCCGGCCGCGGTATTCGTCGAGGAATTGTGAGGCGACGCGGCGAAGCACGTCGGGCACCGGCGCCGGCATGGCGGTGCGGGAGAAATCCGGATGCCTCCCAGAACTCGGCCTCGCGGGTCGACACGTGGATCCGCATGTCGGGATCGAACTGGGCTTTCAGCCCGTCCGAGAGCAATCCGCCGACATGGTCCATGTGCAGGTGGGTGAGCACCACGTCGGTCACATCCGCCGGATCGATGCCGGCGGCCATCAACCGGTGGACCGTCTGCCCGGCCCGGGGGAAGCCGGGGAACTCCACTCCCAACCCGGCGTCGACCAGGATTGTCCTGTCTGCGCTGCGGACCACGACGACATTGAGGGGCCAGTCGAGCACGTCGGGCGGCAGGAACATGCCCTCGAGCCAGCCGGCCAGATCTGCCGGGTCGGCGTTGGTGGCCAGTGTCGGGGCAGTGATCGGCAGCACCCCGTCGCTTATCACCAGCACCTCGACATCACCGACCTGCTGTGCATAGCGCGACGGAACCAATTCGTCGAGTCCCGACCGACCGAAATGGGAAATGTCATCCACGCTCATGTCGTCCTCCTGGCCGCCGTCTCGGCGAGTGTGTGAAATTTGACCTTCATAGTCCGAAACGCGGGGAGGCGCGAGAAGTCATCCCCGCCGACCTAGTCGTCGCCGGGGCAATCGAGGTCGACGTAGGCGGTTCCGAACTGGGCCGGTCCCTTCGCCGTCTGGTGCACGCCGGTGACGGTGCACTGGGCCAGCGCGCCGTTCGGCTGGCCGTTGAGTTGCACGTCGTATCCCTGGCCCTGTAGCTCGCTGACGATGTCAGTGGCCGAGCTCATGGTTTGAGCGGCGGTCGCGACGGCCGGCCACGCAGCCGTGCTCGCCAGAAGAACCGTCAGAAAATGCCAATTGTCTTGCTGCACTTGTTCATACATCTAGATAGCCGAGCAGGTTACGGATCAGGCCGGCTGGCTGGGCGGTGCGAGCACCTCGATGACACCGCCACGCTCGCGTACCTCGAAGTGCGGCAACGGCTTCGGGGCGATGGGCAGGGCATGGGTGATCACCTGACCGGCGGGGGAGAAGGACGTCGAATGGCAGGGGCAGCGCAACCGGTCGGCACTCTGGTCGAACCACAGCTTGCAACCCTGGTGGGTGCACGCCCCCGACACCGCCTCCACCCGGCCCTCGGTGCGCCGCACGAAGCCGCTGACCGAACCCAGGTCGAAGGAGTGCACCGCGCCCTCGGGCAGCGCCGAACTGTCCGCGACGGTCTGCCACGACCCGTCGGTGGGCACCATCTCCGCACCGCCCTGGGCGACCTGGTCCTGCTCGATTCGGGCGGGAAACAGCAGCCGGTCGACCGCCACCGAGGCGACGGCGGCGGTTGCGGCGGCGGCGGTTCCGACCATCACCTGCCGACGGGTCGACGACGGCGAACGGGCCGGGCGCAGGTATGCTCCCATCCGACGGTTCACCCGACATCTCCTGCGCCAAGCGCCCTTTCAGGCCGGCCACGAACTCCGGGCGCGGCTCGTCGGCCCCCTCGCGCGCGGCGACCAGATCGATGGCAGTGGCCAGCTGTGCGGCGTCGAAATCGCTGGGCGTGAAGGGCTTGGGCTGGCGCCCGGCCAGCAGATCGTCGATGTAGCTGCGAAGCTCGCGGTCGCTCATCGCAGCGCTCCCTCGTTGATCTGCGCGGCCAGTCGAAGCGCGCGGTGCTGGAGCACCTTCGCGTTGGCGACGCTGACGCCGAGTTCGCCGGCGGTGTCCCGCACCGAAAGGCCTTGCAGGAATCGTAGTTCCAGGACTCTGACGGTACTTGTCCGGCAGCGCCTCGAGTACGGCCGTGACGCGTTGCGGGGCGCTGCTGGGCGTTGCGGGGGCGTTCACCGGTGCGGGCATGTCGTCGATGGTGGTGATCTCGCGACCCATCGTGGCGCGCCAGTGCGCGGCCAGTACCGTGCGCGCGGTCGCGCGCAGATAGGCGCGCACCTCGGCGACGCTCGCGGTCAGCCGCAGCGGGCGCATCGCCGCCAGGAACACCTCGGAGGTCAGGTCCTCCGCATCGGGCCGATTACTGACGCGGCCGAAAATCGTTCGGTAGACCCACATCACGTTGTCCTCGTACACCGACTCCCAGTCCGGGTAGCGCTCGTCGGACACCAGTCGCAGATCAGGCCGCGCGGGCATACATCCGCCTCTCGTCACATGTCTTAGATAGGGCGGGGGGTTACACGCCGTGCGGTGCTGTAACTGCGGGCCTACCTCTTGATGAGACGGTCCGCACCGCGGACATGGTTCAGTCCGAGGAGGAAGTGATCATGAATCCCCCACGGCGCCGCATGTGTGCGGCGCTCAGCACGCTGGCGGTGGCCGCCGCGGCGGCCTGCTCTCCGACGGCGGAGACGCCCACGCCCAACTTCGGCCCCAACGGCGGCACGCCGGTGGGGATGCCCGGGATGACCGCCATGGCATCACAACCGCCGACGGCATCCTCCGCGGCCACCACCGCACCGGCCCCCGTCGCCGGCACCGCGGTCGACATCACCAACTTCGCGTTCACCCCCGCCACCCTGACCGTCAAGGCCGGCGACACCGTGACGTGGGCCAACCACGACGAGGAGCCGCACACCATCGCCGCCGACGACGGTTCGTTCCACTCACCCGGAATGGGCACCAACGCGACGTACAGCTTCACCTTCAGCAAGCCGGGCAGCTACGGCTACACCTGCAGCATCCACCCGTTCATGCACGGCACCGTGGTGGTGACGCCATGACGGCGGCGCGCGATCCGCAGCAGATGACCCGTCGGCAACTGATCCGGCACGGCGCCTGGTTCGGCGCCGCGGTCGGCCTGGCCGTGGTCGGCGGCGAGGTGCTCTCACACGTGGCCACCGCACCGGCGGCCGGCGTCGCCCGGCCGACTCTGCGGTTCGCCCAGATCAGCGACAGCCACATCGGCTTCACCGGGACGGCCAACCCGGACGTCACCAACTCGTTCGGCGCCGCCATCGACCAGATCAACAACCTCGGCTACACGCCGGACTTCGTCATCCACACCGGCGATCTCACCCATCTGGCCACCCCGGCGCAGTTCGACCAGGTCAAGCAGATGATGGGCGGGCTCAACACTCGCGCACGTGTTCACCGTGCCCGGCGAGCACGACTCGGTCGACGATGCCGGCCAGAAGTACCGCGCGGCGTTCGGCGCCGGTACCCGCGGCGACGGGTGGTACAGCTTCGACATCGCCGGCGTCCATGTCATCGGCCTGGTGAACACGTTGAACCTCAAGAAGCTTGGCCACCTCGGTGCCGACCAGTTGGACTTCGTCGAGAAGGACCTGGCGCCGCTGTCGGCGGACACCCCGATCGTGGTGTTCAGTCACATCCCGCTGTTCGCGATGTATCCGGACTGGGGCTGGGGCACCGATGACGCCACGCAGGCGCTCAGCTACATGCGCCGGTTCGCCTCGGTCACCTGCCTCAACGGCCATGTGCACCAACTGTTTTCCAAGACCGAGGGCAATGTGACGTTCTACAGCGCCACGACGACGGCCTATCCGCTGCCGCACCCCGGCGACGGACCCGCGCCCAAGCCGCTGACTCTGCCGGCCGGCCAACTCCACGACGCCCTGGGCATCCGCGAGGTCACCTACACCCGGGGGAATTCGGAACTGGCGCTGAAAGAGGAGAGGCTGCAATGACAAAGCTTTTCGATCTGGGCATCGCGGCCGCCCTACTGGTCACCGCCGCCAGCCACGGCTACCTCTACGTTCATGGCTATCAGCACATTGCGTACGTCGGGCCGGGATTCCTGGCTCTGGCAAGCGTGTGCGCTGCCCTGGCGGTGCTGATCGCACTCGGCGGTCCCTGGTGGTTGCGCGCCGCGGCGTTCGCCGTTTCGCTGGGCGCGCTCGTCGCGTTCGTGCTGTCGCGGACCGTAGGGCTGATGGGGTTCGTCGAACACGGCTGGCAGCCGGCGCCGCACGCGGTGATCAGTGTGGCCGCCGAGGTGCTCGCCGTGCTGCTGTGCGCAGTCGCCCTGCGTCAACCGAAGAAGATGCAAGTGGGATCGTCGCTGATCTCGCGAAGCAAGCGGTCCACCTTCGGCTCCGGGGGAAGCTCGTCGTAGATGTGGAACTCCGAATTGCGGTCGGCCCAGTACAGCTCCCACCCCCGAGAACGGGTGAACCGCAACCGGGCAAATGGCAGGCGATACCACTCGCCGTCGGGCTCACGCGGATCCAGGCTGCGACATTCGACCAGGGTCACTGCGTTGCGGTAGGCCTCCGTCTCGTAGCGAAGCTGGCTCGCCACGTGCGGGGGCATGCTGGCATTGAGTTGATCGACCCACTGCCTCACACGGGCCATGTCAGCTTCCGGAAGGGGCATTGCTCTCAATTCTCCCTTCGCAGCAGCACCGCGTTCTCGAAGGGCAGGGCCGAGAAGATCGGCCGCCACAGCCCCGAAACATGTGCAGCTGCATCATGTTTGCTCATCACTCGCGGGTCGCTGACGGCGAAGGTCCGGCCGTAGCGTTTGAGCCGTCCACCGCCGGCGGCGGTGATGTTCTTCAGCCAGTCCCGGTCGGGTCCGTAGGTCAGCAGGATCGCCACGCCCTCGTCGGTGGAGAACACCGTCAGCGGTGTACGGTACTGCCGCTTCGAGCGCCGCCCGACGTGTTCGAGGATGCCCATGGTCGGGATGAACCCCGCCCACAGCCGCTGCACCGGGTTGGTGACATGCCGGTTGAATCGGGCCAGCCATTGCGGTAGTTGCATCACCCGATCAAACTCTCCCTCATGGCCTACCTCAAGCCCCCCTGGTTCACCGCCAAAGTGTTCAACAAACTCGCGATGGCGACCGGCCTCGCGGGCACCGAGACGCTGACGCTCACCGCCCGCGCCAGCGGGCAGCCGCAGAAGATCCCGGTCATCAGCGTCGACGTCGACGGCACCCGCTATCTGGTGTCCACCCGCGGCGAGTCGCAGTGGGTGAAGAACCTGCGCGCCAACCCCGCCGTCAGCCTCACCACCAAGGCCGGCGCCACCAACTACACGGCGTCGGAAGTGCCTGTCGCGCAACGGGACAAGGTACTGCAGGCGTACCAGGTCAAGGCGGGCAAGACCGTCGAGGGCTACTTCGCCAAGCTGCCCGACCCCGCCGACCACCCGGTGTTCAGCTTGACCCTGCGCTGACTGCATCGAGTCTGCGCACAGATCGCAAATCCACGCAACTGCGCGGTCGCGATGCCGGCCTGAGCGACGCCGAGATCGCGAGACAAGCTCGACCGTGACCGCACGACGATCTACCGCGAGATGACGCCGCAACCGCAACGATGACGGCGATTATCACGCCGCTGATGGCTCACGCCCGTGCCGCGCAGAAAGCGAAGCGGCCCAAGGCCTTCAAACTCGAAGACCACGACCTGTGCAAGGCTATCGAGAACTGGATGGACGACGGGTGGAGCGCGAAGCTGATCGCTGAGGTGTTGGCCCGTGATCATCCTGATGACAGGCTGGCACGGGTGAGCCACGAAACCATCTACCAGTGCCTCTACGTCCAAGGCCGTGGCCAGCTGCGCGCCGATCTCAACAAGTGCCTGTCGACCAAACGCGCCGCCCGCAAGATCGCGAGGACAGTGACCGAGCGCCGCGGCAAGTTCAGCGATGTGATCACCATCAGCCAGCGTCCCGCCGTGGTGGATGACCGCGCCGTGCCCGGGCACTGGGAGGGAGATCTGATCCTGGGCACGGATGCGCCAGCGCGATCGGCACCCTGGTTGAACGCAGCACCCGATTCACCCTTTTGCTACACCTCCCGCACGACCACACCGCCGACTCGGTGGCCACCGCGATGATCGAGGCGATGAATGAGCTGCCTGCTCATCTGCGCCGAACCGTCACCTGGGACCGCGGCAGTCAAAGTCGATCTGTACGCAGAGTCGACGCAGTATCTTCAGCCTGACGCCGCGCTGAGGCTCAGGTTCAGCCGCCCGCCGCGGGAGTCCAGTTCCACCAGGTCCGGACACCGCCGGCGCAGCTCGCCGATGAGGCGCTGATGAAGCGTGTGCTCGGCGGCCGGGCAGTGTTCGCAGGCCCCGCCGAGCTGAATCGTCACCACGTCGCCGTCCCGTTCGGCGGCCACCGACCCGCCGTGCGAGCGGACGAAGTCGCCCACCGACCCGTCGAGCAGATCCAGCGGTCACGCGTTCGAGAATCTCGCCGGGAGCGGGTTCGACAACCCAGGCCTCCGGCTCGGCCAGCGCCGCCCGCAGCGCCGCGGAAACAGCCGGTCCCTCGTCGCGCCAGGACAACCCGTCGCGCAGCCACAGCCACACCGCGGTGTGCTCCACCAGCCCGGCGGACAGGGTGCCGTCGGCGAAGCGGCGTCCCAGATCACCCGGCGCGCTCACCACCCGGCCGGCCGGAACGCCGTCGGTCGCGGCCACCCAGCGCACCGCGTGCGGTTCGCCGGGCACCCGTTCGGCGTGCAGCGCGATCACCACACGGCCGCCACGGCGGTCCGGGTCACGAACGCCAGCACCCACGCCAGGACGAACATGTACGTCCACGCGATCGCCGGCCATCGCCACGAGCCGGTCTCGCGGCGCATCACGCCGACCGTCGACATGCACTGCAGCGCGAACATGAAGAACACCAGCAGTGCGGCGATGGTCGGTGCGTCGAACAGGATCCGGCCCGCCGACGGCCCGCTCTGCACCCGCATGCCCCGCAGCGAGGACGCCGGGTCGTCGGGGGTCTGCGCGGCGGCCACCTGGCCGAGGGTGGCGACGAACGTCTCCCGCGCCGCCAGCGAGGACAGGATGCCGATGTTGATCCGCCAGTCGAAGCCCAGCGGCTCGAAGACCGGCTCGATCGCGCGGCCCACCGACGCCGCATACGAATGGTCCAGGACGTAGGCGGACGCCGCGGCATCGTTCGAGGTGTCGACGCCGGCGGCGGCCAGCTCCGCGTCGTGGCGCAGCGGCAGGTTGAGCAGGACCCACAGCAGCACCGTGGTGGCCAGGATGATCGAGGAGACCTTGCGCAGGAACGCCGACGCCGCCGTCCACACCTCGGCGGCCACCGTCCGCAGCCGCGGTATCTGGTAGGGCGGCATCTCCATGTAGAACGGCAGCAGCGGGACGCCGCGCGAGGTCAGCCGTTTGAAGAACGCGGCGGCCGTCATCGCCGCCACCGCGCCGAGCAGGTAGAGCACGAACATCACCACACCGCGCGCGCTGAACGGGCCGACCTTCTGGTCGGCGCTCAGCAGCATGCTGACCAGCAGGATGTACACCGGCAGCCGCGCCGAGCAGGTCATCAGCGGCGCGCCCATCATGGTGGCCAGCCGGTCCTTGGCCGACGGCAGCGACCGGGTCGCCATGATCCCGGGGATCGCGCACGCCACCGAGGACAGCAGCGCCACGAACGCGCGGCCCTCCAGCCCGGCCCGCGCCATCACCCGGTCCATCAGGAACGCGGCGCGCGCCAGATAGCCGGTGCCTTCCAGTAGCGCGATCAGGATGAACAGCAGGACGATCTGCGGCACGAACACCAGCACACTGCCGACGCCGCCGATGACCGCCTCGGACAGGAACGCCGACAGCCAGCCGATGTGGATGTGGGCGGCGACGAGTTCGCCCAGCCAGCCGAAGAACCGCCCGACCAGGTCTTGCAGCGGTGCGGCGACGGTGAAGATCGTCTGGAAGAAGACGAACATCGTCAGCAGGAAGATCACCGTGCCCGCCACCGGGTGCAGCAGCACCGCGTCGATGCGACGGGTGCGGTGGTCCAGGTCGGGCAGGCTGTAGTCGGCGGCCGCCAGCACCGAGTCCACCCATGCGGTGACCTCGGCGGTGTCGGTCGGTGGCAGGACCACCGGGGTGGCCCACGACCGATGGTCGGCCATCGCCTCCCGCAGTGCCTCCACGCCGTCGCGATGCCCGGCCACCACCGGCACGACGGGAACGCCGACGGCCCGCGACAGCGCGGTGACGTCCAGACTCCCGCGCCGTCGGGCCAGGTCGTCGGTGAAGGTCAGCACCACGCAGATGGGCAGCCCGGTCTGCAGCAGCTGGGCCAGCAGCCCCAGCGACCGGCGCAGTGTGGTCGCGTTGAGCATGACCAGCAGCGCGTCGGGGACGTCGACGCGGGTGTTGTGGTGCTCGGTGTCCAGCACGTCGACGACGATCTGTTCGTCCGGGCTGATCGGGTCCAGGCTGTAGGTGCCGGGGAGGTCTTCGAGGACCACGGTCTGCTCACCGAGACGCACCCGGCCCTCGAAGCGGGCGACGGTGACGCCGGGATAGTTGCCGGTCTTGGCGTGCAACCCGGTCATGGCGTTGAACAGGGTGGTCTTGCCCGAGTTCGGGCTGCCGACGACGGCGAAGCGGGTCAGCCCGACGTTGGCTTCGGCGGTGCCGCCGCCGTGATGGTGGTGCCCGCTCAACTCACCAGTTCCACGTGGATGCAGCGGGCCTGCGCGGTGCGCAGCGCGATCTCGTAGTCACCGACGCGGAAGATCACCGGGTCGCGCAGCGGCGCGCGGCGGACCATCGTGACCTCGATGCCCGGCACGATTCCCAGGTCGAAGAAGCGCCGCGCGGTGCTGCCCGCGACCTCGTCGCCGTAGCCGACGACCTTGGCCCGCTGGGCGCGGTCGAGGTCGGCCAGAGTGACCGTGGCGGGGGTGTCCACCTCCGATCCGGACGCCAGACGGCGCCGGCTCATGCGGTCGGATACTGAGGACACGCTAACGAGAATAGGCTTACCGCCCGCGGCCGTCTCGGCGGTGTCCGCTACCCGGAACGGGTCTCCTACACCCTGTAGTGGACGACCCCGCCCGGGCTGGGACACTGGTGGCCATGAGCAGTACGGATCAGGCCGCCTCGACCGCCGCGTCGGCGAGGCTGTTCGCCGAGGCCTGCGCGGTCATCCCCGGCGGGGTGAACTCGCCGGTCCGGGCCTTCAACTCCGTCGGCGGAACGCCGCGCTACATCACCTCCGCGAAGGGCTACTGGCTGACCGACGCCGACGGCAACCGCTACGTCGATCTGGTGTGCTCGTGGGGCCCGATGATCCTGGGCCACGCGCACCCCGCCGTCGTCGAGGCCGTCCAGCGGACCGCGGCCGACGGGCTGTCGTTCGGCGCCCCGACGCCGGGTGAGACCGAGCTGGCCGCCGAGATCATCGCGCGGGTGAAGCCGGTCGAGCGGGTCCGGCTGGTGAACTCGGGCACCGAGGCCACCATGAGCGCGGTCCGGCTGGCTCGCGGCTTCACCGGCCGCGCCAAGGTCATCAAGTTCTCCGGCTGCTACCACGGTCACGTCGACGCGCTGCTCGCCGACGCCGGCTCCGGGGTGGCGACCCTCGGCCTGCCGTCCTCGCCGGGTGTCACCGGTGCCACCGCCGCCGACACCATCGTGTTGCCCTACAACGACATCGCCGCGGTGGAGGAGTCGTTCGCCAAGTTCGGCGACACCATCGCCGCGGTCATCACCGAGGCCTGCCCGGGCAACATGGGCGCGGTCGCCCCGCTGCCCGGCTACAACGCCGCGCTGCGCCGCATCACCGCCGAGCACGGCGCGCTGCTGATCATCGACGAGGTGATGACCGGCTTCCGGATCAGCCGAAGTGGTTGGTACGGGCTCGATCCGGTGGACGCCGACCTGTTCACGTTCGGCAAGGTGATGAGCGGTGGCCTGCCCGCCGCGGCGTTCGGCGGCCGCCGAGACGTCATGGAGCGGCTGGCCCCGCTGGGCCCGGTGTACCAGGCCGGCACGCTGTCCGGTAACCCGGTCGCGGTGGCCGCCGGGCCTGGCGACACTGCGCAACGCCGACGACGCGGTCTACGCCAAGCTGAACGCCAACGCCGACCGGCTGGCCGGCCTGCTCGCCGAGGCGCTCACCGATGCCGGTGTGACACATCAGGTTCCGCGGGCCGGAAACTTCCTGTCGGTGTTCTTCGCCGACGAGCCCGTCACCGACTTCGCCTCGGCGCGGGCCAGCGAGACCTGGCGCTTCCCGGCGTTCTTCCACGCGCTGCTCGACGGCGGCGTCTACGCCCCGCCGAGCGCATTCGAAACCTGGTTCGTCTCAGCGGCATTGGACGACGCCGCGTTCGACCGGATCGCCGCCGCCCTGCCGGCTGCCGCGCGGGCTGCCGCGGAGGCCAAGCCGGCATGACCGAGCGTGCACGACCATCGTGCACGTGATGCGCCACGGTGAGGTGCACAACCCGGAGGGCATCCTCTACGGCCGCCTGCCGGACTATCACCTCTCCGACCGCGGCCGCGCGCAGGCCGAGGCGGTGGCGAGCTGGCTGGCCAGCCGCGACATCGTCTACGTGGTGGCCTCGCCGCTGGAGCGGGCGCAGGAGACCGCCGCGCCGATCGCCGCCCACCACGGCCTGGCCGTCGACACCGATGACGAACTCATCGAGTCGCACAACGTCTTTCAGGGCGAGCGGGTCTCGCCGGGTGACGGCGCACTGCGCGATCCGCGCAACTGGTGGCATCTGCGCAACCCGCGCCCGCCGTCGTGGGGTGAGCCGTACCACGAGGTCGCCGCGCGGATGAAGGCCGCGATGGGCCGTGCCCGCATCAAGGCCGTCGGCCACGAGGCGGTGTGCGTCAGCCATCAGCTCCCGGTGGAGACGCTGCGCCGGTCGATGAACGACCAACCGCTGCATCACTTTCCGACCCGGCGGTTGTGCAACCTGGCGTCGCTGACGTCGTTCTACTTCGACGGTGACGAGTACGTCGGCTGGGGCTACGCGGAGCTCGGCGGGCGGTGAAGCGGCTGGCGGTCCTCCTGGTGGCGGCGGCCTTGTTGGCCGGCTGCTCCACCGGTGACGACGCCGTCGCCCAGGGCGGCACCTTCGAGTTCGTCGCGCCCGGCGGCAAGACCGACATCTTCTACGACCCGCCGTCGAGCCGCGGAACACCGGGCCCGCTGTCCGGCCCGGCACTGATGGACCCGTCGAAGACGATCTCGCTGAACGACTTCGCGGGCAAGGTCGTGGTGATCAACGTCTGGGGTCAGTGGTGCGGGCCGTGCCGGTCGGAGATCACCCAGCTGCAGAAGGTCTACGACCAGACCCGCGACCTCGGTGTGGCGTTCCTCGGTATCGACGTGCGCGACAACGACATCTCCGCCCCGCAGGACTTCGTCGTCGACCGCAAGGTGAGCTTCCCGTCGATCTACGACCCGGCGATGCGCACCATGATCGCGTTCGGCGGCAAGTACCCCACCACGGTCATCCCGTCCACCGTCGTGCTGGACCGCGAGCATCGGGTGGCCGCGGTGTTCCTGCGTGAGCTGCTGGCCGAGGATCTGCTTCCGGTGGTGCAGCGGCTGGCCGCCGAGCCCGCACCCTCGTCGAAACCGGCTGCCCCATGACCGGATTCGCCCAGACCGCCGCCGCCGGGCCACTGCTGTTGGCCGTTGGGCGTGTGCGTGCTCGCCGGCCTGGTCTCGTTCGCCTCGCCGTGCGTGGTTCCGCTGGTGCCCGGCTACCTGTCCTACCTGGCGGCGGTCGTCGGCGTCGACGAGCTCGACGCCGCCACCGGCCAGGTCGCCATCAAGACCCAGCGCTGGCGAGTCGCCGGGTCGGCGCTGCTGTTCGTGGCCGGCTTCACCGTGGTGTTCGTCCTCGGGACCGTCGCGGTGCTGGGCATGACGACCACGCTGATCACCAATCAGCTTCTGCTGCAACGCGTCGGCGGTGTGCTGACCATCATCATGGGCCTGGTGTTCATCGGGTTCATCCCCGCGCTGCAACGGCAGGCCCGCTTCACCCCGCGCCGCTTCGCCGGGGTCGCGGGCGCCCCGCTGCTCGGCGCCGTGTTCGGCCTGGGCTGGACTCCGTGCCTGGGCCCGACGCTGACCGGGGTGATCACCGTCGCGTCGGCCACCGACGGCGCCAACGTCGCCCGCGGCGTGCTCCTGGTGATCGCCTACTGCCTGGGTCTGGGTATCCCGTTCGTGCTGCTGGCGCTCGGATCCGGCTGGGCGGTCAACGGATTCGGGTGGCTGCGCCGCCACAGCCGCGCCATCCAGGTGTTCGGCGGCGTGCTGCTGATCGTCGTCGGCGTGGCACTGGTCACCGGGGTGTGGAACGACTTCATCTCCTGGGTGCGCGACGCGTTCGTCTCCGACGTGAGGCTCCCGATTTGCGAGCAGACAGCCCCGATACGTCGACGCGCGGGGGACTGCGTCTGCTCGCGCTGGCCCGCAACACCTGGCGCGCCCTGACCTCGATGGGCACCGCGCTGGTGCTGCTGTTCCTGCTGGCGTTGGCCGCCGTGCCGGGCGCGCTGCTGCCGCAGCGCACCCTCAACGAGCCCAAGGTCGATCAGTACATCGCCGAGCACAACATCATCGGCCCGTGGCTGAACCGGCTGCAGTTCTTCGAGGTGTTCTCCAGCTTCTGGTTCACCGCCATCTACGTGCTGCTGTTCATCTCGCTGGTGGGCTGCCTGACGCCGCGCATGGTCGAACACGCCCGCAGCCTGCGCGCCACCCCGGTTCCCGCGCCGCGCAACCTCTCTCGGCTGCCCAAGTACGCCGAGGCCGACGTCGGCGGCACACCGGAGGCGGCCGCGGCCGCGATCTCCGACCGGCTGCGCGGCTGGCGGCGGGTGACCCGCCAAACGGGCGAGGTCACTGAAATCTCCGCTGAGAAGGGCTACCTGCGGGAGTTCGGCAACATCGTCTTCCACTTCTCGCTGCTGGGTCTGCTGGTGGCCATCGCCGTCGGCAAGCTGTTCGGCTACGAGGGCAACGTCATCGTGATCGCCAACGGCGGGCCGGGCTTCTGCTCCGCCTCGCCGGCGGCGTTCGACTCCTTCCGCGCCGGCAACAGCGTCGACGGCACCTCGCTCTACCCGATGTGCATCAAGGTCAACGACTTCGAGGCCCGCTACCTGCCGTCCGGGCAGGCCACGTCGTTCGCGTCGAACATCGAGTACCAGGCCGGGGCCGACCTTGCCTCCGGCACCTGGCGGCCATACCGCCTCGAGGTCAACCATCCGCTGCGCATCGGCGGCGACCGGGTGTATCTGCAGGGCCACGGCTTCGCCCCGACGTTCACCGTCACCTTCCCGAACGGGCAGAAGCGCACCCAGACCGTGCAGTGGCGGCCCGACGACGCCCGCACCCTGCTGTCGTCCGGGGTCGTGCGCGTCGACCCGCCCGGCGGGATGTATCCCGACGCGGACGAACGGCGCAAGCATCAGCTGGCGATCATGGGCCTGTTCGCGCCCACCGCGGAGTTCGACGGCACCCTGTTGTCCTCGAGCTACCCGACGCTGCGGGACCCGGCGGTGGCGATCGACATCTACCGCGGTGACACCGGCCTGGACACCGGACGCCCGCAGTCGCTGTTCTCCATCGACCACCGGCTGCTCGAGCAGAAGCGGCTGACCAAGGTCAAGCGGATCAACCTGCGCCAGGGCGAGGAGGTGCGCCTCGACGACGGCACCGTGGTCAGGTTCGACAGCGCCACCCCGTTCGTCAACCTGCAGGTGTCGCACGACCCGGGTCAGCTGTGGGTTCTGGTGTTCGCGATGACGATGATGGCCGGGCTGCTGGTGTCGCTGATCGTGCGCCGCCGCAGGGTCTGGGCCAGGATCGTTTCCGCCCCCGAGGGCGGTACGGTGAACATCGAGCTGGGCGGACTGGCCCGCACCGACAACTCCGGGTGGGGCAGCGAGTTCGAGAAGCTCGCCGAGCGGTTGTTGACGGATCTGCCTGCGGCGGCGCCGTCGAAAGAGAAGGTCTGAAGGTGAATACCGAGCACATCGACATCGGGTTGGCCCGTTACTCGGACTGGGCGTTCACGTCCTCGATCATCGTCCTGGTCGCGGCGCTGCTGCTGCTGGCCGTGGAGCTGGCCTACAGCCGCGGGCGCAAGGTCGACGCCCGCGAGCTGGTCGCGGCCGGCTACGGTGACTGCCGACAGCAACCGGCCCGGCGTCGTCGTCGACGAGCCCGCCCGCTGCCGCTCGACGAGCGCATCGGCAGGGCCGGCCTGTCACTGGTCTACGTCGGCATTGCGCTGCTGTTCGGCTGCATCCTGCTGCGCGGCCTGGCCACCATCCGCGCGCCGTGGGGCAACATGTACGAGTTCATCAACCTGACCAGCTTCTGCGGCCTGATGGCGGCCGCGGTGGTGCTGCGCAAGCCGCAGTACCGCGCGCTGTGGGTGTTCGTCCTGTTTCCGGTGCTGATCCTGCTGGCGGTGTCGGGCAAGTGGCTCTACACCAACGCCGCCCCGGTCATGCCCGCGCTGCAGTCCTACTGGCTGCCCATCCACGTCTCGGTCGTCAGCCTGGGCTCGGGGGTGTTCCTGGTCGCCGGTGTGGCCAGCATCCTGTTCCTGCTGAAGATGTCGCGCTTCGGGGAACCAGGCGCAGCAAGGAGCCCTGGCCCGCATCGTCCAGCGGCTCCCCGACGCCCAGACCCTGGACCGGATCGCCTACCGCACCACGATCTTCGCGTTCCCGATCTTCGGCTTCGGTGTGATCTTCGGCGCAATCTGGGCCGAGGAGGCGTGGGGCCGATACTGGGGCTGGGACCCCAAGGAGACGGTGTCGTTCATCGCGTGGGTGGTCTACGCCGCCTACCTCCACGCCCGCTCCACCGCAGGTTGGCGCGACAAGAAGGCCGCGTGGATCAACGTCGTCGGCTTCGTCGCGATGGTGTTCAACCTCTTCTTCATCAACCTCGTCACCGTCGGCCTGCACTCCTACGCCGGCGTGACGTAGCCGCTAGGGTTTGAAGTACCGCACCACAACCACTCGACCCGAAACGAAAGTCAGGGGGAAGTGCACGTGTCCGATCAACCCGGATCCCGTCCGGACCACGAATTGACCGATGCGACAACGGTGTTCCGCGCGCAGCGGTTCACCGATCCCGCGCTGTCGGCTCCGCCGCCGGAGCCCGATTGGGTGGATGCCACGCCGCCCATCGGCATCCCGCTGGATCCCATCCCGGCGGCGTCGGCCTACTACAAGCAGTACGTCAACGACGTCCCGCCGCCGTCGTACCGGCCCAGCGTGCCGCAGACCCCGTACCCGGATCTGTCGACCAGCGCGCTGCTGCGTCAGCTCAAGCCGCCGCCGTCCTCGGGCTGGCGCAGGCTGCTCTACCTGGCGTCGGGCAAGCTGATCAACGTCGGCGAGGGCCCGCGCGCCATCGAGCACAACAACCTCGTCGCCCAGGTGAACCGGCCGCTGCAGGGCTGCTACCGGATCGCGTTGATGTCGCTGAAGGGCGGGGTGGGCAAGACCACCATCACCGCGACGCTGGGCGGGACGTTCGCCTCGATCCGGGGCGACCGGGTCATCGCCGTCGACGCCAATCCGGACCGGGGCACGTTGAGCCAGAAGGTGCCGCTGGAGACGCCGGCCACCGTGCGGAATCTGCTGCGCGACGCCGAGCGCATCGAGCGCTACAGCGACGTCCGCGGCTACACCTCGCAGGGCCCCAGCCGGCTGGAGGTGCTGGCCTCGGAGAGCGATCCCGCGGTGTCGCAGGCGTTCAGCGCCGAGGACTACGACCGCACGCTGGCGGTGCTCGAGCGGTTCTACAGCCTGGTGCTCACCGACTGCGGCACCGGGCTGATGCACTCGGCGATGTCATCGGTGCTGGCGAAGGCCGACACCCTGATCGTGGTCAGCTCGGGTTCGGTGGACGGGGCCCGCAGCGCCTCGGCGACGCTGGACTGGCTCGATGCGCACGGCTATCAGGATCTGGTGCGCCGGTCGGTGTGCGTGATCAACGCGGTGCGGCCGCGCTCGGGCAAGGTCGACATGCAGAAGGTCGTGGACCACTTCTCGCGGCGGTGCCGCGCGGTCCGGCTGGTGCCGTTCGACCCGCACCTCGAAGAGGGCGCGGAGATCGAGTTGGAGCGGCTCAAGCCGAAGACCCGGGAGGCGCTGATCGAGTTGGCGGCGGTGGTGTCCGAGGGCTTCCCGGCCGGGGCGGCCGACGAGCGACTGGCCTAACGCGGCTTGTTGTTGTCCCCGTGGTTCAGCCGCCACAGGAAGTCCGGATCGTCGTCGGGCCCGATCACGCGCGTCTTGGGCCGGTTCGCCTGGGCGCGAACCGCGCGCCAGCCAACGTAGACGATGGCGGCGATAATCAAGGCCAGCAAGATGAACAGCACGACAACCTCCTTGGTCCGAATATACGCGCGTCGGTAGGCTCGGCGCCGTGGCTGATAAATCGGGTGGCTCTGCCGGCGGCATGGTCCGGGACGTGGTCCTGTACACGCTTGCGCGGCTCGTGTTGGTGGTCGCTCTGACCGCTGCGATCTATTACATCGCGCAGCTTCTGGGGATCCACCAGTTCCCGCTCGTGATCGCGATGCTGTTCGCGATCGTCATCGCGCTGCCGTTGGGCATCTGGCTGCTCGCCCCGCTGCGCAAGCGCGCCACGGCCAGCATCGCGCAGGTCGACGAGCGCCGCCGCACCGATCGCGAAGAGCTGCGGTCACGGCTGCGCGGCGAGAAACACAAGCCCGAGGATTAGCCCAGGCCGAGCGCGAGCGCGACGGCGACCGACCACACCAGCATCGTCAGCCCGGTGTCGCGCAGCACCGGGATGAGCTCACGCCCGCCCAGCCCGCGTCGTACCGGGCCGGCGGCGCGGAGCGCCAGCGGCGCGGCCACCAGACCGACCGCGCTCCACGGCGTGGCCGCCACGAGCACCAGCGTCAGCACCCCCGCCAGCGCCAGCAGCGACTGGTACAGGACGCGGGTGCGGCGGTCACCGAGCCGCACCGCCAGCGTCATCTTGCCCGCCACCTGCGTCGGTCGGGATGTCGCGCAGGTTGTTGGCCACCAGCACCGCCGACGACAGCGCTCCGGTCGCCACCGCCAGCGTCAGCCCGACCCAGTCGACCCGCAGCGCCTGGGTGTACTGGGTGCCCAGCACCGCGACCAGACCGAAGAACACGAACACCGCGACCTCGCCCAACCCGGCATAGCCGTAGGGCCGGGATCCGCCGGTGTACAGCCACGCCCCGGCGATGCATGCCACGCCCACCGCGATCAGCCACGGCGCGCTGAGGATCGCCAGCGCCAGCCCGGCGACCGCACCGATGCCCAGGCTCACCACCGCGGCGGTCAGCACCGAGCGCGGTGTCGCCAGCTTGGAGCCCACCAGGCGCAGCGGCCCGGCGCGCTCGTCGTCGGTGCCGCGGATGCCGTCGGAGTAGTCGTTGGCGAAGTTCACGCCCACGATCAGCGCCATCGAGACGGCCAGCGCCAGCAGCGCCTTCCACCACACCGCCGCGTGCAGCCAGGCCGCCGCGCCCGTGCCCGCGATCACCGGAGCAATCGCGTTGGGCAGGGTCCGCGGCCGCGCCCCCTCGACCCACTGCGCGAAGCTCGCCATGCCCGCAATCGTCGCACGCAGCTACTGGCCGGCCGGTCGATGGCCCACAATGGTCGGATGATCGGAGTCATCGGTGGTAGCGGCTTCTACACCTTCTTCGGTTCGGACGCGCGCAGCGTCAACCTGGACACCCCGTACGGCGAACCGAGTGCCCCGATCACGGTCGGGCGGGTCGGAGTTCACGAAGTCGCGTTCCTGCCGCGGCACGGCCTGAGCCACGAGTTCTCGCCGCACACGGTGCCGTATCGCGCCAACATGTGGGCGCTGCGCGCGCTGGGGGTGCGACGGGTGTTCGGCCCGTGCGCCGTCGGCAGCCTCACCCACGAGCTCGGCCCTGGCACGATCGTGGTGCCCGACCAGCTGGTCGACCGCACCCGCGACCGCGGCGACACCTACTTCGACTCCGGCGGTATCCATGTCGGGTTCGCCGACCCGTACTGCCCGACGCTGCGCGCGGCGGCCACCGACCTGCCCGGCGTGGTCGACGGCGGAACCATGGTGGTGGTGCAGGGGCCGCGGTTCTCCACCCGCGCCGAGAGCAACTGGTTCGCGCGGGAGGGGTTCACGCTGATCAACATGACCGGATACCCCGAGGCGGTGCTGGCGCGCGAGCTGGAGATGTGTTATGCGGCAATCGCTTTGGTGACCGACCTGGATGCGGGTATCGACGTCGGAGCGGGTGTGCGGGCCGCCGACGTGTTCGCCGAGTTCGAGAAGAACCTGGTCCCGTTCAAGAAGCTGGTGCACGAGGCGATCGACCAGCTGGCCTCCGAGCGGGTGTGCGAGCACTGTCTGGCCCATGAGGGCGTCGAGCTTCCGTTCGATCTGCCGTGAGGGTATTGCTCACCGGCGCAGCCGGTTTCATCGGTGGCCGGGTGTGGGCGGCGCTGCTCGCCGACGGCCACGAGGTGGTGGCGGTCGACGCTCTGCTCGACGCCGCGCACGGCTCCGGTTCGAAGCTTCCCGAGGGTTGTCGGCGCCTCGACGTGCGCGACGCCGACGCACTGGCGCGGCTGCTCGACGGTGTCGACGTCGTCTGTCATCAGGCCGCCGTCGTGGGCGCGGGCGTCAACGCCGCCGACGCGCCGGCCTACGCCAGTCACAACGATTACGGCACAGCGGTATTGCTGGCGCAGATGTTCCAGGCCGGAGTTCAGCGGCTGGTGCTGGCATCGTCGATGGTGGTCTACGGGCAGGGCGGTTACGCGTGTCCGGTGCACGGTGTCGTCGACCCGTTGCCGCGTACCCGCGCCGATCTCGACGCCGGGGAGTTCGAGCACCGCTGCCCGGTCGGCGGTGAGGAACTGGTGTGGCAGCTGGTCGACGAGGACGCCCCGCTGCGGCCCCGAAGCCTTTATGCGGCAAGCAAGACCGCCCAGGAGCACTACGCGCTGGCGTGGTCGGAGTCCAGCGGCGGTTCGGTGGTGGCGCTGCGCTATCACAACGTGTACGGCCCGGGCATGCCTCGCGACACCCCGTATTCGGGGGTCGCGGCGATCTTCCGGTCCTCCCTCGAACGAGGCGAAGCGCCAAGGGTTTTCGAAGACGGCGGGCAGATGCGCGACTTCATCCACGTCGAGGACGTCGCGGCCGCCAACGTCGCCGCCGTCCGCTCGGAGGCTCGGCGGGTTCTTGGCCGCCAACGTCTGCTCGGGCCGGCCGATCTCGATCATGGAGGTCGCCGCCCGGTTGTGCGAGGCCCGCGGGGGACCGGCGCCCGTCGTCACCGGGCAGTACCGCAGCGGCGACGTCCGCCACATCGTCGCCGACCCGGCCCGGGCGGCCCGGGCGCTGGGGTTCCGCGCGACGATCCACCCGGTCGACGGTCTGCGGGAGTTCGCGTTCGCCCCGCTGCGGGCATGACCGCCTGACCTCAGCAGCGGCGGGGGCATACTGGCCTGGTGAAGACTGAGATCTGTGACCAGTTCGGCATCGAGTTCCCGTTGTTCGCGTTCAGCCACTGCCGCGACGTCGTCGCCGCGGTGACCAACGCCGGCGGCTTCGGGGTGCTCGGCGGTGTCGCGTTCCGCCCCGATCAACTCGACCAGGAGCTGACCTGGATCGACGAACAGGTGAAGGGAAAGCCCTACGGCGTCGACATCATCGTGCCGGCCAAGTACGAGGGCAAGGGCGAGAACCTGACCTTCGGCCAGCTCGCCGACCGCATCCCGGAGGACTACCGCGGCTTCATCAACGAGCTGCTGGCCGCCCACGACATCGAGATCGACGACGAGCCGCGGATCGCCGCCTCGGCGCTGGCCGGTGACACCGGTGCGAGCCTGCTCGAGGTCTCGCTGAATCATCCGATCAAGTTGATGGCCAACGCACTTGGCGTGCCGCCGGACTACATGATCGAGGCGGGCAAGCAGACCGGTATTCCGGTGGCGGCGTTGGTCGGCGCGAAGGAGCACGCCATCAAGCAGGTCAACGCGGGCGTGGATCTGATCGTCGCCCAGGGCACCGAGGCCGGTGGGCACTGCGGCGAGGTGACGACGCTGGTGCTCATCCCGGAGGTCATCGAGGCGATCGAGGCGATCGGTAAGTCGGTGCCGGTGCTGGCTGCGGGCGGCATCGTGACCGGACGGCAGATGGCGGCATCGGTCGCGCTGGGTGCGGCCGGTGCGTGGACGGGCTCGGTGTGGCTGACGACGGAGGAGGCCGAGACCGCGCCGCACACGGTGCAGAAGATGCTGGCCGCCACCTCGCGCGACACCGTCCGCTCGGCCGGACGCACCGGAAAGCCTTCGCGCCAACTGCGTTCGGACTGGACCGACGCGTGGCTGCCGAACGAGGGCGGCCGTCAGCCGCTGCCGCTGCCGTTGCAGTCGATGATCTCCGAGCCGGTGCTGCGGCGGATCGACAAGCTGGCCGAGAGTGGACATCCCGGCGCGCAGCAACTGGCCACCTACTTCGTCGGGCAGGGCGTGGGGCTGATGAACAAGGTCAAGCCCGCCCGCGAAGTGGTGCTCGAGTTCATCGAGGACTACGTGGCCGCCGCCGAGCGGCTGTGCCGGTCGATCGAGGACTGAGGAGCGAGCGGCCCGCCACCTGAGAAGCGGTGACGGGCCGGCTCGACGTATCTACCCGGCTGCAGCGTGCTTCTTCTTGCCGTACACGCGTTCCATGATCGCGGTGTCCGTGTGCACCTGAACCCGGACAGTCTTGCCATCACGAAGAGTGAAAACCTCTGCGTCTTGGCCTCTTTCGTCGCCGACCGCCACGTCGGTCAACGCGACGACCGTGTCACCTTCGGCAATGAGATGGTTCAGTTTCACGGTCACCGACTTCTCGGCCAGCCGCCCGATGTACTCGAGGACTTCGCCTTTGCCGTGATAGGTGCCGCTGATCGCGCTGTCGCCCGGTTGGACCCATTCGATGTTGTCGTCGAAAAGGCCCATGACCGTTTCGATGTCCCCGGCAGAGAAGGCTGCATAGCCATTCTTGACGAGCTCTTTGTTCTGTTGTTCTTGCTCGGACATCTTCCATCCCCTTTGTGCGCATCCGATATCTCGGCCGCGACGGGTTCGGCCGGTCTGGGGAGTCACACCAGGGTCGGCTCCCGGATCAGTCAGACCATTCGCCGCCACAACAAGTGTAGGCCGCCACGCAGTGGATGTAGAGACCCCCAAGTGAATTCGAGTAGTGCACTACTCGCTCGTCCGGCGGCGTGCGCCGACAGTAACGCCACGGCGGTCTGAGGCGCGCGCAATGTCGCCGTGAGGTTACTGTCGACGAACAGCTGCGGCGCTACAGCCCGGGCAGGCAGGTGATGAACGGGATGGCCCCGCGGCACTGCTCCCAGATGTTCGGCGGGGGACCGGGCGGCGGTGGCGGCGGCGGAATCGGCGTCGGGAACAGGTTCGGCCCTTCCCAGTAGTGCGCCGGCGCGTGTGTGCGCACGTCGTAGTCGAAGTAGTACGTGTGGCAGATGCCCATGTCCCACACCAGGTCTGTGTCGGCTCGCGGTGGATCGTTGGGCAGGGGCTGCCCCGGGCACCACTGGAACGGGCCATACGTATAGGCCTGGGCGATGCCCGCGGCGGGCCCGAGCCCGACGAGTCCCAGTCCACACAGCAGCACTGCTGCGGCTGATGTCTTCTTCATGGCGCCTGGTGCCTTTCGTCGTGTCTCACCCCGCAGATGAGTTCACGACGAAAGGTCGGCTACCGATCCCAAGAATCGAGCCGGGAAGGTCAGCCGACCCCGAGCGCCGGCCCGACGGTGGTGTTCCAGGACTCCTGCATCTCCGACTCGAACAGGCCCCAGGTGTGGGAGCCCTCCGGACGAATGACGAACTTGATGGGCAGCCCACCAGCCGCCGCCGCATCGGCGAAGATCTTGGTGTTGTTGAGGACGATGCCCTCGATGAGGCCACCGGCGAAGTTGTTGCCGAACCCGTCGGGCAGCCGGTCGACCGCTCCCTGGCCGCCGCCGGAAGCCGCGGCGTAGACCGCGGTGCCCTTCAGCTTGGCGATGTTCTTCGACGGGTCGTGGGCGATCCACAGCGGTCCGCCCGCGGGGCCCCACATCGCGTCGGCGCTTTGCGCCGCCACCGGTCAGGGTCAGCGCGACGCTCTGCGGGTCGGCCGACGGCGCGGGGAATCCGCTGTAGGAGGCGACGGCCTTGAACAGGCCGGGTGCCTGCACCCCGTAGTCGATCGCCGTCCCGCCGGTGCTCGACAGCCCGCCGACGGCGTTGCGGCCGTTGGTCTTGTACATCGAGTTGATGACGCCGGGCAGTTCGCTGGTCATGTAGGTCTGGTACTGCTTGCTGCCGTCAGCGATCCAGTTGGTCCACCAGCTGAACTGCCCGCCGAGCGGCGAGACCACGTTGACGTTCTTGTTGGCGAAGAAGCCCTGGATGTCGGTCATGCCGAACCAGGCCTTGGTGCCCGGCGCGAAGCTGGCCCCCGGATCCAGGTTGTCGCCACCGTCGATGCCGGGCAGCAGGTAGAAGGTCGGCGCCCCGGACCGCGGCGCCTTGAACACGTCATTGACGATGACCAGGTTCATCGCCGGCGAGTACACCGACACCTTGTCCCACCGGTCGGTGACGTGCTGGACGTCGGTGACGTGGACGCCTTGTCCAGGGTCGGCGGCGGCATGAGGAATAGCCAGGACCGACGACAGCGAAAACAGAATCATAATGTAACGCGCGCATGCGGCTCAGAATCACGCGCTGATTATGTGGGTAACGGGCCGGTTCGGGCATCTCTAATGCGCGGTTTTCCGAGTTTTCGGCCGTTCTGGATCGATTCTCGTCGGCCGCGGGACGGCGAAGTGCCAGTTCAGCGGGTTGAGACAGCGTCGGGCCTACAGGCCCTTCGGCGCGTCGCGCACCGCCTTGACCGCCGCGGCGTCGCCGTCGTAGTCGACGCGGGCCGTGCGACCGGTCGCGAACAGCAGGAGTTCTTCCGGCGCTCCGGTGACGGTCACGGCCGGTCCCTGGCCGGCGGTCAGCACCGTCTGTCCGTCGGGAGTCTGCAGTGTCACCCGGGCCGGGGCCTTGGCCAGCGTCATCCGCCCCATCAACGACACGGTGCGGCGCAGCTTGGCGGACAGGGCGGGGTCCAGGGTTCGCGGCGTCCACCCCGGCTGGGCTCGCCGCACGTCCTCGTGGTGGATGAACATCTCGGCGACGTTGGCCACCGGGTCGAGAAGTTTGAGCGGTGAGTACAGCGGCGGCCCGGAGGCGACCTTGTCCAGGATGGCGTTCCACTCGGTGTTGCGGGCCACCTCGTCTTGCACCTTGGCGGTGTGGCCGGCGAACAGCGGGATGAGGATGCCCGGCGCGGCGTCGACGCGGTACTCGCGAATCACCAAGTGCGCGGCGAGGTCCCGCGTCGTCCAGCCCTCACAGAGCGTGGGCGCGTCGGGCCCGACGCTGCGCATGGTTGCGACCAGAGCGGCGCGTTCGCGTTGTGCCACAGACATGAGAACCTCCTACCCGCCCAGCCTAGTCGGCCAGCGGCAGGCGGACCTCGAAGCGGGCCCCGGTCGGCAGGTTGTGCGCCGACAGCGTGCCGCGGTGGGCCTGCACCAGACCGGCCGCGATGGCCAGCCCCAGGCCCGAACCGCTCGGCAGCGACGAATCCGCTCGGGACACACGGCCGTTCGAGCCGCGGTAGGCGACGTCGAACACGCGCGGGAGGTCGGCTTCGTTGATCCCGACGCCGGTGTCGTCCACCCGCGCCCAGGCGCCCTGCGAATCGGACCCGAGCGCCAGCTTCACCGTCCCGCCCGAGGGCGTGTGGGCGATGGCGTTGGCCACCAGGTTCGACAGCACCCGCACCAGCGCGCGGTCGCTGCCGATCACCCGCACCGGCCTTCGGCGGCACCGACGCCTCGAGGTGCACCCCGGCGCGTTCGGCGGCGATCCGGTGCGCGGACATCACGTCGTCGATGACCTCGTCGAGGGCCACCTTCTCGTACGGCGCGTACACCGCGCCGGCGTTGATCTTCGACATCTCGAACAGGTCGTCGACCATCTCGGAGAGCCGAACCGATTCCTGCTCAATGTGTTTGGCCTGAACCTGAACCTCGTCGTCGGAGACCACACCGTCGGCGATCGCCTCCGCCAGTGCCCGGATGCTGGCCAGCGGAGTCCGCAGATCGTGGCTGACGAATGCCACCAGCCGTCGCCGCGACTGCTCGGCGGCCCGCTCGGCGTCGCGAATCTCCTGCTCCCACACCGTGCGTCGGGCCTGATAGCGCGCCAGCATCACCGCGGACGGCACCGTCACCACCGCGACGATCCCGAGCACCACGGCGGTGCGCGCGAAGGTGTCGGTGATCATGAACCCGCTCGCGCCCACCACACCGGTCAGGGTCGCCAGCACCGGGATCAGCACCAGCGCCACCATCGTGACCGTCATCGACCACGATCTGGCCAGCCGGATGATCACCACGCCCAGCAGGACCACCGGCAGTGAACACGCCAGCGCCAGTAGGGCGATCTCCGCTATGTCACGCGGTGGCACGGTCACCGCCGCCGGCTTCACCGCGCCACAAATACCCACGGCCCCAGACCGTTTGGACGCGGTGATGCTCGCCAAGCTTGGAGCGCAATCGCTTGACGTGCACCGTGACCGTCGACAAGTCACCGAAATCCCAACGCCACACCTTCTGCAGCAACTCCTCGCGGGAGAAGACGGTGTCGGTGTGAGTCAGGAAGAACAGCAGGAGATCGAACTCTCGGTTGGTCAGCCCCACCGGCTTGCCGTCGACGGTGACCGACCGCGAAGCAGTGGACACCGTCAGGTCGCCGACGCCGATCTCCAACGGCACCGCCGACGCCGGGGCGGGGGCGCGGCGCAGCACCGAACGCACCCGCAGCGCCAGCTCGCGCGGACTGAACGGCTTGGTCAGGTAGTCGTCGGCGCCGGCCTCCAGACCGGCGATGCGGTCGTCCTCCTCGCCGAGGGCGGTCAGCAGGATCACCGGGATGCTGTAGTCGCCGCTCTGGCGCAGCGTGCGGCACAGCGACAGACCGCTCGGCCCGGGCATCATCACGTCGAGCACCGCGACGTCGATGCGCTGGGTGCCCAGCACCCGAAGCGCCTCGCTACCGTCGCCGGCAACCGTCACTTCCAGACCGTCGCGTTCCAGGTACCGACGCACCACGTCGCGCACGACGGTGTCGTCGTCGGCGATCAGAACCCTGGCCGTCATAGGTCCGAGGGTAACGAACAATGGCCCCTACCTGCACCAACGTCACTGTTTCGTCACTGACTGCAGACCGCTGCTCTAAGTTGGCACCATGCCCGACTGTTCGGTCACGGTGGTACTGCCCTGCCTGAACGAGGCGGAGTCGCTGCCCGCCGTGCTCGCCGGCATTCCGCCTGGTTATCGCGCTTTGGTCGTTGACAACAACAGCACCGACGGCACGGCGGAGGTGGCCCGCAGCCATGGCGCCGAGGTGGTGCACGAGGCCCGGCCCGGCTACGGATCGGCCGTGCACGCCGGGGTGGTTGCCGCCCGGACGCCCGTCGTGGCGGTGCTCGACGGCGACGGTTCACTGGATCCGGGCGATCTGCCCCGGCTGGTGGCCGCGCTCGACCACGCCGACATGGTGATCGGCCGGCGCCGTCCGGTCCGGGGACTGAAGTGGCCCTGGCACGCGCGGCTGGGCACCGCGGCGGTGTGCTGGCGGCTGCGGACCCGGCACAAGCTGGCAGTCCACGACATCGCGCCGATGCGGGTCTTCCGTCGTGACGCATTGATGACGCTCGGAGTGACCGACCGTCGATCGGGGTATCCGCTCGAACTACTGGTCCGTGCCGCGGCCGCGGGATGGCGGGTGGTCGAGGTCGACGTCGACTACGGCCCCCGCACCGGCGGGAAGTCGAAGGTGAGCGGGTCGGTGCGAGGAAGCTTCACCGCCGCGCTCGACTTCTGGAAGGTCATCTCGTGACGCACAGCCCGGAACCACTGCCGGTCACCGTGCTGGTGGTGGCCAAGGCGCCGGTGCCCGGGCTGGCGAAGACCCGGTTGGCCGCGACGCTGGGCGACGAGGTGGCGGCCGACATCGCCGCCGCCGCGTTGCTCGACACTCTGGACGCGGTGGCTCAGACACCGGTGAGCGCGCGGGTCGTGGCGATGACCGGCGACCTCGACCGCGCGTGCCGCGGCGCGGAGATCCGCGAGCGGCTCGGGTCCTTCACCGTGATCGGCCAGCGCGGCGACGACTTCGCCGACCGGCTGGCCAACGCCCACGCCGACGCGGCCGTCCGCGGGCAGCCGGTGTTGCAGATCGGGATGGACACCCCGCAGGTGAGTGCCGAGCTGCTCACCGACTGCGCGCGGACCCTGTTGACGACGCCTGCGCTGCTGGGGATGGCCCGCGACGGCGGATGGTGGGTGCTCGGGGTCGCCGACCCGGCGACCGCCGAGTGCCTGCGCGACGTGCCGATGTCGCAGGACGACACCGGCGCTGTAACGCTTGCCGCTCTGCGTGACACAGGGATCACTGTGAAACTCGTCGAGGAACTGCATGACGTCGACACGGTCGACGACATCCCGTTGGTCCGCGCGGCCTGCCGGTCAGACAGCCGGTTTGCCCATGTCACACGAGAGGTTTGACATGTTGGGACAGCTGTAC
Organism: uncultured Actinomycetota bacterium; assembly: GCA_963765445.1. Lineage (GTDB taxonomy): Bacteria > Actinomycetota > Actinomycetes > Mycobacteriales > Mycobacteriaceae > Mycobacterium. Next base: position 95,825 of record CAVXWQ010000029.1, read on the forward strand.
GACCGCGCGCTCGACGGCGAGTGTTGTTGGCTTCGCCATGACGACGGCCGGCTGAACCGTCTGCCGGTGCACAGCTGGCTCGGCGGCCACGGCTGCGACACCGAGTTCGACAGCGCGGTGGTCGGGCTCTGCGAGGGGCCGACGATCGATTTGGGTTGCGGCCCAGGGCGTTTGGTGGCCCATCTGGTCAGGCGGGGCATCCCGGCGCTGGGTGTCGACCAGTCGGCGACCGCGGTGCGGCTGGCCCGCCGCAGCGGCGCCCCGGCACTGATGCGCGACGTCTTCGAACCACTGCCCGGCACCGGCCGGTGGCAGACCGTGCTGCTGGCCGACGGCAACGTCGGCCTGGCCGGCGATCCGCTGCGGGTGCTGCGCCGGGCCGCGGAACTGATGATGCGCGGCGGCCGCTGTGTGGCCGAGTTCGACCCGACCGTCGCCGGGGTGTGCAACAGCTGGGTGCGGTTGGAGTCATCGAAGACCATCGGCCCCTGGTTTCAGTGGGCTGCGGTGGGGATCGACTGCGCGGCAGCGCTGGCCGAAGAGGCCGGTTTGGCATTGATGGCGATTCACCCGATCGGTGAACGCGTCGTGGCTACACTCGCGCTGACATGACGGGGGATACGAAGACCGCCGCCAAGTACACCTTGCGCGGCACAGCGGTGACGGCCCGGGTCGGGGTCGCACTGGGTATCGCCGTGACCATCTGCTTCGTCACGGGATTCATCAGCCACTTCATCCAGCATCCGCAACCGTGGTTCTTCTGGCCGACGCGGCCGGTGTGGCTCTACCAGTTCACCCAGGGCCTGCACGTGATTTCGGGCATCGCGGCGATCCCGCTGCTGGTGGTCAAGCTGTGGTCGGTGTACCCCAAGCTGTTCGAGCGTCCCATCATCGGTGGGCTGACCCGGCAGCTCGAGCGGGCCTCCATTCTGGTTCTGGTGGGCTCCATGATCTTTCAGCTGTCCACCGGGATCATGAACATCGCGCAGTGGTATGCGTTCAAGTTCTTCTTCACCACCAGTCACTACGCGATGGCGTACGTGGCGGCCGGTGCGGTGCTGGTGCACATCGGCGTCAAGCTGCCGGTGATCCGTCGCGCGCTGGGCGAACCACTCGAGGAAATCCCGACCGGCGAGCTGATGCCGCACCACGGTCCCAGCCGCCGCGCGGTGCTCGGCGGCACCTGGCTGGCGGTGGGTGTCGCGACGATTCTCACTGCGGGACAGACGATCCCGTGGCTTCGGCACGTCTCGCTGCTGGCCCCGCGCTCCGGCCAAGGGCCGCAGGGTGTTCCGGTGAACCGGAGCGCCTGGGCGGCGGGAGTGCTGCGCAGTGCACGGTCACCGGACTACCGGCTGACTGTCGTCAACGGCGGCAACTCGAAGGCGTTCACGGTGGCCGAGCTTGCCGCGATGCCGCAGACCACGCATCGGCTGCCCATCGCGTGCGTGGAGGGCTGGAGCGCCACCGCCGACTGGACCGGCGTGGTGCTGGCGGATCTGGTCAGGGCTGTCGGTGGGTCGCCGGACTCCGACGTCCGGATGATCTCGCTGGAGCCGCCGGGGCCGTATTCGCGCACCGTGCTGCCGGCCCGGCATGCCCGCGACTCGATGACCCTGATCGCGCTGAAGCTCAACGGGCAGACGCTGGATCTGGATCACGGCTATCCGTGCCGGCTGATCGCGCCGACCAGACCCGGTGTGCTGCAGACGAAGTGGCTGACCCGGATCGAGGTCGTGGCGTGACCGCCATTCGGGCGCTGCTGGTGCTCGCGGGTCTGGCGGTCGGCGTCTACGGTGTGGTGCTGGTGCTGGACCACTCGACCAAGGACATCATCCGCATCGTGGCGTGGGCGCTGATCGGGGTGCTGCTGCACGACGCGGTGTTCGCGCCGGTGTGCGTGGCGCTGGGTTTCGCCGGCCGCCGCATCCTGCCGCACAAGTGGTGGACACCGGTGCTGGTGGCCGGGTTGTTGACCGTCATCCTTGTGCTGCTGGCGATTCCGGTGTTCAGCAAGCCCGGCCAGCACCTGGACAACCTGACCGTCCTCGACCGCAACTACGAGGCCGGCTTCTGGATCGCGCTGGCGGTGGTGTGGGGTGCGGCGCTGCTGTATCTGGTGGGCGACCGGCTGCTACCAGTTGGTCAGAATCAGGTGGTTCAGCAGCAGAGCGCCGATCACGTTGACGCCCAGCCACCATCGGTGGGTGCGGGCGGGCAACAGGGCGCCGGCTGCGGTGAGCCAGACGCTCGAACGGTAGCCAGATCCGTTCGGTCTCGGCCTTGGACAGCATCGACAGGTCGGCGAACAGGATGGCGGCCAGCGCGGCCAGCACGAGCAGGTGCAGGCCGCTTCGGCGATTGATCGCCGCGATGTCGAACACCCGGCCGATGCCGGCGACGCTGCCCAGGCCGATCGCGCACACCACCGATGCCAGGTTGGCCCAGCTCCAGTACTGGAACGGCCGGTTGTTCGCGATGCCCTGCCAATAGCGTTGCTGGACAAGGGTGTAGCCGTCGAACCACCAGAACCCGGCGACGGCGAACACGGCGACCACCGCCAGCGCCGCCAGCGCGGCGGGAGCCAGAGCCCGCAGCGCGGTGCGCCAGTCAGCCGCGCACAGCAGCACCGCCACCGCGGGAAGGGCCATCAGGGCCAGCCCGTAGTTGAGGAACACGCCCCACCCGAGCAGCAGCCCGGCACCCGTCGCTGCCAGCCACGGCCATCGCACCGTCTGCCGAACGGCCAACGCCAGCAGGGCGATACCCCAGGCCGCCACCCCGGCGTAGTAGCCGTCGGCTGAGACCGCGATCCAGATCGCCGTCGGGGCCACCGCGACGAACGGCGCGGCCAGTCGTGCCGTCGCCTCGTCGGACAGCGCCCGGACCGCGACGATCACCGCCGCGGCCGCACTCGACCCGATCAGCACGCACCACAGCGCCGCCCACGCACCACCGCCCAGCCCGATGCGGTCCAGCCAGACGAAGGTCAGCAGCGCGCCGGGCGGATGACCGGAGACGTGGGTGATCCACGAGTTCGGCTGGAAGTCGAGGATTCGGCTGGAGAAGGTGCGGACCGCCTGTCGGGATGTCGGTGATCGTCGGAACCTGGCGCAGGTATTCGTGTTTGGAGGTCAGCCGGCCGGCGAAACCGCGCTGCCAGCCGTCGATCATGGCCAGCGCGAACGCCCAGGCGAACGACGTCGCCCACACGGTGAAGGTCAGCGCGCGCCAGGACAGCCGCTGGGCGACCGAGGTTCCCCACACCACCGCGGCTGTGCCGATCAGGATGGCGGGCACGGTGCCCCAGCCGACGTGGGCGTTCCACCAGCCGAAGATCGGCGCGGCGTCGGCGAATGCCTTGAGGTCCGCCGGCCGCATCTTGATGATGCGGCGTGACGATTCCCAGGTGCAGGTTCGGCACGACGAACGCCGCGACCAGCAGGAGCACGCCGACGCTGACGGCGATCGCTTCCTTGCGCCCGATGCTCACAGAAGCCAAGCCTACGGATTGGTCGATGTCGTTACGGCCACCCCCGCGATGTGGCATTCTCCGAGATGTGTCCGCGTACTCCGCGGTTCCACCTTCGGGGGTTGTGACGTTTCTCTTCACCGACGTGGAAGGTTCGACACGTCGGTGGGAAACCGATGCGTCCGTCATGAGAGACGCGCTGGCCGACCACGACGAGGTTCTTCGTCGCGTGATCGGCGAGCACGGCGGCTACCTGTTCAAGCACACCGGTGACGGGGTGTGTGCGGCGTTCGCCTCGCCGAAGTCGGCGGTGGAGGCTGCCGTTGACGCGCAACGGGAACTCGAACTGCCGGTGCGGATGGGTATTGCGACCGGCGAAGCCGAGCTTCGCGATTCGGACTACTTCGGCACGGCGCTCAATCGTGCGGCGCGACTGATGGCCGCCGGCCATGGCGGCCAGCTCCTGGTCGCCGATTCGACCGTCCGGCTGTTGACCGGCGTCGACCTCGTCGATCTGGGTCAGCACCAACTGCGGGACGTACCCGAGCCGATCGGCGTCTTCCAGGTCCGTGCACCCGGCCTGCGCTCGGAGTTTCCGCCGCTGCGGACATTGAGTCCCCGACGGCGGAAACATCCGTCCACCAGGCTCCAGCTTCATCGGTCGCGAAAGAGACGGTGCGCGAGTCGCCAGTGAGATTCGTCGGCACCGATTGGTCACGCTTGACCGGCGTCGGTGGTGTCGGCAAGACGCGTTTGGCTGTGGAGGTAGCGCTCCAGCTGAGTGACGAGTTCCCGGACGGCATATGGCTTTTGGAGTTGGCGGCCGTCTCCGATCCCGATGCGGTGCCGGACGCCGTCGCCGCGGTGTTCGGTGTCACTCAGCAACCGGGTACCTCGATGGCGGAGAGTGTCGCCGAGGCGATGGAGGGCAAGACGCAACTGTTCGTCGTCGACAACTGTGAGCACCTGCGTGATGCCGCGGCCGAACTGATCGACGCGATCCTCGAGCGGTCCACGGCGGTGCGAGTTCTGGCGACCAGCCGAGAGGGACTTGGTGTCGCCGACGAGCATCTGTGGGCGGTTCCGTCGTTGGACGTCCACGGCGGGATCGGGTCGGCGGCAGTCGATCTCTTCGTGGATCGCGCCACCGGTGTCGTAGCCGGGTTCGAGCTCGAGCGATCAGGCCGAAGAGGCTGCCGCAGTGGAGATCTGCCGTCGGCTGGACGGGATTCCATTGGCGATCGAACTCGCGGCGTCTCGAATGGCATCGATGTCGGTGTCAGAGGTGAAGGACCGTTTGGGCCAGCGCTTCCGCTTACTGGTCGGTTCACGGCGTGGATTGGAGCGGCACCAGACACTGCGTCATACCGTGGAATGGTCGTTCGACCTCCTGGATGCAGACGAGAGGGACCTACTGCAGCGGTGTTCGGTCTTCGCCGGCGGCTTCGACTCTCGACGGTGCCCGTGCGGTCGCTGCGGCGGATTCCGACGAGTTCGAGGTGCTCGACCTTCTCGACGCGCTGGTGCGAAAGTCACTGCTCGTTGCGCGTCGGCACTCGGGCCGCACGAGGTACTCGATGCTGGAGACCATCCGTCAGTTCGCCGAAGAGCAACTTGCAGCGAACGGCGCCGCCGCGGATGTCCGAACGGCTCACGCGGCCTATTTCGCCGGACGCGAGCACGAACTCGAAGAGTTGTGGAACAGCGCGCGGCAGCGCGACGTCTACGACTGGCTCAGCACCGAACTGCCCAATTTGCGAACAGCCTTCCGGTGGGCGGCCGACGAATCACAGTTGGAGGCTGCGGCCACCATTGCGACCTACTCGCCGTTTCTGGCCTCTGCCATCGAGAACCTCGAACCGCTGGCGTGGGCGGAGGAATTGATTCCCGCTGCCCGCGCCGCGAACCATCCTCGGCTGCCTGTTCTGCTAGCGCTCGCTTCACAGTGTTGGATGGTCGGCAGAACAGATGACTCCGTCCGGTTTGCCGACCAGGCGATGGCTGAGATCGAAGGCAAGTCAGTTCTTCGCATGCCGTTTGCTATCGCGCCGGTGGTTGGTGGCGGCTACCTCGCATGTGGTGATCCACAGCGTGCCGCCCAGTGCTATCGACGAATGGATCGGCTCGAGTCGGCACCCGTTGGGCGAGCCTTGATTGCAGTGGGTCTGGCGCTGACCATGAACTCTCTCGGCGCAACGACGGATGCAGCATCTGTCATGGCGGGAGTTCTGGATGACGACGAAGTCACCAAAAATCCCTACGCGGAGGCATTCGCCTCGATGGCGCTTGGCCAGGCCTTGACGATCACCGAACCGGGGCGGGCCTTGGAAGCGATCCGCCGTGGTATCGAAGTTGCCCGTCAGAGTGGCAATCGTCTAATCGAGACCTACATGAGTTCGTCGATGGCCCGATTCGCCGGGCAACACGGCGAGCCGATCGAGGCTCTCAACGAACTGGATACGGTGATTCAACGCCTGCTCGACACCGGGAACCTCTACATCTTGCGCAATAATCTCGCCATTCTCGCCGGCATCCTCGACCGGTTCGATCGCCACGCCGCCGCGGCGCAGGTATTGGGCTTCGCCGTGAACCCCTTCGTGATTGCGTCGATTCCCGAGACGACGCCCACCATCACCCATCTGCGAGAGAGTCTGGGCGATCAGCAATTCGACGACCTGGCCCGCGTTGGGCGGTCCATGACCACGGCGGCCGTGGTCGCGTTCGTCAAGAACGAAATCGAGAGCCTCCGCGCGGAGATCACTGCACAAATCTAAGTCAGGACTGAGCACCATGCCGAATGGCAGCCGTCGTGCACGAACAGCAGCGGTGCCGGGTGGTCATGTCTGGTGGTTCCTTTGTCGATCACCTCCAGCGCCGGTGGTCGCATCACCTTGGTCATGCGCTGATCCCCTTCATCGATCCCACCCAGTCGCAGCCGGTCAGGTCGGCCGACAGGTCCCACAACCGCGACGCCATATCGGGATCGCGTGCTTTGTAATGCGGGACAACATCTTTGGGTGCGCCCCACTGGTTGAACCGGGGCGCAAGATATGAGCCGCTGGGCAAGTCGGTATCGACCGCCTCGATCGTGGCCCGAGCACCTGCCGCCGGAGTCTGCATGTAAAACAGCAACCGGCCGTTCGGCTTGTGCCGGCCCAGCCAGCCCAGCGCACCGGTGCTGTCACGGGTGATGTCGGTGTCCGCCGCACCCGGGTCCGAGGCGTAGGCACGCACGCCGCGACGTGCCAGCTCGCCGACGAACAGCAAGTTGGCCAGTTTCGACTGGGTGTAGGCCGCCCACTTCCAATACCGCCGGCTGTGCCAGTTCAGGTCGTCCAGGTGGAGACGTCCGAAGACGTACATCGCACTGGAGACGCAGACCACCCGGTCGGTGATCCGTTCGCCGAGTAAGCATGTCAACGCGAAGTGCCCGAGATGATTGGTCCCCATGTGCGCTTCAAAGCCGTCGACGGTGCGGGTCAGCGGCAACCCGAGCACTCCGGCGTTGTTGATCAGCACGTCCACCGAATCCACCGAATCGGCGAACCGTCGCACGCTGGACAGGTCAGCAAGGTCCAGGTGGCACACCGTGACGTCACCGCGCATCTCGGCTGCCGCGCGGTGCGCTTTGTCCATGGAGCGGCAGGCGATCACGACGCTGTGTCCCGCCTCGGCCAGTGCCGTCGCCGTCGCCTTGCCCACACCGCTGTTGCCGCCGGTGACGATGATTCTCATCGACGGCACCGGTCGAGGATGAACACCCGGATCTCGCGACCGGATGCTCGCGACCGCGTAGGTCTCGAACGCCGGCCAGGTCTCCACGAGCAGAGGCCAAAGTTCATGCCGCTCTTCGCCAGATGCGAGGCGGGCACGCACCGCAACGTGTTCACCGTCGACACGGACCATCACATCCGGACAGGCGAGAAGATTGGCCGACCAGGCCGGATGGTCGGCCTGACCCCAGTTCGAGCCGACGACCACAAACTTGTCGTTCCAGGGCAGGAAAGACAGCGGTGTGTCGTAGTGCTTACCCGACTGCCGCCCGGTGTGGGACAGGATCAGAGTCGGGACGACGATGTCACTCAAGGTGTGCCGGCCGCCGGAGATCCTGCTGACGAAGCGGTCCCCGACCGGCATGGTGCGCCGGAACAACACCATTGCGGTTTTGGTGTGCCCGAAGCGTTTGATGAGCCGCCGGTAGGCCTCCAGCAGTCCATGCGGCCGTTGCGATGTATGCGATGTAGATGCCGTCGACACGATCACCCCCGAGTCCTGCTGGTGCGAGCAGACTCAGAATGCGCCGGCAGAGGGCGGCGGGATGAAGTAGTCGACTACTCGAATTCTCGCGGCCACCAGGCCCACTTCTCGACCGCCACCGCGATCACCGGGCCGCCGAGAGACACCTGTTCGTACTGCGGATACTTCGCGCGCAGCAGCCCGAGGCCCCGCTCGCATTCGGGCCCGTCGGACCACACCGCCGCAGTTCCGTCGGCCCGCACCCACCACAGCTGCGACCAGTCGTCGGCGTAGTGGTCCACCAGGATTGACACCCGCGGTTTGGCCGTGATGTTGGCCAGCCGCTGCAACCGCGCGGTGAACTTCGTTTGCCTCCACCGCGGTGTAGATGACCTCGCCGTCGAGGGCGAACACGGTCGGCACGACGTGCGGGCGCCCGTCTGGCGTCACCGTCGCCAGTCGTGACAGGCGCCGCGGCGAAGCGCTCGATCACACTCGGTCGCGGGCTGTTCGAAGTCCGCGGCGGTTTCGCTGCTGATGAAATAGTCGATCGGTCGAGGACCACCATCGGGCATTCGACCTGCGGGAAACGCCCACACGGGTAGCGCCTGAGCCAGACGGCGTCGAGCCAGGTCTCTTCGGCGGCGTCGGCGTCATCTTCAACCAGGTGGTCGCCGTCCGAGTCGCCCCGGATCGCCATCGTGGGCACGTCGGCCCGAAGTGCAGCCGGTTCACGCGCTGACCGCTTGACCGCGGTAGTCGACGAGCGGCGCAGCGTGCGCAGGAACGCCTGCGGGGTGTCGGCATCGGCCAGCGAGCGGTAGGCGTCCACAGTCCGCGCCACGCGGCGACCCGATGCCTCGCTTGGTGAACCACGACCGCACCTGCTCACCGACCGACACCACCGGCGGTGGCGCGATGATCGGCAAGACAGCTCGGCTCCGGGCGCCGACAGCAGCCGCAGCGTCCACGACGTCCGGCCGAGGCCGCGCTGCCGATCAGGATCAGGCGCTGGCAGTAGTCGGGGTGTTGGTAGACGAATGCATCGCCACCCCGCCGCCGAGGAGTGCCCGACGATGGTCGCCTGCGCGACGCCCAACTCGTGGAGGAGGTCGCGCAGAAAGACCGCGAACGCCCCCAGCGAGTAGTCGCTGCGCGGCTTGGCCGAGTCGCCGTGGCCTAGCAGGTCGGGGCCCACCACGCGGTACTTGCGCGACAGCGGCTGTATCACCGATCGCCAGGTTCTGGCGAGCTGCCGGCCATGCCGTGCAGCAGCAGGATCACCTCTCCGCGGCCCTCGTCGAGGTAGGCCACGCGGTCACCGTTCAGGTCGAGAAATTTCAGGTCGCCCATATGGGAGTCCTCCCTTTAGTGAACAATTGTTCACCAACCGTAGCCGCCCGGCAAGTCGCCACCGTTCTCGAAGCGGAGCCGAAGGGCCCGGCGGTCCAGCTTGCCGATCCCCAAGCGGGGTAGTTCGTCGATGATGTGGAGTTCCCGCGGTGCGGCAGTCGAATCCAGGGACTGCGCCAGGTAATCCCGGATGTCGTCCAGGCTCGGCTCGACCGCGCCGCTGACCAGCACGACGGCGGCCACCACCCGTTCGCCCGAGCCGCTCGTCGGGCACCCCGAACACCGCGCAGTCGGCGACCGCGGGGTGCCGCGACAGCACCGCCTCCACGGGTGCGGGCATCACGGTCAGCCCGCCGGTGCTGATCGCCTCGTCGGCGCGGCCCGAGCACCACGAGCCGGCCCGCCTCGTCGAGCACGCCGAGGTCGTCGGTGTGAAACCAGCCCGGCTCGGCGAACGGGTCCGGATCGGGCGGGTTGCGGTAGCCCTTGGCCAGCGTCGCCCCGCCGATCGCGATGCGGCCCTCTCCCGGCGTCCAACCCGAATCTGCACTCCGTCGAGAGGCACCCCGTCGTACACGCACCCGCCGGAGGTCTCGCTGGAACCGTAGGTGCGTATCACCGCGCGACGCCCTCAGCCGCGGCGCCCTCGAGCACCGGCCGCGGCGCCGGGCCGCCGCCGAGCAGAACCGCGTCGAGTTCGGCCAGCGCCGCGGTGGCCTCGGGATCCAGCAGCACCTTGGCCAGCTGGGTGGCCACCAGTGATGTGTAGCGCCGCCCAGAGCCGAGTTGTGCTACCGCCGTTGGCAATTCGGTGACGTCGAAACCCGCCGACACGTCGAGCTCGACGGGGACGGTGCCGGCTTGCAGACTGCGCACCAGCACCTGGATCCCGGCGATGTGATGGGTCGGCAGCGCCAGCAGCCAGGTGCCCGGCCCGCCGAGACGGTCTTGAGTGGCCGACGCGCTGGCGATCAGCGCGGCCGGGGTCAGCATCGCCCCCTTGGGCGTTCCGGTGGTGCCCGACGTCGGCACCACCAGTGCGACGTCGTCGTCGATCTCTTCCCCGACCCGCAACGACGTGGTCAGCAGTTCACTTTCCCGGAGGTCGCCGGCCGGGATCGGAACCAGGGGAGCGTCACGTCCGTCGAGCAGCCCGTCGAGGGCGGCCAGCAGCGACAGCGCCGAGGGTCCGGGCGGGATGGCGAGCGCTCGCAGGATTGCTATTCGGTCTCTCCTCGGTGTCTCGTGGGTCGTCCAGCGGCCAGCGGTGGGCGGCCAGCTTGGCCCGCACCCGTTCCATGTCGACGGGGTCGGGCAGTCCGTCGGTGATCTCGGTGATGAGCACGCCGATGTCGACGTGGTCGAACTCGCCGTCATTGATCAGCGCCTCTGCGACGGCCTTGGCCTGCTCAGTCTCACATAACTCGCCGGCCTCAGCAGGGCGAACAGCGGAACCTGGTCGGGTTCGCGGGACGCCCTCGGGGTAACCCGCCTTGATCCACGTCACGATCTTGGTGAGGAAATTATTCACCGCGGCTTCTCCCTGACCGGGGCGTCCTGGGGCGCCCGATGGACGTCGTGAATCCTAGTCGGCGCGTGTGCACACCGCTGGGTTGATGTACCCGGGATCCGCCGGAGTAGGCCAATGTTGGGCAGCCCTCGGGTTAACTGGGGATGAACAGCTGCGGAGCTTTCGCAAATGCCCTGGTGGGACCCATCTTGATGACTTTCGGCAACTAGGCAAAGGGACCCTGGACCCAGCAGAATCACAGTTATGAGCGCCGAGATGATCACCCTGGTGCTGTTGATCGCGCGCGTCGGCTTCGACTTCACCAACGGGTTCACGACACCGGCAACGGGATCGCAACGACCATAGCCACCGTGCCCTCAAGCCCAAGACCGCCGTGCTTTGGCCGCGATCCTCAACCTCGTCGGTGCGTTCCTCTCGGTCGAGGTCGCGATCACCGTCACCACCAACGTCCTGAAGATCCAGGACAAGAAGACTGGCCAGTTGCTACCCGGTATCGAGGGCGATGGGGCTGACCATCATCTTCGCCGGCCTCATCGGCGGCATCCTGTGGAATCTGCTCACCTGGCTCTTCGGCATTCCGTCGAGTTCCTGCACGCATTGTTCGGCGGCCTCATCGGCGCCGGCCTGGCCGCGCTGGGCACCAAGGCATCAACTGGACCGGCGTGAGCGAGAAGGTGTTGATTCCCGCCGTCGCCGCCCGTCATCGCCGGCATCGTCGCGGCCTGCGGCACCTGGCTGGTCTACCGGATCACCCGCAAGGTGTGGCCAAGCGCTGCAAACAGGGTTTCCGCTGGGGCCAGATCGCCACCGGCTCGCTGGTCGCGCTGGCTCACGGCACCAACGACGCGCGAAGACGATGGGCGTGATCGCCTTGTCGCTGATCACCACCGGCACCTGACCGGGGACGTCAAGAGGACGGGATGCCGTTCTGGGTCATCCTCAGCTGCGCCGTAGCCATCGGCCTGGGCACTTACATCGGGGGCTGGCGGGTCATCCGCACCCTCGGCAAGGGCCTGGTCGAGATCGAGTCGCCGCAGGGCCTTGCCGCCGAGGCCTCTTCGGCCGCGATCATCCTGTCCTCCAGCGCCGCCGGCATGGCACTGTCGACCACCCACGTGGCCACCGGCTCGATCCTGGGCAGCGGCGTCGGCAAGCCCGGCGCCGAGGTCCGTTGGGCCGTCGCCGGCCGGATGGCAGTGGCCTGGCTGGTCACGCTGCCCGCCGCGGCCCTGGTCGGCGCGCTGTCCTACTGGCTGTCCGACGCGGTGAAGGCACTCACCTCTTCACAGCTGGCGGGCGACGGGCTGATCTTCGTGATCCTGGTCGCGTTGTCCTTCTACATGTGGTGGCGTGCCCAGCAGCAGAAGGTCGACAGCAGTAACGTCAACGCCGATTGGGACACTCGACCAACTCAGTGGTCCCGGCCGAGGTTCGCGAGGCCGCCAAGTCGACCAAGCCGTCCGCCCCCAAAGCCTCCGTCTGACAACTCGTCGAGCAAAGGACCTGAGATGGTTTACTTCGAGTCGATCCTCAAGGTGCTCCTGGTGGGGCTGGTGCTCGGCGCGGGCCTGCCCGCGATCTTTGCCACCGGAATGCTGGCTTACTCCTTCGGTGCCGGCGGCGAAGAGGCCGACCATGCGATCCACAAGCCCAATCCGGCGCTGAAGTACCTGGGGATCGTTCTGTTCTTGTTCGTCTCGTTCGTGATCGTCACTGCCGTCCTGTGGATCACCCGGGCGACGATCATTCACCACTTCGGCGTCGACCTGTTCCCGATGTTCCCCAAGAAGTGAGCCGGCGATGACCATCGAGCAGCATCAGGCATTTCTGGAAAACGTTCTCGGCTGGCTACACAAGGGCTATCCCGAAGGCGTCCCGCCAAAGGACTATTACCCGCTGCTGGCGTTGCTGAAGAGGTCACTGTCGGAGGACGAGGTCGTGCAGGCGGCCCAGACGATCCTGCGCGAGACCGATCTCGACACCCCCGTGACCGCTGATCAGATTCGGCAAGCCATCAGTGCTGTCATCGCGAAGGAACCGAATCCCGAAGAGATGCACCAGGTTGCGTCCCGGTTGGCCTCGGTGGGTTGGCCCCTGGTGAGCGCCTCGACCTAGTTTCGGGCGCCTACGTCGAGAGCGTGGTGAGCAGCGTCGTCGGGGTGATGGTGATGCGCACGCTGTGGGAGGAAATCTCCTCGCCGAGGCCCAAGAGCTCCGCCTCCACGTGGTACTTAGCCCAGAACTCTCGGTCATCCCTCGGATCGACACCCTTAGCGGTCACCGCGGCCCTGCCGCCGACGGCGATGACGCCTCCGCCGATCCCATCGGACTCCAGGTGCAGGCTCACCTCAGGGCGCTCGAACACGTCGGCCACCCGGCTGGCACGGGCCGGGGTGTAGAGGGTGAAGTCGGTGCCGTCGGAAGAACCAAACCAGGTCAACATCGGCGCCGGAACACCCGTCGGCCCCACAGTGGTCAGCCACGCGTAGCGTTCGCGCTTGAGTTTCCTGGTGACCTCGTCGCTCAGATCGGTTGCGCGGAAAGGCACTTCGGTCACCTGCCCGGCCACCCCACGAGAATCGAGCTCACTGTCGACAGAAGTCATTGCGAGGATCTAATCCGGTCAAGATGATCCACGAATTGACGGCAGATGAAGTCCCGGCCGACAACTACGACCGGGTGTCTCGCCGCAGCGGGTGATCATCGGGGATCTGCACGAAGATCAGCGTGACCCCGTCGGGGTCGCAGACATGCATCTCGTGCAGCCCCCACGGTACTTGGCGAGCCTCGCGGGCGATCTCGACTCCTCGGCTCGTCAGTTCGTCCTGGGTGGCGTAGAGGTCGCGGACCTGAAGCCACAGCGCACCGGGGAATGGGCCGCCCGGGTTGGTGGGTGCGCCGTGACCGGCGAGCTCGATCAGCGACTGCCCGGCGAAAAACACTGTGCCGCCGCCGTATTCGCGAGCGATGGCCAGGCCGATGGCGTCGCGGTAGAAGCTCACCGAGCGCTGGTAGTCGGCCGGCCGGAACAGCGTCCGGCTTGCCAGGATTTCCATGAGGTCGTGTCTACCTCAGTTGGGCTGCATGCGCTGACGCTTGAGCATGCGGTTGAGCACACCGGGGCGACGACGTCGAGCGCGCGGGCCGACACGGCGATGCGCGGGGCGATGCGGACGGGACGGTGGCGGGCGGCGTCGATCATCCAGTGCCCGGCCTCGCGGGGGGTCAGCGCGGAAGGCCGTCGTAGGCGCGCGTGGCGCGATCATCGGGGTGGCCACCAGCGGGTAGTACAGCGTCGTGGAATGCACGCCCTGCCGTGACCACTCGGTTTCGATGACGCGGCTGACCGCGCTCAGGGCCGCCTTCGAAGCGTTGTACACACCGAACAGTGGGGAGGCCTCGCTGAGCACACCCCACGTCGAGACGTTGATGATGTGGCCGTCGCCGCGCTCGATCATCGCGGGCGCGAAGCCGCGGATCATCCGCAGCGGCGAGTAGTAGTTCAGCGCCATGGTCCGCTCGACGTCATGCCAGCGGTCCAGCGAATCGGCCAATGGCCGGCGAATCGAGCGGCCGGCGTTGTTGACCAGGATGTCGATGTCGCCGACGGTGTCGACGAGCGCGTCGACGGCGTCCAGGTCGGACAGGTCGCACGGGACCGCGGTGGCGGTGCCGCCGTTGGCGGTGATCCGGTCGGCGACCTCTTGCAGCAGGTCGGCGCGGCGCGCGACGATGATCACCTCGGCGCCCTTCCGGGCGAACAGTTCGGCCCCGGCCTCGCCGATACCCGATGACGCGCCGGTGATCAGCACCCGCTTGCCGCGCAGTCGCACGGTGGTGCCGGTCGGCGCGCTCAGCGGTGGACGCATCCCGGCCATCGCGATGGCATCGGTCAACCTGCGGCGCAAAGGGTTCACAACGCTCGAGTCTATGGGTTGCGATTTCGGCGCGGTTTTCGTCGCTGTGCGTTGATAAGCGCGCCGAAATCTCAGAAGTAGCGCGGGAACGGCGTCCAGTCCGGGTCGCGCTTCTCCAGGAACGCGTCGCGGCCCTCGACGGCCTCGTCGGTCATGTAGGCCAGCCGGGTGGCCTCGCCGGCGAACACCTGCTGGCCGACCAGCCCGTCGTCGATCAGGTTGAACGCGAACTTCAACATCCGTTGCGCGTGGGGCTCTTGCCGTTGATCGTCTTGGCCCACTCCACGGCGACGGCCTCCAGGTCGGCGTGGGGGACCACCGCGTTGACCGCGCCCATCTGGTGCATCTGCTCGGCGGTGTAGGTCTCGCCGAGGAAGAAGATCTCGCGGGCGAACTTCTGGCCGACCTGGCGGGCCAGGTAGGCGGAGCCGTAGCCGCCGTCGAAGCTGCCGACGTCGGCGTCGGTCTGCTTGAACCGGGCGTGCTCGCGGCTGGCCAGGGTGAGGTCGCACACCACGTGCAGGCTGTGCCCGCCGCCGGCGGCCCAGCCGGTGACCAGGCAGATGACCACCTTGGGCATGAACCGGATCAGCCGCTGCACCTCGAGGATGTGCAGCCGCCCGGCGCGGGCGGCGTCGACGGTGTCGGCGGTCTCGCCGTCGGCGTACTGGTAGCCGGTGCGGCCGCGGATGCGCTGGTCGCCGCCGGAGCAGAACGCCCAGCCGCCGTCCTTGGGCGAGGGTCCGTTGCCGGTCAGCAGCACGCAGCCGACGTCCGGCCACATCCGGGCGTGGTCGAGCGCGCGGTACAGCTCGTCGACGGTGTGCGGGCGGAACGCGTTGCGCACCTCGGGCCGGTTGAACGCCACCCGCACCGTGCCGTCGGCGACGTGCCGGTGGTAGGTGATGTCGGTCAGATCCTCGAAGCCGTCGACCGTCGTCCACTGAGACGGGTCAAAAGAGGTGTCGCTCAAGGTTGTTGAACTCCGTTCTGGGCCATGGTCTGATCGCCGCAGCTGATGGTCATCGCCCAGGCCACGATCGGGTCCTGCAGCGACGTGCCGGGGACGGTGTCGGAAAGGCCGATGGTCGCGATGAAGCCGTCGAGGTTGATCTCGGTGCGGCGCACCGTGTACCCGCCGCCGTCCGGCAGCGCCTGCAGTCCTACCAGATGCCTGCCGTCGCCCAGATCACTGCATCCGACTCCGGTACCGTTGCCGCGCAGGTTCTGCAGGTCGAACTCGAACGGCTGGCCCTGCCCGTCGTAGGCGGCCGAGATCTTGCAGCCGGCGAGCACAAACAGGTGGGCGACCCGGCCGTTGCTCACGATCAGCTGCTGCTCGCCATTGCCCTCGGCGTCGATCACCATTGCCTGCAACGGCATTGGTGACGCGCTGGGCACCCGAACCCGGCCGCTGCCCCCGTCCGTCGTCACGCCGACGAGGCCGTCGGCGGTGATCCACACGGTGCCGCCGTCGTAGGCCCGGGTGGCCGCCCCGGGTGGCGTCGGGTCTTCCAGGCAGAACGGATCAGCTTGTGCCGGAGCGCAATTGAGGAGCGCTGCGCCGAGCATCGCGGCAACCAGGACGCGGATCATGAGGCCGGGTCGAATCGGAACACGGCACAGCGGCCGGCCAGTGCCTCGAACTCGTCGGGCCTGCCTTCGCTGACCAGGCCGGCGTTCTTCATGAAGCTCACCCCGGTGGGCACCAGGGTCGGGAAGGCGTGCAGCAGTGGGCGGGCTTCGTCGGCCGGCACCTCGACCATGCGGACACGTTCGCTGCGCCGGCCCTGGGTCAGCGTCGCGGCATCGGCGGCGCGGGCGTTGCGCACCCAGTCGGCGCCGGGGAACCCGCCGACGACGTAGCGCTTGCCGTCGACGGTGAACGGGGTGATCGGGGTGGACCGCGGCTTGCCGGACTTGCGGCCGGGCACCGTCAGCACCATCGGGCCGTCCTTGATGAGGCCCAGTCGCATGACGGTCATGAAGACCTTGTTCATCGGTTTCAACCACCATGGCGGGGTGATGCGTTCGGCGTCGGCCATGTGTTCAGACGCTACCCTCCGCCTCGGCGGGGCTGGGGGTGTCGTGCCCGCCTCTCAGCGACTCTGCTGCGGCCCGCAGTGCTTCCACCCGCGTGATGATCCGATGCTCGGTGCCGCGCGGCATCCCGGCAGCGCTGTAGCGGCCCCAGCCCGTCGCCATACCCGCTCGATGCTGCATCTCCCAGCGCAACGCGTCGGACACCGTCTTCGTCGGCCGGCCCGGTACCGTGAAGTTCCACGCGTCCAGCGCCGCAACGAGTTCCGTGACGGAACTCGGCCCTTCAGGCGCAACAACCGGGTCAGCGTGTACCGCAGGTCGGTGCCCCGCAACACGTATCGATCGCCCATGACGGCACCGTCGCACACGCCCCCGACAACTCGGCCACGTCACCGCGAAAGTCGCTCAGAGGCGGGCACCACCACCCTGCCCCGCAGTCCGCCCGGCACGGTGAGCCGTATGTAACACCGACCACAACTCTCACGATTACATCATGTGTCACATCATCTGAGCGCCTCGGCGGCTGACAGCACTCAGGCGCAGTACTTCCGGTGCATCCTCGCCGAGCGGCGGGCCGAACTCGAGACGAGAATTGCCGAGCACGCGCGAAGGTTGGCGGTGCGGCACCGATCCGGCAAGACCTGCGGGGTGAAGTCGATTCAGTACCGGATCCGCAGGATGGAGCGGCAGCGCAGGGAGTTGGATCGGCTGCTGAATGCCCTGGACGCGCTGGCGGGTGCGGTCAGCAGTGATCCCGCGTCCACTCAGCGCGTCGACGAGCCCGGTCGGCCGCTCGTCGACAGGCAGCGGGTCGACCAGAACGAAGTCGCACCCGAGCGCGCGGGCGGCACCGTCGTTCTCCTCGCTGTCGCCGATCATGATCGCGTCCTCGGCCGCCACACCCAGCCGGTCGAGTGCGACCTCGAAGATCCGCGGGTCGGGCTTGACGGCGCCGACTTCGAAGGACAGCACGAACTCGTCGGCGTGCGCTCCGGCGGTCTGGAACGCCGGGCGGATGTCGAACGCGATGTTGGAGACGACGGCGGTCTTGACCTTGTGCTCGCGCAGCGAGCGCAGCACCTCGACGGTGTCGGGGTAGGGCGTCCACGATCCCGGGTCGACGACCCGGCTGTACAGGGACTGCGCGTGGTGGTCGGGCAGCCCGGATGTCACGAAGCGCGTGCACATAGGCCTCGCGGTGCAGGTGCGGCGTGAGGTCGCGGTCGAGCCAGGTCTGATAGGCCTTGCCGGTCAGCTGCACCGATCGCCCCCCGGTGGGGTGCGTCAGCCGCTCCATCAGTTCGGCCTGCACGTGCTCGTCGACCGCGCGCCTGCCGTCGTCGTCGATCAGTTCCATGCCGGCGAACCAGCTGTCGTCCTCTTCGAGACGGAACAGCGTGCCGGAGAAGTCGAAGAGGACGGCGCGGAGTCGTGACACACCTCCATCGTCGCATCGACGCCAAGTGTGAAACGTTGGCAAAGCGGATATCTCTGTGCGGTGAAGATTGTTGACCGGACAACCAGGCAGGTTGTCGTAGTCGTTCCCGCGCACAACGAGGTCGCCAACCTGCCAGGCTGCATCGCGTCCGTGCGGGTCGCAGCGGCCGCGGTGCCGGTTCCGGTCCTGACCGTCGTGGTGCTCGATGATTGCGACGACGGCAGCGAAGACCTGAGCGTCGGCGACGGAGCCGATGTCCACTTCCACCACATCGATGCCCGCAATGTCGGCACCGCGCGGGCTGCCGGTTTCGAGGTGGCGCGCCGGCTGCGGGATACCGATCCGCAGCGCACCTGGTACGCCACCACCGACGCCGACACCCGGGTCGACCCGGACTGGTTGCAGCGTCAGCTCGCTTCGCGGGCCGACATGGTGCTCGGCCTGGTGCGAGTGCCCGCCGGCCGGGTGCCACCCGGGCTGGCCCGCCGCTACCTGCGCGGGGTGGACTCCGACGACCACGCCCACGTCCACGGAGCCAACCTCGGCTGCCGGGCGGCCCCCTACTGGGGGGTCGGCGGGTTCGCCGACCTGGCCACCGGT
This sequence comes from uncultured Actinomycetota bacterium, assembly GCA_963765445.1. Lineage (GTDB taxonomy): Bacteria > Actinomycetota > Actinomycetes > Mycobacteriales > Mycobacteriaceae > Mycobacterium. The sequence goes on from CAVXWQ010000029.1 coordinate 114,415, forward strand.
GAGGACGTCGATCTGGTCGCCCGGTTCGAGGCGGCCGGCTACACCATCGACCGCGACCCCGACCTGTGGGTGACCACCTCGGCACGCCGAACCGGCCGCGCGCCGGGCGGGTTCGCCGACGACCTACGGCCGCCGCCGACCTGCCTGCCGTCGAAGACGCGTCATGATCGTCGAAACCTGGCTGCGCAGTGGTGAACTCGACCTGCCGCTGCCGGGCTCGGGTTCGACGCTGCGGCGCTGGCGGCGGCTTGCCGGCCTCACCGGACTCGACGTGGTCGGCGGCCGGCTGGCCGAGGCGCACACCGATGCGGTCGCGATCCTCGCCGAACTCGACGGGCCGCCGGTCGAACCGGGCCAACTGTGGGGGGTGTGGGCGGCCGAAGCGCCGCAGGCGCGCCTGCACGCCACGCGGACCGGGGATGTCGTCACCCTCGACGGGACGAAGGCGTGGTGTTCGGGTGCGGGGCGCTGCACGCACGCTCTGGTGACGGCCCGCCTCGACGGTGACGAGCGCGGCCTGTTCGCGGTGGCGGTGAACGATCCGGGGGTGCGGCCGCAGCCGAGTACGTGGCGCAACCCGGGCATGCAGGACTCCGACACCCGCGACGTCGACTTCACCGCGGTGCCCGCTGTCCTGGTCGGTGCGCCCGGTGACTACCTGACCCGGGCCGGCTTCTGGCACGGCGCGATCGGTGTCGCCGCCTGCTGGTTCGGCGGGGCGCGCGCCGTCGCGGCGCCGCTGTATCGCGCCGCGGCCACCACCGCCGACGAACATGCCCTGGCTCATCTCGGCGCCGTCGACGCAGCGCTGGCAGCGGCCGATGCAATGCTCGGCGCGGCCGCCGCCCACGTCGACGCCGATCCGCGAAACGCAACCGGGACCGCCGAGCTATGGGCGCGACGCACCAGGGCGGTCGCCGAAACCGCGGTCGAGGAGGCGATCAGCCGCACCGGCCGGGCCCTGGGCCCGGGGCCGCTGTCCCAGGACGAGTTCCACGCGCGGGCGGTCGCCGACCTGACGATGTACGTGCGCCAGAGCCACGCCGAACGCGACCTGGCCGCACTCGGGCGACTGGCCGGACTGCCGCGATGACGGTCGGGGCCAACCTCGGCCGCTTCGCCGCCCGGCCGGTGGCCGACGGTGGTACACCGGTCGGCGCGTGGACGGCATGGGGCCGCCGGTTCGACGAACTCGACCTGGCGGGCTGTCCGGCGCTGGTCGTCGTCGCACCCCATCCCGACGACGAAACACTCGGGCTGGGTGCCACGATGGCGACCTTGGCGGCCCGCGGCATCGCCGTGGATGTGGTGTGCGCCAGTGACGGTGGCGCTGCGTTTCCCGGCCTCGGCGCGGGGGAACGCGCCGAACTCGAGATCACCCGGCGGTCCGAATTAGACTGTGCGACAGAATGTCTCGGTGTCGCAGAACCGATTCGGCTGGGTCTGCCCGACGGCCGGCTGGCCGAGCACGAAGCCGAGATCACCGCCGCACTGCGCGGACTGTTGTCGCAGCGCCCGGCCGGCACCTGGTGCGCCGGCACCTGGCGTGGCGACGGACATCCCGACCATGAGGCGGTCGGCCGGGCCGTGCTCGCCGCCGCACAGGGCAATGCCGCACTGGCGCTGCAGTATCCGGTGTGGATGTGGCACTGGGCTGCTCCCGACGATCCGGCGGTGCCGTGGGAACACGCGCGACGGATGGCTGTCACCGCTGAGGCGCTGGAGCGAAAAGCCGCCGCGGTGAACTGTTTTCGCAGCCAAACCGGACCGGGCCCGGGCGGAGCCACCGCCATCGTGCCGCCGTTCGCGCTGGAGCGGCTGATGACGTTGGGGGAGTTGGTGTTCCTCTGATGGCGCGCCTGCCCGACACCTACTTCGACCAGCTCTATGCCGGCTCGCCCGACCCGTGGCAGCTGGCCACCCGCTGGTACGAGCAGCGCAAGTACGCGATCACGATGGCGCTGCTGCCGCTGCCGCGGTATCGCCACGCCTTCGAGCCGGGCTGCTCGGTGGGAGCGCTGACGGCACGACTGGCCCAGCGCTGCGATCACGTGACCGCCATGGACGTTGCCGCCGCGGCGTTGTCGAGTGCGGATGAACGGTTGCGTGCCGAGGGTTGCCGCGATGCGGTGACACTGCGGCAAGGATCGCTGGACGAATCGTGGCCGGACGGGGCGTACGACCTGGTGGTGATCTCAGAGGTCGCCTACTACCTGGACGCCCAGTTGCTCGGTGCGGTGCTGCGCAGGGAGCGCCCGCGGCTCGCGCCCGGTGCCACGATCGTGGCCGCGCACTGGCGCCACGCCGTGCCCGAGTATCCGTTGACCGGTGATGAGGCCAACCGAATCATCGCCGACACCCCGGGATTGACGAGGCTCGGCGGCTACGCGGACGCCGACGTGGTCATCGACGTGTTCGAGACCGGCCCAGGGGATTCCGTCGCCGCCCGCACCGGGGTGCCGGGAGCCTGACGGTCGGCTTCCGGGCGGTGTGCCCTCGGGAAGGCGCGTACGGTCGGCCAATGTCTCGGCTCCACGTCTGGATCGCGGCCCTGCTCGCAGCGAGTCTGACGACGGCACCACCCGCGGCTGCCGAGCCGCCCTCGCTGGAGGCGACCCTGCTGCCGGTGGTCACCGACCAGATGGCGAAGATGGGCATCCCGGGCCTGATCGTCTCGGTGCAGACCCCGGACCGGGGGACCTGGCAGGCCGCGCTCGGGGTCTCCGACATCGTCACGCGCACTCCGATGGATGTCGCCGACCATGTGCGAATCGGCAGCATCACCAAGTCGCTGACCGCGACGGTGATCCTGCAGCTGGCTCAGGAGGGCCGGCTGCGGCTCGACGATCCGCTCGCGCCGTACTTCCCCGGCGTGCAGACCAATCGCGCCACCATCCGTCAGGCGCTGCAGTTGACCAGTGGCATCGCCGACTACACCACCGACGCCTTCCTCAACGCGCTGGCCGTTGCGCCGCAACGGGTTTGGTCGCCGGCCGAGCTGGTCTGCCTGGTCGCCGACGAGCCGCCGATGTTCCCGGCCGGCACCAGCTGGTACTACTCGAACACCAACTACGTGATGCTGGGCATCGTCGCCGAGCAGGTCACCGGCCAGCCGTTGCGACAGCTCATCGCCGACCGGATCTTCGGGCCGCTGAACATGACCGGCTGCTCATTCCCGGACGCCGCGGACAACACCATTCCGCAGCCGAACTCGCGCGGCTACATGCTGAGCACCAAGTGGGACCGGCCGCCGACCCCGCCCGCGCCGCTGCCGCCGCTGGTCGACGTCACCGACTTCAACCCGTCCTGGGCGGCCGGCGCCGGGCAGGCCATCTGCACCGCCGCCGATCTGGTGCTGTGGGCACGCGCGCTGGCCACCGGTGAACTTCTCGATCCCGAGATGCAGGCGCAGCGACTCACCTTCTATCCGACCGGCGACCCGCATGCGCGGTACGGCCTCGGCATCGTCGACATCAACGGGCTGGTCGGGCACAACGGCGAGATCAGCGGTTTCATGAGCCAGGCCGCCCGACGCGCGTCCGACGGCACCGTCATCGTGGTGCTGAGCAACCTGATGATCGCCCCGGACCTCACCGAGCCGGCCACCGCCATCAGCGAGCTGATCTCGCGGGCGATCCCGCCAGATCGATAGCCAGGCTAGCAATGTGACGTACGTCACGCCTGTCTGGTACTATGAGCGAGCTCACACTTGGAGGTGTTCGATGGCTGCTGTGAACGAACCGAGCCCATTGGTACTCGCGCGGCCGTCGCTGACGGAGTCCCGCTTCGCGCACATCCTCATGGCCGTCGCCGTGGCGGTGGTGTTGATCGGCGCGATCATCGGCATCGTGATCGCCGTGTCCGCGGGGCAAAGCGAAACCGTGCTGGGCATCGCCCTGATCGGCGGCGGGCTGCTCTGCGCCGCCGCGCTCTGCTGACCGTTACCCGATAGCCCGGTCCGCGCCTTCCCAGAACCGCGCGCGCACCGCTTTCTTGTCCGGCTTGCCCAGTGCGGTCACCGGCACCGACTCCACGACGATCACCTGCTTGGGCGCCTGCACCGAGCCCTTGCGCTCCTTGACCGCCGACTGGATCTCCACGGTCACCCGCGGCCACCGACTCCTCGTCGGAGGGATGGTCCGGCCGCAGCACGATCACCGCGGTGACGGCCTCGCCCCACTTCTCGTCGGGCGTGCCGATGACGCACACCTGCGCGACGGCCGGGTGCTCGGCGACGACGTCCTCGACCTCGCGCGGGAACACGTTGAACCCGCCGGTGACGATCATGTCCTTGACCCGGTCGACGATGAACCAGAAGCCGTCTTCGTCCTCGCGGGCCATGTCACCGGTGTGCAGCCAGCCGTCGTTGAAGGTCTTGGCCGTTTCCTCGGGCAGGTTCCAGTAGCCGCCGGACAGCAGCGGCCCGGACACGCAGATCTCACCGACCTCGCCCTGCGGCACCTCGTTGCCGTCGGCGTCCAGCAGCGCGGTCCGCGCGAACAGGGTGGGCCGCCCGCACGAGGTCAGCCGCTTCTCGTCGTGGTCGGCTTCTTGGCCAGATACGAGATCACCATCGGCGCCTCGGACTGCCCGTAGTACTGCGCGAAGATCGGCCCGAACCGGCGGATCGCCTCGGCCAGCCGCACCGGGTTCATCGCCGAGGCGCCGTAGTACACCGTCTCCAGCGAGGACAGGTCGCGGGTGTGCGAATCGGGGTGATCCATCAGCGCGTAGATCATCGACGGCACCAGCATGGTGGCGGTGATCTTCTGCTCCTCGATCACCCGCAGCACCTCGGCCGGGTCGAACTTGGTCAGCACCACCAGTTCGCCGCCCTTGATGACGTCGGCACGAAGAACGCCGCCCCGGCGTGCGACAGCGGGGTGCACATCAAAAAGCGCGGGTTCTCCGGCCACTCCCACTCGGCGAGCTGGATCGTCGTCATGGTGGTGATCGACTGCGCGGTGCCCAGCACGCCCTTGGGCTTGCCGGTGGTGCCGCCGGTGTAGGCCATCCCGCCGACGTGGTCGGGCGGCAGATCCGCGGCGACCAACGGCTGCGGTGGGTAGCTCGCCGCCTCGGCGGTCAGGTCGACCGCCACGTCGGCCAGCGCGTCGGGCACCGGTCCGATGGTCAGGACCTGCTTGAGCCCGGGCACCTTCTCCAGCAGGCCCAGCGCCCGCTCGACGAACATCGGGTTGGGGTCGATGATCAACGACGTCACGCCGGCGTCGCCCAGCACGTAGGCGTGGTCGTCCAGTGAGCCGAGAGGGTGTAGTGCCACCCGGCGGTAGCCCTGGGTCTGCCCGGCGCCGATGATCATCAGCACCTCGGGGCGGTTGAGCGACAGCAGCCCCACCGTCGTGCCGGTGCCCGCGCCGAGCGCCTCGAAGGCCTGAATGTACTGGCTGATGCGGTCGGCCAGCTCGCCGCCGGTCAGTGTGGTGTCGCCGAGGATGCAGCACCGGCTTGTTCTTGTTGCGCTTCAGTGCGCCGACGGTCAGGTGGCCAGAATGGAGGGGATGGCGCAGCAGGTCGGCCGATGAGCGCTCGCGCGAAGAGGAGACGGCCATGACTCATGGGCTCCAGACTAGAACGTGTTCCAGATCGGAAGGAAGGGCGTCTCTCAGGGCTCACCGAATATCGACAAGCCCTAACCCGGGGCTTCGTCCGCGTGGCACCCTTTCCGGTATGCAACAACCTCCCGAACCGCGCTTTCTCGACGACCGGCCGGCCTACTGGGCCGAGCACACGCCCGACAACGAGGCGATGGTCTACCTGGGCCGCAGCTGGACCTGGTCGCAGTGGTACGACCGGATCCGCCGGTGCGCCGGCGCGTTGAAGGAACGCGGCATCGGCCACGGCGACGTGGTGGCGTTCCTGGACAAGAACCACCCGGCCTGCATCGAGGTGACGACGGCCGCGGCGTCGCTGGGCGCGGCCATCGCGATCATCAACTTCCGGCTGGCCGGCGAGGAGATGGACTACGTCCTCAACGACTGCGGCGCCAAGCTGCTGGTCGTCGGCGCCGAACTCATGCCGGGCATCGAGAAGATCCGCGGCCAGCTGACCCACGTCGAGCACGTCATCGAGGTCACCCCGGAGGGCGGGCCGGATGACGAGTACGAGGCGATGCTGGCGGCCGCCACGCCGATCGGGCGCCAGCCCGACGTCACGCCCGACGACGCCGCGCTGATCATGTACTCCTCGGGAACCACCGGCCATCCCAAGGGTGTCACGCTGACGCAGCGAAACCTGTTGGCGCACACGATCAATGCGGGCACCTTCGAGTTCGGGCCCGAGGACAAGAACATGGTGGCGATGCCGCTGTTCCACGTCGGTGGCTCGTCCTACGCGCAGAACGGCATTCACGCCGGAATCCCGACGGTCATGACGCGCGAGGCCGACGGCGCGTCGCTGGCCGGTGCGATCCTGCAGGGCGCCAACCGCACGTTCCTGGTGCCCGCGGTGCTGGGCAAGGTGCTGGAGTCCGGTGAGGACGCCGTCAAACTGTTCAGTGCGCTCAAGACGTTCGTCTACGGGGCCTCGCCGATGCCGCCCGCGCTGCTGAAGACCGCGCTGAAGGCTTGGCCGGACACCGATTTCATCCAGGTGTACGGCCTGACCGAGGTGTGCGGCGCGATCACCCAGCTTTCCCCGGAGGTGCACCGCGACGAGTCGCGTCCCGACCGGCTGGTCAGCGCCGGCCAGCCGGCGCGCGAGGTCGAGGTGCGGGTGGTCGACCCCGACACCCTCGAGGAGCTGCCGCAGGGCCAGCCCGGTGAGTTGTGGTTCCGCACACCACAATTGATGAAGGGCTACCACAACAAGCCGGAGGCCACCGCGTCGGCGATCACCGAGGACGGCTGGTTCCGCTCCGGCGACATCGGCCGGGTCGACGAGGACGGCTTCGTGTTCGTCGAGGACCGGCTGAAGGACATGATCATCTCCGGCGGCGAGAACATCTACTCGGTGGAGGTCGAGCGGGTGCTCACCGACCATCCCGCGGTGCTCGACGCGGCGGTGTTCGGCATCCCCGACGACAAGTGGGGCGAGTCGGTCAAGGCGGTCGTCGAATTGTCGCGCGGGCCGAAGCACATCCGAGGCCGAGCTGATCGCGTGGTGCCGCGAGCACCTGGCGCACTACAAGTGCCCGCGGAGCGTGGAGATCTCCGAGGCGCTGCCGCGCAACCCGACCGGCAAGCTGCTCAAGCGGGATCTGCGTAAGCCGTACTGGGAGAACCGCGACCGCGCGATCTGATGCGCCGCCACCTGGACGACCTGCTGGAGCGCCTGCACGTCGTCTCGTTGCCGATGCGGGTGCGCTTCCGCGGCATCACGGTGCGCGAGGTCGCGTTGATCGACGGCCCGTCGGGTTGGGGCGAGTTCGGCGCGTTCCTCGAGTACGAGCCGCCGGAGGCCGCGCACTGGCTGGCCTCCGGAATCGAATCCGCTTACGGTGCAAGGCATTCCGGACTGCGTGACGTCATCCCGATCAACGCGACGGTGCCCGCGGTGCCGGCGGATCAGGTGCCGTCGGTGCTGGCGCGGTTCCCCGGGGCGCGGACCGCGAAGGTGAAGGTCGCCGAGCCGGGGCAGACGCTGGCCGACGACGTCGCGCGGGTCAATGCGGTGCGGGCGGTGATCCCGACGGTGCGGGTGGACGCCAACGGCGGATGGACGGTCGACGAGGCGGTCGCGGCTGCGCGGGCGCTGACCGCCGACGGGCCGCTGGAGTACATCGAGCAGCCGTGCCGCACCGTGCCGGAACTGGCCGAGGTGCGCGGGCGGGTGGACGTCGCGATCGCGGCCGACGAGAGCATCCGCAAGGCGTCGGATCCGCTGGCCGTCGTTCGGGCGCGCGCCGCCGACGTCGCGGTGCTCAAGGTCGCGCCGCTGGGCGGTGTTTCGGCGTTGTTGGACATCGCCGCCGAGATCGACATCCCGGTGGTGATCTCGTCGGCACTGGACTCTGCGGTCGGCATTGCGGCCGGGCTGATCGCGGCGGCCGCGCTGCCGCGGCTGCAGCACGCCTGCGGTCTGGGCACCGGCGGGCTGTTCGTCGAAGACGTCGCCGACATCGCGATGGTGGACGGCGGGCTTCCCGTCGTCGACGTCATCCCGGACCCGGCCCGGCTCGCTGCGCTCGCCGCCCCCGCCGACCGCCGCGACTGGTGGATCACCCGCGTCCGCGCCTGCTACCCCCTGCTCGCCCAAACCGACAAACGGGCGGGAAAGACCGAGTAGATCGCGCCAAAACGTCGATCTTCGCGGTCACGAACTCGTCATTCCACCGAGCCCCGCCGCGCGCGATACTGAGCGGGTGAGAAAACGGGTGCTGTCGGTCGCCATGGTGTCGCTGATCCGGCCGACCGGACCGGCCGCGGTCATGGTCACCCCTGACGGCGGCATCGGCATCGTCGCGGGCTCGTCCGACGCCATGGCGGCGGTCACCGGCATGCGCTGGGACGCGCTGAGCAGCGACCACGGGGTGTCGTTCTGGTTCACCGTCGTCGGCAACAAGCGCAACGAGGTCAACCGGCTGGCCACCCAGCTGCTACTGGCGACGTCGAAATGGTCGGCCGCCGAGGTGCCGCTGCTCTACGGCCCGGTACTGGTCGCCGGACGCACGCCCACCGGCGAGCCCACCGCCCTGTCCATGGCCCAGTTCGAGGTCCTCAACGCCTGGTCGACGCTGTCGTGGCGGGCCCGCCGGACCCTGCGCCGGCGGATCGAACGCGAGCGCCTCGCGGGCAGCACCAGCCGGACCGGTTCTCGACTCGAGTAGCGCGCCACTCTAGGCCCCCACCCGGGCCGGGCCGACGCTGAGGCGATGCCAACACTTCGCCTCGGAATCATGGATCCGATCGTGGCCGCGCGCCCCACCGTCGACTTCGTCACCCGAACGAGCTATGCGGCCGCGGTGGCAGCGCGGGCGGATTCGTTCTGGGTGCCCGACCACCTCAATGCTTTGTTCCCGCGCTCGCTGTGGAACAACCCCAAGTACAACGGGGGCGCCAGGCTGTTGCCCAAGGCTGACGCGTACCTGGAGCCGTGGACGATGCTCGGCAACATCGCCGCCCGCAACCGTGCCCGCTTTCGGCTGGGGGTCGGCGTCACCGACACCGGCCGGCGCAACCCCGCCGTCACCGCACAGGCCGCGGCCACCCTGCAACTGTTGACCCGCGGCCGCGCCATCCTCGGCATCGGCACCGGCGAGCGTGAGGGCAACGAACCCTACGGGGTGGACTGGTCCAAGCCGGTGGCCCGGTTCGAGGAGGCCATGGCCACCATCCGGGCGTTGTGGAACTCCAAGGGGGAGTTGGTCAATCGCGAGTCACCGTTCTTCCCGCTGCGCAACGCGCTGTTCGACCTGCCGCCCTACAAGGGCAAGTGGCCGGAGATCTGGATCGCCGGCCACGGCCCGCGGATGCTGCGCGCGGTGGGCCGCTACGGCGACGCCTTCTTCCCGGCGTTCCCGCACACCCCGCAGGAGTATGCCGAGCGCCTCGACGCGGTGCGCACCGCAGCTTCTGATGCCGGCCGCGACCCGATGGCGATCACGCCGGCGATGTGGTTCATGACGGTGGCGGTCCGCAACCAGGCCGACCTCGACGAGGCGTTGGACTCCGAGGTGATCCACGCCGCCGCCCTCAACGCGCCTGACCACTTCTACGCTCGGCACGGCGCTCAGCACCCGCTGGGCATCGGCTTCAGCGGGGCACAGGACCTCCTGCCGCAGGACATGGACGAGCAGACCGTGCTGTCGCACATCAAGAAGATCCCCACCGCGGTGGTCCGCGACGCCGTGATGTGCGGAACGCCCGACGAGATCGTCGACCGGATGGCGGAGTGGCGTGACCACGGCCTGCGCTATGCGGTGCTGGCCAACATGGGCATGCTGCAGCGCAGCCTGCGCAAGGGGCTGGCGACGGCGGTGCCGCTCACCCAGGCCGTGCGCCGGCTCAGGAAGCTCTAGCGGCGATGTCCTGATCTGTGGGATACCTGGCGTAGACGCCATCGCGGAAACCGCGAACACTGAGAGCCATGACGCGATCGGTGGTGATTCTCGGCTTTCCCGGCGTGCAGGCGCTGGACCTGGTCGGGCCCCACGACGTGTTCACCGGCGCGGCCGTGCTCACCGAGGGCGGCTACCAGGTCCGGGTGGTCTCGCAGGACGGCCAGCCCGTGTCCACCGCCACCGGCCTGGCCTTCGTCGCCGAGGCGATGCCCGAACCGCAGCGACATCGACACCCTGGTCATCCCCGGCGGCGCGGGCGTCGACGCCGCGCGGGACGACCCCGCCACCATGGCCTGGATCGCCAAGGCCGTCGCCCGCTCGCGCCGGGTGGTCAGCGTGTGCACCGGGGCGTTCCTGGCCGCGCAGGCCGGCCTGCTCGACGGTCACCGCGCGACCACCCACTGGGCCTTCGCCGGCCGGCTGGCCCGCGAGTTCCCCGCCGTCATCGTCGACCCCGAGCCGATCTTCGTGCGCAGCACGCCGACGGTGTGGACGGCCGCCGGGGTCACCGCGGGCATCGACCTCGCGCTCGCGCTCGTCGAGGAGGACTACGGCACCGAGGTCGCGCAGACCGTCGCCCGCTGGCTGGTTCTCTACCTGCGCCGCCCGGGCGGGCAGACCCAGTTCGCCGCGCCGGTGTGGATGCCGCGCGCCAAGCGCGAGCCCATCCGCGAGGTGCAGGACGCCATCGAGTCGCAACCCGGTGCCGCACACAGCATCACCGAGCTCGCGCGCCGCGCCGCGATGAGCCCGCGGCACTTCACCCGGGTGTTCACCTGCGAGGTGGGCGAGGCGCCCGGCGCCTACGTCGAACGCATCCGCACCGAGGCCGCGCGCCGCCAGCTCGAGGAGACCGACGACACCGTCGTCACCATCGCCGCCCGCTGCGGATTCGGGACGGCGGAAACCATGCGCCGCAACTTCATTCGCCGCCTCGGCATCTCACCCGACCAGTACCGCAAAACGTTCGCCTAGAGGAGAAGACATGACCCAGATCGCCATCGTGCTCTACCCGGGATTCACCGCGCTGGACTTCATCGGCCCCTACGAGGTGCTGCGCAACCTACCCGACACCGAGGTCCGTTTCGTCTGGCACGAACCGGGGCCGATCACCGCGGACTCCGGCGTGCTCGTCGTCGGCGCCACCCACTCGTTCGACGAAACCCCTTCGCCTGACGTCATTCTGGTGCCCGGCGGGATGTCGACGTTCGAGCACGCGCAGGATCAGAAGGTGCTCGACTGGGTGCGCCGCGCCCACGAGACGGCGAGCTGGACGACGTCGGTGTGCTCGGGATCGCTGATCCTGGCCGCCGCCGGCGTGCTCAACGGCAAACGCGCGACGTCACATTGGATGGTGGTGCCGATGCTGCGCACGTTCGGGGTCACACCGGTCAGCGACGAACGCATCGTGCGGGAGGGCGAGGTCGTCACCGCCGCCGGTGTCTCGGCGGGCATCGACCTCGGCCTGTGGCTGGCCGGCCAGCTCGGCGGCGACGCGCGGGCCAAGGCCATCCAGCTGGTCATCGAATACGACCCGCAGCCGCCGTTCGACTCCGGCCACGTCTCCAAGGCCTCGGCGGCCACCAAGGCCACGGCCACCGCGCTGCTGTCCAAGGAGACCATCGCCGGACACCAGCTGAGCCAGTCGATGCGGCTGCTGTGGCCGCGGCGCTGCAGACTGCTCGGGACAGGCGCAAACGGGGTCGCGTAGCCTCGGCCAGGTGATCAACCTGGCCTACGACGACACGGGTTCCGGCGAGCCGGTGCTGTTCATCGCCGGCACCGGCGGCGCGGGCCGCACCTGGCACATCCACCAGGTGCCGGCGTTCACCGCGGCCGGCTACCGCTGCATCACCTTCGACAACCGCGGCATCGGCGCCACCGAGAACGCCGACGGGTTCTCCACCGAGCAGATGGTCGCCGACACCGCCGCGATCATCGACGAGCTCGTCGGCGGCCCGGTCCGGGTGGTGGCGATGTCGATGGGGGCGTTCATCGCCCAGGAGCTGATGCTGGCCCGCCCGGAACTGGTCAGCGAGGCCGTGCTGATGGGCACCCGCGGCCGCGTCGACACCACCCGCCAGCTGTTCCGCAAGGCCGAGGAGGCGCTGGTCGACTCCGGTGTCGAGCTGCCGCCCGCCTACGCGGCGAAAGTTCGTGTGCTGGAGAACTTCTCGCCGAAGACCATCAACGACGGCACGATCGCCAGCGACTGGTTCGACATGTTCGCCGCGTTCCCGCTCAAGCGCACGTCGGGCTGGACGCGCGCAGCTGACGGTGGCGCCGCACGAGAACCGGCTGCCGGCCTACCGGTCGATCACCACGCCGGTGCTGGTGATCGGCTTCGCCGACGACGTCATCACTCCCGCGGCGCTGGGCCGCGAGGTCGCCGAGGCGATGCCCAACGGCCGGTTCATCCAGATCGGCAGCACCGGGCACCTGGGCTTTCTGGAGCGCCCGGACACCGTCAACAAGGCGATCCTGCAGTTCTTCGCCGGCACGCTGGTGTAAATCGGGCATCGAACTCGACGTTTTGCCGCGATCTACTCGCACTTTCGCGGCCATTTGTTGGTTTGGGCGCAGAAAAGCGGGTGTGACACGCTGTAGTTGTGAACCCCTCGACGGCTCAGGCTCGGGTCGTCGTCGACGAACTTGTTCGCGGCGGCGTCCGCGACGTGGTGCTGTGTCCGGGGTCACGCAACGCCCCGCTGGCCTTCGCCCTGGCCGACGCCGACCGCGCCGGGCGCCTGCGTCTGCACGTGCGCATCGACGAGCGCACCGCCGGCTTCCTGGCGATCGGCCTGGCGTTGGCCGAGCGCGCGCCGGTGTGTGTGGCGATGACGTCGGGCACCGCGGTGGCCAACATGGGCCCCGCCGTCGTCGAGGCCAACTACGCCCGCGTGCCGCTGATCCTGCTCACCGCCAACCGGCCCTACGAACTGCTCGGCACCGGCGCCAACCAGACCTTCGAACAGCTGGGCTACTTCGGCACCCAGGTTCGCGCGGCCATCAGCCTGGGCCTGGCCCCCGAATGACCGGAGCGTCTCCGGCCGATCTCGTTTCGCTCAACGCGCAGTGGCGCTCGGCCACCTGCCGGGTGATCGCCGCCGCCACCGGGGCGCGCACCGCCAACGCCGGCCCGGTGCAGTTCGACATCCCGCTGCGCGAGCCGCTGGTGCCCGACTTGAAAGATCCGAGCTCTGCTTCCGTCGGTCTCCCGCCCGGCCGGCCCGACGGCAAGCCGTGGACCTACACCCCGCCGGTGACGTTCGACCAGCCGCTGGAGATCGACCTCACCCCCGACACCGTCGTCATCGCCGGCCACGGCGCCGGTGTGCATCCGAACCTGGCCGGCCTGCCGACCGTCGCCGAGCCCACCGCTCCGCACGCCGCCAACGCACTGCACCCGCTGGCCCTGCCGCTGCTGCAAGCCCAAGCAGGTCATCATGCTCGGCCGTCCGACCCTGCACCGCCCGGTGTCGGCGCTGCTGGCCGATCCGTCGGTGCCGGTGTTCGCGCTGACCACCGGCCCGCGCTGGCCCGACGTGTCCGGCAACTCGCAGGCCACCGGCACCCGCGCCGAGACCCTCGGCCAGCCGGACCCGGCGTGGCTGCGCCGCTGCGCCGAAGTCAACCGGCACGCCGTCGACGCGGTCCGCGACCAGCTGGCGGCGCATCCGCTGACCACCGGGCTGCACGTGGCGGCCGCGGTGGCCGACGCGGTGCGCCCGGGCGACCAGTTGGTGCTGGGGGCGTCAAATCCGGTGCGCGACGCCGCGCTGGTCGGGCTGAACACCGACGGCTTGAAGGTGCGCTCCAACCGCGGGGTGGCCGGGATCGACGGGACGGTGTCGACGATCATCGGCGCGGCGCTGGCGCATTCCGGGCCGGACCATCGGGTTGATCGGTGATCTGACGTTCGTGCACGACAGCTCGGGCCTGCTGATCGGGCCCACCGAGCCGACGCCGAAGAACCTGACCATCGTGGTGTCCAACGACAACGGCGGCGGCATCTTCGAACTGCTCGAGCAGGGCGACCCGCGGTTCTCCGACGTGTCATCGCGGATCTTCGGCACCCCGCACGACGTCGACGTCGGCGCGCTGTGCCGGGCCTATCACGTCGAGTCCCGCCAGATCGAGGTCGACCAGCTCAGCGCCGCCCTCGACGAACCGCACGAGGGCATGCGGGTGCTGGAGGTCAAAGCCGACCGGTCCTCGCTGCGGCAGCTGCATGCCGCGATCAAGGCGGCGCTGTGATCGGCAGGCTACGAGCCCTGCTGGAACCCGCGCTGCCCAGGCGAAACTTCGCTCTGCCCGACGACACCCCGCAACGAAAAGCGTTGCGCTGGAGCAAGATGACGGTGTGGATCATCATCGGACTCGTCACGCTGCAGTCGATCCTGCTGGTGGCAGGCGCATGGCGAAACGACCGCCAGATCGAACGCAACATGGGTGTGGCCGAGGCCGAGGTGCTGTCGGCCGGGCCGCGGCGCTCGACGATCGAGTTCGTCACCCCGGACCGGGTGACCTACCGTCCCGAGCTCGGCGTGCTGTACCCGTCGGAGCTGGCCGAAGGGATGCGGATCTACGTCGAGTACGACAAGAACAACCCGGATCTTGTTCGGGTGCAACACCGTAACGCGTCGCTGTCGATCATCCCGGCCGCGTCGGTCGCGGTGGTGGCGTGGTTGGTCGGCGCGCTGCTGCTGGCCGGACTGGTGATGCTGGAGCGGCGCCTCGACGCTCAGGACGACATCAGCTTGGACAGCCAGTTGTCGTCGTAGATGTCGAGCGTCTTGTCCCTCTTCAGGTCGTAGACCGTCGGCGTTCCGGTGTTGACCGGGTCGACCTCGTAGAGGTACTCGAAGTTGGTGTCCGCCATCTGCTGCAGATCGAGTGCGTTCTTGCCGGACTTGATCGCGTCGACGGCTTGGGAGTCAATTCCGCTCTCGCGGGCCATCTTTGCCATCTCGTCGTTGCTCGGGCCCTTGCCGCCCGGATCCTGATGGCCCCACAGGTCTTCGACGAAAGCCTGGAACGCCTTGGCCTGTGTCTTCGGCCCGGCGGCCAGGAACAGCGCGTTGGCGACGTGATCGGAGTAGCCGCCGGGCTTCTCGTCGAGGAACGTCATCGGCCGGTAGGTCACCGCGAGCTGGCCGAGGTTCATGTACTTGGCCAGCTGCTTGCCGTAATCCTTCTGCAGATCGGCACAGTGGGTGCACTGCGGCTCGGTGTAGAGCTCGATCTGGATGGGCGCGTTGGGGTCACCGGCGAGGATGCCGAACCCGTCCTTGCTGAGCTGGGTCGCCGGCCCGCGCGGATCCACCTGTGCCACACCGGCGATTGCTTTGCTGCAGCCGGTGAGGCAGCAGCAGTGTGACCAGGAGCACGGACAAGTACCGCATGGTCGCACGGTACCGTCCCACCAGCTTTTCGTGTCCCGTATGCCTTGACGAAACCTCGCTGACAGGCGCCGGTGTCACCCTTGCGGTTGTGCGAGTTGCGATTGTCGCCGAATCCTTCCTGCCCAACGTCAACGGAGTCACCAACTCGGTGCTGCGGGTGCTCGAGCACCTTCGCCGCACCGGCCACGAAGCCCTCGTCATCGCCCCCGACAACCCGCGCGGCGAGGAACCCGCCGACCGGGTGCACGACGGTATCCGGGTTCATCGGGTGCCGGCCCGGATGTTCCCGAAGGTGACGTCGCTGCCGCTGGGTGTCCCGCGGCCGCGGATGGTCGGCGTGCTGCGCGGCTTCGACCCGCACGTCGTGCACCTGGCCTCGCCCGCACTGCTGGGCTACGGCGGTCTGCACGCCGCGCGCTATCTGGGGGTGCCGACGGTCGCGGTGTTCCAGACCGACGTGGCCGGGTTCGCCCAGAGCTACGGCATCGGCGTCGCGTCGCGCGCGGCGTGGGCGTGGACGCGTCACCTGCACTCGCGGGCCGACCGTACCCTGGCGCCGTCCACTGCTGCGATGGAAGACCTTGCCAGGAATAGTATTCCGCGTGTCCACCACTGGGGTCGAGGGGTCGACGTCACCGGGTTCGCACCGTCGAACCGCGACGGTCGAGTTGCGCCGGCGGTGGTCACCGGAGGGCAAGCCGATCGTCGGGTTCGTCGGGCGGCTGGCACCGGAGAAGCACGTCGAGCGGCTGGCGGTGCTCGGCCGCCGCGACGACCTGCAGCTGGTGATCGTCGGCGACGGCGTCGACCGGGCCAAGCTGCAGGCGGTGTTGCCGCGGGCGGTGTTCACCGGCGCGCTCTACGGCTGAGCAGCTGGCCGCCGCCTACGCCAGCATGGACGTGTTCGTGCATCCCGGTGAGCACGAGACGTTCTGCCAGGCCGTGCAGGAGGCGATGGCCTCCGGGCTGCCGGTCGTCGCCCCGGATGCCGGCGGGCCGCGCGACCTCGTCGCGCCCTACCGCACCGGATTGCTGCTGGCGGTGGACGAGTTCGAGAAGCGGCTGCCGCAGTCCGTCGAGCATCTGCTCGACGAGCGGGCCCGCTACGCGCTGGCGGCCCGGCGCAGCGTGCTGGGCCGCACCTGGCCCGCGGTGTGCGATCAGCTGCTCGGCCATTACGAGGCGGTGCAGGCCGAGGGCGGCCGGCGCCGCACGCGCGCAGCCGCGCCGCGCCGTAGTCCAGCCACAGACCCTGTCCTCCGATCGGGGGACCCCGATTCATCCCGACATCGGCCCGGTTGACCGACGCGGGCCGCGCCCGCCGCGGCGCACAGTCAACCCATGAACGAGATCGCCGCACAAATCACCGCCGACGTCGTCGTGATCGGGGCCGGCCCGGCCGGAATGGCGGCCACCGCCGCCGCGCTGCAGCAGGGCGCCACGGTGGCGGTCCTCGAGGTCGGCAACCGCATCGGCGGCAACGCCGTGCGCTCCAACGGGTACCTGGCCTTCGTCGAGGACCAGCCCGAGACGTTCGTCGCCGACGCCTTCCGCGCCTTCGCGCTGGCCGCCAAGCACTACGGCCTGGTGTGGGACGCCAGCGCGGTGCGCCAGTTCGCCGCCGAGAGCGCCGAGACCCACCGGATCCTCACCGGGCGGGGCGTGCGGTTCAGCCGCACGGTGCCGCGACCGGAGCACAGCGTCGAGCGCATCCACGCGGTGGAGGACCCCGAGATGTTCGCAAGCGCCTACGCCGACGACTTCGCCAACCCCGCGGTCACCACCGTGTTCGGGGTGCGCGCCGAGCGGCTTCTCGTCGAGGGCGGCCGGGTGGTCGGGGTCATCGCCCAGCGACTCGACGACGCCACGCACCTGTCCGTGCGCGCGACCCGCGGCGTCGTCCTGGCCACCGGCGGCTACCAGGCCGGGCACCTGCTGCGGCAGCGCTACCAGCCGGCCCGCGACGCGCAGTCGCCCTACTACGGCACCTCGAACTGCCGCGGCGACGGCCACGTCATGGGTGCGGCGGTCGGCGCCGACCTGGTCAACATGACCTACCTGCCGCCCACGGTGCTGGCCGCCTCGACGGTGGTCGAGAACGCCATCGCGGTCAACACCGCCGGTGTGCGCTTCCACGACGAGGCCGGCACGTTCGACGACCGGATCGCCGCGCTGCGGGCGCAGGAGGACCGGCGCGCCTGGTACATCCTCGACGCGGAAGGCCGCGCGGTGCCCAGGCGCATCTGATCGAGCAGATGCCGCAGCCGCCGATGCGCGCCGACAGCCTCACCGAACTGGCTGCGCGCCCTTGGCATTCCGGCCGGTGCGCTGGAAGCCACCGCCGAGCAGTGGAACACCTTCCTGGCCTCCGGCGCGCCGACCGACCACCTCGGCCGCAGCGCCGTCCCGCAGGACCGGCGCGGGCTTGCGCCAGGGACCGTTCACCGCCGTGCCGATGGTCGAGGGTGTCAACATCTCCTGCGGCGGCTTCCGCACCACCGCCCGCATGCAGGTCATCGACGTCCTCGGCCGCGCCGTCGCAGGATTGTTCGCGGCGGGGGACACCACCGCCGGACTCAACGCCGCCGCGGCGATGTGCGGTCTGCACATCAGCGGCGCGTTCACCCAGGGCCGCATCGCCGGCCGCGCGGTCGCGCAGGCCAAGCCGGATCTCGCCGACTACGGCAGCGTGCTCAGCGGCTCGTCGGTGATCGCCGAGGCCGAGGCGATCAAGGACCTCGCCGCGCTGTAGTCGACACCCGTCGAGAAATTAACGTTTCCGACTGCACCACTCGGGTAACCCGCGTCACAGGACGAGGAGGTTCCAAATGCCCGAGTGGGGATGGATTTTGATCGCGGTGCTGGCCGTCGTCGCAATCGCGTCGGTCGTGGTCGCGGTCCGCGCCACCGCCGAGCGCAGGCGCACGACGCGGCTCAAGGAGCACTACGGCTCGGAGTACCAGCGCGCGGTGGGCGAGACCGGGGATCAGCGGGCCGCGGAGAAGACGCTGCTGGAGCGTGAGCGCAACCGGCAGCAAGCTCGACATCGTGACGTTGTCGCCCGAGGCGCAGGCGAAGTACGGCGAGTACTGGCATTCGGTGCAGAGCGGATTCATCGACAGCCCCGCCGCAGCCCTGGCCGATGCCGACCGGCTGATCACCCTGGTGATGCGCGAACGTGGTTATCCCGTCGACGATTTCGAGCAGCGGGCCGCCGACATCTCAGTCGACCATCCCGATGTCGTCGCGAACTACCGGGCCGCCCACGGTATCCACCTGGCCCAGGAGCGCGGCGACGTCGGCACCGAACAACAGCGGGAGGCGTTCGTTCACTACCGCGCACTCTTCGAGAAGCTGCTCGAGGAGAACACCACAAAGGAGAGGCAACGATGACGACACCCGAACCGCAGCGCACCCAGCAGGCCACCACGTCGACCAGCCGACGCCCCAACGCGTGGCGCCAGACCCGACGTCCGACCACACCGCCGAAACGTCGCAGCACGACAGCGAATCGCTGTTCGGCGGCATCGACATGTCGGGTCTGCGGTCACGCTGGGACGACGTCCAGGCGGCGTTCGTCGACGACCCGCGGGAGTGCGTGCAGAAGGCCGACCGACTGGTCTCCGATGTCGTCGATCAGCTCACCACCGGGTTTGCCGAAGCCCGGTCTCGGTTGGAGGAGCAGTGGTCGCGCGGGCAGGAAGCGTCCACCGAGGATCTTCGCCAGGCGCTCAAGCGCTACCGCGAGTTCTTCCAACGGCTGCTTTCGGTGAGCTGAATTCTTGCTGAGATGGGTTTCCTTTCAGTGTGATTCGGGGCACACTGGACTGACCGGGGTAATTATCGCGGAAGCAAACCGCCACTTATTCACCACCCACTCCAGGACGGGGGAGAACGTCTGATGAGTGAAACGACGTTTCGCCAGGAATTGCAATCGTTTGCCGTGGAGCTTCGAAAGTTGGCTTATACGATGCCCGCCGGGCACGAGGATCGGCTGATCAACCTCAGTGAACGCATGGCCGGGCGTGCGCGCCAACTCATTCAAGTCGACGCGCACGCCATGTAACTATCCTTGCGCTTCGACGGAAACGGGCTGCCACTGCTCCCACGTCGCGAGCCGGCTCTCGTAGTCGGCTCGCGCCGTCTGGAGCGGTGATTCACCGAAGAACACCCGCAGCGGCGGGTCCTGCGCGTCGACGACTTTGAGGATCGCCGCCGCCGACGCCTTGGGGTCCCCGGGCTTGGCCCAGCGTGGACTTCCGGACCTCGTCGACCTGGCGGTGCAGTTCGGCGTAGTCGGGCAGTTCGGCTCGGAGTGCTTGGACGACGGGCCGGACCAGTCGGTGTCGAAACCGCCCGGCTCGATCAGCGTCACGTGGATGCCGAACGGCGCGACCTCCTGGGCCAGCGACTGCGAGAAGCCCTCCAGCGCCCACTTCGACGCGTGGTAGATGCCGACGAGCGGGAACGCGGTGATGCCGCCGATCGAGGACACCTGGATGATGTGCCCGCTGCCCTGGGCGCGCAGGAACGGCAGCGCGGCCTGCGTCACCCACAGCGCGCCGAAGACGTTGGTCTCGATCTGGTCGCGCGCGTCGGCCTCGCTGAGTTCCTCGACGAAGCCGAAGTGGCCGTAGCCGGCGTTGTTGACGACGATGTCGAGCCGGCCGAAGTGGTCGTGGGCCTGCTTGACGGCGGCGAAGTCGGCGTCGCGGTCGGTGACGTCCAGCGCGATGGGCAGGATCGCCTCGCCGTACTTGTCGACCAGGTCGGCCAGGCTGTCGGTGTTGCGTGCGGTGGCGGCGACCTTGTCGCCGCGTTCCAGGGCGGCGATCGTCCACTCCCGGCCGAAGCCGCGGGACGTGCCGGTGATGAACCAGACTTTTTCACTCATGCGTCCATCTAACGCATCGACGGGCTCCCCATTCCCGCTCGGGTAGCGTCGGGTCCGTGAGCCGCGCGACGCTGGACAAGGATCCCCGTGACGTGGCGTCGATGTTCGACGCCGTGGCGCGCCGCTACGACATCACCAACACCGTGCTCTCGCTGGGCCAGGACCGCGCCTGGCGGCGGGCCACCCGCTCGGCGCTGAACATCGGGCCCGGCGACACCGTGCTGGACCTGGCCGCCGGGACGGCGGTGTCGACGGTCGAGCTGGCCAAGTCCGGGGCGTGGTGTGTGGCCGCGGACTTCTCGGTGGGCATGCTGCACGCCGGGCTTGCGCGGCCGGTGCCCAAGGTCGGCGCCGACGCGACCAAGCTGCCGTTCGCCGACGAGTCGTTCGACGCGGTGACCATCAGCTTCGGTCTGCGCAATGTCGTCGACCACTCCGCGGGTCTGCGCGAGATGGCCCGGGTCACCAAGCCGGGCGGGCGGCTGGTGGTGTGCGAGTTCTCCACGCCCGTGGTGCCGGTGTTCTCGACCGTGTACAAGGAGTACCTGATGCGGGCGCTGCCGCGGGTGGCGACGGCGGTGTCGAGCAACCCGGAGGCCTACGTCTATCTCGCGGAGTCCATCCGCGCCTGGCCCGAGCAGGCCGAGCTGGCCCGCCGCATCGAGGCGGCCGGCTGGTCGGATGTGCGCTGGCGCAACCTCACCGGCGGCATCGTCGCCCTGCACGCCGCCACCAAGCCCTAGAACCAACCGTCCGGCGCGTGGCCGGACAACGCGCGGGTCAACTGCTGCGCGGCGGTGCGGACACTTCGCACCAGGGTCGGCACCGGCGTGGTGGAACGGTCCTGGCGGCGGGTCACGCTGAACGCCGCGCACGGCCTGCCCGCATGGTCGAAGGCGCACGCCGCCACCGATTGCAGCCCGTCGGTGATCAGGCCGACTTCCTCCGCCCAGCCCTGGGCGCGCTCGTCCTGCAGCAGGCGGCGCAGTTCGGTGAGCGAGCCGCGGCCCGCGACCGGTCCTGCTGATGAACGACGCCGGCGACGGAAACAGCGCCCTGATCTGAGCCGCCGACAGGTGCGCCAGGATCGAGCGGCCGTTCGCGGTCAGATGGGCGGGCAGCCGCACGCCGACATCGGTCACCAGCGTGACCGGAACCCGGACGACCTGGGGCTGCTCCTTGAGCAGGTACACGCTCTCGGCGCCGTACAGGATCCCCAGATGCGCGGTCTCGTTCACGCGTCGCGACCAGCTTCTTGAGGATGGGTCTGGCGATGTGCTCGAGCGGCTCGTGCCGCAGGTAGGCCGAACCGACCTCGAAGGCCGACACCCCCAGCGCATACGCGCGCTGGTCGGGCAGATGGACGACGAACCCGCGCTCGACCAGGACGTCGAGCAGGTGATACGCCGACGACCGGGGCACCCCGAGGTCGCGGATCAGCGCCGAGCCGTGCACCGGCCCGGGCCGCGACGCCAGGTACAGCAGAACGTCGAGGGCCCGCCCGACCGCGGGTGATGTGCTGGACATGCCGACTCCCAGTCTCGGATACGAGACAGTAGTCGCCGATTCCGGCTACCACAAGCGGTGCCGGTGGGGTCTTCTTGAACCGATACCGCTCGTCGCAGGAAATGAGGACCCATGACCACCTCCACCGCCCGTACCGTCAGGGCGCCGCGCGGCACCGAGCTGTCCTGCAAGGGCTGGCAGCAGGAGGCCGCGCTGCGGATGCTGATGAACAACCTCGATCCCGAGGTGGCCGAGCATCCCGAGGACCTGGTGGTCTACGGCGGCACCGGCCGCGCCGCCCGCAGTTGGGAGGCGTTCGACGCCATCGTGGCCACGCTGCGCACGCTCGAGGACGACGAGACGATGCTGGTGCAGTCCGGCAAGCCGGTCGGGGTGTTCCGCACCCACGTCTGGGCGCCGCGGGTGTTGATCGCGAACTCCAATCTCGTTGGCGACTGGGCGAATTGGGAGCAGTTCCGCAAGCTCGAAGCCGCGGGCCTGACGATGTACGGCCAGATGACGGCCGGCTCGTGGATCTACATCGGCACCCAGGGCATCCTGCAGGGCACCTACGAGACGTTCGGCGCGATCGCGAAGAAGCGGTTCGGTGGAACACTCGCCGGCACCATCACGCTGACCGCCGGGCTGGGCGGCATGGGCGGCGCGCAGCCGCTGGCCGTCACCATGAACGACGGCGTCGCGATCTGTGTGGACTGCGACGTCACCCGCATCGACCGCCGCATCGACCACGAGTACCTCGACGTCAAGGCCACCGACATCGACGACGCGCTGCGGCTGGCCGTGGAGGCCCGCGACGCCAAGCGTCCGCTGTCGATCGGACTGCTCGGCAACGCCGCCGAGGTGGTTCCCGAACTGCTGGCCCGCAACGCCCCGATCGACATCGTCACCGACCAGACCTCCGCGCACGATCCGCTGTCCTACCTGCCGATCGGCATCGAGTTCGAGGACATGAAGAAGATGGCCGAGAAGGACCCGGTCTACTTCACCGAGCAGGCGCAGGCGTCGATGGCCCGCCACGTCGAGGCGATGGTCGGCTTCATGGACCGCGGCGCCGAGGTGTTCGACTACGGCAACTCCATCCGCGACGAGGCCCGCAAGGCCGGCTACGACCGCGCCTTCGACTTCCCCGGTTTCGTCCCGGCCTACATCCGCCCGCAGTTCGAGGAGGGGCTGGGCCCGTTCCGCTGGGCGGCGCTCTCCGGTGACCCCAAGGACATCGAGGCCACCGACCGGGCGATCCTGGAGCTGTTCCCCGACAACGAGCACCTGCAGCGCTGGATCACGATGGCCGGGGAAAAGGTTGCCTATCAAGGACTTCCGGCCCGGATCTGCTGGCTGGGCTACGGCGAACGCGACAAGGCCGGACTCAAGTTCAACGAGATGGTGGCCTCCGGCGAGCTGTCCGCCCCGATCGTCATCGGCCGCGATCACCTCGACTCCGGCTCGGTGGCCTCGCCCTACCGCGAGACCGAGGCGATGCTCGACGGATCCGACGCCATCGCCGACTGGCCGCTGCTCAACGCGTCTGGTCAACACCTCCTCGGGCGCGACCTGGGTGTCGATCCACCACGGCGGCGGTGTCGGCATGGGCCGCTCCATCCACGCCGGGCAGGTCAGCGTCGCCGACGGCACCGCGCTGGCGGCGGAGAAGCTGGCCCGCGTGCTGACCAACGACCCCGGCATGGGCGTGATCCGCCACGTCGACGCCGGCTACGACCACGCCGCCGCGGTCGCCGCCGAGCGCGGGGTGCGAATCCCGATGCAGGAGAACCGGTGACCGAATTCGACACTCTGTGGCCGGCGATCCTCGACGTCGGACGCAACGCGGGCAGCGGCGGATACCGCCGCTACGCGTGGTCGGATGCGGACCTGACGCTGCGGGAGTGGTTCACCGGCTGCGCCGCCGAGCGCGGCATGGACGTCGAGGAGGACCGTAACGGCAACCTCTGGGCGTGGTGGATGCCGCCAGGCTGGGACGGCGACCCGTCGGACGCCTTCGTCACCGGCTCGCATCTGGACTCGGTGCCCGACGGCGGCGCGTTCGACGGACCACTCGGCGTGGTGTCCGCGTTCGCGGCGGTCGACATCGTCCGCGCCCGCGGGGTCGTCCCGACGGTCCCGGTCGCGGTGGTCGCGTTCTCCGACGAGGAGGGCGCCCGGTTCGGCGTGGCCTGCGTGGGCTCGCAGCTGTCCAGCGGCGCGTTGAGCGCCGACCGCGCCCGCGGGCTGCGCGACATCGACGGCATCACCCTGGCCGAGGCGATGACCAAGGCCGGCCGCCGTCCGGAGCTGACTCGGTCCCGACCCTGAGTTGGCAAAGCGGGTAGGCGTTTTCGTCGAGCTGCACGTCGAGCAGGGCCGCGCGCTGGATCTCCTGGACCGGCCGATCGCGGTCGCCTCGGCGATCTGGCCGCACGGGCGCTGGGAGTTCGTCTTCCGCGGCCAGGCCAACCACGCCGGCACCACCCGGCTTGCCGACCGGCGCGACCCGATGCTGGCCTACGCCTCCTCGGTGCTGTCGGCCCGGTCGTGTGCGGCCGCGCACGACGCGGTCGCCACCTTCGGCAAGGTACTCGTAACCCCCAACGGCGCCAACGCGATTCCATCGGCGGTCCGGGCCTGGCTCGACGCCCGCGCCGCCGACGAGACGACCCTGGCAGCCCTGGTCGAGCGGATCAGCGCCGAGGCCCGCGGCCACGCCACCGCCGACGGCATCGACCTCGAGGTGAGCGCCGAGTCGGTCACTCCCGTCGTGCACTTCCCGGCGGCTCCGCGGGAACGGCTGCAGCGGGCGCTGGCGCATCTCGGCGACATCCCGGTGCTGCCGACGCAGGCCGGGCACGACGCCGGCATCCTGTCGGCGCTGGTTCCGACGGCAATGCTGTTCGTGCGCAACCCCACCGGGGTGTCGCACTCGCCGGCGGAGTTCGCCGAGAGCGCCGACTGCAACCGCGGCGCGCAGGCGCTGGCCGACGTGATGGCCGACTGGGTGGCGCCTCGATGACGTCCAGCTGGTGGTGCGAACACGCGTGGCTCGGCGACAGCGTCGCCGATCGCGTGCTGATCTCCGTCACCGACGGCCCGGATCACCGCCATCGAGACCGGCGCCGACCCGCTGCCGTCGTCGCATCGGCTCGGCGGACTGGTGCTGCCCGGCCTGGCCAACGCCCACTCGCACGCCTTTCACCGGGCGCTGCGCGCGCGCACCCAACGTGACCGCGGATCGTTCTGGACCTGGCGGGATCTGATGTACCGCGCCGCGGAGCGGCTGAACCCGGACCGCTACCGTCGGCTGGCCCGCGCGGTGTACGCCGAGATGGCGCTGGCCGGGATCACCGCGGTCGGCGAATTCCACTACCTGCACCACGACGCCGGCGGCGCGCGGTACTCCGACCCGAATGCCATGGGCCACGCGCTGATTGACGCCGCCGGTGATGCCGGTCTCCGGATGACGCTGCTCGACACCTGCTATCTGAGCGCCGCGCCGGACGGCACACCCCTGGCCGACGGCCCGCAGCAGCGATTCGGCGACGGCACCGGCGAGCAGTGGGCGCAACGCGTCGACGCGCTGCACGCGCAGCTGAGCGGCCGCCCCGGGGTGCTGATCGGCGCCGCCCTGCACTCGGTGCGCGGCGTCCCGCTCGAGCAGATGCCGCCCGTCGTGGACTGGGCTGCCGCGCAGGGTGTTCCGCTGCACGTGCACTCCTCGGAGCAGCCCGCCGAGGTCGAACAGTGCCTGGCGGCGTACGGCCGCACTCCCACCGCCGTGCTGCGCGACGCCGGCGCACTCGGCCCGCGGACCACCGCGGTGCACTGCACCCATCTGACCGCCGCCGACATCGCCGACCTCGACGACTCGTCGACCGGGGTGTGCTTCTGCCCGACCACCG
Source organism: uncultured Actinomycetota bacterium (assembly GCA_963765445.1). Taxonomy (GTDB): domain Bacteria; phylum Actinomycetota; class Actinomycetes; order Mycobacteriales; family Mycobacteriaceae; genus Mycobacterium. The sequence continues at coordinate 140,152 of CAVXWQ010000029.1, forward strand.
AACGTGACCTCGGCGACGGGATCGGCCCCGCCGCAGCGCTGCTGGCCGGCAGCGGCCTGTTCAGCCTCGGCTCCGACAGCCATGCGGTGATCGACCTGTTCGAGGAGGCCCGCGCGGTCGAACTCGACGAACGGCTGGCCAGCAGGCAGCGCGGCACCATCTCCGCCGACCGGCTGCTGCGGGCGGCCACCGGCGACGGCCAGCACGCGCTCGGCTGGGCCGACGCGGGTGCGCTCACCGTCGGCTCGCGCGCCGATTTCGTTGCGGTGGAGCTGAACTCGGTGCGGACCGCCGGCGGGGGACCCACGGTGGAGAACGTCGTCTTCGCCGCGAGCGCGGGCGACGTCACCGACGTGGTGGTCGACGGGCGGCCTGTCGTCGCCGACGGCAGGCACCTCGTCGTCGAGGACGTCGCCGCCGAATTGGCCTCCGCCATCGTGAACTGATGCTGCCGATGACAACCCTGTACACCGACATCGGCGAACTCGTCACCAACGATCCCACCCAGGGCGACGCCAGCCCGCTGGGCATCATCGCCGACGCGGCACTGGTCGTCGACGGCGACCAGATCGCCTGGGTGGGCACCCGCGCCGACGCCCCGGCCGCCGACCGCCGGGTCAGCTGCGCCGGCACCAGCGTCATCCCCGGATTCGTCGACAGCCACGCCCATCTGGTGTTCGCCGGTGAACGCTCCGCGGAGTTCGCCGCGCGGATGAGCGGCGAACCCTATGGCGCAGGCGGCATCTCGTCGACGGTGGCGGCGACCAGGGCGGCCGACGACAGCCGCGCTGAAAGCCGGGGTCGAACGTCTGGCCGCCGAACTGCTGCGCGCCGGCGTGACCACCTTCGAGACCAAGAGCGGCTACGGCCTGACCGTCGCCGACGAGGCCCGCTGCCTGCAGATCGCCGCGACGGTCACCGACGAGACCACGTTCCTCGGCGCGCACGTGGTGCCCGCAGAGTTCCGCGACGACCGCGACGGCTACATCGAGCTGGTCGTCGGGGACATGCTCGACGCCTGCGCACCGAACGCCGGCTGGGTGGACGTGTTCTGCGATCGCGGTGCCTTCGACGTCGACGAGGCCCGCCACATCCTCACCGCCGGGATGGCGGCCGGTCTGGTGCCGCGACTGCACGCCGGTCAGCTGGGCCCCAGCGGCGGTATCCAACTCGGCGTCGACCTCGGGGCGGCGTCGGTCGACCACTGCACCTACGCCACCGACGCCGACGTCGAGGCGCTCGCCGGCTCCCGGACGGTCGCCACCTTGCTGCCCGGGGCGGAGTTCTCCACCCGCGCGCAGTGGCCGGACGCGAAGCGATTCCTCGACGCCGGCGTCACCGTCGCGCTGGCCACCGACTGCAACCCGGGCAGCTCGTTCACCACCAGCATGTCGTTCTGCATCGCGGTCGCGGTGCGGGACATGAATTTCACTCCCGCCCAGGCATTGTGGTCGGCGACGGCGGGGGGAGCGGCCGCGCTGCGGCGCTCCGACATCGGGGTGCTCGCCGCGGGCCGGCGCGCCGACTTCGTGCGCCTCGATGCGCCGTCGTATCTGCACCTGGCCTACCGGCCCGGTGTGCCGCTGGTGCGCGACGTCGTCAAGGGCGGGCAGCAAGTGTTGTCTCAACGAGTGGAGTCATAACCGTGGGTACCGAAACGGTCAGTGTGGGCATCGGCCCGGTCAGCATCGACGACGTCGTGCGGGTCGCCCGCGACGGCGCCGCGGTCGACGGTGTCCGACGAATCGCTCGCGGCGATCGCCAAGAGCCGGATCCGCATCGAGGAACTGGCCGCGGAGACCAGACCGGTGTACGGCGTCTCGACGGGCTTCGGCGCGCTGGCCACCCGCCACATTCCGCACGAGATGCGAACCCAGCTGCAGCGCAGCCTGATTCGCTCGCACGCCGCGGGGTCGGGTGCCGAGGTCGAACGCGAGGTCGTCAGGGCGACGATGCTGCTGCGGCTGTCCACGCTCGCGACCGGCCGCACCGGTGTGCGCCCGGAGGTCGCTCAGGCCTACGCGGGCATGCTGTCGGCCGGGCTGACCCCCGTCGTCTACGAGTACGGCAGCCTCGGCTGCTCCGGGGACCTGGCCCCGCTGGCGCACATCGCGCTGGCCGTGATCGGCGAAGGCCCGGTGCGCACCGCCGACGGCGAGCTGCTGCCGTCCGCGGATGCGCTGGCCCGGCACGGGCTCACGCCGGTGGTGCTCGCCGAGAAGGAGGGCCTGGCACTGATCAACGGCACCGACGGGATGCTCGGCATGCTGATCCTGGCGCTGCGCGACCTGGACGCACTGCTCAAGCTCGCCGACATCGCCGCCGCGATGAGCGTCGAGGGGCTGCTCGGCAGCGACCGGGTGTTCGCCGCGGATCTGCAGGCGCTGCGCCCGCATCCCGGTCAGGCCGCCGCCGCGGCGAACATGGTCCGCCTGCTGGCCGGCTCGCCGATCGTCGCCAGCCACAGCGGCCCGGACTGCGCCCTGGTCCAGGACGCCTACTCGCTGCGGTGCGCACCGCAGGTGGCCGGCGCGGCGCGCGACACCGTCGAGCACGCCCGCACGGTCGCGGCCCGCGAACTGGCCAGCGCCGTCGACAACCCGGTGATCACCGACGACGGACGGGTGGAGTCCAACGGCAACTTCCACGGCGCGCCGGTCGCCTACGTGCTCGACTTCCTCGCGATCGCCGTCGCCGACGTGGCGAGCATCAGCGAGCGGCGCACCGACCGGTTCCTCGATGTCGCCCGCAACCGCGGCCTCAACCCGTTCCTGGCCGATGACCCGGGCCTGGACAGCGGCCACATGATCGCCCAGTACACCCAGGCCGCGATCGTCTCCGAGCTCAAGCGGCTGGCCGACCCGGCCAGCGTCGACTCCATCCCGTCCTCGGCGATGCAGGAAGACCACGTCTCGATGGGCTGGTCGGCGGCCCGCAAGCTGCGCAAGGCCATCGACGGCCTGACCCGGGTGCTGGCCATCGAGGTGTTGACCGCCGCGCGCGGGCTGGACATGCGCGCCCCGCTGACGCCCGCGCCCGCCACCGCCGCCGTCATCGCCGCGATCCGGGCACACGTCGACGGCCCGGGCACCGACCGCTACCTGGCACCGGAGATCGAGGCCATCGTGCAGGCCGCGGCCTCAGGAGAACTGGTCGCCGCGGCCGAGTCGGTCACCGGCCCGCTGTCCTAGCGACTTCGGCGCGCTGACGTCGCTCAGCGCACGCGAACGCGCCGAAGTCAGCTAGCGACCGGCGTCGGCCAGCACCTGATAGCCCGCGTTGTAGCCGGGGATGAACGTGATGCCCGGCCCGCCGTGGCAGCCCGCACCGCCGAGGTAGAGCCCCTCGATCGGAATCGGCTCGTCGATGAAGCCGCGCGGCCCCGGCCGGTTCGGCCCCATCAGCTCGGGCTGCAGCAGGCCGTGGCAGAAGTCGCCGTTGGGCGCGCCGAACATCGTGTTCATGTGATACGGCGCGAACGTGATGTCGCGGATCAGGATGTCCTTGAAGTTGGGCGCGAACCGGGTGATCTTGTCGATAACGCTCTGCGCCATCTCGGTTTTCAGGTGACCGTGCTGCTCGCGCGGCGCCTCGACGGGGAAGGCGTAGGCGTACACACTGGCCGCGTGCTTGCCCTCCGGGGCCATCTCCGGATCGCCGACCGTCGGGATCTGGATCGACAGCGCAGGGTTGTCCGGGACGGCGCCGAACCGGCAGTTGTCCCACTGCCGCTGCTGCTCCTCGGGTGTGCCGAACATGCCCACCGACATCTGCATGCCCGGCTCGTTGAGGAAGTCGTACGGCGCCTTGTACTGCGGCAGCCCGTCGAGCGCGAAGTGGATCTGCATGAACGACGCGCGGTGGTCGCGCCCGGCCAGCCGGGTCACCAGCGACGACGGAAGATGCTCGGCGCCAACCAGATCCAGCAGCGTGGTGTCGGGGGCGAGGTTGGAGACGACGACGGGCGCGGTGATCACCGAGCCGTCCTTGAGCTGCACGCCGGTGACGCGTCCGTCGGAGACGAGAATGCGCTCGGCCTTGGTGCGGTAGCGGATCTCGCCGGCGGCCTCGGTGTACAGGTCGCGCAGGTGATCGGCCAGCACGCCGATGCCGCCCTTGAGCTTGGTGGTCATCTGGCCGCCCTCTTCGGGGATGGCCAGGGCGAACGCCAAACATGTTGCGCTGCCGGGGGTGTACGGCCCGCGGTAGGTGGAGTTGACCGCCAGGAACGCCAGCATGCCGCGGATCACCGCGTGCTTCTCCTTGTCGGGCACGAACCGGTCGACGACGTCCATCGCCGAGCCGAACAGCATCTCGTGGATGGCGCGGCGCTCGTTCTCGTCGGCGGCGCAGGCGTACATCTCGTCGATGGTCTTCGGCAGCGCCAGTGCGTCGAAGCGGCCCAACGCCTTTCGCGGCCCGGTGCTCCAGGCGTACAGCTCGGCCATGCCCATGACGGCTTCCATGCCGTGCTTCTCGGACAGGTGCGTCATCATCGCCATCGGGTCGTTGTGGAAGATCATCGCTTCCTCACCGTTTTCACCGATGTTGACCGACATGATCTCGTTCTCGATCGTCGGCAGCGAGTCCAGGCCGAGCTCGGAGTTGATCTTCGGCGCGGTGGGGAAGCGCACCGAGCCGGCGATCTCGTACTTGAAGCCGTCGATCAGCTCGACGGTGGCCGCCATGCCGCCGCTGTAGGTGTTGGCCTCCAGGCACAGGGTGCGCAGACCCGCTCGTTGCAGCACCACGGCCGCGGTCAGTCCGTTGTGGCCGGCGCCGATGATGATCGCGTCGTAATCAGTCATGCGGCGCACTTTATGTCAGTACTGACGCGATTACCCCAAGTTTTGTCAAATTTGTCAGTACGATCTGGTGACCATGTCCGGCAACTTGCACCAGCAGCGCCGTCGCTCCACGCGTGACGCGCTGCGCCGGGCTGCGCTGGACCGCTTTGCCGCGACGGGTTCGCCAACGTCACCGTCACCGAGCTGGCCGAGGAGGCCGGCGTCACCGAGCGCACGTTCTTCCGGCATTTCCCCACCAAGGAAGCGGTGCTGTTCGCCGACTACGAGACGCACTTCGAGTGGTTCGCCGAGGCGTTGGAGCGACGGCCCGCCGACGAGCCGCTGATCGACGCCGTGCTGGCGGCGATGGACAGCTTCCCGCACGACGTCGAGGTGGTGCGGCAGGCGGCGCTGGCGCGGGCCATCCTGATCGACGGCGACCGCGCGGCCGGGCACGTGCGGCTGGTGCAGTCGTCGTTCGCCGCGGTGATCACCGACTTCGTCCGCGACCGCTACCGCCACGTGCCCGACGTCGACCTGGTGGCCGAGGTCGCCGGGGCGACGGTGGCCGCCGCGCTGATCGTCGCGCTGGAGAAGTGGGGCCGCGACAAGTGCGAGGGCGATCTGTCCGAGCTGTCGGCGCAGAGCCTGGAACTGCTGCGCTCGGGCCTGGCGCCGCTGCACTGACGTCAAACCCATTGGCAAACAATGGTGTTTCGCAATCTGGCTGATCGTAACCGCTGTGCGGTGCCCCGGTATCCGGGATAGGCTTCACGCGGGGCAACCAGCGTCAGGGAGAAAAGCATGGGTGCACAAGCGAATTCGCGCGCGATTACCGGCTGGGAACAGGCCGAGATCGAACGGGCGAACTCCTCGGGCCGGATTCCGGTGGTCTTCGTCCACGGGCTGTGGCTGTTGCCGAGCAGCTGGCAACCATGGCGTGAGCTGTTCGAGAACAACGGCTACACCACCGTGGCGCCGGGCTGGCCGAACGACCCGACCTCCGTTTCTGACGCGCGCGTCAATCCGGATGGGTTCGCGGGCAACACCGTTCAGGCCGTCACGGATCATTACCTTCAGGTCATCTCGCAGCTGGACCGCAAGCCCGTCGTGATCGGGCACTCGTTCGGTGGTCTGATCGCGCAGAAGATCGCCGGGGAGGGCGTCGCGGCGGCCACCGTCGCCATCGACAACGCCCCGTTCAAAGGTGTTCTGCCGATCCCGATTTCGGCGCTGAGGTCGGCATCGCCCGTTCTCACGAATCCGCTCAACCGGAACAAGGCCATCACGCTGACCCTCGAGCAGTTCAAGTACGGCTGGGCCAACAACCTCGACGACGCCGAAGCCAAGCAGCTCTACGACACGTACCACGTCGCCGCACCCGGAGCCCCGCTGTTCCAGGCGGCGTTGGCCAACCTCAACCCGTTCGGCGGCGAAACCCGCGTCGACCACAAGAACCCGGCGCGGGGACCGCTGCTGATCATCGCCGGCGAGAAGGACAACACCGTGCCGCTGGCAATCACCAACGCCTCCTACAAGATTCAGTCGAAGAATCCGGGCACCACCGAGATCGCCCACATCGCCGGGCGCGGCCACTCGCTGGTCATCGACCACGGCTGGCCCGAAGTCGCCGACCTTGCGCTGACCTTCGCCAAGCGCTTCGAGGCGCCCGCCACCCTCAGCTGAACGGCTTGCGCCGGTCCAGGATCCGCGAGCCGTATCCGGCCGAGCGCCACACCCGCGCCACCGCGTCGGCGTCGTCGTCGGTGACCAGGTTGCCCATCACCCGCACCGCCAGGCCCATCAGCCGCGACGAGCGCATCGCCACCGGCCCGGTCAGCGGCAGGAACCGCGGCAGCGTCAGCAGGAGCCCGAGCCGGCGCGCCACCGAGAACCCGCGCCCGTAGTGCGCCTGCAACAGCGCGGGCCACGCAGCAGACAATGTTCGACGACCCGAGCATCGCGCTGGCCATCCGCCCGGTCTCCAGCCCGTAGTCGATGCCCTCGCCGTTGAGCGGGTTCACGCACGCCGCGGCGTCGCCGACCAGCAGCCAGTTCGGCCCGGCCACCCCGGAGACCGCCCCGCCCATCGGCAGCAACGCCGACGCCACCGCCCGCGGCGCCCCCTCGAAACCCCAGTCCGACCGCTTGAGGTCGGTGTAGTGCTTGATCAGCGGCCGCAGCGCCACGTCGGCGGGCCGCTTCGCGGTGGCCAGCGCCCCGACGCCGATGTTCACCTCGCCATTGCCCAGCGGGAAGATCCAGCCGTAGCCGGGCAGCACCTGCCCGTCGACCGACCGCAGCTCCAGATCCGAGGAGATCCACGGCTCCGAGGCGCGCGGCGAGGCCAGATACCCGCGCGCGGCCACCCCGTACACCGTCTCCTGATGCCATTGCCGGCCCAGCACCCGGCCGAACGGGGAGCGGGCCCCGTCGGCGACGATCACCCACCGGCACCGCACGCTGGACCCGTCGGCCAGCACCACCGCCGACACCCGGCCCGACGAATCCCGCTGCCACATCAACGGCTTTCACACCCAGCAGCATCGACGCCCCGGAGTCCTCGGCCACCTTGCGGATCCGGTCGTCGAGTTCGGTGCGCGGCACCGCCGAGCCCCAGCCCGGAAACGACGGACCCGGCCACGGCACCTCGACGTCAGCGCCGAACCCGGACAGCCGCAGCCCGTGGTGGCGGATGTGGGCGTCGAGCCAGTCACCCAGGCCCAGCCGCTGCAGCTCGAGCACCGCGCGCGGGGTCAGCCCGTCGCCGCAGGCCTTGTCGCGGGGAAATTCCTGGGAGTCGATGACCAGCACCTCGCGTCCGGCCCGGGCGGCCCACGCCGCGGCCGCCGACCCGGACGGCCCGGCACCGACGACGACTCAACCCGAGTCGCTCCGCCCGCCGCCGGCACCTCAGCTGACTGCTCCTCCACGCTTCCCAGTATGTTGGCAGGGTGAGGACACCGGCGACCGTGGTAGCGGGGGTGGACTTCGGCGACCCGGTGTTCGCCCAGAGCGTGCGCGACGGGGTGGCCCGCGTCGAAGAGCTGATGGGCACCGAACTGCGCGGCGGCGACGAGCTCATGACCGAGGCCGTGCTGCACCTGTTCGAGGCCGGCGGCAAGCGGTTCCGACCGCTGTTCACCGTGCTCTCGGCCCAGATCGGCCCCGAGCCCGACGCCTGGCAGGTCACCGTCGCCGGCGCGGTCATCGAGATGGTGCACCTGGCCACGCTGTACCACGACGACGTCATGGACGAGGCGCAGATGCGCCGCGGCGCCCAGAGCGCCAACGCCCGCTGGGGCAACAACATCGCGATCCTGGCCGGCGATTACCTGTTCGCGACGGCGTCACGCCTGGTCAGCCAGCTCGGCCCGGACGCGGTGCGCATCATCGCCGAGACCTTCGCCCAGCTGGTCACCGGCCAGATGCGCGAGACCAAGGGCGCCGAGACCAACATCGACCCGGTCGAGCACTACCTGAAGGTGGTCTACGAGAAGACCGCCTGCCTGATCGCGGCGTCGGGCCGCTTCGGCGGCACGTTCTCCGGGGCCACCGACGACCAGATCGAGCGGCTGGCCCGCCTCGGCGGCATCGTCGGCACCGCGTTCCAGATCTCCGACGACATCATCGACATCGACTCCGACCCCGACGAGTCCGGCAAGCTGCCCGGCACCGACCTGCGCGAGGGTGTGCACACCCTGCCGGTGCTGTATGCGCTGAACGAGACCGGCCCGGACGCCGATCGGCTGCGTGAGCTGCTGAAAGGCCCGATCGAGGACGACGACCTGCTGGCCGAGGCGCTGGGGCTGCTGCGCGCCGGTGACGGCATCGCCAAGGCGAAGGCCACGGTCGAGCGCTACGCCGTCGCAGGCGGGCGAGGAGCTGGCCGGGCTGCCCGACGGGCCGGGCCGACGGGCGCTGGCCTCGCTGGTCGACTACACGATCAACCGGCACGGCTGACGGCGATTCCGGAACCTTCCGGACGGTTCGGGGCGTTACTCTCCCGGAGAGCCTGTTCGTAGGAGGAATTTGATGACCTGGCACCCGACCGCCAATCGGATGAAGACGTTCGTACTGCTAGTCGGTATGTCGGCGTTGATCGTCTTCATCGGCGCGCTGTTCAACAACCGTTCGGTGCTGTGGTTGTCGGTGCTCTTCGCCGTCGGCATGAACGTCTACGTGTACTTCAACTCCGACAAGCTGGCGCTGCGCGCGATGCAAGCCCAGCCGGTCACCGAGGTGCAGGCCCCGCAGATCCACGCGATCGTGCGCGAGCTGGCCACCACCGCGCACCAGCCGATGCCGCGGCTCTACATCAGCGACACCGCCAACCCCAACGCGTTCGCCACCGGACGCAACCCGCGCAACGCCGCGGTGTGCTGCACCACCGGCATCCTCAACGTCCTCAACGAGCGTGAGCTGCGCGCGGTACTCGGCCATGAACTCTCCCACGTCTACAACCGCGACATCCTCATCTCCTGTGTGGCCGGTGCGCTGGCGTCGGTGATCACCGGGATGGCGCAAATGGCGATGTTCGCCGGCGCCTTCGGCGGTGGCGGAAACCAGCGTGGGCCCAATCCCATTGCGCTGCTGTTGGTTTCGCTGCTCGGCCCGATCGCGGCGACGCTGATCAGGATGGCGGTGTCCCGCTCGCGGGAGTACCAGGCCGACGAGTCCGGTGCCGAGCTGTCCGGTGATCCGCTGGCGCTGGCCTCGGCGCTGCGCAAGATCAGCGGCGGTGTGGAGGCCGCGCCGCTGCCGCCGGACCCCAAGCTGGCCGACCAGGCGCATCTGATGATCGCCAGCCCGTTCCGCGCGGGGGACAAGATGGGCAAGTTGTTCTCCACGCATCCGCCGATGGCCGACCGGATCGCGCGGCTGGAGAAGATGGCCGGGCACTAACTCTTCTGGGCCCGACCCTCCCGCGAGCAGGCGCAAAATCGCACAATCTGCCCTGCTTTCATGCGATTTTGCGACTGCTCGCCGAGGGGTTTCGTGCAGCCGGCGTAACGCGTGCGCTGACACCGCCGACAGTGCAACCAGGACCGCGAATGAATAGGGTGGGTGGATGCTGAGCAGAATTCTGATCGGTGTGCTGGGCGTTACCGCCGCTATCGGCATGGCGGGCAGTGCCGCGGCCGATCCGTCGCCGACGCCCGCGCCGACGCCGGTGCTGCCCAACGTCAACGTCTACACCCCGATCAGCCCGGTGGACTACACCGTGATGGGCGGCAACTGGTACGCCTTCGCCGGGCCGCCCGGGGTGACGTGCGTGATCAACAGGCAGAACACCAGCTACGGCTGCAGCGGCCCGCTGCCGGGCGCACCCGGCGGGGCGAACCTGGTCAGCGCGGGAGTGTCGGGCGAGCCGGGGTTCTCGACCACCACGAACTCGATCTTCGCCACGGCCGGTGACGTCAAGCCGCTGCCGCCGAACACCCGGCTGGGCTTCGGCGACATCGCGTGCGGGGTGGACGGCGCCGGGAACGTGGCGTGCGTGAACCAGCACGACATGGTCGGCTTCGTCGTCGGCCCGGGCGGCACGTTCACCTCGGGACCGAGCCCGATGCTGGACCGGCCCAAGGGCACCAACCCGTACTTCCCGTCGCTGCCGGGTTAGAAGCGCGAGCCGTGCACCTCGTGGCCGGGCTTCTCGGCCATCAGGCCGCGGTAGGCCTGCTCGACGTTGGCGCCGTGGTTGACCACCGCGTCGACCTCGCGGGCGATCGGCATGTTCAGCCCGTACTTCTCGGCGAACTCCATGACCACGCTGCAGGCCTTGACGCCCTCGGCGACCTGGTTCATCGAGGCGATGATCTCCTGGACGGTCTTGCCTGAGCCGAGCTCTTCGCCGACGTGGCGGTTGCGGCTGCGCTTGGAGGTGCAGGTGACGATGAGGTCGCCCATGCCGGCCAGGCCGGAGAAGGTGTCGCGCTGGCCGCCGACGGCCTCGCCGAGCTTGGACATCTCGCGCACCGCGCGGGCCATCACCATGGCGCGGGTGTTCTCGCCGATGCCCAGCGAGTAGCCCATGCCGACGGAGATGGCGTAGACGTTCTTCAGCGCGCCGGCCATCTCGACGCCGACGACGTCGTCGGTGGTGTAGGTGCGAAAGCGCCTGGTGCGGAACATCTTTGCCAGGTTGGAGGCCAGGTTCTGGTCGGGCATGGCCAGCACGGCGGCGGCGGCGTAGCCCTCGGCGACCTCCTTGGCGATGTTGGGCCCGGCGAGGATGCCGGCCGGGTGGCCGGGCAGCACCTCGTCGACGATCTGGCTCATCCGCATGTTGGTGCCCTGCTCGAGGCCCTTGACCAGGCTGACCACCGGCACCCAGGGCCGCAGTTCGGCGGCGAGGTTCTCGAGCACACCGCGGAAGCCGTGGCTGGGCACACCCATGACGATCACGTCGGCGCAGTCGGCGGCCTCGCTGAAATCGGTGGTGGCGCGCAGGGTTTCCGACAGCTCCACCTCGTCGCCGAGGTAGGCGGAGTTGCGGTGGTTCTTGTTGATGTCGTCGGCGGTCTCCTGCGGAGCGCACCCACTGCAGGGTCGGCACGCGGCGGGAACAGATGGATGCGACGGTGGTGCCCCAGGAGCCCCCGCCGAGCACGACGACTTTGGGTTCGCGGCGGTCAGGTGTCATGGGGATCAGGGTATTGCCGGGGTTGGTTGTTCACGTGGAGTTTGGCGAGGTGGATTCGGGGCGGGACTTTCCGACCATATGGCTTGTTCAAGATCCGCGTATCGCCCTCACGCCGAGCAGACGCAAAATCGCACGGAATTGACCCGGATCGTGCGATTTTGCGCCTGCTCGCGCAAGAAGCCCAGCGGCTATCCCGCGACGGCCGCCGGCCTCGCCACCCGGCCGAAGCTCATGTCCTCGTCGATCTTGTCGACGAAGTTGTAGTCGATGGCGTCGGCGAAGTAGTTCTGCCGGACATTCCACGGCCGCTTGGTGCTCGACTTGGGCAGCGCATGCAGGTTGCGCAGCACGTAGCCGGCCTGGATGTCCCAGGCGAGCTTCTCCGGGATCGGCTGGCCCCCGAGGTGCGGGTAGGCGTGGGTGAAGCCGCGGGAGTTCATGTAGTCGATCAGCTTGGCCGTCGCGCGGGCGGTGATGTCGGCGCGCAGCGTCCACGAGGCGTTGGTGTAGCCGATGCACCAGATCAGGTTCGGCACGTCTTCGAGCATGTGCGCCTTGTAGGAGTACAGGTCCTGCGGCTTGATCTCGGTGCCGTCCAAGCTGATTCGCACCCCGCCGAGCGCCTGCAGCTGCAGGCCGGTGGCGGTGACGATGATGTCGGCGTCCAGGTGCTGGCCGGACTTGAGCACGATGCCAGTCTGGTCGAAGTGGTCGATGTGGTCGGTGACCACCTCGGCGCGACCGCGTTTGATGGCCTCGAACAGGTCGCCGTCGGCCACCAGGCACAGCCGCTGGTCCCACGGGTTGTAGCGCGGCTTGAAGTGCACGTCCACCGGATAGCCCGCGGGCAGCAGGCTCTTGTTCTGCGCGCGGATGAGCCGCTTGGTCAGACCCGGGGCGGTGCGGGCCAGCAACCAGATGAACCCTTCGAACAGTGTGGCGATGAACCGCACCAGCAGGTGAGAGATCCTGCGGGGGAACACCTTACGGATGAACTCGTTGAGCGGGTTGATCCGCGAGCCGGAGAACAGGTAGGTCGGGGAGCGCTGCAGCATCGTCACCTTGGCCGCCGTGCGGGCCAGCGCGGGGATCAGCGAGATGGCGGTGGCGCCACTGCCGATGACGACCATCTTCTTGCCGGTGTAGTCGAGGTCCTCCGGCCAGAACTGCGGGTGCACCACGGTGCCGCCGAAGTTCTCCAGGCCGGGGAAGTCCGGGGTGTAGCCCTCGTCGTAGTTGTAGTAGCCGGAGCCGAAGAACACGAAGCGCCCGCGGTAGGTCTTGGCGTGTGCCGTTCTCGTCGACGTGCACGGTCCAGGTGTCGGTGGACGAGTCCCAGTCCGCCGAGCGCACATAGGTGTGGAAGTGGATGTTGGGCAGGATGCCGTGCTTGCGGGCGGTGTCTTCCATGTACTCGCGGATGTGGTCGCCGTCGGCCACGCCCTCCTTGCGGGTCCACGGCTCCCACGGCCAGGACAGCGAGAAGATCGAGGAGTCCGAGCGCACGCCGGGGTAGCGGAACAGGTCCCAGGTGCCGCCGATGCGGTCGCGGCGTTCGAGGATGACGTAGCGGGTGCCGGGGTTGCGCTCGGCGATGCGGTAGGCCGCGCCGATCCCGGAGATCCCCGCGCCGACGATGACGACGTCGTAGCTGCCGCCGTCCTGCTCGGCGGGAGTGGGGACGGTCTCCGGGGTAGCGGTCATCGCGGTCCTGCCTTCGTGCCTGGTGTGGTGTTGGTCACCAGATTAGTTGACATGCGTCGAGCGGTGGACCGTGGTCAGGCGGGCTCGAGGAGCACATCGACGTGAAGCGGTGCGCACAGGTCGATGAGCCACATCTGATCGGCGGGGCTCGCGAAGATCCGCGCGTGCCCGGGATCCTGGGTGAAGGCTTCAGTGCAGCGGTCTCCGAAGAAGACGTACGCCTTGGTGTCATTGCACATCCGCGACATCCACACCAGGCCGTCCAGGCCGGCGGCATGCGCCGCTTGCGCCCACGCGACGGTCGTCGCCATAGGTGGATGCCGGGCTGGCGGTGACGTCCTGGGCGGTGACTTTCAACTTCCGCAACCCCATGCCGTGCAACACCGCGAGGCTCAGCGCGCGCGTGACCTCCAGTCGGACAAGTGCTTTGCCCGCGTACTGGTCGTAGGGGAGTACCCCACCGTCGGCCGGGATGTCGTGCAGCAGCGTCTCGGCGATCGCGGCTTCTTCGGTGTCGGCGGCATACATGACCGGAACGACGGGATTGCCGAAGAAGGCGAACCGGGTCGGTGCGCCGACGCCCGGATTGAACTCGGTCGCCGTGCGTGTCGACGAGAGAACGCGGTACAGCTGTTGTCCTGCTGGCACCGTGGTGACGGCGGGTTCGAACGGGGATGGTGGGCGCGTCACCACGAGACGGCGAGAGCCTCCTTCGCCACGGCGACGACCCGGTCCGGATCCTGCGGTGAGGTGGTCCACCGGCCGATCACCGTCGAAGTAGGTTGTCGGCGCGCAGAGCCACTGCACCAAGCCGGCTTCAGACCAGCCGTTGGCCTCGGCGACTTCGCGAAGGCGCGCGATCACCGCAAGCGGTTGCCCGTCGGGGCCGAACTGGAATCCGGGGTAGGCGAGGTAATTGCCACGGCGCACCGCGACCAGCGATTTGGCGCGGTGGGCGGCGGCGGCCAGGTTCCGGGGGGCGCTGGATCGTGAGCCCATCCTCTTGCCGGCGTCGGCACTGCTCAGCATCCCGAACTCGGCGCCGATGCGGGCGTAGAGATTGTGTTCAGCCTGCACGGCCCGGGCGATCGCGGGTTCGGTGTACACCTCGACCGCGGACAGGGCGTCACCGACGGCGCGGGCGCTCTCACGGATGCGGCTATGCGCGGCGATCAGGTCATCGACGACGGGCATGTGGATCAGTCCCTCAGTTCACTTCGTGCACCTACAGGGTAGCGCACGAAGTGAACTGAAGGCCGAGGGACTACCGGTAGTTGACGAACTGCAGGGCGACGTCCAGATCGGCGCCCTTGAGCAGGGCGATGACGGCCTGCAGGTCGTCGCGCTTCTTGGAGCTGACCCGGATCTCGTCGCCCTGGATCTGGGTCTTCACGCCCTTGGGGCCCTCGTCGCGGACGAGCTTGTTGATCTTCTTGGCGTGCTCTTGGTCGATGCCCTGCTTGATGGTCCCGCTGACCTTGTAGGTCTTGCCGCTGGGCTGCGGGTCGCCGGCGTCGAAGGCCTTCATGGAGATGTCGCGGCGGATCAGCTTCTCCTTGAAGACGTCGACGGCGGCCTTGGCGCGCTCCTCGGTGGAGCTGACGATCTCGATGACCTCCTCGCCCTTCCAGGCGATGGTGGTGTCGGTGCCGCGGAAGTCGAACCGGGTGGACAGCTCCTTGGCCGCCTGGTTCAGCGCGTTGTCGACCTCCTGGTGGTCGACCTTGCTGACGATGTCGAACGATGAATCCGCCATTGGACCCCTCCTCGGTGTGATCGGCCGGTTTGTGTCTGGGGTACATCCTCGTTGTACCCTGCTAGTCGCACCAAACCGGTCCCCGGTGTGGTGCCATCCTGGCAGGTTGCCCGAGCGGCCAATGGGAGCGGACTGTAAATCCGTCGGCGAAAGCCTACACAGGTTCGAATCCTGTACCTGCCACTGCGTATAACCGCAGCTAAGAGGCCATTTTTCGGCCCTCGAAAGTTGGCCCGTGCCAACGATATGCCAACGCTGAATCAATCGTCCTGGGCTGCTGGCACTCTCGACCTCACATCACCGGCAGTGCCCTGGCTCATGCCAGCGGGGTGAAGGTCAGACTCCAGTTCCCCTGGGTGTTGGACACACGGAACGTCGTTGCGTCCGGTGGCGTGGTAGCTGGTGGTCCCGCTGACGGGGCCATCACCCTGAGCGCACTCATTGACGGCGACACCGTCGCTGCCGTCAGCTTCCACCGTCAGGACGGCCAGGCAGTAGCTCGACGCCCGGTACACGATGGTGTAGCCGCTGGCGACCAGGCTTACGTCTTACTCGTTTTGCCGTTGCCTCTGATGGTGACTGGCACCGCTGGCACAGACGGGGTTGAGATGGTGCTGAGGGGTGCCCCGCCGGTGCCAGCAACTGTCCCGTGGTAGTTGTTGTCGGACATGGCAGACAGGCACTGAGTGCAGCCGCAACGGCTACCGCAGTGATACCCATCAAGGGCTTCCGAATCATCAACTGACCTTCGGCTTCAGCGACTGACCGCAGCAGGCAAGCGCGGCGGCGTGGTAGCGAATCGGCAGCCGCAGAAGCGACTCACCTGGGCATCGGCACGGATCATCTCGGCGCAGTCAGGACACTTCTGCATGCCCTCCGACAGTTGCTTCCGTTCCACAGCGGCGGTATCGGGCTTCATCAGGAGAGCGGCGGGCAGCGCAATGATGAAGAGTGCCGTGCCGAACATCCACCAGCTCGCGAACGGCCCACCTTTGTTGCTTGCGATGGTTGCCGGAATCAATCTGATCAGCACCGCGATCATCAATGTTGCCAGCATCGTCGCAGGGCTCCTTCCCAGAACTGCGCTTGTGTCACTCCCCGAAACGTTTGCCGCCTCAATCAGCGTGAGAAGCCTAAGTCCTGGCATCGACCCCACACCCGCGTAGTGGACTACTCGATTTGGCAATGCGGTCTGGGGACGCGGGCATCGCATCGCGGCCGCGGGAAGACGGCTGGAGGGGAAATATGTCGCAGCTGTCGCCGACGCCACCGGGTTGGTATCCAGACCCGTACGGCAGGCCGGGGCAGATGTATGGGACGGCCACTCTTGGCATCCAGAGATTCCCATCGACATGCGAAGGGTCCGTGAAGAAGAGCTTGAAAGACCCTGATAGCGCACAGTTCAGTGATTGGAAGGCTTGGACCGTCGCGTCACCCAGCAAGACGCTGAACCTCAGTTACCATCCTGACAACGGCGACAAGGCGTACTCATCTGGTGGAATGGTCAACGCCAAGAACGGGTTTGGCGGCTACGCAGGTGACGCGATGTGGGCTTGCGATGCGACCGTCAGCAAGGACGGTCACATCGAGGCAATCGCGAACTCGATGAACGATGTCTGAATCCCAGGGTTAACAATGTCTGCGGCAATAACCGCAGCACGTTAGCCATAGACTCCGGCCGGACAAAAGCAGCGCTAGGGCCTCACGCATTCCTGGACGCTTCTGGATCGTTCTGGCCGTGCGCCCCGGGGGTCGAACCTGTGACCTGACTGGGAACTCGCTGGTGATCGTGCGCGTGTGCCTCGCGCGGGTCGCTCGCGGCCCGCCAGACTGCGAGACTTCGGGCATCACACGATGTCGCACCCGCTCGAGGGGACAAAGGCATGGCTGGCAAGTTAGAGGTCTACACGAACATGCCCCTGACACCCGGCCAATACGTGTTGCGCAAGCTGCCGCACATCACCGCGCTGTTTTGGGCACTGAAGATCCTGGCCACCACATTGGGTGAGACGGCCGGTGACTATTTCTCCCAGACACTGGGGTTGGGCACCCTTCATTCGGCCATACTGCTACTCGGCATTTTCCTTATCGCCGTCACAATTCAGTTGCGCGCCAGTCGTTTCCATCCGGCGTTGTTCTGGACGGTAGTGGTCCTCACCAGTACGGCCGGCACCACGATTTCGGACTACATCAACTACACGTCCCACCTCGGGCAGTCACCGGCGTGGTGATCCTCGGCAGTGGGTTGGCTGTGGTGATGTTCGTCTGGTGGCGCAGCGGCCAGACCCTCAACGTCGAGAACGTGGCCACCTTCACCGGCGAGGTGCTGTTCTGGATCGCCGTGGTCTTCTCCAACAGCCTGGGCACCTCCACCGGCGACTACCTGGCCGGCGGGCTGGGCGCGGGACTGCGACCCGCCGCGCTGATGCTGACGGCGGCGATGCTGGTGCTGTTGGCCGCGCACTACTTCACCGCCATCAACTCCATGCTGCTGTTCTGGATCGCGTTCATCCTGACTCGGCCCTGGGGTGCCGAGGTGGGCAACATTCTGAGCAGGAGCCGCGATCGCGGCGGACTGGGCTGGGGCAACGCCGGCGCCTCCGCGGTCCTCATCGGTGGATTGGTGGTGCTGGTGGCTTATCAAACCTTCGAGATCCGACGCCATCCCCTGGAGCCGTTGCCGTTGCCGATGAACCGCCACACCGGGCAGCCGCAGCGCCCCAACGGGAAAGTCGTGACCGTCGCGGCACGCTGACCAATGACAGGTACTGATACGTTGGCCCGGTTCTGCCGGAAGGGGCTGCCACGTGCTGCACCGCATTGCTCTGGTGGCAATCGCAGCCCCTAAACGAATCCTGTTTGCCGCGGCGATGTTGGCCGTCGGCTCAGCGGTTTTCGGAGTGCCGGTCACGAAATACCTGTCTGCGGGCGGATTTGACGATCCGTCCTCGGAATCCTCGCGAGCCGACGGGTTGCTCACCGATCGATTCCACCAGGGCGATATGAAGGTCCTCATTGCGGTGACGTCCGGCAGCGGGGCACACAGTGATGCCGCGCGTGCGGTGGGCACCGACATCGTCGCGAAGTTGAAGCAGTCGCCCCACGTTGCCGACGTGACTTCGCCGTGGACAGGTCCGTCTGACGCGGCCGGACCCCTGGTCAGCAAGGACGGCAAAACCGGACTGATCATCGCGGGGATCACCGGCGACGACAACGCGGCGCAAACCTATGCGCAGGCGCTCGACGAGGACCTGGCCCATGACAGGGGCGGGGTCACAGTCAGATTCGGGGGCCCCGCCGCGGTCTACGCACAGATAAGCCGCCAGACCGAGCGTGACCTGGTTCGCATGGAAGCGATCGCGATTCCGCTGAGCTTTCTGGTGTTGGTCTGGGTGTTCGGCGGCCTGCTGTCCGCCGCCGTGCCGTTGATCGTCGGCGTCCTGGCAATCCTCGGATCGATGGCGGTGCTGCGGGCGATGACCTGCTTCACCGATGTGTCGGTATTTGCCTTGAATCTCAGCATGGCCATGGGGCTTGCTCTGGCGATCGACTACACCCTGCTACTGGTCAGCCGATTCCGAGACGAACTGGCTGCCGGCGCCGACCGCGACGCCGCCCTGATCTGCACGATGGCGACCGCGGGCCGCACCGTGGTGTTCTCTGCGGTGACGGTCGGTCTGGCGATGCTGCCGATGGCTCTGTTCCCGATGTACTTCCTCAAGTCGTTCGCCTATGCCGGAGTCGCGGTGGTCGCGTTCGCCGCCGTCGCCGCCATCGTGGTAACTCCTGCGGCGATCGTGGTGCTCGGCCCGCGCCTGGATGCCTTGAGTCTCGGGCGGCTCGGCAGGAGACGTGCCCGCGAGTCCTTACCTCTCGTCCCTCGCTGCGGTCGCCATCGGTTGCCTGACGGCCTGCACATCGATCCGGCTGTCGAGGACGCGTTCTGGTATCGGTCGGCGAACGTGGTGATCCGCCACGCACTACCGATCACCGTCGCCGTGGTGGCACTTCTGGTGCTGGCCGGGACACCGTTTCTCGCGCTCAAGTGGGGCTCGCCTGATGATCGAGTATTGGCGACCACCGCGTCGGCGCGGCAGGTCGGTGACCAGATTCGCAACGAGTTCGCCGTGGATGTGATGACCGACGTGGCCGTTGTCCTCCCCGATGCCGCCCGGATCAGCGACCAGGATCTCGCTGACTACGCCGCCCGGCTGTCTCGGGTACCGGACGTGACGTCGGTGACATCGCCGCCCGGAGTGTTCGTCGACGGGACGCTGGTCGGCCCGGGCACCGGCGCCAGCGGGCGCAGCGACGGCAGTGCGTTGCTCACCGTTGCCAGCGCCGCCTCGCTGTACTCGGCCGCCTCCGACAGCCAACTCGACCACCTCCATCAGGTCCCGGCGCCCGCCGGAGCGCGGGTCCTGCTGACCGGCGATGCCCAGACAAACCGCGACAACGCCCGCGCGGTCACGTCACGGCTGCCGTTGGTGCTCGGCCTGGTCGGTGGTGTCACCTTCGTTCTGCTGTTCCTGTTGTCCGGCAGTCTGGTGATACCGCTCAAAGCGCTGCTGCTCAATGTGTTGTCCCTGACGGCCGCGTTCGGCGCCATCGTGTGGCTGTTCCAGGAGGGTCACCTGGGTGGCTTCGGCACCACGGCCACCGGGACGTTGTCAGCAGCGATGCCGGTGTTGTTGTTCTGCATCGCGTTCGGGATTTCGATGGACTACGAGGTGTTCCTGGTGTCGCGGATCCGGGAATACTGGCTGACTTCCGACCGCACGCAGGCGGCCAATGATGAAAGCGTGGCCCTCGGGCTGACGCGAACGGGACGGGTCATCACCGCGGCCGCGGTCATCATGTCGATTTCTTTCGCCGCGTTGGCTGCGGCCAATGTGTCGTTCATGCGCATGTTCGGTGTCGGGCTGACGCTGGCCATCCTGGTCGACGCCACGATCATCAGGACTGTGCTTGTCCCGGCATTGATGCATCTGATGGGCCGGTTGAATTGGTGGGCGCCCAAACCGCTTGCCAGGCTGCATGATCGGATCGGGTTGCAGGAAACGTGGCCGGGACCGCGCGACGAGGTCGAGGGCGGTTGTCAGGCGGTCGCCGGGCCGCCGCCAGTACCTGACGCTGCGCTCGTTGAGGTCCTGGAAGCGGTAGAACCCTAGGAGCCGTCGCGATCCCAGCGTCGGCGCTGTGTCAGTTACCCGCCTCGATCGCGGCGACCCGTGCAATCGCTTCGGGCCCGCACGCGCGCTCCAAGCCTCCTCCTCCGGTGGCCACCAAGTTTTGGGTTCGAGTCTTGATGTCCCCGGAGGCAATGTGGGCGTAGAGGTTTGCACCGGGGCACGACGTCGCTGCGAAGTCTCGATGGCCGGCAATTCTGTCGGGCGAAATGGAGTAGCGCTGAGCGGCCCATGCGCAGGCACGAGCGACTCCGTTGAGCATTTCTTCGGTCACGGTCTCCTGGTCGTAGTCGCCTTCGCAGAGGACGAGGAAGTGGCCGGTGGGGTCATAGGTTGTTGCGGTGTCGCCGACGAGTCCGGGGTCGCGAAGCTCGTAAATGTTCCCATTGCGGTCGACGCCCACGTGATAGGCGATATCGATCCACCCTTTTGAATCCTGGTGGTATCGCTGGTCGGCACGGATGCGCGCAGGGGCGTTGCTGTTGGCGCCGAGGACGACGGCGGAGTGGTGAATGGTCATCCGGTTGGGCACCTGCGGCGTGCCGCCCGGGCGCGCGGGTCGAGCGCCCCACGCCTCGCGGCACAACATTGGGGCGGACGTCGCAACCGAACTCGGTGACGGCACGGCCGTGGCGTCGGTTGTCGCCATCGCCGTTGCACTCGGGGAGGGACTTGTCGTCGGCGCGAGACTCGGACTCGCCTCGGCCGGCGTGGCGGAGGCGGGCTTCGAAGACTGCTGGCTTGAGCACGCATTGAGCAAGGTTGCGAGGCCGACGCCGCCACCGACTTGCAGCAGCCACCGTCGGCTCACGTACTCCAGGTGGCGGCGCTCCGGCTGACTTGGGTTCGTCACCGTAGGGACGTTCGCTCGATACTTGTCGCGTTGTCGCAGCCGAACATGATCGCCTTCAACCACATTCGGGTGCCTAACACGGGATGATGAGTTGGGCGCAGTGGCGGAAGAACAGCTGGTTCCCCGCCCGGCCCGTGGGCGGCGCGCCCTAGGAGACGTTGTCATCACGACCTCGCCGCCGGAACACCGGGAATACGAAGAGCAACAGGTACACCGGCGAATTCGAGATCGTGTAGCCGAGGTCCTTGAGAACGCCCAGCTCCACAGGGCTGATGACCCGCGGTCCGAGTCCAGTGCTCGAGAACGGGTTCATCACGTGCGTATTCGACGACGGCACTGAGGGGTCCAGGTGCGACACCGAGCTGCCCTGCGTAAAGAAACTCGGGGTGTACAGCGGAAGCAGCCCGCCGTAGGCGGCCACCGCGTTGGGCCCGCCGAAGTACAGCCCGCCGACACCGCCGGTCAGTGTCGGCAAGTAGGCCGGGTTGATCGTGTAGTTGCTCGCGACGATCGGCGTGTCATCGGCGGTGACCAGGTACCGGTCGAACTGGGTCCAGTTGGTGTCCGGACTGTCTTCGGCTCCGCTGAGGAACCCGAGGGTATGCACCAACTCGTGCAGCGCGACCGCCTCCAGGTCGTACTGGCTGCTGCTCACCGAGTCACCGGTCGCCCACGAGTAGCTGAAGTTCCAGGTGATTTCCGCGTCGGGCGCCGGGCCGTTGAGGTCAACGCCGGTCAGGGTTTTCGTTTGCACGACGGTGTCGTAGAACCCCGCGCCGCTGCCGGCGTAGTCGACGGAGGACGAGGCCAGCACATTCGATGACGGGTCGTTCTCCCCGATCACGGTGTAGCTGACGGTCACCGGTGCGCTCAGCACCAGATAGGACGCCAGCGAGTTGGCCGAGGTGGTCAGCGCGTTGCGGGCATCGGCGGTCCAGTACTCCGAGCCGCTGCCGTAGACGAAGTTGAACGTGAGCTGCGGAGTCGGAGCAATCGGCACACTGATCGGCACCGTGACCGGCACCGGCGTGACGGTGACGTCCACGGTGGCGGTGCTGGTGTGCCCGGCGTTGCCGAGCAGCCCGAAGCTCAGCAGGTTCAGCAGCCCGGACAGTCCGTGAAGGTGGAAACCGCTACTGGCGTCGCTGACCGTGACGGTGAAGCTGTCGGTGATGCCGGTCTGCACGGCCGCCTCGACCGGGGTGTAGGTGTAGGTTCCGTCGGTGCTGACCACGACGCTGCCGTGCCCGGGATTGCTTGTGACGGTGTATGTTTCGGTGCTGCTGTCCGGGTCGACGGTGTTGAGCGAACCGGTGACCACACCGTTGGCGTCCTCGGCGAGCTGAACCGGGTGCATCGTCGGCGTCTGGTTGTTGAACGGGTTACTGGTCTTGGCGGACGCTGCCGCTAACCGCACGACCAACACCGCGGCGGACACCGGGGCAGCGGGGCGAGGCCGCTCTGCGCCTGGCCGGGCGGCGGCGGGACGCGGCCGCCATCATCCAGGAGACCGGTGACTCGCCGGGTGTCCCCGATTCCCGCCGGATAGCCGGATCGGCACCGGCTGCAGGCCTGCGGTGGCGCGCTGGGAGGCTGCGGGCGTGGCAGCGGCTCGAGTCTGTGCCGCCGCCGCGGGGTGTGCCCGGGGACCGGCGGCCGGTTTCGCAGCCTTGGCCGGCGCCGATGCCTGAGCCGATGACGAATCGGCCGGCGCCGCCCATGCCGGCCGGTAGCCCCGCTGGCGATCGCCGTCCCGATACCCAGCGCGACTGCGAGACCACCGATGCGGCCTACGTAGGCTACTGCTCGCATGCCACGCCCCCCGATTACTTGTTTGCTGACTGTACGGTCCAGCGGAAGTATCTGGTGGATTTCGGCGGCAGCATCCTGGTCGGTGCCGACCTCTGCCGGATCGAACAACTCCAGACCACGCTGAATCGCCAGCGAAATGCCGCCCAGCGAGCTGAACACCGTGGTCAGCGCCGTCGCACAGCCGGGACTGCAGATCGCCGCCGCAGTCTTAGAAATCCTTTAACTGCCACTTCGTAACGCTTCGGAGACGGTTCCGACAGATCTTGATCGGACTGATTCCTGGAGGATTGCTCGCATGAGAACCGGCGGCCGCGTCGCAGCGGCGGGTTTAGCGGTGGCCGGCATGGTGCTGGGCGTTGCACCGGCGGCCCACGCGACGGGCACGGCGCTGGCCGGAACCTACGACGTCGTCGGGCCGAGCAGCGTCCTGGATACCTGGACCATCACCCCGCAATGCGCGGAGACGTCGATCGTGTCCGTCCGACATCCACTCACCGTTGATCGACGGGCAGGCCTTCTATCGGTGCGCCTACACCTGGGTGATGCACTCAAAGGCATGGTGCCGGTGTGCCCGGACCACACCAAGACCAAGGGCATGATGATCTTCCAGTGGGACGCGGTCAGCCTCGACGGGCAGCTGACAGCTTTCCAGCAGGGCGTGTGCCAGATGACCCGGCCGGGCCAGGA